>NZ_BAAGYY010000035.1:0-78851 GCF_054779015.1 Flindersiella endophytica
CCGGGGAAGACGGTGATGCGGGCGATTCCGGTGGGGGTGGCGTCGAGGACGGCGACCCCGAGGGCTTGATGGGTTTGGTCGGCGGTGCGGTGGTAGGTGGCTGCGGCAGGTTGGCTGTTGGCGTGGGTCTGGGTCATCAGCCAGTGGCCAGGAGATCCGATCACGTGTGCCAGGTAGCGCAGGCAGGTCACCTTGCCGGAGAACCAGGTCGGCGTGCCCACCAGTTCGATGGCGGCGTCGGTGCGCAGCGCCTTCTCCAGGGCTGTCAGGTCGGCGTTCTCGAATCCGGCGATGTAGTGGCGTAGCAGTTGCCGGGCGTGCGGTTGGGTCGGTTCGGTGAGGTTGTCGGGGGAGGGTGCGACCTCATCGAGGCGGGCGCGGGCTCGTTGCAGCGCGCTCTTGACCGCGGGGGTCGAGACACCGAGCATGGCCGCGACTTCGCCGGCGCTGAACCCCAGCACCTCCCGCAGCAGGAGTACGGCTCGTTGCCGGGCGGGCAGGTACTGCAGGGCCGCCACGAGTGCCAGCCGCACGCTGTCACGTTCGGCCAGAAGCGTGGCAGGGTCGTGGGTTTCGGGGGTCACCAAGGCGTCTGGAACCGGCCCCAGCCAGGCCACCGAGGGTTCTGCCGGGCCCGGCGGGGCATCGGGATCCTCGGCCGGACCGCCCAGGCCACAGGGCAGCACCCGCCTGCCGCGTTGTTGCAGGGCGGACAGGCAGGCGTTGGTGGCGATGCGGTGGAGCCAGGTACGCAGCGAGGAGCGGCCCTCGAAACTGTCGTAGGACCGCCATGCCCGCAGGTAGGTCTCCTGCACCAAGTCCGCGGCCTCCTCCACCGAGCCGATCATGCGGTAGCAGTGCGCCAGCAGCTCCCGCCGAAACGGCTCGGTCTGCTGTACGAATTCCTCTGACCGCTGCGTCCTCACCATGTCCTCACCCGCATCTACTGACCACCCCGACCTGTTCACTCGACATCATCGCCTCCCACAAAAGCCCTGGCGACTTGATCGATCGCTGGACCTCCCGGTCCGAACACCACCCAGATCCCCAGCACCGAGAACGCCTCGTAATACAGACCGCCCACGCCCGCGAAAGGAATCGGTCTGACCGCAGGTCATTCGAACGAGGCGTCAACTGCCGGTCTGCCGACACGGAACCGCTGGTCACACCGGCGAGGGCGGTGTCGCTCGACCGGCTGCGCGGGCTTCGGCGGCCAGACGCTGTCCGGCGATCGCGTCCTCGAAGTGCGCTGCCAGGCTGGTGAGGTGTTCGAGGACGTCGGGATGGCCGTGCCGCAGGTCGTATGTCTCCGCGGGGCCGAGCTCGAGGTTGAACAGCTGCGGCAGTTCCTTGCCGTGTGCGCGGTTCGGGTCGTGTGGGAAGCGGTCGAGGTGGAGCTTGTTTCCGCGGAGCCCGCCGGTGCTGCCCTCGAACCACGGCCCGTTGTCGCTGGTCACCATGACCAGGGTGGGTGTCGGCCAGGCCGAGGTCGAGGCGGTCGAGTACGCGGCCGATGTGCTGGTCCAGGCTCTCCACGACGCGCGAAGGCGTGCACACCGCCGAGGCGGCGTACATGTTCCGCAGGGTGATGCCGTCGGCGGCGACGGAGTCGATCCGCGGTGTACGCAGGATCGTGTTCCCCATGCAGCTCAGGTCGCCGTAGCCGAGGTCGTCCATGACCACCAGGACGATGTTCGGCTGCGCGCGGGCCAGTGGCTGGTCACTCATCGTTCCCTCGGTTCCTCGTGGCATCTGGACGGTCTGCGGCTGAGATCCCGTGGTGGCCCTGGCCCGGGTACGGAAGCCGCCGACAGCTCCCGCACCCGAGGCGCACCAGGTGTCCGGAGCCCAGCCGGCGCTACCTGATTGCGGCGCCGAGGGGCACCCGGCGCCACGACGTACCGTCCGACATCGCCAGGCATGGCCTGCCGTCGTCACCGTCGCCGACGTGGATCAACGCACCCGGTGCGCCCGCGGCCGCGGGCAGCGTCGCGACCGTGTACGGGTGCAACCGGGTGGCGCGGGTGAACACGGTCCGGATGCGTGCACGCTCGCTGCCGATGTCACGCGCGTTGTCCGTTGGTGGAACGAGCCCGGCGACGCTGGCCTGGAAGGCGACGATCTCGTTGACGGAGTTGGTCGAGCACAGCAGGTTGGTGGCAGCCGAGCCGGAGTCGTTCACCGCCACCACGTCGATACCACCCTTGACTCCAGGTCCGGAGCCCGCCGCCAGCGCGCCCTCGACCAGGAAGCCGCCGTAGCTGTCGGCCGCGGCGACACCGGCCGTGGCGGTGCTGAGCACGCGCACCGCGCGTGCCATGCATGATCAGTGTCGGCGGTGTCTTCTCGCTGACGTGGTGCATCGTGTCGCAGCCGATGTCGCGAGACCCCTCGACGACGGCGTTCATGGCGGCCACGGCATCAGCGGTGGCCGCGACCGGGCCCTCCGCACGGTATTCGACCAGGACGGCGAGCACGCCCAGGAGGTTGAGACGGGCGGCCTGCGGCAGGAACTGCCTCCACGTACCTTTCACCCACCCGCCGCCGTGGTAGAAGACCGCCGTCGGAACCGGCGAGCCCATCGGCTCGTGCGGTGGCGACACATGAAGGAGCAGCGTCCTGTCGCCGACGGTCTTGTATGGGATCTCACGCACGATGGCCGATCATGCGCGGCAGCGGCTCTATGGAGACTGGACAAGCGCATTCAGAAGTGCGGCACCATTCTCGGCGTCATCGACACTGATCCGGAGCTGACCGCCTGACCGGTAGCGGATGACCAGGCACTCGCCGCCGCGGATCATGATGGTCGCCGAGCCGGGGAGCCCGCGGTAGCCCCAGCCGCCAACCTCGGATGGCCGACGATGCTCGGTCCAGGCGCTGTCGATCTGGCGCAGCGGTGTACGCCGGCGTGGCCAGCGCCAGGCGCCGTAGGCGATGGTGAGTCCGCCTTCGTTCACCTCGACACGGATCGACGACACCGCGAGACAGGCGACGGTGACCGCAGCGAGTGCGGCGGAGACGAGCAGCATCCACGACGGCAGCGCGTACGCCGCACCGATCGCGACCGCGCCGGCCAGTGCCAGGAGCACGCCCCCGAGGCCGAGTAGCCACGTGTTGGCCGTGGCCGACACCCACACGGCGTGTTCTCCTGGGCGAAGGTCGAGTCGTCGCACCTGCTCGGTGCGGACTGTTTGCGGTGGTGCGTCCGGCCCGTGCCGAGCGACCACCCAGCCCAGCCAGCCGGCTGCCGCGGCAATGGCGATGACCAGGATGACCTGCCAGCCGACCGGTTTGGCTTGCCGCCAGTGGACGGCGTCGAGGTTGGCCCAGACGGTTACCGCCAGCAAACCCAGGACGAAGCTTCCGCCAGCCGCCAGTTCGGCGCCCAGCCATGCTCGTACCGGACGCCGCGTGAGCCGTCCGCCGGTCAGGCCGGCGCCCGCGGCGATCCCGGCCACGGCGAGCCACAACAGCAGGACGACGGCCGCCAAGCCGAGGAACGGCATCGAGTCGTCGGGCCTGCCGGAGGCTCCCCAGTGGCTGGCCAGCGGTTCTGGCAGGCGGGACCTGTAGACCAGCAGGACGGCGGTGAGCAGCCCTGTAAGTCCGGCGATCCAGGCCCCGGCGACCGCAATGAACCGGACTCGGAAGCTCATCGGTGTCACCACATCCAATCCGTCAGGACGACTCTCGAACCAGCTCGATCACGTCATCGGGCTGGTAGCCGTACCGCTCCGCCTCGGTAAGCAGGTTCTGCACGCGCTCGCGCAACAGCTCTCGCGGATCCGGCCGGCTCGAGACCGTGATGCCGCGGCCACGTCGGAACTCCAGCACGCCCTCGTCCCGCAACGTGCGAAGCGCTCGAAGCACTGTGTTGCTGTTGATGCCCAGGCCCGCGGCCAGATCGCGCGCGGGCGGCAGCCGTTCTCCCGCGCGGACCTCCCCGGCGATGACGGATCGCCGGATCGCCTCGACCACCTGTTCGTGCAGTGGCCTCGGATCCTGGAGGTCCAATTTCAGCAACATGGTGATATCAACACTAGCACCATCAGGTCAGGGCAGAGAGCGATGCTCCGGATCCAAGCCGACGGGCCGGCATCCGATTCATGCGAGCACGAAATAGCGGAGCCACAGGTACGGCGTCGTGAGCGCGATTGTCACGACGGTGACAACGAGGCCGTACTTGGTGAACTCCCAGAAGGAGATCCGGCGGCCGGCTCGTTCGGCGATGCCGAGGGCGACGACGTTGGCGGAGGCGCCGATGGCGGTGGCGTTGCCGCCGAGGTCGGCGCCGAAGGCCAGGGCCCACCACAGCACGTGGGGGCCGGATCCGCCGCCGCTGGCTTGGACGAGTTCGGCGACGACCGGGCTCATGGTCGCCACGTATGGAATGTTGTCGACGATGGCCGACAGCCCGGCCGATGCCCACAGCAGCACGTTGGTGGCCAGGAGGAGTTTGCCTTCGACGGCTCCGGCGGCGGCGCCGGCGATCGTGTCGATGACGCCGGTGTTGACGAGTGACCCGACCATGACGAACAGGCCGGCGAAGAAGGCCAGCGTGGGCCATTCGACGTCGCGGGCGACCTCGCCGGCGTCGAGCCGGGAGAGTGCGAGCAGGGTCAGGCCGCCCACCAGCGCGACGATTGAGGGTTCCAGATGCAACGCCGTGTGGAGGACGAACGCGGCCAGCACGACACCCAGCACGGTGAGCGAGACGACGAGCAAGCGCGGGTTGTCGATGGCGTCGCGTTCCTGGAGTTCCATCACCTCCGCCGCCCGTTCGGCGTCGTAGACGAACGCCTTGCGGAACAGGATCCGGCACAACCCGACGAACACGACCATCAGCACGATCACCAGCGGCGCCATGTGGACCAGGAAGTCGTTGAACGACAGGCCGGCGCGGCTGGCGATGATGATGTTGGGCGGATCGCCCACCAGCGTGGCGGCGCCGCCGATGTTGGAGGCCATCACCTCGGCGATCAGGAACGGCGCGACAGGTACGGCCAGCCGGTCGCAGACCAGGAACGTGACCGGCGCGATCAGCAGCACCGTGGTGACGTTGTCCAGCGCCGCCGAGGCCACCGCGGTCACCGCGACGAGGATCACCATCACGCGGAAAGGCTTGCCCCGGGCGCGTTTGACCGCCCAAACCGCCACGTACTCGAAGATGCCGGTTCGCCGTAGCACCGAGACGATCAGCATCATGCCCAGCAGCAGGAAGACGACGTTCCAGTCGATGCCGGACTCTTCGGAGAAGAACGCGTGTTCGGCGTCGGTTGCTCCGATGACCAGCATGATGGCCGCACCGCCACACGCGGCGGCGACCCGGTGCACCTTCTCGGTGGCGATCAACACATAGGCGACAACGAAGACCGCCACGGATATCCACGCCAGACCACTCATCCCGGAAGCACCTCGTCCAGCATCCCGTCAAGCGTGATCGCGCCCTGCATGCCTTCGGCGGGATCCACGACCGCGGCCAGCGGGCTGCGGGTTCGTGCCATCAGCTTCGCCGCATCGAGGGCGGCCGTGTCCATCCACGCGGACGGGAAAGGGCGAACAAGATCGCGAGCGCGCATGGAAACCAGCTCCTGACCAACGACAGCCGACATAGGACAACGACGTCGCCGACCAGACTTCCCGGCACTCCGCCGCCCACCTTATCGACTCGCTGGGTGGACGGTGGGAGCCAGCAGGTGCTGGTGAGCTCGGTTGGCGGGAACGGGCCTGCTGTTCATCGGGTTGATCGGTGCCTGCTTCGTGCCCAGTGGGCGGGTTCAAGTCGGCCATCCGTGCGCATCCGCGCCGGGATCCGGGGTACGGCGGTAGACGTACGTGCGAGACCGGAAGGAGTGAGTCTCGTGGCAGTGACAGGTGGAGCCGGCTTCTGGCCGCCGGCCTGGACATATCCGGAGGACCGTTACTACTACAGCTGGTTGAGCGAGCAACCGCCCGCCCCGCCGTCCGACGGTGAGATCAAGTCGACGGTGGTCAAACGGCTGAAGGAGAATCCCCACACCAAGGACGACGACATCAGGGTCGACGTCAAGCAATCCGTGGTCATCCTGGGCGGTGAAGTGTCGACCTGGCTGGCCAAACGCGCGGCCGGTGACGACGCCTGGGACACACCCGGTGTCGTCGACGTCAGCAACCAGCTCCAACCACGGCAGCTTTCCGGGAGCTGACACTTACCTGCGGTCCGCCCGAGCCTTGGCAGGGCGGTTGGCCTCTTGACGCATCAGAACGCCGCGCAGTTCGACCGCGCATGGTGCGCCTCGTCTGGTCGGTGGCGAGGTGTCGACGGTCCTTCGATGTCGCGCTCAGTCTTGTCCGTCTGTCGCTTGCTCTTGCTTGCTCCTGGGTTCGGGCCAGATCACGGCGTGTCGCTCAGGGCGCCGCTGTGCCAGCCATCCCCAGAGCTCTGCCGCAGCCGGTGGCAGTTCTGCCTCAGTCTTGCCGTGACGATCCTTCCTGGCGTCGGTCTCCATGACCCTCCCTGGCCGTGCACATGCGTACAGTGCGCATGTCGTTGGCATCGGAGGACATACCCCGGCCTTCGCCCGTCAGTCGCTCTTGCCAGACGTGCTGGGTGGTTCGTGTCGGCGTGGTTGTTCGGGGATGCGCATCCGTCGCCCGCCAGGCGGGAAGTGCCTTGTGGCCAGGACGCATCGACCCGATCCGACGAGGAGATGGACTTTGGTCCGTCGACGAGCGACCAACGGCCTCTCCGGTAGTCGTCCCGGGCGCAGATGATGGTGGAGTGGATCTCACCCTCACTGACACCGACCGCGTGCTGTTGCTTTTGGTCGCCGAGGGCAGGGTGACGATCGTTGTCGGGACGGACGGCGTGCCGTCCTCGTTCCGTCCGACAGGTTGTGGCCAGCTCGCGCCGATGTTCACGGACCAGCTGATCCGTCTCCACGTCGCCGGCCTCGTCGTCCAAGGGCCGTGGGGACAGGCGCAGCTCACGCTTCGGGGCATCGAGGCGTTGCGAAGTCGACCATTGAGCCAACGTTCGTAACGCTGGCGAAATCCGGGGTTCGGCGCAACCTTGCGTTTCGTGCCATGACGTCAGGGAACACGGCCTCGGGTATCTCGTCGCGGCGGTCATCCTGGCCGGGATCATCCAGGTCGTGCTTGGCTGCCTTGGGGTTGCCAGGTTGATGCGGTTCGTACCGCGCAGCGTGTTGGTCAGCTTCGTCAACGCCCTGGCCATCCTGATCTTCCTGGCCCAGGTTCCCGAGCTGCGTGACGTGCCCTGGGCCGTCTATCCACTGGTCGCCGGCGGGTTGACTCTGATCGTGCTCTTCCCGAAGCTCACGAAGGTCATCCCGGCGCCGCTGGTGTCAACGTCACCTCGGTCATCGATCCCGACGGCAGCCAGGTGGTCTACTCCGTGACCGGCGAACTGTTCTTCGCCCCCAGCAACGATCTGGTCTACCAGTTCGACTACGCTGGCGACCCCGGCACCATCGTCATCGACCTCAGCGACGCGCACATCTGGGACGCCTCCTCCGTCGCGGCGCTGGACGCGATCACCACCAAGTACGAAAGCCGCGACAAGACCGTCACCATCGTCGGCCTCAACCAGCACAGCGCACGAATCCACCGCAAGCTCAGCGGCGAACTCACCCGAGGCCGCTGACCGGTGCCACCCGGGGCGTGCCTGACTGGTCACGCGTCGGGTGATGCCTCCAAGGCCGTCACGCAGTGGTGGAGCAGCGTGGCGAGCTGACGACGCTGCTGCCTGTCCAGCCCGGCCGTCATGCGTTCACTACCTTCGCATCACGAGGTGACTCGTATGAAGGGGGCTCAGGCTCTTCATGCGATCAGCGTTCGGAGTCTCCCGCTGAGGGCGCATGCGTGACTGCCTACAGAGGATCCTCCGCGGCTGCGAGTACGGCCTCGAGGAGGCCCGGGAATCGGGTGCTGAGATCGTCGCGGCGGAGGGCGACGAAGCATCTGGTGCCCTCTTGGCGGGTGCGCGTGATGCCGGCGTCTCGGAGGACGCGTAGGTGGTGGCTGAGGGTGGACTTGGCAACCGGCGCGGGTAGTTCTCCCCAGCCGCGTTCCTCGTCGTCGGACAGGTAGCGCACCAGTTCGATTCGGACCGGGTCGCTGAGAGCGGCCAGCACAGTGGTCAACGCCATCTCCTCGATGGCTGGATGTCGTGCCTGTCGCATGAGGCCATGCTAGCTTGTTCGATGTTCTACGAACGTCGAACAATGGAGGTGTGAGCCTTGACCGAGCCGACGAGTGGAGACCGGTTCGCGGGCCAGGTCGTGATCGTGACCGGCGCGGGTTCGGGCATCGGGCGGGCGACGGCGCACGCGTTCGCTCGAGCAGGGGCGGCTGTCCTGGGCGTAGGCCGGCGAACCGATGCTTTGAAGGCCACGGCGGAGGCAGATCCGAACATCGCGACGTTTCCCGTCGATGTCTGTGCGGATGGCGCGCCGGAGGCGGTCGTAGCCTCGGCAACGCAGCGGTGGGGACGGCTCGACGTGCTGGTGAACAACGCGGGCGCGACCGCGGTGATGGCGCTGGCCGATGCGACCGCGTCCGCGATCGGGGCGCTGTTCGCTCTCAACGTGACCGCCCCCAGCCTGCTGGCTCGTGCGGCGTTGCCGTGGCTGCGTCAGTCGCATGGCTCGATCGTCAACGTCTCCAGCACCTACGGCCACCGGCCGATCGCCGGTGCCGCGCACTACGCGGCGTCCAAGGCGGCGCTGGAACAACTGACCCGAAGCTGGGCGTTGGAGCTCGCCCCGGATCGTGTGCGTGTCAACGCGGTCGCACCCGGGCCGACCGAGAGCGAGGCGCTGACCGCTGCCGGCCTGCCCAACGATCTCATCGACACGATCAAGCGGGACGAAGCTGATCGCATCCCACTCGGACGCCGTGGCGAACCGCATGAGGTGGCGGCGTGGATTCTCCGGCTCGCGGTTCCCGCGGCGACCTGGCTCACCGGTCAGGTACTCAGCGTCGACGGCGGGCTCGACCTGGTGTAGCCGTTGGCGTCGACGACGAACCGGTCACGACCGGTCCATGGTGATCTCGTGACATCGCTTGTATGCAAGGGGTCCTGCGTGTGGCGCAGCACTCTGAGGTCTTCGTTCTCGGGGCAACCTGGGTTCAGTCGGTGCCGAACGCGGTGGCGAGGTCTTCCTGTCGCCGCGGAGATCGCCTGCGGCGATCGGAACTGGTTCCACGCTTGAGGCGCTCGCCGCGCGTCGTGGGTCGCTTGGCGTCTCTTCTCCGAATGTGGAGTGGCCGATGAGTTTCTGGCATCGGGGTGGTCTAGCGCTACGAAACGTTGGGTCAGGAGGCGCGGCTGGTCAGTTGCGCGGTCGAAGATTAGGAGCAGGCTCATGTCCTCATCGGTGCTCTACATGTCGATGTCCCTCGACGGGTACATCGCGGGGCCGAACGACGAACCGGGCAATCCGGGCGGCGACGGCTTCATGCGGCTGCACGAGTGGTTCGTTACTCCTGACGGCGAGTTCTTCCGGCCGTCCGGCCCGGCCGGTGAGCTGATGGATGAGTGGAACGCGACCGGTGCGGTGCTGGCGGGGCGGCGTCTGGTGGAGCAGGTCGATCACTGGAAAGGTGATCATCACGGTGTGCCGATCTTCGTGGCCAGCCACCGGCCGCCGGATCCGTCGGTGGCGAACTATCCGTTGGTGACGTACGTGACCGATGGCATCGAGAGCGCGATGGCGCAGGCCAAGGCCGCCGCCGGGGATCGGGACGTGATGGTGCACGGCGCGTACACGGCGCAGCGGGCGCTCGAGGCCGGGGTGCTGGACGAGATTCAGATCCACCAGATCCCGGTGTTGTTCGGGGCAGGCCGCCGGCAGTTCGACATCCTGCCGGCGCGGATCGAACTGGAGATAGTTCGGGTGATCGACACCCCGGAGGCCACCCATATCCGCTATCGGATCCGCCGCTGAGCTGGTTCGGATCGACGGCCTCGGGTTGCCGCAGATCACCGACATGATCAACAACACCGAAGGACTCCTGCAACACCTCCGCCGCTGCCAAACACAGCGCCGGAACTCGGGTGGATCGGCGTCGGCCTGAGAGCGGGTGCGGGTGCGCCGTCGTGCGCACCCGGCCTGCCGGTCGATACGCGCCGCGGCGTACTGCCCTACGGGGTCACACGTAGCGAATCCTCGTAGTCGTGGATCGCCGCGAGCAGGTGTTGCTCGCCGCGGTGCGCACGAAGCAGTGCGTCGCGGAGGAGTTGGGCGTCTCGCATCGCCTGGCTGGCACCGAAACCCGGCGACGCGTGAACGGCGTCGCCGAGCAGCGTGATGGTGCTCGCCGGCCGTGGTGCCGCCTGCTCCACCAGCCCGATCCGAAGGCCGACGGCGGTGCCCGGCAAGGTTTCCTCGACAACCAGCCGCAACGCAGGGTGCAGCTCCACGACCGTCTCGCGAGCCCAGCGGCAGGTCGCGGCGCCCGGCTCCACGGCACCGAGTCGATCCGCGGTGGTGGGCAGCGCCCACATCACGAAGTCCTCGAGGCCCGCGACGTGCCGGGCGTCCAACTCGGGCAGCCACTGGTCGCGCGCCCGCGGCGGTTGCTGGGTGAAGCGCAGCGCCGCCAGGATCAGCTTCACGCCGTGAACCTGCACCTCGGTCGGGCTGCCGCCGATGAGCTCGGGCAGGCCGGTCCGCGCGACGGCACGCAGTGGCGTCTCACCGAAGACCATGCGCTTCCCGGTGTCGGCAACCTGCACCTGCGGCAGGTACTGCCGGCGTACAGGAGAACCGATCCCGTCCGCCCCGACCAGCACATCGGCGGTGTCCGTGCTGCCGTCGGCGAACCACGCGCGTACGCGGCCGTCGGCCTGCTGCTCGAAGTGGGTGAACTCCTTCTCGAACCGCACCGTGTCACCCAGCCCGGCCAGCATGACCGCTCGCAACAGCCGCCGGCTGACCTGCCGGCCGATCCGGGTACGTCCGAGGACACTGGCCAACGGCTGTACCTGGGTCACCGCGAGCGTTCCGTCCACGTCGGACACGACCAGCTTCTGCTCGCGTGGGCCGCCCATCGTGGCCTCGATCATGGCGACATGGCCGGGCGGCAGGCAGGAACTCAGGGCGGCTGTTCCCCGCTCGTCGAGGTGCAGGCTCACCCCTTGCGGCCTGCCTCGTGCTGTGTCGCGTTCGTACACCACGACGTCGATTCGCGCCTCACGCAACGCATGCGCCAGGGTCAGCCCGCCGATGCCGGCGCCGATCACGATCACCCGCACTGTGCCGTCCTCTCCTCATCGGTGGCCGCCCCGGACTGTCCGGCGCGCCGCAGCAGCCGCCAGCAGAGATAGACGCAACCGCCCAGCGCCGGCGAGGCGAGTACGACGCTGGCCACGCCGAGCGCGGCGACATTGCCGGCGGCGTACAGGGACAGCAGTACGACCGCGGCGATCACGAACTTGGCCGCGAAGACCGCGGTGCACTGCTGGTAGCGCCGGCGCCGGGCGCGGTCATGCCGCCAGGTGAGCCGTTCACCGCGAGCGCCGCCGACGATCAGCCCGATGACCGGAAGCCGGATCAGCATCGACAGCAGGAAGATCGGCCCGAGGATCAGGTCGGGCAGCATCTCGGGAAGGTAGAAGTCGACGGCGTTGCCGGTGCCGCCCGCCAGCAACGCGGACAGGCCCACGATGCCCAGTGGGATGGCCGTTTGCCACCAGTTCGTTCGCTGTGTACGGAGGCGGACCAGCGCGAGCACCAGCACCGCGCCGACGGCGACCAGTGCCGACGCCAGCACCCGGCCGGTGAGCAGGTAGACGACGAGGAACAGCACGCGAGAGCCGATCGCCTCGGCGATCGTCCGCCAGCCGCCGATCGCGTCGGCGAGCGACAACGACCTGGCGGTCAGCAGGTTCAGGGCGCTCATGCGTTCACCCGGCGGCGACGCAGGCCGGCGACGATGACGATCGCCGCCACGAGGGTGTAGAGCAGCAGGATCCGGGCGTGCCCGCCGTCCGGCCGGGCCGCCCACGGTTCGACCGTCGGTGCCAGCTTCACCGCCGCGATCGTCCCGGCGGCCACGGCGGCGGCGACCGCGAACAACCGGCTCCACCGTCCGTACGGCGTGGGACGGCGCCAGTCGTCCGCGATCAGCCGGAGCAGGCGGGGGAGGTGCGCGTAGACATGGATGACGAGAGCCGTCAGCCACGCCAGGAAGCAGATCAGGTGGATCCGGATCAGCATCGCCGGCGCGGGGCCGGTTGCCGCCAGCGCGACCCCGGTGCCGAGCAGTCCCATGGTCGCGGCGAGCAGCATCGGGGCCAGTATCCGCAGGTTCCGGCCGGGCGGGCCCTTGCGCCGGTACGCGGGGTGACCGGCGTAGTAGCGGAGGAATCGCCACCCGGTGCTGGCTGTCTTCAGTGCCACCGGACCGGCCAGCAGGACACCGATGAAGAAGTGAGGCAACAGCAGGCTCGGCAACATCGGCACGGTGAAGGTCTCGGCCAGCGCCAGAACGAGCAGCACGCCTCCGGCAGCGGCGGTGAGCCGCTCGTTGGCAGTCACGCCGTGAGTCATGGCGATTAAGGTACACCAACGAACCTTAAGTTGCCCGCGCGGCCGATGCCTTACGGTTGTCCGAGCAACGGACCTGACCAGCGTGGAGACGTCGTGGCGGAACGGGAACAGGCGGAACGGCCTCCGAAGAAGTCACGTCGTCGCGGCCAGGACCTGCTCGCGGCGATCTACGACGCGGTGATCGCGGAGCTCGCGGACGTCGGCTTCAGCGGGCTGACGATGGAAGGCATCGCCGAACGCGCCGGAACCAGCCGTACCCCTCTGTATCGGCGATGGAGCAGCTCGACCGACCTGGTGCTAGCGGCCTTCGCGCACGCGCTGGCCGTTCCCGAGAACGTCGCCGAAACCGGAGACCTGCGCCAGGACCTCCTCACACACTTCCGGCGCGTGGCGCAGGCCGGGACGCTCACCAAGGCGATCGTCGCCGGGATCGCCGAACAGAAGCAGCACCCGGAACTCGTCGCCGCCATCCGCGACCGGTTCCTGCGCGTCCGGCTCAGCTCGACCACCGATTTGCTCCGCCGCGCCGCCGCACGCGGCGAGATCTCGGCCGAGGCCATCACGCCGGAGATCTGCGCCGCCGGGCCGTCGTTGATCATCATGCACAACCTCGTCTACGACACGCCCATGACCGAAGCGCAGCTCACCTCCATCGTCGACCGGCTCGTACTCCCGGCGCTCACGCGCTAGCGCAGTCGCTACGGGGACGGGTCTCGGTGTCGATCGCTCCGTCAAGCCGGAAGATCACGACGCCGGCGGCCGAGCGCTCTGTACGAGTGCCAATCGTCGGTCCTGGCAGGTCCGCGGCGGGTGCCGGATGGCCCAGCCCTCTCCACCCGTTCGACAGCAGCGAGCGGATCGCGGGTGGCCTCATCTACTTCACCAACGCCATCGAGAGCCTCGTTCGGGTCAGGCGTCAGCGGATCGTTTGTGGCTGTGGTGTTTGGTCGCTGGTTCGGCTATCCGAGTTGGGCGATCTTGTAGGAGCGGGACACGTCCGCCAGAACCGATGAGTTTTCGACCCGCCCTGGGTCCATACGGAACATCTGTCCACCAACTGCCCTGTCCAGGAGTAGACACATGGCTCAGCGCACCACGGCAGAGGTCATTGACCGCTTCAACCACGCATTCGTCCACCACGACCCCACCGCACTGAACGATCTGGTCGCCGAGGACTGTGTCATGGAGGCGATCCAGCCAGCGCCTGACGGCGCCCGCTATGAAGGCCGCGCGGCGAACCTGGCCTTCTGGACGGCGCTGGCCGAGGATCACAGCACACAGTTCGAGCCGGAAGAGATCGTGGTCTCGTCCGAACATGCGACGATCCGCTGGCGCTTCCGCTTCGGAGGCACTCCTGCGGGTTCGGTGCGAGGCGTGACCCTGATACGGGTCCGCGACGGCCAGATTCTGGAAGCCCTCGCGTACAGCAAAACCGGCGGCGAGGTTCCGCTTGCCGGCATGGAAAGTACCGACAGCTGAATACCACCATCGAAGTCGAGGGAGCTTCAGCCCCTTCGCCAACCACTATCCAAGACGAGGATGGCCATGTCCACAACAAGCGGCGCGGGTGGCACGATGAAAGTACGCACCACTCGCGAGGTCCTTGACCTGTACAACGATGCTTTCCGTCTGCACGATCCAGGCCTTCTGAACGATCTCATCGCAGACGATTGCGTCATCGAGGACACGAGCCCGGCCCCGGACGGCGCACGCCGTGAAGGCGGTCAAGCGTGCCTGACGCGGTGGTCCGAGCTCGCGGCGAATCGTGCGCTGAGGTTCACGCCAGAAGCGGCAGAGATCCACGGCGACCTCGCGGTCCAACCATGGTTACTGCAGTGGGGCGACGGCGAACAGGACCGTGTCCGTGGCGTCAACCTCATCCGGATCCGCGACGGCAGGATCGTCGAGGCGCGCGGCTACGTTAAGGCGTAGGGCTCCGGTCCGCCGGGCGAGCGACATCGAGAAGGCGATCACCCGGCCCACCACGTGGAGTGGACCCGGGTGGTCGCCGTCCTGACCAGGCTGTATGCGCAGCATTCCGGACTGACGTCAAGCTGACCTTGCGCGGACCACAGATTGTCTGTGCCGCGCCGCGCTTGCTTGGTCCAGGTCGGCGTACAACGACGGAGCCTGGCACCACCTCGTGCTGACCGCCGTGCGAATGTGCCCCTTTTGGGAGATACCTGGAAGAGCCGCCGTAAACCGCGCCGGCGGAGCATTGACCGTTGGCTGGTTGGGGTTTGCACTCCGGGGTGGGGGTAGCGATGCGGGGTCCGGATCGTGACGTGCGAGGAGGCAGCCGTGGTACGACCCCAGGCTCTATCGGCGCGTAGGCGGCTGGAGGTGAGTGGTGGACAAGCGGGAGCGAAACGACGACCGAGACGATGAGGTGGACGACAGCCGGCAGAACGTGCCACCGGCCAAGGACCGCGACACCGGCAACGAAACGGTGGAATCCCCGACCGATCTGCCGGCTGGCGGCTGGTGGGCGGCGACCAAACGAACCGTCGTCGAGTTCAAGGCGGACAATCTGGCTGACCAGGCCGCCGCACTCACCTACTATGCGGTGCTGTCGCTCTTCCCGGCCCTGCTCGCACTGCTGTCGTTGCTGGGGCTGCTGGGCCAGTCAGCCGTGCAGACCATCACCAGCAACCTGACGGGTTTCGTGCCAGGCCCGGCCCGGGACATCCTCACCACCGCCCTGCAGAACCTCCACGCACCCGGGCTGGCTGGCCTGGCGGCCATCGGCGGCACCGCCCTGGCTGTGTGGTCGGCGTCGGGCTACATCGCGGCGTTCATGCGATCGTCCAACACGGTGTACGACGCGCCGGAAGGGCGACCGTTCTGGAAGACACTGCCGATCCGGGTCGGCCTCACCGTCGCATTGCTCATCCTCTTCACCCTTGGTGCCGTCGTCGTGGTCTTCACCGGAACACTTGCCCAGCGTGCCGGCGACCTGCTTGGCCTTGGAGACACCGCGATCACCGTGTGGGGTATCGCCAAATGGCCCGTCCTGGTCGTGCTGGTCATCCTGATGCTCGCGCTGCTGTACTGGGCCGCGCCCAACATCCGGCCACGTGGCTTCCGCTGGGTCACACCCGGCAGCGCCGTCGCCGTCCTGGTCTGGCTCGCGGCCTCCGCTGCCTTCGCCGTCTACGTCGCCAACTTCAGCTCCTACAACAAGACCTACGGCACGCTCGCCGGTATCGTCATCTTCCTGATCTGGCTCTGGATCACCAACATCGCCGTCCTCCTCGGGCTCGAACTCGACGCCGAACTCCAGCGCAGTCGTGCGATCAGAGCAGGACACCCACCGGACGAGGAGCCCTACGCTCCACTCCGCGACACCCGTAAGCTGCGCAAGAAGCGCTAACCAGGCCCGAACCAAAACGCAGGCCAAGCCCGCTCCGCTACAGCGCCACGCCGCAGCTAACCACGCAGCCCGGCATCCTGAACCAGGACCGAAAATCTCGGTTGACATGGGCCCTGGCGCATGAATACTGGCTGTCGTCTTGAGTTGATCCGGTCTGCTTACGCGTTTCGCAAGTGGACCAGTGGAAGGGCCCTGCGAGAATGACCATGCACGACGACCAGGTGGACGTGACCACCGGAATCGTTGCGACCCTGATCCAGGAACAGTTTCCTCAGTGGAGCGGCAAGGCGATCCGGCCCATGTCGTCCACAGGGACGGTCAACGCCATCTTCCGCATCGGGGACGACCTGTCTGCGCGTTTCCCACTGCGTCTGTCCGATGCTGCCGAGGCGCTGGCGGTTCTGGAACAGGAAGCCCAGGCGAGCGCGGAGCTGGCACAGGTGTCCCGGTTCCCGGCCCCGGAGCCTGTCGCCTTGGGAAAGCCTGGTGCAGGTTACCCCATGCCGTGGTCGGTCCAGACCTGGCTGCCGGGAACGATCGCCTCTGACGCCGACCCGAGTGGGTCGGACGCCTTCGCCGAGGACCTGGCGGCCTTCATCGCTGCCCTGCGGGACGCCGAGACGCGGGGGCGGCTGTTCAGCGGCGAGGGTCGTGGCGGTGTTCTCGCTCACCACGACGACTGGATGGCGAAGTGCTTCGAGGAGAGTGAGGGCCTGCTCGACGTGCCGCGGCTGCGCCAGGTGTGGAGCCATTTTCGGGAGTTGCCACGTATGGGTGCCGACGTGATGAGCCACGGTGACCTGATTCCCGGCAATGTCCTGGTCGCGGGAGACCGGCTCTGCGGCGTACTCGACACCGGCGGCTTCGGCCCGGCCGACCCTGCGCTGGATCTGGTCGGTGCCTGGCACCTGTTGCGGCCAGGCCCGCGGGACGTACTCCGGCGGGCACTGGCCTGCGACGATCTGGAGTGGGAGCGCGGCAAGGCATGGGCGTTCCAACAAGCGATGGGTGTTGTCTGGTACTACGTCGACAGCAATCCGGCGATGAGCAGGATGGGACGCCGGACACTCGACCGCATCCTGGAGTCGATGGAGTGATGCCGCGTCGGCGGCCCAGTCGCCGCGGATCGTGGTCGGTCCCGGGTCGTCGGCTACAACCTGCGGCCCAGGTCCTGGAATCGGTACTGCATGACCCGATAAATGCTGTTGTCGCTGGTGTTCCATTGGCTGACGGTGAGGTGCAGGTCGTTCAGCGTCGACCCGGGGATCACGTAGCTGCCGTACAACTGCGCGACGTGATTGGCGTCCTGGTTGTTCCAACTCGTCCCGTGCAGCAGGGTCACCCGCTCCGTCTGCCGCAGGTCCTGGGTGGGGTGGTCGAGCACCATCGCCGAGATCCTGTAGTTCGTTCTGTCGAACCAGGTGAACACCCACCGCTTGCCGAGCTTGCGCAGCGACATCTCGCCGATGATGTCGTCGATCACGGTGTCCGGGCCGGCACCCCATCGCCAGGTGTCGCCGTCACGCCCCCACGGCTCCCACGCGTCGGGGTTGGTGAGCTCGTGCGGTCGTACACGATGCAGGATCATCGGGCTCTCGCGCAGGAATTCGGCGGTGTAGATGTACACCCAGCCGTCGTCGCCGAGTTCCCACGTGCACAGGTTCCACATCTTGTCGTACGCGTCACCGGGGAATCGGGCGCCGGAGTCGTGCCAGGTCGCCCCGTTGTCGGCCGAGGTCCAGATGCCGCTCCAGATCACGTTGCCGAAGCCCTGGTTGACCACGGCGTGGAGGTAGATCGTGTCGCCGAGCGTGATCACATCCGACGGGATGATCGTGGAGATCTCATCGCCGTGCTCGTACGGGATGAGCTGCGCGGCCGGAACCCCACCCACCGCACCGGAGAAGGTCACCCCGCGCTCGAGTACACGGGTTTTCGACCACAGGGCCGTGGGGGAGCGCCAGTTGTCTCCCCAGTTCTCGCCGCCGAAGCTGTCACCGAAGACATACAGCGACCGGCCGTCGGGGCAACGAGTCACGCAGCCAAGGTCGACCCAGTCCAGGCCGAACCGCCCCGTGATGTCGGGGCCGGTGAGGTTCTTCACCTTGGTGATCTTGATGCCGTCCGCATAGACCGGCGGATACTCCAGTGAGTCGGCGACGGCCGGTGTCCCGAAGCCTGTGGCGATCCCGGTACCGATCGCACCGGCGGTACCCCCGAGTAGAAGGCGCCGCGAAATACTCGAACGCGAACGATCAGACGATGGCTTCGACACTGGCATGGCCGTGCTCACTTCCTCGTGACAGAAATCGATTTCTTGCACCCTCAGGTTGACACTAGCGGGGATTCGACTCCGTGGCAGCACCTGGCGTTGTCCGAATGCGACCACTCCAGGTGCCTCGGAACGGATAGCGCGGATGGCGTCACGCGAGGTCGCGGCTACTCGCCATCGACCGATCTCGGCGGCCTGGCGTCACAGGCTGGGCGTCGGGTCGGCGGGTGCTGGAACGCCGAGCTGGGCGTAGATCGCCGCAGCGGTGGGGAGGTTGCCGAGGCCGTGGTGGGCGCGGGCTTCCTCGTAGCGGTCGCCGGAGGTACGCGCGAGCGTGAGTGCCCGCCCGTGCGCCTCGGCCGCCGCGTCCCGGTCGCCGGCTGCTCGAAGCGCGCCGCCCAGGTCGTTGAGGCCGCTGGTCTCCAGGTCGACCTCGCCGATGTCGCGGGCGACGGCCAGGGCCGAACGCAGGTCGGCGATCGCCTGGTCGAGGAGCCCGAGCCAGGTGTGTGTCGTGCCGAGCCCGCGCAGCGCGTCGCCCTGGCCGACGCGGTAGCCGACTTCGCGGGAGATGTCGAGCGCTTCCTGGTGGTGGGCCAGCGCTTCCTCGAAGCGGCCGAGCCCTTCGTAGGTCGAGCCGAGGTTGGTCAGCGCCGTGGCCTCGCCGGCGCGGTCGCCGGTTTCGCGCCGGAGAGCGAGCGTGCGTACGTAGTTCTCCAACGCGGAGTCGTAGCGGCCGAGCCGGAGGTAGCTGATGCCGAGGTTGTTCATCGCCCGGCCCTCACCGGCCAGGTCACCGGACTCGCGATGGGCGGCGATGGCCCGCTCGCACGACTCGATCGCCTTGGCGTACTGGCCGGTCCGCCGAAAGACGACGCCCAGGTTGTGGAGCACGTTGCCTTCGCCCGTACGGTCGCCGATGCTCCGGCAGATCTCCAGCGCCAGGTCGAGGTGCTCACGCGCCTCGGCGTACCGGCCGAGCCGCCAGCAGATGCCGCCCATGCCGCGCAACGCCGTGCTCTGGCTGCGCAGGTCTCCGAACTCGGAGTAGAGGCCGGCAGCCGCCCGATGGTGTTCGAGTGCGTCGACGTAACGCCCCAGCCGCCGCTGCACCGCGCCGAGGGCGTCCTGGGCAGCCGCTTCTCCAATCCGGTCGCCGTCGCGGCGGGCGGCTGCGAGAGCGAGCTCGTGCAGGCCGAGCGCCTCGGTGTAGTGGCTGCGCGCGTTGAGGTAGCGCGCCATCGCGGCCGAGAGCCGGACGGTGTACGCGGGCAGGTCGGCCGCCGCCCGCGCGATCGCGAGGAGGTTTTCGCGTTCGGTGTCGAGCCGGCGGCGCGCCAGGTCGTCGCCCTTCTCGTAAGCGGCCGAGGCGGTCTCGGCGGTGTCGACGTAGTGGTCGTACATCCGGGTCATCGCTTGATCGATCGCGGAGCCGGAGACGTCGTCGAGCTGCTCGCGGGCGTAGGCGCGGAGCAGGTCGTGCATGCCGTAACGACCGATGCCGGCTTCCTCGACGAGATGGGCGCGGACGAGCTCGTCGAGTCGTTTCCGGGCGTCCGGAACGCTGACACCGGTCAGCGCGGCAGCCGCCCCGCGGTCGATCTCGAGTCCGGGGTGGAGACCCAGCCAGCGGAACATGTCGCGGGCAGCCGGGCTCAGGTGCCGTACGGACCAGGAGAAGACGGCCCGGACGGCGGTGTGCTCGTCCTCGCCCGCGGTCAGCAGATCGAGGCGTTCGCCCTCGTCGTGGAGTTCGGCGGTCAGCTCGGCGAGCGAGATCCGGGGCCGGGTCGCGGCGAACTCCGCCGCGATTCGCAACGCCAGCGGCAGTCCCGCACACTGCCGGGCCAGCGTGGCGGCGGGCTGGGGCTCGGCGTCGACCCGTTCACCGATCAGCGTACGAAGGAGCTCGAGCGAGTCGGCGGTCGGCAGGAGATCGAGGTTGACGCGAACCGCGCCATGCCGAGCAACCAGCGCGGGCAGCGCGTCGCGGCTCGTGACGACGACGAAGCAGGACGACGAACCGGGCAGGAGCTCGCGGATCTGCTCGACGGAATGGGCGTTGTCGAGCACGAGCAGGACGCGCCGGTCCGCCAGCAACGTGCGATAGCGGGCGGCCCGCTCGGCCAGCCCTGGCGGGATCGCGGTGCCTTCGACACCCAGCTCACGCAGGAACGTGGCCAGCGCCTCCTCCGGCTGCATGGGCTCGTCGATGTCGTAGCCCCGGAGGTTGACGTAGAGGTGGCCGTCGGGGAACAGGGCGGCCACCCGGTGCGCCCAGTGCACGGCGAGCGCGGTCTTGCCCACGCCGGCGGTTCCCGACAGCACCGCGATCAGGACCGCGGTGGACTTCGCACTGCTCGCGAGCAACCGGTCCAGGCTCTCGAGCTGGTGATCGCGCCCGGTGAACGCCGCGACGTCGGCCGGCAGGTCGCGTGGTGGGGGCATCGCGTCCGGCCGGCGAGCCGGGCCGGTTCCGGGTGCTGCCCCCGCCGAGGCAGCTTCGGCGGGCGTACCACTTGCCCGCAGCCACAGCTGATGGAACTGCTCGGTGTCGCCGCCCAGAGCCTCGACGATCAACTCGAGCAGACCCCAGCGCGGCACCCTGGGCTCGGAGAACGCGGCTGAGATCGTCGTGTGGCTGCAGCCGACCTGGCGCGCCATGTCGCGGAGGCTGGGCCAGCCCGCGCGGTGATGGAGCGCGTGCAGCTGGTCGAAGAGAACGCCGATCGGCCCGCTGGGTACGTCGGGTTTGGGCAGCGCGCTCATCGAAAACCTCCCCTGTCGGACATTCTCGCTCGAACCGGGAGCGCGCGCAGCCGTTTTCTGTTCGGCTCTGTCAGCTTCTGTCAAGCGGCCACTGGACGGCCGCAAACTCCTTGGAGACCGACCACTGACACCTATGACCAGGGAGACAAACCCATGTATCTCCAGTACACAGGCAAGGGCACGCTCTGGGGCCTGCGCCTCCAGGGTGCGGATCCGTCCGACTTGGAGGGCTTCGTCAGGTCCGAGCTGGAGCACCTCCTCGCAGGCGGCGACGTGAGTTCGATTCTGCTCATCCGCGGGGACACGACTTCGGACGGAACCGAGTTCTGGATGCTGCTCGACAACGTTCTCGAGGGGCATGCCGGCGTCATCACCAAGATCCAGCAGCACTACACGATCAGCTGGAAGCCGCTCGGAGTCCGGACCTTCAACCACTACGGCGAGGAGAAGAACTTCCTCTCGGCAGACCGCTACGGCGAGGAGGAGTGCGTCGTTCCAGCGCTCGCCGGCTACGGCCAGGAGAAGAACGACGATGGCCAGGCGAAATGAGCCGGCTCGCTTCGCGCCTGTTCGCTCGCGATCCGCTGCTGCAAGCCGTGGCAGCGGGCCGCGACCGGCTTTCGTGGCGCCGCCACGCACACGACTCGGCCGTCGGCCGCGTCCAGACAGTCCTGCTGCGTTGGGACCCTGGCTGCTTGCCCGCGTACGGGGCGGACGGCATGTACGGCGCCGAAACCGCCGCCGCCGTAAGCCGGTTCATGGCCGAGGCCGTCGAGATGACACCGATCTCGTTCGGCGGCGAGGTCGACGCGCGTGCGATCCATGAGCTGGACCGGGTGCAGCGGGCGTTCGAGCTGTCGGTCGACGAGGCCGCTCGGATCAGCGAACTGGACGATTGGCTGACGATCCCGGTCGGTGGCCGGCCGCCACGCGTGACGATCGGTGACGTGCACGCGCACGCCACCGCCGAGCACGCCCGCTCGGCGTTCCGCGACGCCGTGACCGCCTGCACGGGGGACGGCAGCTTCGTGGCCGACACCGCTCTGGTTCCCGCCGGGTTTCCGGTACCAGGCGAGCGCGCGTGGCGGCTGGACCTGCGATGGGCGTACGACGGCGCGCGGCTGCGGGCCTTCTGCGGTACGGAAGGCCAGTTCGAGCTATCCGGCCCCGCGGCCGAGTGCCTCTACGCCGACGCCCGGCAGGGGACCGAGCTGCCTTCGGCTCCGGCCGGTCGCGGAGGCGCGTTCCTCCAACGCACAAGGGTGTTTCGCGACGACACGGAACGAACGGCGTTCCTGCTCTACGCGATCGCGCGGGCGAGACAGTTCATCTACGTCGAGGACCCGCCGCTCGGCGAGGATGTGGTCGTTCGTCAGCTCGCCGCCCGGCTGGAGACGCTCGAGGCGCTGATCGTCGTTCTGCCGAGGGCGTCCGGTGCCGGCGAGCTGCGCCGCGACCGCAGGCGCCGTTTCCTCGACCAGCTCGCGCCATCCGCGGAGAAGGTCGCGGTCGTCTACTCGAGCTGCGAACGGCCTCCCGCCGGTTGGTGGATCTTCGACGATCTCATCGCCGCGGCCGGACCGATCGCGTTCGGCGACATCATCGAGCCGGGTGCCGTGGTGAACCTGCGGACGGCGCTCTGGAACTCCAAGCTCGGCCGGTTCGCGGCCGCGGCGAACGCGCGGCCGGCCACGACGGTCTCGATCTGGCGGGCCTACGGGGCGGACAACTGACAGGGACAGGGACCATGCCCATACACGTCATCACGGACCGGCAGCCCGCGCACCGGCCTGCCAGGGCGCGTCGCGGAGCCGGCTCGTTGCTCGGCGGTGCGTTCCTGCTGGCCGGGCTGGCGGCTTCCGTACCGGCGTTCGTGCTCGTGCTGTACGCGGTCTTCTCACTGGTCGCGTCCGGTGAGCTGTTCAGCGGGATCGGGGACGCCACCCGCGAACGGTTGACGGTGCTGTTGGTTTCGACTGGCCTGCTGGCCGCGTTCGGCCCGTTCATCGGCATCCACCTGATGCGCGGAAGGCGCGTACTCGTCCTCTTCCTGCGGCGTTTCGGCTACACCGAGACCACGGAGGCCGTGACGGCGGCGGCCCGTTCGATCGGGCGGTTCTGGCGCCTGGTCACGCTGGACGACGCCGAGATCGCGCCGATCGGTGTCGGAGCCGCCCGCTCGATCAACGCGATCGCGCGTGGCGTCGACTCCACATCCAAGGCGTGGAAGGCGATCCGGCATGGCCTGGGCCGGCTGACCGGGCTGGTGTTCGTCGGCGCGCTGGGCACGGCGGCGTACGCCTATCACCAGAGCGGCGAGCTCGACGCGCTGATCGAGCCGTCGGGATCGACAGCGGTGCGACTGTTCCAGGTGCTCGTGGTACTGCTGGCAGCCCTGCTCGCGTTGACGGCATGCCTCGCGCTGCTGCCTCTACTGCAGCTCGCCGCACTGCCGTTCGCCGTGCCGGCGATGTTCGTCAGCTCGGTCGTCGGTTCGGTTCGGGCGGCCGACAACGCGAAGGCCGGCGTGATCCGCAACCTCCGCGAGCTGGAGCCGACGGCCCGCGCGATCGTCAAGCAGAGCAGGCGAATCCTCGCTCCGCGCCTGATCGTCCTGCGCGTGGAGACAGCGGTCTGGCGGGCGGTGGTGGGCCGGCTGGTCGCGGCCTCGAGGATCGTACTGGTCGACGTGTCCGAGCCGACCGAGAACCTGCTGTGGGAGATCGAGGAGCTGCGGCGGAAGGCCAACGTGCGTTGCGTCTTCATCTGCCACCATCACAAGCTGCCGGCCCTGCTCGGCGCGGACGGCGGGTACGCACCATGGGCGGTGCAGCGTTTGCGGGCGCTGCTGGACGGCACGGACGTACTCGCCTACGCGGTCGATCCGGCGGGTGTGCGGCGGTTCACGCACGCGCTGAGGGCCGCCTTCGAGGCCGTGGACAAGGGAGCGGGACGCGCATGAGGGCCCGGACCCACGTCTGGAAGCTGGTCGTCGTCGCGATCACCGCGACGGGTGCGGCCGTGCTCGGCGTCCTCGGATTCCGGGCCTGCCTGCCGACCCTGCCCGCGTACGAGAACGCGACGCTGCTCGACGACTTCTACTACGCGCTGCAGCTGTTCGTCCTCGAGTCCGGGCCGCCCGTGTCGCCCGGCCGGTATCCGGTGGCCCTGCAGATCGCCCGATTCCTCGCGCCGGCCTGCACTGTGCTCGCACTGGTGGAGACGGTTCGCGCGTTGCTGTCGGAACGCCTGCGCAGGTGGGCTGTCGCGCATGCCAAGGGGCACATCGTGATCATCGGCAACGACGTGATCGCGCAGCTGCTGAGCCGGCGATTCGCGAGCGACGGTGAGCGGGTCGTGCTGATCTGTGACACGGCAGGCCCGGACTTCGCCAGGCAGCACGGCGTCTTCGTCGTGTCGGGAGACCCGACCCAGGAGGCGACGCTGCGATCGGCGGGCGTGCCACGGGCCGCGACGGTCTACGTCTGTGGAGAGCGAAGCGGCACGAACGTCGCGGTGGCGTTGACCGTCCGGCAGCTGGCGCTGGAGACGACGACGGTCGAGGCCGAGGTGCGGGACGCTGAGATGTTCGCGGTGCTGCGTTCCCGGCTCGCGGGTGGCACGTCTGGCCGGATCTGGCTCAACTTCTTCGTCATCGAGGAACTGGCGGCGCGTTCGTTGCTGGCACGCGAGTCGCTGGTCGGCGCCGGCGAGCCGGACTTCTCGGTGGCGGTGCTCGGCAGTACGCCGTTCGGTGGCGCCGTCGTACGTCAGTCGCACCAGCAGGAGTCGCGTTCCGGCCTGGTCGCCGTACCTGATGCCGATGTGCTCGGGTGGCAACCGCCGGCCGACGCCAAACGGCTGCGGGTCTATCTGTGCGTCGACGACTTCGACCTGGCCTTGCGGGCCGCGCTGAACCTGACTCATCTCGACGTCGACCGGATCGTGCTGTGCCTTCCGGAAGCGACGGCGTACGAGAGGGCGCTTGCCGAGAACGGGTTCGCCGAGATGTCGCGTGGCCGGATCTCGGTGTTCGGCATCCTCGACGCTGCTTGCGACGCGGCGCCGCGCGACCATCTCGACGAGCTCGGCCGGGCCATCCACTCGCACTATGTCGCAACGCGTCGAGCGGCGGGTGAGACGACCGCGAGCAATCCGAGTCTCGTTCCCTGGTCGCGGTTGCCACAGCTGGCCAGGCGGTCCAACCGCGCGCAGGCCGACGACATCGGCGCGAAGCTCGCTCGTATCGACTGCGCCATCGTTCCGGCTGTCGACGGTGGCCAGCCGTTCGCGTTCGGTCCGGGTGAGGTCGAACTGCTCGCCAGGCTGGAGCACGAGCGCTGGTGTGCCGAGCGGCGGGCGGCGGGATTCACGTACGGGCCGGTGCGGAAGGGCCGGTACCACCCGGACCTCCTTGGCTGGGACGACGTACCCGACACGACGCGGCAGAAGAACGTCGATGCCGTCACCTACCTGCCCGACCTCCTCGCCGAGGCGGGATACCAGATCCTGCGGCTGTCCTGATCCTCCTTACGCCGGACCGGTCGGCCGCCGCCTCATCAGCGCCCTGCTTGTTCGAGATTGCCCTGCGCCTCGGCCGAGAGGTCCTGCCAGTCCGCCCAGGTCTCGAGGCGGTCGGCGTAGACCTTCTGGAGCATCGGGTAGAAGCCCAGCCCGAACAGCACCCGCAAGGGTGGGTTGTCGGAGTCGACGAGCTTCAGGAGGGCCTGCGCCGCGGCCGCCGGGTCGCCCGCGGGCTGGTTGCCGACGAGGCCGGCGAGGCGTTGACGGAGAGCGTCGTAGACGGGGCTGGTTTCGGCCAGGTGACCGTTGGCCAGCGGATCCGGGTTGTTGCCGTCCCTGGTGGCGAAGCCGGCGGGCTCGATCACGGTCACCTTGATGCCGAAGCCGGCGACCTCCTGGGCGAGGCTTTCGTTCAACGCTTCGACGGCCCACTTGGAGATGTGGTAGGCACCGCCGAGCGGCATCGCGATCAGCCCGGCCGCGGACGACAGCTGGATGATGTGGCCCGCGCCCTGTTCACGCAGGTGGGGGAGCGCGGCTTGGATGACCCACACAGCCCCGAACAGGTTGGTCTCGAGCTGGTCGCGCAGCTCCTGCTCGGTCAGCTCCTCGATCGCACCGATCTGGGCGTAGCCCGCGTTGTTGACGATGACGTCGAGCCGGCCGAAGTGCTCCTTGGCCCGCTGCACGCTCGCGAACACCGCGGCCTTGTCGGTCACGTCCATCTCGAGCGGGAGCACTGCGTCGCCATAGGTGGCGACCAGATCGTCGAGGCTTCCGGTGGTCCGGGCAGTCGCTGCCACCTTGTCACCGCGGGACAGCGCGGCCTCCACGAACTCGCGACCCAAGCCGCGGGACGAACCGGTGACGAACCAGACCTTGCTCATGATGACTTTCCCGTTCTTTCTACAGTGACTGACGATGTGATGGAGGGAGGAGGGCTACCAGGCAACGGGGCCGAGCCGGTCGATGAAGATCCCGGTGGGCCCGTCGGTGCCGATCGTCGCGAGCTCGATGATCGGGTCCGTGCCTTCGGCGACCGTCAGCTGGCCGGTGTGGTTGTTCATGTCCGTGGCCGTGAACTTGTGGTTGACGACCTCCCCGGGCGTGATCGCGTTGAACTTGATGTTCGGGAGCGCCTGGGCGTACCGGACGGTGAGCATGTTCAGCGCGGCTTTCGACGAGGAGTAGGCGAGCTCGTGCAGCTTCGAGACCGCCTGCGCCGGATCGGTGACGACGCCGAACGAACCGCCGGCGTTGTTGACGAGGACGTCCAGCCGGTCGGTGTGCTCCCGAACCAGCCGTACGGCGTCAGCGACGCTCGCGTCCGAGGTCACGTCCAGCGGAACCAGGACAACGTTCACACCATCAGCGGCGAGCTTGTCGGCGGCTGCCCTGCCTCGGCCCTGGTCTCGCGAGCCGAGGAAGACCGTCCAGCCCAGTTCGCCGAGCCGCCTGGCCGTCTCGAAACCAAGCCCTTTGTTCGCGCCGGTGATCAGCACCGAGGTGTGTTGTGCTTCTGTCATGCTCCCCTAAGACGACATGCCCCGCACGGCTGTGACACCGTGTGAGCGCCTTCACAGCAAGGTCGCCTCGCGTCGTTGGGCCAGGCGCCGCCAGCGCTGGGCCAACGACGTTACGCTGATCCGCCGCCGGCGGCGTGCGCAGGGTGACAGCCCCGCACGGGAGTGACAGGCGACGGTTGACGACTGGTCACGAGGTGACGGTCAATGCGAGGGCTCCTTCAGGATGCCGTCGAGGAGGGCGCTGAACAGCAGTTCTCTCGCCTTCTTGGGCGACCACTTGTGCCGAAGGCGGAAATGTAGATATGTCCACGCGGCCGAGTTGAACAGGACGTCGGCCAGGTCTGCGTCGGTGGCTTCCGTACGCAGAAGATGGGCTGAGCGGGCGTCGCGCAGGGCGGCGATGAAGGGCGCCAAGAACGGCAAGGGGACCTTGCCCGCCGCGTACGCGCGATGGAACATCTCGTCCGACAAACTCAGGACATCGGCGTGGGCGTCCACCACGTCGCAGAGGGCGTGCAGTGTGCGATCGAGCCGTTCGCGGGGTGTTCCGCCGGCGGTGACCACCGGCAGCATCGCGTCCCGGTAGTCCTCGGCGAGCTTCGATAACAGGCCCTGCTGGAGGGAGTCTCGCGTGATCCCGTTGCGCCACAACGTGACTCTCGCCCGGCCGGCTCGCTCCGCCACCCGGTCCAGGGTGAGGCCCTCCCATCCGACCTCCTGGAGAACGGCCACGGTCGCGCTGTAGAGATCTTCATCCACGCGCTCACGTTATCCGACCCTTCCAGATCGGGAAAGTGCCCGGTGCATCTATGCAACGGTCATGTTTCATGATAGAAATTGCCATGTTGCATCCCACGTCACTGGAGGACATGATGGAACTCCCGTTCGCTCAACCGCTCAGCACTGTCCAGCCCGGACCGCGTGTGATTCCAGAGCCACCACGACGAGGTGAACCAGGCGGCGAGCCATGCCACCTCTGCACCCAGAACGAAGGTATTTGGTCCGACGAGAACTGGGTTCTGCACAACATCGCCGCGGGCAGCCTCCCGGGGACGGTCTGGCTGGCCTCTCGCATCCACGTCGACTCGTTCGCCGATCTACCCGACGCGCTCGCAGCCGACTACGGGCGTGTCGTCGCTCGGATCGAGCGGGCCATCCTGTCGCTCGGCGAGATCGCCCGGGTCCACGTCTACCGATGGGGCGACGGCGCGGCGCACTTCCACGTCTGGTTCATCCCGCGCCCGTTGGGGATGCTCGAGGCGACCCGCTACGCCCTGCCGGTGTGGGAGGACGTTCTGCCGCCCGCTGATACGGCGGAGATCGAACGGGCGGGCAAGGCGATCGCCGATGCGATGGCTGCCTGACGGAGGGCGCCCGCGAGACGGCAGCGATGCCGGCCCGCAGGCGGTCAACGCAGGCCGCGTTTTCGCCGTCTTCCTCCGGCTCGGGCTGACGTCCTTCGGCGGGCCGGTGGCGCACCTGGGCTACTTCCGCGAGACGTTCGTGGTCCGGAGGAGATGGCTGAGCGAGCAGGCCTACACCGATCTCGTCGCGTTGTGCCAGTTTCTTCCCGGTCCGGCATCCAGCCAGGTAGCCATGGCGATCGGGTTGCAGCAGGCCAGGTGGCGCGGACTGTTGGCAGCCTGGGCAGGCTTCACGTTGCCGTCGGCGATCGTCCTGGTCGCCTTCGCCTACGGGGTCGAGGCCGCGGGCCTCGGCACCGACACGGGCTGGCTCCAGGGCCTGAAGGCGGCGGTGGTCGCGGTCGTCGCACAGGCGGTCATCGCGATGGCCCGGGTGTTCGCGTCCGATCACAAGCGGGCCGGAATCGCTCTTGCCGCGACGATCGCGACAGTGCTCGTGCCAGCGGTGTGGGTTCAGGTCGCGGTCATCGCACTGGCCGCCGTCGCTGGGCTTTGCTGGCTGCCCCCTCCGGCCGGCACCGACCAGAGGCTGGAGGCCATGCCGGGCCGACCAGCCAGGCGCGGCGCCGCGGCTGGTTGCCTCGCGTTGTTCGGTTCGCTGTTGGTGGTGCTTCCCACCCTCGCTGCGGTCACTCACAACGGCACGGCACGACTTGCCGACTCGTTCTACCGAGCGGGAGCGCTGGTGTTCGGCGGTGGCCACGTCGTGCTGCCCTTGCTGCAAGCGTCCACTGTGGAAACAGGGTTGGTCGATCACGATGTCTTCCTGGCCGGGTACGGCGCCGCGCAAGCCATGCCGGGCCCTCTGTTCACGTTCGCCGCCTATCTCGGCGCAGTCGTCAACACCTCGCCTACAGGGATCGCGGGGGCAGCGCTGGCGTTGATCGCCATCTTCCTGCCCTCCGCCTTGCTCGTGGCCGGCGCTCTCCCTTTCTGGGAACGGCTGCGAGCGGTGCCGCTCGCCCAACGTGCCTTGACGGGAGTCAACGCCAGTGTCGTAGGGATTCTGGCCGCCGCCCTCTATACACCGGTTTCCACACAAGGGATGACGACACCGGCGACCATGGCGATCGCGGCAGCGGCGTTCGTCGCGCTGACCAACTGGCAACTACCCGCTTGGTCAGTCGTCCTCGGCGCGGGAATCGCGGGCCTGCTCCTGCTGTAGAGCCGCCGGACCGGTGGACTCCAGCTGGTGCGGCTGCCCTCCCACGCAACACTGCTCCCGGCAGTCGGGTGCGGCGGTGCGGTAGGCGCGCATCGCGTGGAAGAGGCGGAACCCGAGTTCGCCCAGGACGACGGCCTCGTCGTCCGTCCATGGCCCGTGCAACCAGACGCGGATGGACGTCGGATCCCATTCCGCCATCATCAACCCGACGCGAACGCCGCTGACCACGGCATGGGCAACCACCGCACCCGCCTCCAGGTCCGCGAGCTCGGCGAGGACTTGGTCTGTCTCGACACCTACGTATCCGACGTAGGACGCGCGATCGGTGTTGTGGCCGGCGATCCAGGCGGCCAGCGAGTGCAGCTCCGATTCGGACAGCTTCGACACCGGGGCGGTCGCGATCCTCGCGCCGGACACCACCGATACGGCGCGAAAGGCGGAACCAGCGGTCGCACGGTCAGTGTCATTCACGTCGTACTCCCCGGTGGACGAACGTCGACAGTGATCGTAACCGCGCCCACAACTCAGTAAGCGCCGGATGCCGGCGGCGGTGCCTGCTACGTGGCTTTGCGGCGAAACGGACCGCCATGGCCGTTTGCAGGTCTATGCTCGTTTCCTGGGGCGGCGATTCTGGATGGGCGTTGGCTCATGGACGAGCCTTTCCAAGCGTAGAAACGCTGACGTTGGGTGGGGTGATGGCTCGGTCTGCCTTGTTCATTTCGTCGTCGGTGTATGCCGACAGCGGGCTTGCGCAACTGCCGTCTGCTGCCCGGGACGCGTTGGAGTTGGGGCGCCTGTTCGCCGATCCGCGGATCGGCCCGTTCTCGGTTGCCACGTTGACGGATCCGAGTGCCCAGGACATGCGGTTGGCGTTGGAGGAGTTGTTCGCCGATGCGACCTCCGGCGACGTGATCGTGCTCTACGTGTCTGGTCATGGCTTGAAGGACACCCAGGGCAACCTCTACTTCGCCGCACATGACACCCGGCCGCACCGGTTGCAGTCGACCGCGGTTTCGGCGCAGCTGCTGTGCTCGCTGCTCAATGGGAGCCGTGCCGAGGGCGCGGTGGTCTTTCTGGACTGCTGCTATGGCGGCGCGTTCGCACGAGGCATGGTGGCTCGCGCGGGCGGCGATCCGGATGTGGGTGACGCGTTCGCGTCGCTGGGCGCCGGGGCTCGTGCTCGAGCGGTGATCACTGCTTCGAGCGCGATCGAGTACGCCTTCGAAGGTGAGCGTCTGACCGACTCGCACGTCGAGCCGTCGGTGTTCGCCTCGGCGATGCGGGACGGTATCGCCGACGGCGACGCCGACCAGGATGGTGACGGCTGGGTCGGGTTGAACGAGCTGTTCGATTTCATCGGGCAGCGGATCCGGAGGCTCGGCAAACCGCAGACTCCTCACCTTTGGACCTTCGGAGCCAGTGGCGACTTGCCGTTGACACGCAACCCGCGTGGTCCGCGAGCGACGAAAGCGAAGCTGCCGGCTGAAGTTCTCGAGCTGATGACCAGCCCGATGGCTGCGGCCCGGCTGGGCGCGGTTTCGGATCTGGAGGAACGGGCCACTGACACCGACCTGAACCTGGCTCGGGCGGCGATCGCGGCACTGACCGAACTCGCCGAGGACGACAGCCTCCGTGTCCGAGCCGCGGCGACCGCGGCGCTGGCTGTTTGCGGACCACGCGTCGACCAACAAGGAGTGACTGTCGATCGGTCGGAACCGGGGAGCCTGACCATCCGGGCACGGCTGACCGGTCCACCGATCGCTTTGGACGTCTTTCCCCAGGCCGACCCTGCCGGCTACACCGCTTCGGTGATCGGGAACGAGCTCGCGGTCGAGGTCGCCGAGGGATCGCCCAGCACCGTGGAGGCTCGGCTGCGTTGGGCGGGTGGCGTCGCGTCCGTGCCGCTCACGTTCGAGCCGTCGCCGGCTGTCGGATCTGCCTCGCCCCCTGGGCGGGCGACCAAGCAACGCGAGGCCGAGTCCACCGAACGGGTAGGGCCGGTCGAGGTCGGCAGCCCGATCGAGGTGCCTGCTCCGGCCGAGCCGGTCTCCCAAGCACCGGCGGGAGCCAGCGGCGGCGACCGGGTGGATCGGCCGGTCTGGTTGACCGCAGCTGGAGCGCTCTGGCTGCTCGCCCTCTTCCTGCCGCCGTTTTCGGCGTACCAGTTCTCCATCCTTCCGCCCGCGCGTTCATGGCTCTCAGAGCCGATCACCGTGATTCAGCTTGCGGCGGGCCTGGCGGCGATCGGAGTGGGTCTGTGCCGGTACCGGTGGTTTCGCAGCCGCGTGTCCCTGGCGGTCGCGATCCTGTTCGGCGTCGCCCTGCAGGCGCTTTCGGTCCTTCTGGTCGTCTGGATCGCCGCCACGGCAGCGGTGATGGGAATTGGTGGCGCAGGGCCTGTTGCTGTGCTGGTCCTGGCCGGCGCGTCGGTGTACCTGGTCCAGGTACTGGTGAAGCTGGCCAGGGCAGGTGGGGCGCGCCCGGATCGCCCGGTCTTGCTCGTGACCGCCGGCGGGCTGGGAGTGTTCGCTCCTTTCCTGCCCACCGTGCGACCGGCTCCCAGCTTCGCGGCCGCGGAGATATTCTTTGTCCGGGTACCGCTACCTGGTTTGTGGGTGGCGGCCTGCCTTCTCGCGGTGGGTATCGGCGTCTACCGGATCCGGTCAACGTCTCGCGGCGGCCGCACCGTGCTGGTAGCCGCCGACGTTCTCGCGGTCGGCATCCTGGTTTCCGGCGTAGTGCTGATGGTGAACGCCGCGGAAAGTATGACGTATTACGGGGTGCCGGGCAGCTTGATGATCGCGCCGGTGGTCTGCGCAGCGGTGTATCTGGTCGATCCGCTCGTCCGGGCCGCGGCCAGGTCGCGTGAGTCGCCCGTAGACGGCGACGAACCCGGTAAGGATCTGGCTGCCACGTCCCTTCGCCGCCGTTTGGCGCGGTTGCTGCCTCGCTCCCCGCGGTTCCGAGTCGCCGTCGTGATCGGGTTGGCGGCGCTGGTCCTGGCGGCGACCGTGACAGCCGTGGTGCTCGTGAACGGCGACCACAGCTCCGGGGATCAAAGCGGTCCGAGCTATCCCGAGGTGTACGGCATAGCGTTCAGCCCGGACGGCAAGATCCTGGCCTCCGGTAGGGGCTACGACGACAACGGCCACTACGGCAGTGTTCGCCTGTGGAACATCGCGACACGCAAGCCGATCGGCCAACCCCTCACCGGCCATGAGAGTTCGGTCAACGACGTCGAGTTCAGCCCGGACGGCAAAAAACTCGCCACCGCCAGCTATGACGACACCGTTCGGCTGTGGAGCACGACGACGTGGAAGCCAATCGGCCGGCCACTCGACCAGCAGTCCGTCGGCGACGTCGGGGGCGTGACGAGCATCGCCTTCAGCCCGGACGGAAAGGTCCTGGCCGCTGGCGGCTTCGACAAGACCATCCGGCTGTGGGACACCTCCACCGGGCAGCTCATCCGCGAGCTCACCGGTCACACCGGCTGGATCAACGACATCGCGTTCAGCCCGGACGGCAAGATCCTGGCCAGCGCCGCCGGTGGCAGCTACGACGCCGGTGGCGACTACGATGGCGAAACCGACGGGACGGTACGCCTGTGGAAGCCCGCGACAGGACAACCCATCGGTGAGCCACTCACCGACCACCGCAGCACCGCGGCGGCATTGAGCCTGGCGTTCAGCACAGACAGCAAAACCCTCGTCGCCGGCTACGCCGACCGCGACGCGCTGCAATGGAACGTGAGCACCGGTCAGCTCACCGCCCAGCCCTTCTCCGGAACATCTGGATCGATATCGAGCCTTGCGTTCAGCCCCGACGGCACCATGGTCGCCGGCGCCGACTCGAACAACGTACGACTGTGGGACAGGTCGACCGGACAACTCATCCGCGACCTCACCGGCCACACCAACCAGGTCACCACCGTTGCCTTCAGCGCCGACGGCGGCACTCTGGCCAGCAGCAGCCGCGACGGCAGCATTCGGCTCTGGAACCCGGAAACCGGCCAACTCGAGGCGCAACTGCGGTGAGCGCCGGTCGAGGCATGGACCGCGGCGGATCGGCATCCGAGCCCAGTCCCTGAGGAGCAGTGCGCTGAGCCCGTCGTCGTATCCGGCATGAGTGGTCACGCCGCTACGCCGCCCGGGCGATGGCTTGGATGGCGCGTAGCGTTCCGTTGGTGAGTGCGGTGGTGAGGTTCTTCAGCTTCTCGGGAAAGTCGCTGTTGTAGGCGTGCAGGCCCAGCGGGTTGGGCGGCATCGTCACTATCAACTGCATCGTGGTTGCTGCCTGTTCGGTGAGATCGTTCCACCGTTCGATCTCGAACCCCGCGGCTTCGATGGTGCCGCGCAGGTGGTCCGAGTCGACCACGTGGCTGAGGCGGGGGTCGTCGGCCCAGGGGAGGGGGTAGTCGGGTTCGTCGAGCGTTCCGGCGGTGATGTCCCAGATCGCGAGGGTGCCGCTGTCGGCCAGGACACGGTGGGCTTCTTGGTAGAGGCGGTGCTTGTCCGCGATGTTCATCTGGACGTGCTGGCTGAACACGACCTGGTAAGTACGATCGGCGAACGGCAGGTCGGTGACGTCGCCATGGTGAACGGTGATCCGGTCGTCGAGGCGGACGAGGTGGTTGAGCCAGCGGGCTGTGGCGCAGTAGTCCTCGGAGAGGTCCAGGGCGGTCACCCGGCACCCGAAACGGTCGGCGATGTAGCGGGCGGTGCCGCCGATACCGCTGCCGGCGTCGAGTACCGCGCTGTCGGGGCCGAGGCCGGCGAGCCCGGCGAGGTCGGCCAGGTGGCTGGTCGCAAAGCGGCCCATGGTGTGGAAGTCGTCGAGCAGTGCCAGGTCTGCCGGTTGAAGGTCGTCCAGGTGCTTGCCCGCGGCGGCCAGTGCGTTCTCGATGTCGCGGCGGGAGTCGCCGGCCGAGTACTGCGAACGAGTCAACGGGTTGCTCATCTGTCTCCTTGGCCGAACGCCGCGGCGAGCGCGCGGTCGGCGGACGCGGGATGCTCGCCGCGCCAGAACGCCGACTCGCCGGACAGCCGGGGATGCACTGGTTGCGGATGCTGCTGTACGCGGTCGAACCGGTCCAGTCGATGCATCGGCACGACTGCCATCAGCAGGGACCGCCCGATCGCGCGGAGCACGTTTCCGGCATTGCGCTGTGCGGCGGGGTCGGCGGCGTAGCGGCGGGCGATGGTGAGGAAGTCCTCGGGCTCGACGCCGGCGACGTCGCGTACATGCGTCGTGGGACCGCCGACTTCCCAGGTTCCCAACGCGTGCTCGGCAAGGTAGTGGCGCAGGCTCGACTCGAAGAACAGGTCGGCTTTCAAGCGTTTCGCGTCCAGCCGTACGGCCCGCATGAACATCGACCGCGGAACGTCGAGGTGTCGCACCGGCCGGCCGACGGCCTCGCCGATCGCGTCGGCGATCTCGTTCACCGACAGCAGTGCCGGTCCGGTCGGCCGGTAGGCCTTGCCATCGTGCCGGTGGGGATCGAGCAGTCCACCGACCACGACGCGGGCGATGTCCTCGTTGGACGGCGGCGCGTTGCGGCCCATCCCAGCCGGCATCGGGAACACCCCGAGCAACGCGGCGGTCGGGAGCAGTTTCAGGTAGTTGTCGGCGAAGAACCCGGGATCGACGGCGACATGCGCGGTATCCGGCAGTAACCCGAACACCTTGTCGGTAAGCCAATGCTGCCTGGTCAGCAACGACGGGTGTTCAGGGCTCGCCAGCCACTGTCCCAACGCGACCACCGCTTCCACGCCCGAACGCCGCGCGGCCACAGCGAACGCGACAGCGCTGTCCAGGACGTGAGGGTGGTACGGAGGGTTGAAGAACACCCGGTCGACCCCGGCCATCGCCGCCTCGAGCCGGCGATAGTCGAACAGGTCGGCCACGACGACCTCCGCGCCGGCGGCCCGCAGCCGAGCGCTGCGTTCATCCTCTCGATGTACCAACGCCCTCGTCGGCACACCCTTCTCGAGCAGTTGAGCGGTGACGGCGCCACCGATCTTGCCGGTTGCCCCGCTTACGAGCACGCGTGCCATCGGTACTTCCTTTCACAGTGGGAAGACCAGGGAAGTAACCACTGGTCACATCGACGAGAGTACGTCTCGATGTGACCGCTGTCAACACTGCATGCTTTTGTGCCATCATTGGCCGATGAGCGCAGGCGAGGTTTCTCGAGATCGCCGAAGGTCCTATCACCACGGCTCGCTACGCTCGGCCCTGATCGACGCCGGCATCGCGCTGGCGCGCGAGGGCGGACCCGAGAGCGTGATCCTGCGGGAGGCCGCCCGGGCCGCCGGGGTTTCGCACTCGGCCGCCTACCGCCACTTCGCCGACCGTGAGGCGCTACTCGCGGAGGTCTCGCGCCACGCGCGAAACGAACTGGCCGCACAGATGCGCCGAGGCGTCGATCGCGCCGCCGATCCGGTCAGCCGGCTCGGCGCCGTCGGGACCGCGTACGTCGAGTTCGCGATGTCCGAGCCCGGGTTGTTCCGTACGGCCTTCGGTTCGCACCCCACGGCCGGCGACGCCAGGCCCGATCCACCGGCCACGCACACGGTCGAAGCCCGGGTCGACGGCGAGGAGCCGGACGAGATCCTCGACGAGGTTCTCGATCAGGCGCAGGCAGCCGGCCTGATCGACCCGAGCCGGCGGCCGGGCGCCGCGATCTCTGCCTGGTCGGCCGTCCACGGCCTCGCCAGCCTGCTGGTCGACGGCCCGCTGCCCGCTGCGCCGGCCGAGGTCGACTTCGCACTGGGGCAGGTGCTCGAGCTCATCGCCCGCGGCTTGCTGAAACGAACAACGAACGACCCACCCGCCTGAGAGCGGGGAGACCGGCCTGGCGGTCGCGGGGCTAGTGCCCGTCGGGCTGGTCCGGGGTGAACGGCCATTCCTCGAACGTGGTGCAGCGGCCGGCGGCGTCGAAGTGCAGCACCCACAGGTCTCGCCACTGTGAGGGATCGTCGTGCTCGTAGGTCACCGCGACCCGGACGACGGCTGTGTTGCCGTCGACGGCGACGACCTCGCTCGTCATGGTGAAGGGTTCGTCGGCGCCGGAGCGGCCCTCCTCCCACCAGGGACGGAGCCGGGCCAGGCCTGAGATCGGCTGCCGCCATGGCGAAGGTAGGTAGGACACGTCGGCAGAGAACAGCTCGGCGAGCGATGCCGTGCCCGGCGTTCGCCAGGCTCGCTCGTAGCCGCCGACCCATCGCTCGACCGCGTCCCGATCCATGGCCGACATCCTGTCAGCTGTCAGCCGGCTACGTGGTGCATCGCCCTGCCATCCAGTCGTGCATCTGCTGCGGCCAGCTGGTGGCCATCCGGCGCGGAGCACTGTCAAGGGTGGCTTGCCAGGAGGCGAAGTTGCCCGTGGCAGCCGGCGGCGGCTCTTCCCAGCCAACCGTGTCGGGCCAGACGGGACGTTGCGGGCCCGTCGCTATGACGGCGCCGAGGTCCGCGGCGTTGAAGCGACTGGTCAGCTCCGGTTGGAGCTGGGTGTCGTGCGTGTACACCATGATCTCCTGACGCGCGGTCCGTTCCTTGATCGGATCGATCACCTCCGACCAGGCGCGAGTGCGGATCGTCGCGTCGGAGTTCAGCAGGGACTGCTTCGCGGCGCTCTTGAGCTCGATCAGGAGCACCATGTTCTTGCTGTACGCCGAGTCCAGGAACTGGCGCAACGTGTACACCCGCTCGCCCGCGTACGGCCCGCGGTCGATGGTTCGGCCGTTCAGCTTGTCGGCGCCGGTGTCCCACCAGATCTCGTTCACGGGCAGGTTCGAGCCGGTCAGGGCGTTCGTGGTGTCGTTGTGCCACATGACGCCCTTGGTCCCGTCCCTCGTGAGCTGGAGGTCGACCTCGGCGCCCGAGCTGCCGGCGGCCTTCGCGGCCTGCAGGGCGGTCGGATTGTTGGGTTGCCGTACCTGGTCACGTTCCCAGGGGTTCGGCCCGGTGGGATATCCGCCGTGGGCGAAGATCTGCGGGCAGGCGGCGAGCGCGGTGTCGGCGGACGCCGCCTGCATAGCCGTCCCCAGAGCTGCGACCATGGCCAAGGACACGATGAGAGCGCGCACCTGTCCAGGTATAGGTGAACTTCCGCGCACGGTGTCCGCCTTGGCACGTAGGTGCCAGCCGCGTCGTCAGCTCGACGAGTACACAGCGATCTCCGTCATGGTCGGGGTGTAGGTCTCGGTGGCGATCTGGTCGGTGAGGGCCACCCGTAGCTTGGAGGTGGTCACGCTGCCGAAGCCGGTGACGGTGCGGTCGTGGCCGATGCCGTCGTTCTGGCTGGCGAAGGTGATCCAGGCGCCGGTCGCGGCGTCCCAGCGTTGCAGCTGGAATGCCTGTACGCGTGGGTTCGTGCCGCCGTCGGTGTACTCGTCGAGGTAGACCTCGTCGAAGGTGGTGGCGGCTCCGAAGTCGATGTCGAGCGTGATCGGGTACGTCGCGTCGTCGGCGGCGGCCCAGCGGGTGGAGAGGTCGCCGTCGGTCAGCTTGTCGGCGGTGAGTGTGCCTCCCGCACCGGAGTGCGTCGAGCTCGCGGTGCATGGCTTACCGAGCGCGAGGTCGACCCGGCTGCCCGGATCGTTCTCGACGGGATCGTCGTCCACCGGGTTGGCGACCAGGGCGCCGATCCGGCTCTCGGCCATGCCGATGTCCGGGGCGTCGCCGTAGTAGATATGGGTGCCGAGGAAGTCGCTCGTGCCGAGGTGCGGGTTGTAGCGGCCGGCGTCGATCAGTGGGGAGTCGTCGCGCAGCTTGAAGTGGGCCGCGGCTCTGCGGATCTGGTCGACGCCCGCACCGGTGACGTACTGCGCCGGGTCACCGACGAACCGCGGGTCGACCCGCACCCCGCGAGGATCGGCCGGCTCCTGGCTCGAATGCGTACCGCTCGCCTCGTAGAAGTCGTTGTTCGAGAACACCGCCTGACGCAGGGCTCCGGTACGGCGGTACCACGGCGTCGTAGCCGTCGTGGAGGTGTTGTAGAAGATGTTGTTCAGGAAGTACACCTTGCTCAGGAACGTCTCGTCGTGGAAGTAGTCGAGGTCGGATCCGTTGTAGACAAAGGTGTTGTTGGTGAAGTACGTCGGGGAGTAGTTCGTCGACAGCATGTTCTTCACGAGCACGCCGTTGTCGTTGACGCTCAGGTTGTAGCGGGCGGTCGAGTTGGAACTGTTGCCCATATAGGACATCCAGCCCGCCGCGTTGTCGTGTGAGTAGTTGAACTGGTAGGTGACGTTGAAGTTGGTGTACTCCAGATCCCACGCGGTTCCGTCGAACTCGTTGTGCGGGCCGCCGTAGACCTCGTTGTACTGCATGACGGAATCGGCGCCCGCCCACAGATAGAGCGCCACCGACACCGAGCCGTACCGCTCGAGGAACCCGTTCACCTCGTTGTACTCGACGACCATGTTCTTGGTGTTGGCGAGCTGGATGGCGCCCTGGCCGATGCTCTCGGCGTAGTTGTGGCCGATGTAGACGTCCCGGCTGTACAGGTCGCGGGTGCGCACCCACAGCTGTTCCCAGCCCTCGTGCCACTTCCCGGTCTCGTCGTACTGGCCCGCCTCCGGATAACGGTCGTTGAACCAGTTGAACGCGAACTGGACGGCGTGCAACTCGACGTTGACGAACCTGTTGTTCTCGATCCGGACGTTCTTGAAGTAGTAGCCGCCGGTGCCGTACTCGGTGTACTTGCGGCTGCCGAAGACCTGGAAGTTGACGCCGCCGTAGTGCATCTGCTGCCAGAAGTCCGGACCGTCGGTGTTGTGGACGTACACGTTGGAGATCCGGAAGTAGTCCATGATGTTGTCCGCACCTGCCGGAAGCAGGTCGGCGTTGATCGACACCATGATGCCGTCACGAACGACTCGTTCGGTGTGGATGTCGGTGGCGAAGTCGTCGTCGTTCGACAGCTCGACGTTGTTGATCTCCCAGTACTGCTGGTTGCGGAGCACGATCGCGCCCGTCAGGCCGACCGTCTCGGGGTTCTTCGTGCCGTCGGCGCGGAACGGACTCGGCACGTTGCCGTTCGTCGCGATGTACGGCTTGCCCGCGCTGGCGTTGCCGTACGCCGAGATGGTGATCGGCCTCCCCGCGCTGCCCGAGCCCTTCGGCCACAGCTGACCGTCGTGCCACTCCTCGCCGGCCTTGAGCAGGATGCGGTCGCCGGGCCGGAACGTCGTCGCGTTCGCCTTGGCCAGACTGCGCCAGGCGTTCCTGGGCGAGGTACCTGAGGCGCTGTCCCTGCCGTTCGTGGCGTCGAGGAAGTAGTCCGTGCCGCCGGTCCGGTTCGGCTGGTTTCCCGGCAGGGTCGGTTCGGCGGCCGTGCTCGTACCGGCGGTCTGCGCGGCCGCTGCCGGTGATACCGGCGGCCAGGCGAGGAGCGCGGCGAGCAGCGTGATGAGCAAGGCAGCAAGGGCCGCGCGGATCGTACTCACGGGGTGCCGACCGTACGCCGGCTCGCCGCTGCGGGAGGGTGTCGTTCCGACAGGCTTCATTGCTGCACATCCTCTGCGTTGATGGCGTCTACGGCCGCGGCGTCGATCTGGATGTCGCTGTCGTCCACGCGGCGCTGGACCAACTGCTGGAACTTCTTCTCGACGAGCGACAGCCGGATCCGCTGGGCGTAGGCGTCGAACGCCGCGTCCTCGTCCACGGTGCGGTCGTCGAGCTGGTAATAGGTGATCTGGCCGGTGCCGATGGCCGGGGCGGAGATCTCGCCGGGATCGAGAGCTCCCAGCACGGTCCGGAGGTCCTGGTCGTTGGCGCTCAGCCCGGCCGCGCCACCGTCGTAGGTGTCCGTCGTGTACGTGGCGCCCGGCTCCCGGGCGGCGACGGTCGCGAGCCGCCCGGCCGCGGCGACCCGCTGCTGCAGGCCGGCGGAGTAGTCCGGGGCGGCGTCGTCGGGCACGCGGACGACGAGCTTGGAGTAGCCGAAGGTCGTCGCGTTGGCGCTCCACGCGGCCCGGTCGGCGTCGAACGCGCGCCGGACGTCGGATTCTCCGACCCAGAGCGGGCCGTTCGCGCCGGCGCTGAGCCGTTCCTTCAGGCCGGTCGTGATCTCGGCAAGCCGGTGCGAGTAGTACTCCTCGGGCGAGAACTCTCCTACGCCGTAGACGACTTCGCCCTTCGCGAGGGCGCCGGCGCGGCGCTCGTTCTCGTCGGCGAGTTCGGCGAGGAAGTCGTCGTGGTCCGCCGGGACGGCCAGCCCGTGGTCCTGGGCGAGCAGCAGGGTGGTCTTGTCCCGCCAGATCTCGTCGAACGCGGCGGACGCGAGCCGGTCGAGCGCCGTCCCGTCGCCGACGCGCGTGGTCCAGTCGGTCGCGCCGCGCAGGCCGTACTCGTTGCGCAGCTCGTTCTGGACCGTCGGTGCCAGGCGGCGCATGTGGAAGAGCAGCTCGTCGCGGGTCACGGTGTGGCCGTCGATGGACGCGACCTCGTCCGTACGGTGGGCGAGCCCGAACCAGGTGGCCACCAGCGCGGCGACCGCCGTACCGATCACGGCGAGCAGGAGTGCTCGTCTCATGGGTGCGCTCCTTCCGTGGATGCGGACGCGCACAACCGAGTGTTGTTACAAGATGGCACCGATAACATGGCGGCGCAAGAGCGATCCGCGGAACGTCCGGAAGCGGCTCACCGGCTCACCGGCTCAGCGGCTCAGTCGCTCAGCGTGGAGGCGGCGGCGCGGTGGAGGCGCGTACCGACAGCGTCGCCGGAACGACGGAGTCGACCGCGCCGGGCCCTTCGACCAGCCAGGTGACGGCCGCCGCGCCGGAGCGGTAGAAGTCCTGTCGCACGGTGGTCAGCGGTGGGCTGCAGTAGGCGGCCAGATCGATGTCGTCGACGCTCACGACGGACACGTCGCCGGGCACCGATCGGCCGCGCTCGCGAAGTGCGCGGATCACCCCGAACGCCATCTCGTCGTTGGCCGCGAAGACCGCCGTGACGTCCGGGATCTTCGCGATGATCTGGCCCTGCCGGTAGCCCGAGTCGGGTGACCAGTCGCCCTCGAGCGGCGGCGGGGCCTCGACTCCGGCGGCGGCCAGGCACTCCTGCCAGCCCTGCCGCCGGTGGCGCGCCTCGATCCACTCGTCCGGCCCGGAGATGTGCCAGACCTCGTGGTGTCCGAGGTCGAGCAGGTGCTGCGTGGCGACGCGGCCCGCCTCCTGCTGGTCGATCCCGAGGACGACGGCGCCGGTGGTGCGTGAGCCGTCGAGTGTGACCGTCGGGATGTCGCGGGTGATGTCGTCCATCTTCTGCGTGGTGGAGATGAGCGGCACGGCGATCACGATGCCGTCGACGCCCTGGTCGGCGAGCTTGGACAGCGACCGCTCCATCAGACCGGTGTCGAGCGCGGCGATGGTCGCGATGCTCACCGCGAAACCGGCCTTCACCGCGGCCGCCTCGACGCCGGCCGTGACCGCCGAGCGGGAGTAGTAGCCGCCCGACTGCAGCAGCACGAGCCCGATGGTGTGACTGCGGCCCGAGGAGAGAGTGCGGGCGGCGTTGTTGAACCGGTAGCCGAGCTGCTCCACGGCGGAGAGCACGCGCCGTCGCGTCTCCGGGCTGACGTTGGGGGAGTCGCGGAGCGTACGGGAGACCGTCTGTGCCGACACGCCGGCGGTCCGGGCCACGTCAGCCATGCTCGGCTGCCTGGGGTGGCGCACGGTGGCCTCGGACATGTCGGGGTCCCTTCCGCTGTCGCGGCTCGCGACGTACTCGGGACAAATCATACTGGCGTTGCTACAGAAAGCATCGATAACATCGCGTTTTTACGACGCCGCTCCGGTCGCTCAGCCGAGCAGGCTCAGCGCGGCCTGGATGAGAGCCCGCGGATCGTCGCGCTGGATGATGTGTCCCGCACCCGTGACCTGCTGGTAGGTGACCAGGGGGTTGCCGGACGAGGCGGCGAGGCTTGGCGCGGTCATGGCGCCGTGGTCCGGATCGCCGCCGAGGACGAGGGTGGGGGACGTGATCGAGCTCAGCAGGGCGGTGTGGTGCCAGGGCGTGTTCTGGTCCATGGTCAGCCGCAGTGCTTCGGCGTCGACCATGGCGACGCCTTCGAGAGAAACCTCGACGTCTCGCGCCGGCCAGCGGGGGTTGGCGGCGGCCAGCTCTTCGTACGTGGGTGGGGACGCCTTGGTGGCGAGCTCGCCGTCGCGTACGTGGGTGCTCTCCTCGTCGGACAGCTCCAGAACGGGGTCGACGAGGAGGTACTGGGCAGCGTCGAGCAGCGGCGCCGCCGCGGCGACGATCAGCCCGCCGAGGCTGTGCCCGACCACCAGGTCCCACTGGCCCTCGAGGGCGGCCACGTCCGCGGCGTACGCGGCGGCGCGGTAGTCGCCGGCGCGCGGGCTCTCCCCGTGGCCGCGCAGATCGACCGCCAGGCCCGGGTGACCGGCCTCCGCGATCGCGGCGCCCACGTGCCACCACGTCTCGCCGTGCGACGAGATGCCGTGGACGTAGAGGACGCGAGGGCGTCCGGTCCCGTGGGCACGGACGTTCAGCGCCATAGATTCGTTCATTGAACCAACTTACGGCGCGCGCCACACGTGCGTGCGGCCCGGCCGGAGATCGGTTCGACTGTTACGGAGGGGGATCCGAGGGCCTGTCCTGGTCCGCGGTCGATCCTGCCGGTGCGGCCGGCGGGTGGTTGGCCTGCCAGTACGGCACGGGCGGCGCCGGTTGCGGGTAGCGGCGCTGGGACTGGGCGAGCTTCTCGCCGTCGTAGAGCTTGCGGGCCCACCAGGAGTTCGGCTTGGCCAGGAGGAACGCGCCAACCCACCAGACCGGGTGGAAGAAGACGCCGATCACGAGCAGCTCGCTCCGTCCCTTCAGGGCCGTGATCACCGGCGCGACGATGTACCCGGTGATCAGGACAGGGATGACTACCAGCGGGAAGATGATGTCGTCCATCGCTTGCCTTCCTCGGTAAGAAGAGAACGCGGCCGTACGCGAAACGTTCTACGGCCACCGCGATGGGACCGGTCCCCAGTTGGCCGGGAGAAGGATCCGTGAGTCCGGCTGAACTAGTGGCGCGGGCTGGTTGGCCAGCTCTGTTCAACCTTGTGGACGGTTCGGGGGCCGCGAGGGAGGATCGTCTGCATGACTGCTCAACCGTTGCCCGTCAGCCCGCCGGCCGCGCAGGGCGTCGACGCCCGCGGCGTCCAGGCGTTCCTCGACGCGATCGAGGCCGCGCCGGATGTCGAGCCGCACAGCTTGATGCTGTTGCGCCATGGTCACGTCGTCGCCTCCGGATGGTGGGCGCCGTACTCCGCCGAGCGGCTGCACCTGCTGTACTCCCTCAGCAAGAGCTTCACGTCGACGGCGTTGGGTTTCGCGGTGGCGGAAGGGCTCGTGGGGCTGGACGACCCGGTGGTCTCGTACTTCCCGGAGTTCGCCGACGAGATCACCGATCCACGTAGCCGGGCGATACTCGTACGCCACATCGCGTCGATGTCGTCCGGGCACGAGGAAGAGACGTGGGAACGGGCGCTCGAGATCGACTCGGTGGAGGTCGTACGCGGGTTCCTGCTGCTGCCGCCCGAGCGCGATCCGGGGACGGTGTTCGCCTACAACCAGCCGTGCACGTACACCGTGGCCGCGATCGTTCAGAAGGTGACGGGGCAGTCGCTGACGGACTATCTGCGGCCGCGGCTGTTCGCGCCGTTGGGGATCGGTGACGTGGGTTGGCAGCAGTTCCCGCTGGGCCGCGACCTGGGCTTCTCCGGCCTGCACGCGACGACCGACGCGATCGCGCGGCTCGGGCAGCTGTATCTGCAGGACGGCGTTTGGGACGGCAAGCGGCTGTTGCCTGCCGCGTGGGTGGCCGAGGCAACGCGGTCGCACATCCCGACGGCTCCCTGGGACAACGAGGACTGGCGGCAGGGGTACGGCTTCCAGTTCTGGATGGCCCGGCACGGCTACCGCGGGGATGGGGCGTACGGGCAGTTCTGCGTGGTGCTGCCGGAACACGACGCGGTGGTGGCGATCACGTCGGCGAGCGTGAACATGCAGGCCGTACTCGATGCCGCGTGGGAGCATCTGCTGCCGGCGTTCGGTCCGGAGCCGCTCGACGGGCATTCGGAGGAGGACGCGGCGCTGGCCGAGCGGCTGGCCGGGCTCTCGCTCCCGCCGGCGGTCGGTGCGTCGGCGCCGCAGGGCCCGGCTCCGGCGGCGGCTGCGGCGTCGGCTGGGGCCTGGCCGGGCGCGTCGTTCGCGCCGGCCGGCGGCGAGTGCGCGGAGCAGCCGACGTTGACGGCGGTCACGGTGACGCAGGCGCCCGACGGGGATGGCGACTGGACGATCTCCCTGGTCGAGGATGCCGGCCGGCTCGACCTGCGACTCGGCGGACCAGGCTGGACCGTCGCCGCGGCCGACGACACCGCGATCCCGCCGACCGCGGTCTCCGGCGGCTGGAACGACGCCGACACGCTGACCGTCGACGTGTCGTTCCTCGAGACGCCACACCGCCTGACAGTGACGTGCTCGCTCGCGGACCGTACGTTCAGCGCGCGCTGGCACACGGCCCCCCTCCGCTCCGACTACGTGCGCACGCTCCGCGCGCCCCGCCACTGACCCGGGGTGCCATTCGCGGCAGGTCGAGGTCGAGGGGGTGCCGCCAGCATCTACGTCGGTGGCCTTCCCGAGGCCCCGCGTCAGGCGGCTTCGGTGACGGGGACGTCGGCCGTACGCCTGGCGCTGCCCCGGTTGAAGGTGACCTGGACCCGATCGCCCGGTGCGTGGGAACGGAGGGCCACCAGCAGTTGGTCGACGCTGTTGACGGGCTCGTCTCCCACGCGCGTGATCACGTCGCCAACGCGCAGGCCCGCCTCTGCCGCGCCCAGCCCCGGGATGACCTGTTCGATCAGCGCTCCTCGAGGCAGACCGGTCGCCGAGGCGATCTCGTCTGTCACGGTGACGCTGAGGACGCCGATCACCGGATGCGTGGCCCGGCCGGAGCGGATCAGTTCCTCGGCCACGGAGTGCGCGAACGAGATCGGGATCGCGAAGTTCAGCCCGATGCTGCCGCCCTCGGCGTCGGGCAGTTGTGCGCCGGCGGTGTTGACGCCGATCTGGTGGCCCGCGCAGTCGGTCAGCGGCCCGCCGCTGTTGCCGGGGTTGACCGCCGCGTCGGTCTGGACGGCGTTGATCAGGGTGGCCGGCTGATCGCCTTTCCCCACGTTGATGTAGCGGCCGAGCGCGCTCACGATGCCGGACGTGATCGTGCCGTTCAAGCCGAGCGGCGACCCCGCAGCCACCACCGGCTGGCCGACGTTCAACGCGGCCGAGTCGCCGAGCGAGATCGGCCGGTACGAGCCGCTGCCACCACGGGCGCGGATCACCGCCAGGTCGGTCGCGGGGTCGCGGCCCACGATGTCGGCGCGTACCTGGGCGGCGCCGCGCGCGAAGTCGACCGTGATCGTGCCGCCGGTGGCCGCTGCCTCGATCACGTGGTCGTTGGTGAGGATGTTGCCGTCCTTGTCGAGCACCGATCCGGAGCCGCTGCCCGCCACCCCCGACGCACCCCGCACCGAGATGGTCACCAGCGACGGAAACACCGACGCGGCGACCTTCGACACGTCGCACGCGGCGACGGTCTGCGACGAGCCCGACGTCGCCGGCGACGAGGAGCCGGAATCCACCATCGAGCCGATCAGCCCGCCCGCCGTTCCCGCCAGCAACGCGAGGAGCACCGCGCCGATCACCAGGTGAGGAGTCGTGAGTCGCATGGCAGCCGAGCCTCTGTTACGTCGATTAGTAGTCGATCGGATCGCGGACGAGCGGGCACGTCATGCAGTGCCCGCCACCCCGGCCGCGCCCGAGCTCGGCGCCGACGATCGTGATGACCTCGACGCCCGCCTTGCGCAGCAGGGAGTTGGTGTGGGTGTTGCGGTCGTACGCGAAGACCACGCCCGGCTCCACCGCGACCACGTTGTTGCCGCTGTCCCACTGCGAGCGCTCGGCGGTGTAGGCGTCGCCGCCGGTCTCGACGATCCGAAGCGCCTTCAGATTGAGGGATTCCGCGACGACTTCGAGGAACGTACGCTTCTCCTGCGTGACTTCGATCGGTTCCTGGTCGCCCGGACGCAGCGAGAACGTGTGGATGCCGTCGACGATGTTCGGGAACACCGTTACGCAGTCGCGGTCGGCGAAGGTGAAGACGGTGTCGAGGTGCATGGCCGAACGCAGCTTCGGCATGCCCGCCACGATGACGCGTTCCGCCCCGCCCTTGGCGAACAACGCCGCCGCCAGTTGCGTGATCGCCTGCCGCGAGCTGCGCTCGCTCATCCCGACGAGCACGACACCGTTGCCTGCCGGCATCACGTCACCGCCCTCGAGCGTCGCCAGGCCCCAGTCCTGTTCAGGGTCGCCCCACCACACGTTCGCGCCGACGAACTCCGGGTGGAAGCCGTAGATCGCCTTCATCAGCAGGGTTTCGTCGTGCCGGGCCGGCCAGTACAGCGGGTTGAGCGTGACGCCGCCGTAGATCCAGCACGTCGTGTCGCGCGTGTAGAGCGTGTTCGGCAGCGGCGGTATGAGGTATTCCGGCACGCCGAGCGACTCGCGCGCGAGCGCGACGTAGCCGGAACGAAAGTCCGGTGGCAGGTCGAACGTCGAGAGCCCGCCGATCAGGAACTCCGCGAGCCTGCGGTCCTCCAGGCCTTCGAGGAACGCCCTGGTGTCGTCGACCAGGCCCACACCCACCTCGTTCGGCACGATCTTGCGATCCAGCAACCAGGCTTTGGCTTCCGGGATCGCGAGCGTCTCGGCGAGAGCGTTGTGCAGCTCGACGACATCGACTCCGCGGTCGCGCAGTTTGTTGATGAAGTCGAAGTGGTCGCGCCTCGCGTTCTGCACCCACAACACGTCGTCGAACAGCAAGTCGTCGCAGTTGGTCGGCGTCAGGCGCATGTGCGCCAGGCCGGGCGCGCAGACGAGCACCTTGCGCAGCTTGCCGACCTCCGAGTGCACGCCGTACGCGCTCGCGGGGTGGTTGGTCATGACTCACATGCCTCCTAGCTCTGTCTGTCAGATGACGATCCGGCGCGTGGCAAGGCCGGCGATTCCGAGCACCGCGAGGACGACGGCGAGGACGAAGAGCACCAGCTCCCCGGGCGAGAACACCTTCCGGCCCCGTTCCCTGCGTCCGATGATGAACAGGATCGTTCCCGGTGCGTAGATGATGAACGACAGCAGGAGGAACTCGATGCCGGCCGCGAAGAGCAGGAACGCGGTGTAGATGGTGGCGAGCGTGGCGAACACCAGTTCCTTGCGCCGGCCTGCCGGGGCGTCGTCGTAGGTCTCGCCGGACGCGCCCAGGCGTAGGGCGTAGGCGGCCGCGAGGAGATAGGGAATGAGCGAGAGCGAGCTGCACAGCTTGAGCGCGAACGTGAACGCGTCGTTGGAGAACAACGTGACGACGAGCACGGCGGTGATCAGTGCGCTGCTCAGGATCAACGCGGCGATCGGCACGCCCTGGCGGTTCTCGCGCTTGAGGAAACGCGGCATGTCGTCGTCCTTGGCGGCGACGAAGAGCACCTCGGCGGCCATCAGGGTCCAGGCCAGATAGGCGCCCAGCACCGAGACGATCAGGCCGAGCCCGATGAAGACGCTTCCCCACGGCCCCACGACGGACTCGAGGACGCCCATCATCGACGGTTGCCGCAGGCCGCTCATGTCGTCGCGGGCCAGCGAGCCGTACGACAGCAGCGTCACCGAGGAGAAGAGGGCTAGCACGCTGAGGAAGCCGAGCACGGTCGCACGGCCGACGTCCTCGCGTTTCTTGGCGTAACGGGAGTAGACGCTCGCGCCCTCGACACCGAGGAAGACGAAAACCGTTACCAGCATGGTGGCCCGGACCTGTTCGTACACACCGCCGAAGGTCGTGTCCTCGCCGCCCCAGAAGTTCGCGCTGAACACGTCGGCCTGCAGCGCGATCGCGACCACGACGACGAAGACGAGGATCGGCACCAGCTTGGCGACGGTCACGATCCGGTTGATCGCGGCGGCCTCCTTCACACCGCGCTGGATGAGGTAGTGGAACGCCCAGACGCCGACGATCGAGATCGCGACGGCGACCAGCGTGTTGCCCTCGCCGAACTGCGGGATCACCGCGCCGAGCGTCGACTTGATCAGCACCCAGTAGCTGACGTTGCCGACACAGGCGCTGGCCCAGTAGCCGAACGCGGAGAAGAACCCGGGGAACTCGCCGAACCCGGCCTTGGCGTAGGCGTAGACACCGGCGTCAAGGGCCGGCTTGCGGACCGCCAGCATCTGAAACACCAGCGCCAGCATCAACATCCCGAACCCGGCGACGACCCAGGCGACGATCGCGCCGAACACGCCAGTCGCCTGGGCGAAGTTGCGCGGCAGCGAGAACACACCGGCACCGACCATGGATCCGACGACCATCGCGGTCATTGTCGGGAACGACAGCCTTTGCTCGCTTTTCACTTCTGTCGCAGTCATTCGCCCGACCTCGTTCAGCCACAGCGACGAACGCGCCAAGAGTGTCCGTTGCCGGGGGGCAGCCGTCGTTGACGCCCTTTCGCCAAGGGCAGTAGGTGTGACGTCTTCCCGAACCGCGCCTGTTCTATTCGCCGATCTCAGGCGGGCAGTCGCGGGGCGACTCGGCAGTTGGTGTGGAGGTACTGCGCCCTGCCGTCCACGAAGTCGTAGAGTGCGACGGTTTGGGTGTCTTCGAGCGGATCGGTCGACGGCATCAGGAAGTGGGTCGGGCTGATCGGGAGCAGGTCGTAGGTGAGGCGGTCGGGCCGGCCGAGGATGCTCGCCTGCTTGGCGTCGATGACGAGCGTGAGCTGGAGCCGGCCGGTGGTGGCGGCCTCCGTCACTTCGTAGCGGACGTCGGGGCGGGCGTAGACGCCGACGTACGCCGAGTGGTCGAGGCGCAGCGTCGGGTCGGGCGGTGGGAGGTCCGGGATGGTCACGGCGCCGAGCGAGCCGAGGATCTCGTTGAAGACGAGACGGTAGAACGACTCGCGCGGGCCGCCGTTGGTCAGCATGGTGATGGCAAGGCCGGAGGACGGCAGGATGCGGAGCCGGGCGTTCTGCCCGATCGTGCTGCCGTCGTGCGCGTAGACCGTCTCGCCCGCCCAGTCGCAGACGATCAGGCCGAGCGCCCATTCCGGGCCGAACAGGTACGGATCGGGCACGGGAACGCGCGAACCCAGCATCTCGTGAACGGCCCCAGCCGAGATCAGCCGACGGCCGTTCAGGGCCGTGCCCTCGTCGAGGAACACCGATGCCATCGTGAGCACCTCGCGCGCGGTCGACGAGAGGTTGCCGCCGGGCCCGAATAACCGCGGCAGATGGTCGACCGGCGAGACGAACGGGCCTTCGGCGAGCGAACGGATCAGGTGCCCCGTCGCCGCGCGGGAGGGGTCGGCCTGCTCGTGCCAGGTCGACGTGCTGGTCAACTCCAAGGGCTCGAGCAGGCGGGAACGCATCAGGTCGTCCCAGCGCCTGCCGTCGACGACTTCCATGATGCGCGCGAGGATCGCGTAGCCGAGCGCCGCGCTGTAGCCGTGGGTGTGGCCCAACGGAGACACCTGCGGCGCGCCGGCGATGGTGCCGACCATGCGCTCGTACACATCGGCGCCCTCGCCGGGGTCGCCGAACGCCTCCTCGATGCCGTTGGTGTGGTTCAGCAGGTGCCGCGGCGTGACGTGCGCGCTGACATACGGATCGGCGACCGCGAAGCCAGGTAGATAGCTCCGCACCGGCTCGTCGAGGGAGACCGATCCCTCGTCGACGAACTGCATGAGCGCCAGCGCGGTCCAGGTCTTGGTCATCGAGCCGCACTGGTAGATCGTGTCCGGGGTCGCCGGCTGCTGTGTCAGGACGTCCTTGACACCGACGGCGAAGTCGGTGACCTCGCCGGCCCGCAGGATTCCGATCGACGCGCTGGGGATGTGGTACTCCGCGAGGAGCTCGGCCACCCGCGCCCGAAGCTTCGTCGTGTCCATGGCTACTTCGGGAACCCGACGGCGTTGGCGGTGTCGGCCTCGTAGTAGTCCGTCGTGGCGTACGGGCCGACGTGCTCCTCCAGGAACGAAGAGACACTTTCGACCGACTCGTGGACGATCACGTTCAGGGCTCTCGTGCCGTCGGTGCTGGCGACCGCGAGCGTCCACCGGGCGTCCTTGGGCAGCCGGGCATAGGCCTGCTTCAGCGCGCTGTCGAACCCTTGCCCGTCAGTGATCGCGGAGATGGCGATGATGTGTGTCATAGCGGCATTCCTACGTTGCGTTTCCAGCACCGTCAACAGAATCCGCTGTATCGTTGCAACCGTAATGCCGTTGAACGCAATCAGAAAAGAACAGCCGTTGCAATGAGATGGTGGTGAACGCACGATGCCCGGGGGCAGGCTGACACACGACGACCGCCGCCGGATCGCGGATTGGCTGGCCGGCGGACTCGGGTACGCCGAGATCGCCAGACGGCTCTCGCGCCCGACGTCCACGATCAGCCGGGAGGTCGCTCGCAACCTCGGGCCGAAGGGCTACCTCGCCGACCGCGCGCAGCAGATCACCGGCCGGCGCGCTCGCCGGAGGCCGTCACCGCAGCCCGAACCCGCGGCCGGCGGCGAGGCAGACGAGCAGGTGCGTGGGTACGTCGAGGAGTTCGCCGGTCTGCTGGCACGCGCGGGCATGCCACGGATGCCCGCGCGGGTCTTCGCCGGCCTCCTGGTCGCCGATGCAGGAGGCAGGACCGCCGCGGAGCTCGTACAGCAGCTCCGGGTCAGCCCGGCATCGGTCTCGAAGGCGATCGGCTACCTCGAGACCATGGATCTGGTGGCCCGCCGGCCAGGCCCAGGCGGCAGTCGCCGCGAGCGCTACCTGGTCGACGACGAGGTGTGGCTGCGAGCATGGCGTACCGACACCGGAGTGCACGAGCAGGTCGCAGCCGCTGCGAGCCGTGGAGTCGAGCTCTTCGGCCCGAGCACTCCCGCGGGCCGGCGGCTCGGCCAATTGGGTGAGTTCTTCGGCTGGCTTGGCGGGCAGATGCGGGGCAGTGCTCTCGGCAACGAAGCAGCAGAGGACGCCCTGACGGCAATGGCCGCGCTCGCGTACGCCAGACGGCCGCTCGGCATCCCGGACCTGGCGGCGGCGCTCGGCTGGTCAGAACAGAGAGCCGGCGAAGCAATGGCAGCGCTCGAACGCCATCCGGACCTCGCCGGCCGCCTGACCGACAAGCAGCGTAGGGCCCTCAGCGCGTGATGCCGGTGAGCGTGATGGCCTCGAGGATGTAGCGCTGCCCCAGCACGAACACCACCAGCACAAGGACGACAGCGAGCGAGGCGGCCGCCATCTCAACGGGAAGTCCGTGGTGATTTGGCTAAATTGGCAAGCACCTATTGCCTCCCGTGAAGGAGCGAACGCCCGTGCGGATCATCGCGATCGAAACCCTGAGGCCGGCGATCCAGCCGAACCTCCTCATCCTCTGCCTGCACACCGACGAGGGCCTGACCGGCCTTGGCGAGGCGTTCTTCACTTCGGGTGCCGTCGAGGCGTACGTACACGAGACCATTGCGCCCGTGCTGCTCGGCGCCACCGACCCGACGCCGGAGTGGGCGGCCCGGACGCTGGCTCCGTACGTTGGTTTCCAGGGCGGTGGCGTCGAGACACGATCCATCGGTGCGGTCGACTTCGCGCTGTGGGACCTGCTCGGGAAGCGTGCCGGGCTGCCGGTCGTCGACCTGCTGGGCGGTGCCGTGCGCGACCGGATCCCGGTCTACAACACGTGCGCCGGGCCGGGCTATGTGAGCACGACCTCGCGGCAGGAGTCGGCCAACTGGGGCGTGGCGGCCGACGGTCGTTACGAGGATCTCGACGCGTTCCTGCACCGGCCGGCCGAGCTGGCTCGCGAGCTGGCCGGCGAAGGCGTACGCGGGATGAAGGTCTGGCCGTTCGACCTGGCGGCCGAGCAGACCGGCGGCACGGACATCACGCGGGCCGGGCTCGACCAGGGTCTGGCGGTCGTCGACGCCATCCGGTCGGAGGTGGGCCTGGACCTGGAGGTGATGATCGAGCTGCACGGGCTGTGGTACCGGCGGGCGGCGGAACGGATCTGTGCGGCGCTCGTGCCGTATCAGCCGTACTGGGTCGAGGATCCGATCCGGCCGGACGCGGTGGACTCGCTGGGCGCGCTCGCGGCTGCTGTCGATGTGCAGATCGCGACCGGCGAGACCTGCTGTGGACGTAGGGGATTCCTACCGCTCCTGCGGGCCGGCGCGGTCGACGTCGTGACGGTCGACGCGCAGTGGTCGGGCGGACTGACCGAGGCGCGGAAGGTCGCGAGCCTGGCCGACACCTTCGGCGTGCCGATCGCGCCGCACGACTGCACGGGGCCGATCTCGTTCGCCGCGTGTGTGGCGCTGGTCTCGAGCCAGCCGAACGGGCTCATTCAGGAGACGGTGCGCGCCTTTCTCCGCACGTGGTACGGCGCGCTGGTCGAAGGACTGCCCGAGATCGCCGACGGCCACATCGCGCCGAATCGCGAGCCGGGCTTGGGCGTCCGACTGCGGCCGGGCCTGTCCGAACGCTCCGATGTGCGCCGCCGGGAGACTACGCTCGGGGCATGAAGCGACGTCAGTTCGCCGCGCTCCCGGCCGCGCTGCTCCTCCAGCCGGGTCTGCCAGGGCTTCGATCCGAGGCCGCTGCGCTCGCGCCGGAGGAGCCCATCGCTGTGGATGCGGAGGCCGGATCGTTCGAGTCGCCGGCTGTCGTCGAGGGCAACCTGCCGGTCTTCTTCGAACAGCTGAAGGACGAGCTGACGTTTCCGCTGGCCTGGGGGACGTCGCCGGAACGCGACTTCCGGCGCTGGCGCGGGCAGGCGAGAGCGAAGGTCGAGGAGCTGCTGTGGCAGCCGGTCGACCGTAGTCCGTTCGACGTGGAGATCGACGACGAGCAGCCGGGACCTGGCTACGTTCAGCGGTAACGAGCTGGCGGCGCGTGGATATGTGGTGCTGGCTGTCGACGCGATCGGGTGGGGAGATCGGTCCGGTCTCGACTACGAAGGGCAGCAGGCGCTGGCCAGTAATTTCCTCAACGTGGGCTCGTCGCTGGCCGGGCTGATGGCGCGGGATGATGTTCGGGCGGCTGAGCTGCTGGCGGGGCTGCCTGTCGTCGACAGCCGGAGGGTGGCGGCTGTGGGGTTCTCGATGGGGGCCTACCGTGCTTGGCAGGTGGCTGCGTTGTCCGACCGGGTGCGGTCGGCTGTCGCTGTGTGCTGGATGACGGCGCTGAAGGAGATGATGGTGCCGGGGAACAACACGCTGCGGGGGCAGAGCGCCTACTTCATGCTGCATCCGGGGCTCTATCGGTATCTCGACATTCCGGATGTCGCGAGCATCGCGGCGCCGAAGCCGATGCTGGTGTTCAACGGGGAGGCGGACACGTTGTTTCCGGTGGCCGGCGTGCGGGCGGCGTACGACAAGTTGCGTGCGGTGTGGGGGTCGCAGGGCGCCGGCGGTCGGTTGGAGACGAAGCTTTGGCCTGGCCTCGGGCATGTCTTTGTTCGCGAGATGCAGGACGAGGTGTTCGGCTGGCTGGACGGTTGGAGACGCCGGCGTCCTCCGGGCGGTCGAGCTGAGGTGAGCGGTCAGCGCACGCGTTCCCAGCCACGCCGCGGCCTGCGCGCGCCGAGCTCGGTGTCGCGACTGCGATAGACGACGTACGGCCGGACGAGGTAACCCAGTGGCGCCGAGAACACGTGCACCAGGCGGCTGAACGGCCAGAACGCGAACAACGCCCACGCCGCCAGCGCGTGCAGCCGGAACCCGATTGGTGCCTCCGTCATCAGCTCGGGCGCCGGCCGCAGGTAGAAGATCGACCGGAACCACGGCGACACGGTTTCGCGGTAGTCGTGCGGATGCCCGGTGAGGTTGCCGAGCACGGTCGTGCCGAGGCCCAGCACGATCGTGCCGACCAGCAGGACGTACATCACCTTGTCGTTGCGCGTGGTCGCGGAGAACACCGGCCCGACCGTGCGCCGCCGGTAGACGAGAATCGCCGCACCTGCGAGCGTGCAGACGCCGGCCACCGTTCCGAGCGCGACGGCGACGACGTGGTACGCGGATTCGCTCACGCCCAGCGCCTCGGTCCACGACTTCGGAATCAGCACACCACCGACGTGTCCGACCGCGACGATCAGGATGCCGAAGTGGAACAGTGGACTGCCGAGCCGCAGCAGGCGGTTCTCGTACAGCTGGGACGAACGCGTCGTCCAGCCGAACTTGTCGTAACGGTAACGCCAGAAGTGCCCGACCGCGAACACCGCGATCGCGACGTACGGAACCACGATCCACAGCAGCACGCTCATCGCTGACCTCCGTACGGCGGTTGGGACGCTGCTGGGAAGGGTGCGAGACCGACCTCTTCCTCCGGCGGGCCTTCGGCCGCGAGCCGGGCGACCTTCTCGTGGTCCAGCCGTCCGAGCGGTGGGAGCGTCGCCGAAACCGAGTCGAGTACGTGCGCCCACGGCGATCCGGCCTCGCGCAGTCCGAGCCGCATCAGCTCCAGCCCGGCCCGGTGCTCCCGCAACAGCCGTTCACCGGTGGCCGGATCGCCGGTCGCCGCGAACTCCAGTACGACCGCCAGGTGGTCGGGCAGCTCGCTGTCGTCCAGCACCATGCCGGCTGCTTGGTACGCGTGCTTGAAGCGCAGCAACGCCATCCCGCGCTTTCGCGTGTCACCGTAGGCGAAGTACGTCAGGTAAGGGCTGAACTTCTTGCGATGGTCGAACGTCGCGACATAGGCGGCCTCCAGCTCACCCAGCGGCGTGGCGTCGAGGTGATCGAGGAACGCCAGCAGCGGTCGTCCGACCGACACCGGCAACGAGGAGGCAGCTGTGCGGAGCAGGTGCCGGCGCGCGAGCAGCTCCTCGTCCGGGTAACTCAGCAGCAGCGACTGCACCTGCCAGGCCTGCCAGGCGACAGCGGTCATGGCTTCGGCTCCGTCTCCGCGTCGGGATCCCCGCCACCGGGGTGGTCCTGCGGCGGGAAAAGCCCTTCCGGATGGCCCTTTCCGTCCCAGTTGAGCAGGTTGACCCGGCTGCTCTTGTCGTCCGGCGCCGCCATCGTGTCGAGGGTCTGCCGGTCGCGCAGCATCTGGAAGTTCTCGACGGCGATCGGCGAGGCGCCACCGGAGCTCTCGCCGAACGGCCCGGAGCCACCCATGCCGGGCCCGCCCTCGTAGTCGAGGCTGCACTCCGTCGCCAGCTCCTCCAGCCCGTGTGCCTGCTCGGCGTGCGCCGGCGGGATCACGTAGCGATCGTCGTACTTCGCGAGCGCGAGCAGGCGGTACATGTCGTAGAGCTGCTCACCGGTCATCCCGACCTTCGTGGCGATCGCCTCCTGCGGATCCCTGCCCAGGTTGATGTCGCGCAGGTACGACCGCATCGCCGCGAGCTTGCGCAACACGGCGTTGACGGGTTCGGGGTCTCCGGCAGTGAACAGCTGGGCGAGGTACTCCACGGGAATCCGCAGCGCCTCGATCGCCGCGAACAGGTTGCGCTGGTCCTCGCCGTCGTGACCGGTGTCGCGTACGACGTCGACGACCGGCGACAACGGCGGGATGTACCAGACCATCGGCAGCGTGCGGTACTCCGGATGCAGCGGCAGCGCGACCTCGTAGGTGTTGATCAGCGCGTAGACCGGAGACCGTTGCGCGGCGACCACCCAGTCGTGCGGGATGCCGGCGCGCTCCGCCTCCCGGATCACCGCGGGATCGTTCGGGTCGAGGAACACCGAGCGCTGCGCGGCGTACAGCTGCTTCGGATCGGACACCGACGCCGCCTCCTCCACCCGGTCGGCGTCATAGAGAACGAGCCCGATGTACCGCAGCCGCCCGACGCACGTCTCCGCGCACACGGTCGGCAGGCCGACTTCCACCCGCGGGAAGCAGAACGTGCACTTCTCGGCCTTGCCCGTACGGTGGTTGAAGTAGATCTTCTTGTACGGGCAGCCCGACACGCACATTCGCCAGCCCCGGCAGCGATCCTGGTCGACCAGTACGATGCCGTCCTCTTCGCGCTTGTAGATCGCGCCGGACGGGCAGGACGCCGCACACGACGGGTTGAGGCAGTGCTCGCAGATCCGCGGCAGATAGAACATGAACGTCTGCTCGAACTCGAACTTCACCTTGTCGGCGATGCCCTTGAGCAGCGGGTCCTTGTTGCCGTGGTCGGGAGCGCCGCCGAGATCGTCGTCCCAGTTGGCCGACCAGCGGATCTTCGTCGGCTCGCCGCTGATCAGCGAGCGCGGCCGCGCGACCGGCGTGTGCTCCTGCAGCGGAGCCGTGGTGAGGTTCTCGTAGTCGTAGGTCCAGGGCTCGTAGTAGTCGTCGATGCTGGGCAGCTTCGGGTTGCTGAAGATGGTGAGCAGCTTGCGCAGCCGCCCACCCCCCTTGAGCTTCAGGCGGCCCCGCCCGTTTCGGCCCTGTTTCAACGTCCAGCCGCCACGCCAGCGCTCCTGGTCCTCATACGTGCGCGGATATCCTTGTCCTGGGCGGGTCTCGACGTTGTTGAACCACACGTACTCCACACCGGAACGGTTGGTCCAGGTCTGCTTGCAGGTCACCGAGCAGGTGTGGCAGCCGATGCACTTGTCGAGGTTCATCACCATCGCCATCTGTGCCATCAGGCGCATCAGTAGGTCACCTCCTGGCTACGCCGCCGGATCACGGTCACCTCGTCGCGCTGGTTGCCGGTCGGCCCGAGATAGTTGAACGCGAACGACAGCTGGGCATAGCCTCCGATCAGGTGTGACGGCTTGATCAGCAGGCGGGTGAGGGAGTTGTGGATACCGCCGCGCCTGCCGGAGGTCTCGCTGCGCGGCACGTCGATCAGCCGGTCCTGCGCGTGGTACATGTAAACCGTGCCTTCCGGCATTCGATGCGTGACGACCGCCCGCGCGACCACGACACCGTTGCGGTTGACCGCCTCGATCCAGTCGTTGTCGGCGACCCCCACCTTGTCCGCGTCCTGCTTCGACAGCCAGATCGTCGGCCCGCCGCGCGACAGGCTGAGCATGAACAGGTTGTCCTGGTACTCCGAGTGGATCGACCACTTGCTGTGCGGGGTGAGATAGCGAACCGCGAGACCCAGTTCGCTCTTTGAGCCGATCTCGGGCTCGCCGAACATCGCGGTCATGTCGAGCGGCGGACGGAACACCGGCAGCTGCTCACCGAGCTCGGCCATCCAGTCGTGGTCGAGATAGAAGTGCTGGCGGCCGGTCAACGTGTGCCAGGGCTTGTGGCGCTCGACGTTGATGGTGAACGGCGAATAGCGCCGGCCGCCGGTCTCCGAGCCCGACCACTCCGGCGACGTGATGACGGGCACGGGCGCGGCCTGCGTGTCGGCGAACGTGATCCGCTTGCCCTCGTGCTCGGCGGCCAGGTCGGCCAGCTGCGTGCCCGTTCGCCGTTCGAGCGTGTGGAATCCCTGCGTGGCAAGCCGTCCGTTGGTCGTGCCGGACAGTGCGAGGATCGCCTCGCAGGCATGGATGTCGCGTACGAGCGACGGACGGCCGGCAGCCGGGTTGTCCGGGCCGCCGCGGATCGTGCCGTTCTTGTGCCGTAGATAGTCGACCTCGGCACTCACGTCGAACGTGATGCCCTTGGTCGTCGCGCCCAGCTTCTCGGCGAGCGGGCCGAGCGCTCCGAGCTTGGCGGCGATCGCGCCGTAGTCGCGCTCGACGACGGTGAGGCGCGGCATCGTCGAGCCCGGAACGGGTTCGCACTCGCCGGCCCGCCAGTCGCGGACCACGCCGTGTGGTGTCGCGAGCTCGTCCGGCGTGTCGTGCAGCAGTGGGGTGGCCACGACGTCCTTGCGTACGCCGAGGTGCTCGGCCGCCAGCCGGCTGAACGCCTCGGCGATCGCCTGGAACGCCTCCCAGTCGGTGCGGGTCTGCCAGGGCGTCGCGATCGCAGGGTTGAACGAGTGGATGAACGGATGCATGTCGGTGGTGTTGAGGTCATGCTTCTCGTACCACGTGGCGGCCGGGAGCACGACGTCGGAGAAGATGGTCGTGCTGGTCATCCGGAAGTCCAGCGACAGCAGGAGATCCAGCTTGCCGACCGGCGCGGGCGTGCTGGGGTTCGCTTCCTCGGCGCGTAGCGACGAGTCGGTGCCCAGCAGGTGCTTGAGGAAGTACTCATTGCCCTTGGCCGACGAGCCGAGCAGGTTGGCCCGCCAGATGCTCAACACCCGTGGGAAGTTCTCCGGAGCGTCGGGTTCCTCGCAGGCGAAGTGCAGCCGGTCCGCCTTCAGTTCCTCCACGATGTGGTCCGCGGTGGCGACGCCCGCACGTTCGGCCTCGTCGGCGAGATCGAGCGGGTTGCGGTCGAACGTGGGATACGACGGCATCCAGCCCAGCCGGGCCGACAGCTCGATCAGGTCCTTGGTGGTCTTGCCCGGCATCGCTTCGCCGCGGTCGTAACGGAACTGGTCGGTGTGGAGATACCAGTACGCAGTCTGGATCATCTGCCGCGGCGGCCGCGACCAGTCGAGCCCGAACGCCAGGTGCGACCAGCCGGTGATCGGCCGGCACTTCTCCTGGCCGACATAGTGCGCCCAGCCACCGCCGTTGACGCCCTGACAGCCGGTGAGCGTGGTGAGTGTGAGGAACGAGCGGTAGATGGTGTCGGAGTGGAACCAGTGGTTGGTGCCGGCGCCCATGATGATCATCGAACGGCCGTTGGTGGCCTCGGCGTTCTCGGCGAACTCGCGGGCGATCCGCTCGGCGGCCTGTGCCGGTACGCCCGTGATCTCGGCTTGCCAGGCAGGGGTGTACGGCTCGCCGGCGTCGTCGTAGCCGCTCGGCCAGACGCCCGGCAGGCCGTCGCGCCGAACGCCGTACTGCGCGAGCAGCAGGTCGAACACCGTCGTCACCAGGTGCCCGCCCACCCGCCTGGCGGGCACGCCGCGGCGCAACGAGCCGCCGGAGTCGAAGCGCGGGAGGTCGACGACGACGGACTCGGCGGAGTCGCCGCCTCCCAACGTGAGCAGGGGATCCAGGTCGCCGAGCTCGAGGTTCCACTTGCCGGCACCCTGGTCGCCGTACCGGAAGCCCAGCGAGCCGTTCGGCGCGACCGGCCTGCCGGTGCCGCCGTCCAGCAGGATCGGCTTGAACGCCGCGTGCTCTGTCGCCGCGTCGCCGGGCGCGAGGTCGTCGGCGGTGAGGAACTTGCCTGGTACGTAGGCGTCCGCCTGCTGCTCCAGCCGTACCAGGAACGGCAGGTCGGTGTACTGCTTGACGTAGCCGGCGAAGTAGGGCACCTGCCGTTCGACGAAGAACTCGCGCAGGATCACGTGCCCCATCGCCATCGCGAGCGCGCCGTCGGTGCCGGGCCGGGCCGGCAGCCACTCGTCGGCGAACTTCACGTTGTCTGCGTAGTCCGGTGAGACCGCGATCACCTTCTGGCCGCGGTAGCGTGCCTCGGCCATCCAGTGGGCGTCGGGTGTCCGGGTGACGGGCAGGTTCGAGCCCCACATGATGAGGTAGCCGGCGTCCCACCAGTCGCCGGACTCCGGTACGTCGGTCTGGTCGCCGAACATCTGCGGAGAGGCGACGGGCAGGTCGGCGTACCAGTCGTAGAACGACAGCATCGCGCCGCCGAGCAGCGAGACGAACCGCGCACCGGACGCGTGCGACACCATCGACATCGCGGGGATCGGGGAGAACCCGGCCACGCGGTCCGGGCCGTACCGCTTGATGGTGTGGACATGTGCGGCGGCGACCAGCTCGGTGGCCTCGTCCCAGGTGGCGCGCACCAGGCCGCCCTTGCCGCGTGCCGCCTTGTAGCGCTTGGCCTTTTCGGGGTCCTCGACGATCGCCGCCCACGCCTGCACGGGATCGCCGCCGGCGCGCTGCTTCGCCTCGCGGAACATCTCGAGCAACAGGCCGCGGACGTAGGGATAGCGCACGCGGGTGGGTGAATAGGTGTACCAGGAGAACGCGGCGCCGCGCGGGCAGCCGCGCGGCTCGTACTCCGGCCGGTCCGGGCCGACCGAGGGATAGTCGGTCTGCTGCGACTCCCACGTGATGATGCCGTCCTTGACGTACACCTTCCACGAGCACGAGCCGGTGCAGTTGACGCCGTGCGTGGAACGCACGACTTTGTCGTGGCTCCAACGGTCGCGATAGAACTCGTCGGCGTCGCGGCCACCGATCTTGTGCAGGGTGCGCAGGTCGGGGGAGATGTCGGCTCGGGTGAAGAACCTGCGGGTACGGATGAGGGCTTCTGTGAGGGCGTCATCCATGCTGGGCAACCACCGCTTTGCGTACGATTGTCAGAGTGAACGCCAGGGCCGCGGCGGCCACGACCGCCAGCAGCACGGGGCCGAGTGAGTAGGAGCTCGACAGGCCGTAGATCGTGCCCATCACGAGTGGCGGAACGAACCCGCCGAGCCCGCCGGCCGCACCGACCACGCCGGTGATCGACCCGACGGCGTTCGGCGGTGCGAGCCTGGCGACCAGTGCGAACACCGCACCGCTGCCGGCACCGAGAGCGGCCGCCATCGACAGGAACGCGATCGTGCCGACCGGCATCAGGTCCGGTGAGAATGCCTGCGTCAGCGCGCCGAGCGTCACGACCGTCAGCGCGCCTGCGAGTGTGCGTACCGGATCGAACCGGTCGGACAGCCAGCCGCCGATCGGGCGCATCAGCACGGCCAGCAGGACGAATCCCGCCATCCGGTTGGACGCGTCGGCCTGGCTGAGGTCGTACTGCGTGCGCAGGAGCACAGGCAGGTAGACCGAGAACGCGACGTACCCGCCGAACGCGACGGCGTACAACGCCGCGGCTTCCCACGTCACGGGCAACTTGGCGGTGACAGCGAGCCGGCGCCCCAGTGACTCGGTGGGCACCTGCCGGCCGGGCGCGTCGCGCAGCACGAGCGCGGCCACGACGGCGTAGACCGCCAGGACTGTGGCGGTCAGGACGAACGGAGTCGCGACGCCGTAATTCGTCACCAGTTTCACTGTAGTCAGCGCGCTGATCGCTGTGCCACCCATTCCCGCACCGAAGATCCCGATCGCGAAGCCGCGCCGGCTGGGCGGGAACCACGCGTTGACGAACGGGACGCCGACCGCGAAGGCGGTGCCGCCGATGCCCAGGAAGAAGCCGCCGACCAGCAGGGCGACCAGCGACGAGTGGCCGGCCAGGCCGATGAACAGGACGGGCAGGATCGTGACGGCGGAGACCAGCGGGAACATCACGCGGCCGCCGTAGCGGTCGGTCAGGGCGCCGATCGGGATCCGGCCGAGCGAGCCGACGACCACAGGGACGGCGACGAGCAGCGACTGCTCGAACGACGTCAGCGTCAAGTCCTCCTTGAACGCCGGTCCGAGCGGGCTCAGCAGCGCCCAGGCCCAGAAGTTGAGGGCGAACCCGATCGTCGCCAGCGTCAGCATCAGGGTCCGCCGGCCGGCCGTTTCCTCGCCGCTGCTGCCGGCGGCTCGCGCGCTCTGCGACATCTGATTGGTCGTTTCCATTCCCGTCCTGGTCCCGTCCCGGCTTCGTGCTCGCGCCAAAACGCCCCGCGGCAGCGGAGCGCTGTCACAGCTTCGGCCCGCCAGGCGCGGCAGAGCAGAGGGCGACCGGCCCGATCGACCAGGACCATCGCCCCGGAGTCGGCAGGTCGTCCTGTCGCGGGCCCTAACGTCTGCCGGCGACGACCGCGAGTACGGGCGAGCACGATGCGTGGAACGGTGTACCCGTGAGGTCGCCGTACACACCGCGAACGCCCAGGCCGGCATCGGCCAACCGCCCGGTGAAGGCGTCCACCGTGTAACAGCGTTCCCAGACGCGGTACAGCCGAAGCTCCTCGGCGGTGACGACGACGTGCTCGTCGAGGTAGACCGGCCCGTCGGGGTAGGCGAGCGTGCGGGTCAGCCAGAGGTGCGGCTCGTCCGCCCAGAAGCCGGCCGGTGAGTGACTCCAGTCGCGGCGCTGCTCACTGCCCGAACGGCGTGCAGGCGTCGCGACGTCGGCGAACAGCAGGCCGCCGGGAGCCAGCCAGTCGCGGATCCGGGCCAGGATCGTAACCGTGTCGGCAGGCGAGAACGTGCCGAGGTCGAGGTAGACCAGCAGCGCGGCGTCGAAGGTCTTCTCCAGCTGGAGGGTGCGGTAGTCGCCGAGCAGGTAGCGCACGTCGGGCGACTGCCGCCGGGCGTGCTGAAGACTGTTCTCCGACAGGTCCACACCGGTGACCTGGTGACCTGCGGCCGCCAGCCTGCTTGTGTACAGGCCTGGGCCGCAGCCGAGGTCCAGTATTCGCGACCCCGGGCGCAGGTGGGTGCCGATCCAGTGCACGGAAGCGTCGACGGTCTCGGGCCGGCGGCTCGCGGCGTCGGTGTGCGGGTCGAGGTGGGCGCGCAACATGCCGGGCGCGACCCGCGGATCGGTCCACAGGGAGTGGGTGCCGGAGGCGTACGGCTCCGGTCGTTCAGGGAGCTCGCCGAGCCGGGAGAGCAGAGCGGCGACGTCGATCAAGGGCACCGCTCCAGCCTCGCGTACGCCGGCGTCTGGAGCAGCCGCCTGGAGCAGCCGTCTCGAGCAGCTGTCACGTGCGGCGCGGCACCAGGGCGATCGGGCACCGCGCCCGGCCGATGGAGAACTGGGCCAGCTTCGAGCCGAGCAGCTGTCCCTGCGCGGTCGGCGCGACGAGGAGGCCCGCGTGGTCCGCGGCCCGGATCAACCGGGCCACCGTCCCACCGATCGGGAGCTCGTCGAGCAAGGTGACCGGGACGCTGGGGCGGCTGCGGGCCAGCCGCTCGAAGCCGGCCAGCGCGTGGCCGATCGCTGCCCTGTCCTTGCCGGCGACGGGGAGGACGACGACCCGGGTACGCCGGATCGCCGCCGCGGCGAGCGCGAACGGCATGGCGGTACGGACAGCGGAGCTGTCATCCACAGCCAGCACGACGGGCAGCCGGCCCGGCCGCTGCCGGCCGCGCGCCTGCCCTTGCACCAGGACCACCGGCCGGGCGACGCCGGAGATCTCGAACGACTTCAGCAGGAGATCGGCGACCTGCTGGCGGCTCTCCCGCCGCCGGTGGCAGCCGAGCACGAACACCTCGGGATCGGTGACAGCGGTCCGCAGGACGTACTGGATCGGGCCGGGTGCGGCGTGGGCGTACGCCTCGACGCCGGGGATGGCGAGCGTGGCCGCGCCCACACCGTCGTGGGCGACTCGCCAGGCACGGTTGCGTGCGCTGCCGGCCGTCTCCCAGTCCGGTTCCTCATCCGTCGGCGCGTATGCGTGGCACACGACGAGGGGGAGTTCCCGTGCGGTGGCTTCGCGCGCGGCCCACAGCAATGCGCTGTGTGCGGGACCGCTGGCGTCGATCCCGACGATGACCGCTTTGGCCGGTAACGACTGTGATGGGGGCATCCTGCTCTCTTCGGTCCGGGAGGCAGCTTCGTCTCACAGCATGCGTTCACGGCCTGAAGGGTGGTAGCTGACCAAAGTCCTCTTGTCGCGGGACCAAGGCACCCCGTCAGCAGGGCGCGGTGCGCGGTGTCCGGTTCCGGAAAACCTTTCGGTACAACGGAAAACAATGAGTCGGATGCGCCTGGTGCGGGCGCACGGTGCGGCCTGGACATTATCTGGATTCCTTATATTCACCATACGCCATGCGTATGGTGCTTTGCTGGACTTCCATGGGGCGGCCGTGAAGTATGGGCGATACCTTCCGCTTACAGCGCTAGCTCGGCTTCGGAAAATCCACCTGTCCTTGGTCCCTCGGTATATCGACGTGAGGGGTAAAGCCTCATGGAACGTCCTTCTAACTTGAATCGTCGTCGCTTTCTCGCCGGAGCAGGATTCGCGGGAGCCGCGCTTGCCGCACCTGCATTGGCGTCATGCCGAACAGACGCCAGTCGAAACAGGGAAGAACCGGCCGAGCAGGTCTCGGCCGACGTGCCGAAAGAACTGCTCGACGAGGCCAAGCCTTTCCAGGGCAAGGCGATCCGGATGTTGTCGCAGAAGCAGTACTTCGACGACGCCAACAAGGCGATCGATCGCGTCTACCAGACGTTCGCCAAGGCAACGAAAACGAGCGTAAAGAACGCCGCGATCAACGCCGACGAAGGCAACTTCGTCGCCAAGCAGGACGCGGCCGTGAAGGCCGGCAACGTACAGGACATGGCGTTCATCGCAGCCGGGCGGTTCGTCGCGCAGCTGCACGAGCTCGGCGACATCGTCGACGTCTCCGACGTCGTCGCGGAGCTCGAAGGCACGTGGGGACCCGCCGGCGGTACGGCCGAGGACGCACTGAAAATCGACGGCAAGTGGTGGGGAATCCCCTTCTACACCATCGGTAGCGGCTGGTTCGCGCGCAAGGACTGGATGGAAGAGAAGGGCATCAAGTACGAAGATCTCAAGACACTCGACGACATTCGGGACGCGGCGCTGGAGATTTCCAACCCGGACCAGAACCGTTTCGGCTGGGGGCTCACCGTCAACCGCGGCGGCGACGCCAACGGTCTCGTCGAATCGACCATCAACACCTTCGGCGGCTCGGTCACGGACGACGCCGGTCGAAAGGTTGTTTTCAAGTCCGACGAAACTATCGAAGCCGTCAAGTGGCTCGCGGAGATATACACCAGCGGGAAATACAAGCCGATGCTGCCGCCCGGCGTGATGAGCTGGACCGACACCGGCAACAACGAGGCCTATCTGGCCGGCATCTCGGGTGTCACGTCCAACAGCTACAGCGTCTACGCCGAGGCCAAGGCCACCAAGAACCCCGTCCATCCGGTGACGTGGACGTTCCCCGGTTTCGCCGGGCCGGCCACCAAGGTTCCGCTGGCGACCGCCGACCTGACCGCGTTCGTCATCTTCAAGGGTGCGAAGAACCCCGACCTGGCCAAGGTCCTGACGAAGTACCTCGTTGCCGGCGACGGCCTGCTGGCGATCGCGAAGGGCTCCGGCGCGATGGCGTATCCCGCATACGAGAAGGTCTGGAAGTCGGATCCGTTCTTCCTGGGAGGCGACCCGATCTTCAAGCCGACGTACGAGCTGGCGACCAAGCCGCTGCCGATCGTCACCTCGACCGACTACCACTTCCCGCAGGCGGCGAGTTCCGGCCGGAACGCCGTGCTGCAGGCCTACATCCTCACCGACATGATGGGTCAGATCATCCAGAAGGGCCGTAGCGTCCAGGCCGCTGTCGACACGGCCAACACCCGGATCATCCAGACGTTCGAGCAGTTGGGCATCAAGCAGTGAAGGGTGCCGTACCCGTCAACCGGCTACGCAGGAACAGGGTTCTCGGCCCGGACTGGCGCGTCGGCTATCCGTTCGTGCTACCGATGGTGCTGCTGCTCGTCGGCCTGGTCGCGATCCCGTTCCTGAACGCGATCGGGCTGAGTTTCACGGCGCGGCACGGCCACGAGAACGTGTTCGTCGGCGTCGACAACTACACCAGGTTGTTCGGCGACTCGTTCTTCAGCACCGCTGTGTCCAACACGATCGTCTACACGGCGTACTCCGAGGTCTTCAAGGTGAGCGCCGGCCTGGTCGCCGCGCTGCTGTTGCACAACCTGCGCAGGGGCCGCGCGATCGTCACCGGGCTCGTGCTGCTGCCATGGGTGATCCCGACGGTGGTCACCGCGGTGAGCTGGCGGTCGATCTTCGACCCGTTGTTCGGCAGCCTCAACTACATGTTGGGCGCGCTGCATCTCGGGCCGTTGCTGGAGACCCTGCACGTACTGCCGCAGTGGCCGACGACCTGGCTCGCCGACCCGAACCTCGCGATGCCGTCGGTCATCATGGTCAACGTGTGGAAGGGAATTCCCTTCTTCACCATCAACTTCCTCGCCGGGCTGAAGGCGATCGACAACCAGCTGTACGAAGCGGCTGCCGTCGACGGTGCGTCGGCGTGGCAGCGGTTCATCCACGTGACGCTGCCGGGGCTGAAGTACGTCATCCTCGTCACGGTGCTGCTGTCGACGATCTGGACGTTCAACAACTTCGACCTGGTGTGGTTGCTGACCCAGGGTGGGCCCGGTGGGTCGACCGCGGTGTACACGATTTTCGCTTACCAGACAGCGATCCAGCAGCTGCAGCTCGGGCTCGGCTCGGCGGCGGCGGTGATTCTGCTGCCGGTGTCGGCGATTCTCATCTTCGTCCTCGCGCGGTATCTGCGGTCGGGCGGCGGGCCTGGCTCAGGCTCCGGCGGCGACAGCTGGTTCGCGTCGTTCGGGCGGGCGATGGGCCGGCTGGCACGGCCGGTCGGATACGTCGTGGTCGCCGCGTTCGTCGTGCTGCTGTTCTTCCTCGACATGCCGCTGTTCGTCAAGTCCGCTGTCGCGGTGGCGCTGCTGATCGGGATCGGCATCGGGTGCGCCCGGGCGTCGGAGCTGCTGTCGCAAGTCGGCAAGGTCGGCTTGCGCGGCGGCTGGCCCGGCCGGGTGCCGCTCTGGATCGCGCTGGCAGCGTTGCTGTTCTTCATCCTGGCGCCGATGTACTGGATGGTGGTCACGGCGTTCAAGACCGACCTGCAGATCACCAGCCGGACCAGCCTGCTGTGGCCGACGCCGTGGACCAGCGACCAGTTCTTCAACCTGCTGTCCGACAATCCGTTCGGCACGTGGTTCCGCAACACTCTCACGGTGTCGGTGATCTCGATGGTGATCGGCGTGAGCCTCGCGGCGCTGGCGGCCTACGCCCTTGCCAGGTTGCGATTCCGCGGCGGGTCGACACTCACCGGGTCGGTGCTGCTGACGTACGTGATGCCGGGTGCGCTGCTGTTCATCCCGCTCTACCAGATCGTGAGCAAGCTGGGTCTGGTCGACTCGCTGGGCGCCCTGGTGCTGACGTATCCGACGTTCACGTTGCCGTTCGCGTGCTGGTTCCTGATGGGCTACTTCCGGGGCATCCCGTTCGAGCTCGAGGAAGCGGCAATGACCGACGGGGCCACCCGGATGCAGGCGTTCCGGCTGGTGATCCTGCCGCTGGCCAAGCCGGCGCTGCTGGCGGTCGGGCTGTTCACGCTGACCAACGCGTGGAACGAGTTCCTGTTCGCGTTCGTCTTCATCACCGACGAGGGCCTGAAGACGTTGCCCCTGGGCCTGCAACAGATGATCGTGGGCGACATCGTGCCGTGGGGCCAGCTCTCGGCGGCGTCCATCCTGATCAGCGTCCCGGTGGTGGCGGCGTACGCCTACGCGCAGCGCTTCCTGGTCGAGGGCCTGTCGGTCGGTGCCGTGAAGGGCTGAGGGTCCGTAAGGGTAGGGCGGCATGGTCACCCGGATCGCGCAGCCGGTCGTCAACGCGGGCGAGACCCGGCCGGCCACGCGTTCTGCCTGGGTGTCGACGGAGGGTGAACCTCCGTCGCGGGCGAAGCGGACGTCAGCCGGGTTTGCGGGCGAGCAGGCAGACCTGCGGGCACCGCTCGCCGGCCTGGGTGAGCTGCGCGGTGACGGTGAGGCCGGCCTTGGCCAGGAGTTCGGAGACATAGTCAGGCGACTGCCGGTAGGAGATGTAGTTCACCGGATGCCCGTACGCCTGCTCCAGCTGCCGCCGTTCGCCGGTGCCGGCGTGGAAGCCGAGCAGCGTGTGGGCGCCCGGCGCGAGCGTGCGCTCGAACTCCGCGATGACCACCGGCAGCTCGCCCGGTGGGGTGTGGACGATCGACCACCAGGCGACGATGCCGGCGAGTGACCCGTCGGCGAGGTCGAGGGCGGTCATCGAGCCGACCTCGAACCGCAACCCCGGACAGGTCCGCCGCGCGACCTCGATCTGCTTCGGGGACAGGTCGATGCCGAACACGTCCAGGCCGAGCGACGCCAGATGCGCCGTGACGTGCCCGGGCCCGCAACCGATGTCGGCCACCTGACCCCCGCCCGCGGCCACGATGTACTCCGCGAACGCGCCCAGCAACGCCTGCCCGAGCAGGTCCTGCGAGAACCGATCCGGCACCAGCGAGGCGTAGCTTTCGGCCACGGTGTCGTACGACGTCCGGATCGCGGTCAGGTAGTCGGCCTCGTCCACGTCTTCTCCTCCCGGTTGAGCGGAGGCTCAGGTTACCGGGTCGCTGGGCGTCGGCGGGCTCGCGTTCTGCGCCTGCAACCGCAGGTGGGCGATGTTGAAGTCCAGCGCGGCCTTCAGGTGATCGCAACGTCCGGTTGACAGCATGAGCGTCACGCCGCCCTGGACGGCACTCAGCATCGCCGCGGCGGCGAGGTCGACGTCGAACGTGGCGGGCAGCCGGCCGGTGGCCTGCAGGGAGCGGATGCCGGCCGCGAGCTTCTCCTGCCAGCGCGACATCAGGCCGCGGACGATCGCCTGCGCGCCAGGCGTGTCACGGCCGATCTGCAGGAACAGCGAGCCGAGCGGGCACGAGTCGCCGAGTCCGACGTAGCGGTCGATCAGCTTGTCGCGCCAGCGGTACCACCCCGTCCACGTCGACAGGTCGCCGAGCTGCGGCTCCTGGTCCGCGAGCACGCTGTTGGCCTCGTACTCCGCGACGGCGAGGAGCAGTTGCTCCTTGCCGTCGGGGAAGTAGTGGAACAGCTGGCCCTTGCTCGTCGCCGTGCGGGCGAGGATGTCGTCGAGCGTGGTGGTCTCGACGTTGCGTTGCCGCAGCAACTCGGCTGCGCCCTCAACGATCCGGTCACGGGTCGCCTGGCCCTTGGCCGTCAGCGGTTTCATGGGTGGGGGTACCAGCCGCCGTCGATCCGGAGCGTGGCGCCGGTGATGTAGTCGGCGACCGGGCTCGCGAGATAGGCAACGGCCGCGGCCACCTCCTCCACCCGTGCGGTCCGGCCGACGTCGTTGGGCGCGAGCGCGCGTACCACCTCGCGTTCGACCTCCTCCCAGGTCTCGCCGAAGCCGTTGGCCCGACCGTACTCGGTGATCAGGTGCTTGCCGTACTCGGTGGCCATGGCCCCTGGCGCGACGGCGTTTGACGTGACGCCGGAGTCCCGCAGCTCCCGGGCCAGCGACTGGGCGAGGTTGTCCCTTGCGGCGTTGGTCGCGTTGTAGTGCGGCTGCGAGGCCGCCGATTGCGCACCCAGCACGCTGCCGATCTGGATCACCCGGCCCCAGCCGCGCTCGCGCATCGGCGGAAGGAGCCGCTGGATCAGCCGTACGCTCGCGACGACGTTGACGTTGTAGATGTCCGACCACTCGCCGGGCGTCGTGTCGTTCCAGGTCTTGGAGAGGTCGAAGTAGCCTGCGTTGTTGACCAGGATGTCGACCGGGCCCTGGCTTTGTGCCGCGTCCGCCACTGCTTCGGCGCCGGAGTCGGTGCCGAGATCGCCCATCGCGAGCGTGGCCTGACCGCCGGCGCCGCGGATCTCTTTCATCACTGCTTCCGCGCGTGCCTGGTCACGTCCGTGCACGACGACGGCGGCGCCTTCGGCCGCCAACACCCTGGCGATCGCGGCGCCGAGGCCCGAGCTCGATCCGGTGACGAGAGCGCGCTTGCCGGTCAGCTGGATGTCCACTGGAGTCCGTGTCCCTTCGGGTCAGTGTCTGTTCCGGTACGGACGACAGCGTTGCTCGGGAAAATTGGACCCGCAAGTCCAAAGGTCTCGGCTCAGGATCGCGGCTTCTCGTGAGACCGGCTACGGGCGTGGCTTCTCGCACGCCTGGCCGGCACGGACCAGGCCGCACTCGTAGGCGAACACGACGGCTTGTACGCGGTCGCGGAGGGCGAGTTTGGTGAGGATGTGGCTGACGTGGCCCTTGACGGTGCCTTCGGTGAGGAAGAGGCGGCGGGCGATCTCGGCGTTGGACAGGCCGCGGGCGATCAGCTCGAGCACCTCGCGTTCGCGTTCGGTGAGTTCGCGGAGCTCGGTCTCGGAGCGCGGCAACGGGTCGCCGGAGGTGCCGATGTGCCGCTCGATCAGCCGCCGCGTGACCGCCGGTGCCACGATCGCGTCGCCGCGGGCGACGGCGCGGATCGCGGACAGGAGCTCGGGTGCGAGGGTGTCCTTGAGGATGAAGCCGTTGGCACCCGACCGCAGCGCGGAGTAGACGTACTCGTCGAGGTCGAACGTGGTCAGCACCAGGATCTTCGGCTCCGCCGGCCGCTCGGCCCGGATCCGCTGTGTGGCCTCGAGCCCGTCGACGTCGGGCATCCGGATGTCCATCAGCACGACGTCGGGCTTGCACTGCTCGACCAGCTCCACCGCCTTCGAGCCGTCGTCGCCCTCGCCGACGACCTCCATGTCGTCGGCGTTGTCGAGGATCATCCGCAGGCCGGTGCGCAGCAGCGCCTGGTCGTCGATCAGCAGGATGCGAATCATCCGGGGTGCTCCTGCGGAGTCGGCAGCTTGGCCTGGACGACGAACCCGCCGTTGTGCCCTCGGTAGGCCCGGAAGTCTCCGCCCAGCAGGCCGACGCGTTCTCGCATGCCACGCAGGCCGTTGCCCACGCCGTCGGCCGGTGGACCATCGCCCACGCCGTTGTCGGTCACGTCGATGATCAAGCAGTGGCTGCTGTAGGTGATCCGCGCCTGGGCGCACGCTCCCGGCCCGGCGTGCTTCATCGTGTTGGTCAGCGCCTCCTGGACGATCCGGTACGCCGTGACGTCGACGCTGGTGGGCAGGACGCCGGGCGGCCCTTCGATGTGCAGGAGCACGGGCGTGCCGGCGCGCCGGACCTGCTCGATCAGCTGTGCCAGGCGTTCCAGGCCGGGGACCGGATGCGTGGAGCCGTCGACCGGGCCCACGGTGGCCAGCACCTGGCGCATGTCGGCGAGCGACGCGCGTCCGGTGTCGACGATCGTGTGCAGTGCGGACAGGGTGTCGGCCGGCCGCCTCTCGAACGCGGCGACTCCGCCCTGCGCCTGCATGACGATCACCGCCAACCCGTGGGCGACGACGTCGTGCAACTCGCGGGTGATCCGGCTGCGTTCGGCCGCCGCGGCGAGCGCGGCCTGCTGGTCGCGCTCGCGCTCGAGGTCGCGGGCCCGCGCGCGCAGCTCGTCGAGGTAGGCCCGGCGGCTGCGTACGCTCGATCCGATCGCCCAGCCGGCCACCAGAGCCGAGCCCAGGATGGGAATGCCGCCCCAGGACGTCGGGCCGAGTAGCATCTCCGGGAACGGCTGGGGCTCTGGCCGCGGCGGAGGGACGGGACGGTCCTTGTCCACCACTACGTCGATCTTGGTGCCACCGCGGGAGAACCACGCGTCGGCACGGCCGTCGTTCGTGACGTAGATCGACCAGACCAGCGCGACGGCCAGCGTGCCGCCGAGCACCCACAAGGATGCTTTCCGCGGCCAGCGGGTGGCGAGGGTGTAGAGCAGGATCGGCACGGCGAGGTCGGCGGGCGCCGGATCGGCCGCCAGCGCCATGTGGACGAGCGTGGCGAGCACCGCGAAGACCAGCATGGTGACCGGCCAGCGCCGCCGGAGCAGCACGGTCGCGATGCAGATGAACACCGCCGCCCACCACAGGACGAACGCCTCGGGAACGGGGTCGCCGATCGGCTCGCCGTTCGGGCCTGCCATCACCTGGACGGGCCCGACGCCGGCCTCCTTGAGTGCGAGCGTGGCGATCAACAGCACGCCCGCGAGGCCGGCGTCCTTTCCGACCGGCCTGCACAGTCGAGCCCACAGGGCTTCCAGATGTCGACGCATGGCACCGTCAGCTTAGGCATCCGGCAGGCTCGGCGGACCTGTCCTGAGACATGGTCCACAGCCTGACCACAGACAGATGTGCGCACGGTCGCCCGCTCACGAGCCTTGGACCCATGAACCTACGAAGATCATTCGCGGCGAGCGCCGCGCTGCTGGCCGTCGCCGGCGTGACGCTCGCGGCCCAGCCCACGCTGGCGTCGCCGGTGGGTGTCGACCGCAAGCCCGCGGTCAAGTGGAAGCCGTGTCCGACGTACTCCGACGAGGTGCTGGAGGCCATGCTGCCAGCGGACGCCATCCCGAAGTTCAGGGAGCTCTGGGCACGCACCGACTGTGGCACGGTCAGCGTGCCGCTGGACTATCGCAGGCCGGACGGCCGGAAGATCGAGGTGGCGATCACCCGGTTGAAGGCCACCGACCAGGCACACAGGCTCGGCAGCCTCGCGCTCAACCCCGGCGGGCCGGGCGGCAGCGGCTACCTCATGCCGATCCAGCTCGCCCTACGGGAGGAGACGGCGCAGCTCAACAAGCGGTACGACCTGATCGGGTTCGACCCGCGTGGCGTCGGCTACAGCACGAAGGTCAACTGCGAAGGCGGCGACGGAGGTTCGCGGCCGTCCGGTGAGATCACGGAGGCGGAGGCCCGGCAGGTCTACGCCGACCTGGCCGCGGTCAACCAGCGGTGCTCCGCGCAGGACCCGGCGTTCATCGGCCAGCTGACCACCGGCAACATCGTACGCGACCTGGATCGTGTGCGCGCGGCACTCGGTGAGCGGAGGCTCAACTACTTCGGCGTTTCGTGGGGCAGTTGGCTCGGGCCGGTCTACCGCAGCCTGTTCCCGGCGACGGCCGGCAAGGTGTGGGTCGACAGCGTGGCGCCGACCGACCCGCGGATGGACACCTTCGTCCAGCTCCGCGCGATGGCGACCGAGCGCGACTTCGACCGGATGGCCGCGTGGATGGCGCGCTTCGACGACACATACGGCTTCGGCGACACGGCAGCCGAGGTCAAGGCGGCGATCGTGGCGCTGAAGGCCGACTTCGACGCGCATCCACGACAGTTCACCGACATCGACTTCCCGATCGACGGGGAGATCATCGCGCTCTCGGGTGCCCAGGTGTCGCCGGTGTGGCCGCTGGCCGCCAGGGTGCTCGCCGACCTGCGGGACGCGACCGGGCCGACGGCTCCGGAGTCGTTGAAGCAGGCGATCGGGACGCCCGACTCCGACGAGCCGCCGCCCGCCGGCATGCCCGAGCAGGGCAACCAGACGGCGGGCCACGCCATCTTCTGCAACGGTGACGGCGGCGCGAGGGACTTCGAGTCGGCGTGGGCGGCCTACCAGAACCGCCTGCGGGAGTTCCCCGTGACCGGCTCGCTGAGCTCGTTCGTGCCAGCCTGCGCGGGCTGGTCGCTGCCGGTCGAGCGGATCCGGCTGCAGAAGGCCGGCGGACCGCTCGTCCTGTCCGGGCACCGGTGGGAGTCGGTCTCGGTCTACGAATGGACGGCCGAGATGCAGGCGGCGGTCGGCGGCCTCGCGTTCACCGTCGAGGACGACGTGCACGGGTCGGCGCTGGAGGAGTGCTTCGGCAACATCCTGAGCTTCTTCGAGACCGGGCGACCGGGTGCGAGTGGCTGCCAGGGCGTCCCGATGCCGACCGGCCCGGACGATCAGCCGTCTGAAGGACTGAATTCGCTGGTTCGGCGGCCTTCATCCGCGCCGGGTCCCTATTCAACGTTCGTAGGTTACTGGGGGCAAAAGCCCGGCCAGTCGGCCTAGATGGGGATTGATAACGGCCGCCCGTTCAGCGTTTCGGCAGATCAAACTGTCGAAACGCTGAACGGGCAGGTTTGATTAACAATCGTGCTACCCGCCGCCCACACCTTCGTCGTCAATAGTCCGTCCAGTATCGAGTACTACTTCGGCTATCACATCGAGCGTGTCGTAGGACCACCTAGGCACGCTTAAGGTGTTCGCGATCTTGTCCATCGCCTGACTGTCGGTCAGATGCGGCTCTTTAACAAGGGACATTGCTGCGACTCTCCGTTCTACACGATGTCGGCGGACGGAGGCGCCCGCCACTTTGAGTCACGATACAACCGCGTACCGACATCGGCTGATCGTCAAGATTCAGCCGAATCCTCAGATGTCTAGTCGGTAGTCTTCGTTGGCAGTGTCTCTCCCGCGTCCGGCTCCTCGAACGGCAGGTCGCGATGCTCGCGGCGCTCTCGAACTACGACGTGCATGTCGACGGGAGTTCTGTTGAGAACAGCCTCGATGAGTCTGGAGAGAAACCGGTCGCCGGCAAGGTCGGGAGGCACCTCGTCGGTCCGTATGGTCACACCATCAAGCGTCTCGTCATCCCATTCGGCCAGCACTATGCAAGTAGCGTCATATGCGTCTGGTTCGGATTGCAGCTTCCGGAGCATGTCAACGGCCTTCTCGAAGGTGCCAGGTTCTTTGAGAATCGTGGACCGCACCACAAGTAGAAATCCCATAGCTGCCAGCGGATATCTGCCTCGAAGATTCTTGGCGTCACCATAGGACTCTTCAAATCGGTTCGCGAGATTGTTTCTGAAGGACGAGACCATGGATTTGGTTGATACGAGTAGCTCCGGACCACGCGCCCATTGTGCAATAAGCACGTCAACCTGCTTGACGTAGGCTCGACCGAGGACTCTTGCGTCCGAGGGGGCGACCTTTGTGTTGCTGAGTAGCCGCCTCCGGGCCTCATGTTGTAGGCTCTTTGGCAACGCGTCGATGAACATGCCGAGTTCTCTGGGTAGCACCCTTGGCCGGGTCAGGCGGGGCCAGACTTCGTCTGCCGGAAACCCTGATCGTCGAAGCTCGTTGGCGACCCAAGCGTCTATCGCCTTGGCGAGTCGACCGGACTCCGAGCCTCGCTCCTCTCCCACTGGAATGCTGAGAAGGTCTGCGAGCAGGTCATACGCTGGCTCGTAGCTTGGAGGCGCGTCCCCCTCATGCCTCCACGGGTTTGTCTTTGGATAATCTGTGATCGTTGGTTCAAACGAATCGAACACGTCACTGCGGGTTGCCATTCCTTGGCCCTGCCTCCTTGTCGTGCGTTGCACAGTTCGCGCGAATTAACGATGGCGGAGAGGTGCCGGACGGGCCTAGGGCTTGCTGCGAGGAGACGATCCGCGCGCTGCTCGTCGCGCCTGTAGTTCGGCGTGTGCTTCGCGAATTGCGGCGACCCTGGTCTGCGGCAGCCCAAGATGCCGGATAAGTAGTACCTCGTCAACCAGTTCCGCAGCTGCGCCGACGCCACCGGCCTGCAACGCATGCGTAACACGCTGGCGGATCGCCGTCAGGTTGCTGTGCGTTGCCTCGAGCGTCTCCTTGGAAGGTAGAGATAGACGGTCAGCCTCCTTGGGCTCGATCTTCAGCATGCCGCCGCCGTATGAACGCCCTACTATTTCCGCTGTGAGGAGCGACATCGAGTTGAGCGCAGCCAGGGGGAGCAGGTCGCTGCCGATCCGAACCATTCCGCTTCTCAGATAGACGCCGTGCACTGAGTTGAGATGATGAACTCGCGCGCGGTTTGTGCAGAGTCTGGGAGCGTCTGCGTTCATGTAGGTAAGTAGTAGATCGGCGGGTGGGACCAGGGGGACACGCCACCACGGTTTTCGGACGCGGCATTTGTAGGCGTTGTTTACGCCGATTGTCTCGCCCGCTTTAATGTATTGAAGTGCCGCGGTGGATGGTTCCCCTGCAGGGCGGAAGAGGAGGGTTCGTCTTCCTGCTTCGCCTAGTTCCCGCCAGTCTCGTGAAGTCACTGCGAGTTGGCGGAGATGGCGAGATCCCGGTGGAGATAGGTGCAGGAATTCGGATTTGTCTATGCCATGCTCAAGCGCTGTGACTGGCGACATCGTGAAATACCGATTGTTGCCCGTTACCATCCCGAGGGTGGTTTCGCCCCAGGAGTGTAGCGTTGTGAATCCGCCACTACCGTCGACGTCCTCGATGGCTCGAAGTGCATCGGCGGATAGTAGCGAAGGCGTCCACTTACTTTCTGGTGCGATGGGCTTCCACCGTCGGCCGACGGCATTGGCTAGATCGTTGACATTGAGTGCCTGGTATAGCTCGCAATGATCAGTTGGTCCGTCCTCAAACCCGTCAGCGAGAAGAAGTACGACCTCTTCCAGAACGCCTGGAAACACTCTCTCGGTGAAGAGTACGAGCCGTATGGATCGAAAGCTCTGCATGAGGAAACGGCGGATTTCTGCCGCATAGTTCACGGTAAGTAGCTCGGCGGGCAGAACCAGACCAAGTCGGCCTCCGCGCCTCAAGAACAGCGAAGCGTGAACGGTGAACGCCGCCCACGAGGATGCGAGCCCGGTCAGGGCCACACCCCCGCGCAGGGCGGCCGCGCGGCCGCGAGCTCGTTGTTCGCCAGCGAAATCTTGGTACCGGATATATGGCGGATTGCCGATCACCGCGTCGTAAGTCGGTCGAGGTGGGAGCGTGAAGAAGTCTGCAACCTCAATTCGCGGTTCGTATCCCGCCTCCTTGAGTAGCTGCTCGGCGTGCCGCGCGCTAGCATCATGCAGTTCGACGCCGTCCACTCGAACATCAGAGTACGAGTCGAGACGGCTGAGCTCCGCGATGCGTTCGCCGGCGGCCAGCAGGAACGCGGCTTCACCGCAGGATGGGTCCAGGACGCGATCGTTTGCGTCGCGCAGTGCCCAGTTCATGACGTAGCGGCAGAGGGCGGCAGGGGTAAAGAACGCTCCGCGTGCCTTTCGTAACTCAGGCGTATCGCGCGCCAGCGGGCCAGGGCTCGTCACGTAGGCCATCTTGGCCTATTGAGTGCACAGTCGGGTGGACGGCTGTCGGCGCGTCGCCTTCAAACAAATGTTCGACGCCGGCCAGCGGGTGAACTTGCCTCCGGCGCATCCGCGCGCATGCGCTGTGGCCTGCACATATGGGGCTTGCGCTGTCGACTTCCGGTCCCGAGTGGGCGAGAGACTGAACCGGCTGACTGGTCCGCACCGTTATACCGACCATGGTCGTAGGTGAGGTCGGATACGCCGGAAGCGGACCGGTGCGGTGGGAGCTGGGGGCCGGTGCCGGCGTCCAGCTCCTGCTGCTTGCCGTTTTGTGGTTGACCGTCGGGCTGACGACGGCGGGCTGGGTGGCCGGAACGGTCTTCACCGTCGGCTGCTGGGCGGTGCTGCTGGTCGCGTTCCGGCGGGCTCGAACGCGTTCGCTCGGACCGGCGAACCGGGTGACGCTCGCACGAGTCCTGCTGATCGGCGGGGTGACCGCGCTGGCGGTGTCCGAACTCGGTGGCCCGGCACCGTTGGTGATGGTCGTGCTCGCGGCGGTGGCGCTCCTCCTCGACACGGTCGACGGCCGGGTGGCCCGGCGTACGGGCACGGCGTCGGAGCTCGGAGCCCGCTTCGACATCGAGGCCGACGCGTTCCTGGTGTTCGTGCTGTGCGTGTTCGTCGCGGTGCAGCTCGGCACGTGGTGGGCGCTCGCGATCGGCCTGATGCGGTACGCCTTCGTGGCGGCGGCCTGGGCTTGGCCGTGGCTCGCCGGGCCGTTGGCGCACAGCCAGGTCCGCAAGTTGATCGGAGCGCTGCAGGGGATCGCGTTGCTCGTCGCGGCCTCCGGTCTCCTGCCGGACGTCGTCGGAGCTGCCGTGGTCGCCGTCGCGCTGGCGCTGCTCTGCTTGTCGTTCGGCCGCGACGTCGTACGCCTGTACGCCGCCAAGCCGGCGTCGTCCGGCAGCGCTCAGCTCTAGGCCGTGTCCTGCAAATATCGACTGACTCGCCACGCGGCGGAGCCGCAAAATGAGCACCGTCGTCGGACGCGCTCTGTTGAATTCGCGCCTCCGGCGCGTGGCCCGCATCCACGCTGACGGCACCGCAACCCTCACCCGTATGCCCGACACGAGCTTCGGGCCGCGGCACCGCCAGCGCGGCGCGGATGCACCGCGAGCTTCACCGGCCCCATTTGCAGGACACGCCCTAGCCTCGAGATTTCGCCTGGCCTGTGGTGACACGCGCCTGAGAGTACGGAAGTGCCTGTCCTGCTTGGAAGAGTTGGGCTTGTCGAAGGTCCAAGTCGTTCCGAGTGGAAGGCACTCCGTAGGTGAAGAATAGCCGAGCCCGTGGTGTGGTTCTGGATTCGGTCCGCGAGTCGTTGGTGTCGTCCTCGGGCGGGGTGTTGTTGCGGCAGGTGTCCCGGTTGTCGGGGCTGGATCGAGTGTTGTCGAAGGCGCTGGCGCCGTGGCGTGGCCGGCGCGCGGTCCATGATCCGGGCAAGGTGTTGCTGGATGTCGCCACGGCGGTGGCGCTGGGCGGGGATTGTCTGGCCGATGTGGCGGTGCTGCGGGCGCAGCCGGAGTTGTTCGGCCCGGTCGCCAGTGATCCCACGGTGTCCAGGCTGTTCAGCACGTTGGCGGCCGACATCGACGCGGCGCTGCCGGCGATCCGCTCAGCCCGTGCCGATGCCCGGCAAGCGGTGTGGGAGCGGCGACGGCCGCTGGCCGGGACACCAGGCAGCCGGGAAGGTGGCCTGGTGACGGTGGATCTGGATGCCGCGCTTGTGCCGGCACACTCGGACAAGCAAGGCGCGTCGGCGAC
>NZ_BAAGYY010000036.1:0-46912 GCF_054779015.1 Flindersiella endophytica
GGAAGCCGGCGTTGAACGCGTTCTCCATCACCTTCGCAGACCGGTTCCCGGCTGCGGAGACCTACTAACAAGCCGCCGGAAACACCGTTAGCGAAACACACCCCAGCGCTGGCGCGGCCCCAGCGGTTCGCTCTTTTGCAAGATTGGGGTGGTGGACGGGCGCGGTGCGGTCAGGTGGCGTGCCGGGAAGCCGACCTTGCGCTCTGGACTCTCACGAACTCACCTACGAACGCTGACGATCGACTTGCCCTTGCGTCGCTCGGTCGAGTTGAGCGCTGCGACGGCGTCGTCGAGGGATACGGTGGTTCCGATGTTCGTACGCAGCCGGCCGTCCCGCACCCGCTGCACGATCTCACCCAGCTGGGTGCGATCGGCCTCCACGACGAAATCCACCGCCAGGCCGTCAGTGGGGCGGGTCTCGACCGGGCCCACGACGGACACCAGCGTGCCTCCGGACTTGATCAGGGCCGCGGAGCGTTCCTGGATGCCGCCGCCGATGACATCGAAGACCACGTCGACCGCGCCGACATCTTCCAGCGCGTCGTTCTCGAGGTCGACGAACTCCTGCGCGCCGAAGTCGAGCGCCTTTTGACGGTCGGCGGCGCGCCCGGTGCCGATGACGTACGCTCCGGCCTCGCGGGCGAGCTGGGTCACCATCGTTCCGACCGCGCCGGCCGCACCGTGGGCGAGGACGCTCTGCCCCGCCTGAAGCCGACCGTGCTGGAACAGTCCCTGCCACGCGGTCAGACCCGAGATCGGCAGGGACGCGCCTACGATGAAGTCGACGTCGCCCGGGAGCGGTGCGAGGTTGCGTGCCTCGATCGCCACATACTCCGCCAGCGTGCCGTCGCGGTGCCAGTCGGCGAGGCCGAACACCCGCTGTCCCACCGACAGTCCCGTCGTGCCGTAGCCGAGGGCGGTGACGACTCCGGCCAGCTCGTGCCCGGGGATGGCCGGCGTTCGACGACGGTTGGCGCGATCGGCCCAGGTCGAGGGCCACTCCAGCTCGGTCGAGACGAATCCCGCGGCATGAATCTGAACGATGACGTCGTTGATCGCGGCAGGCGGCTCGGGCCGGTCGGTCAGCGTCATCCCGGCCGTTCCCGCGGCCTCGTCGGTTACCACGATCGCCTTCATCTCGGCACCTTCCTGTTATCCAGCCCTTGACCACGGCACGCGTTCCAGGCGTGTCACGACCACGATACATGGACTAAATAGTCCACGCCAAGGGACCGCCTGGCGTGAGCATATAGGCAAGCGCAGCCGCCGCGCATGGACTGTAGCGTCCATTCAGGTCGGAAACAATCGGCTCGGAGAACGCCGATGTCAGTCCGGGACGAATGTCCTGACCTGATCGAGCGCCATGTCGAGTGCGATCTCCATGGGTGTGACGTCGTGTGCGGCCTGGGCCAGCAGGTAACCCCCTTGCAGCGCTGCCATCAGCCCGACCGCGAGCTTGTGAGGGTCGGCGTCGCCGGCGAGTGTCCGGGCGTCCTGCATGCGGCGCAGGCCGGCCTCGATGAGCCGTTCCCACTCTTCGAAGGTCTCCGCCAGGGCCATGCGAGCGACCTCGTCCTGGTCGGAGACCTCTCCGGCGATCGAGCCGATGACGCAGCCGTACGCGCCCTTTTGCAGTGCGTTGCGCTGGACGAGCGCGTCCCGCCACCGAACCAGGCCACTGAACGATCTGAGGCGTCGTAGCGCAGCCTGCTCGCGCTCCAGGATCTCCTCCGCACGCACCGAGACCACGGCGCGGACCAGCTGCTCTTTGTCGGCGAAGTGGTTGTAGAGCTGGGATTTGCTCGTGCCGCTCGCGGCCCGGACATCGTCCAGAGTGGTCGAACTGACACCCTTCACGTACATCAGCTCGGCCGCGGCCTCGATGATGCGCCGCCTCGTCGCCGCGCCCCGAGCTGTCAGCCTCGGCTCCCCGTCGCCACTCTCTGCCCTGGTCACAAAGGCAAGGCTACCGGCCGGAACTGTCGGCACCCGACAACGGCGGGTTCCGTTGTCGGGTGACGACCGCACTGCCCAGATCGCTCCAGCACGCTCTCTGGAGCTGGGTTACAAGGCCACGAGCCAGTGATGTTCCGGGTGTGCACGATCGAGTAGCTCGGCAAGCGTTTCGCGCTGAGCTGGGGTCATGTGTGGGACGGTTTCGTTGAAGTCTGCCTGGTCCTTTGGGCGGACGTTTTTCGCCTTGAACAGCAGGACCAGTTCGGGCGCGAGGTACGGGATGCCGTCCCGGGTGTGGTGGATGATGTCGCTGGAAGCGATCGCGGACCTCAGGAAAGCGTGCGGCGGGGATCGCGATCTCGATGTCGCCGTGCTTGCGCGTCTGCCTGCCGAGGAACAGATCCAGCGCCCAGCCCGCGGCCACGCACCAGGGCGCAGCGATGCCGGTCAGGTGATGTGCGATCTCGCTCGGCGTCCAACAGGAGGACCACCTGGCTTTGATCTCGGCGGGTGATCGTTGGATGCCGCCGGGCAGCTGTTCACTCACCGCAGGAATCTATCAACGGATCGAAGACGAGGCCGGCTACGGCAGCACGACGAGCCGTTTGCCGCGCAGGTCGGTGCGTTGCCAGGCGACCTCGATGTCGTTGAGCGGTACCTTCTCCACATCGAAGGTGAGCTCGCCCGCGCGGGTCCAGGTCAGAACCTGCTCGTACGCCTGGGCGATGGTCTCGGCGTTGAAGCCCTTGGCCGCGCCGATGATTTCCAGTCCCGAGGTGCGCAGGCTGGCGGCGGGCAGGGTGACCCGGGCGCCGGCAAGCTCGCCGATCTGGATCAGCCGGGTCCGCTTCCCGAGAGCGAAGGTGTCCGGGATCAGCGCGCGCAGCAGGACGTCGGTGGGCTTGCCCCACAGGTAGTCCGCGATCACGTAGTAGCCCTCGCCCTTGCTGACCTGGTATGCCCGCAGCAGGTCCGCCTCGGGTACGGCGGTGTTGATCACGGTGTCGGCGCCGAGCTCTCGTAGTTCGCGGAGCTGGGTGTCGTCGCGGCCGGTGGCGACGATTCGGCCGGCGCCGAGCAGGTTGGCGATCTTGATCGTCAGCCGGCCCGCGACCCCCGTCCCTCCCTGCACGAGCACCGTCTGGCCGGCTTCGAGCTCGCCGCCCACCTTGACGGACATGGCGGTGACGGCCGCGCTCATCACGGACAGTACGGCCGGGTCGATGCCCTCTGGGATCGGCTTTGTCATCCTCGCGTCCACCGCACACAGCTCGGCGAGTGCGCCGTAGGGCGGGCGGGGATTGCCGAAGGTCACCAGCGTCCCGTCCTCCAGTTCGCCGACACCGTCGAACGCGGGGATCATCGGGAACTCGGTGAGGTACGTGCCGGCGGCATAGTGCTCGCCGTTCACGATCGCCTTGTCGACGTTCTCGACCGCGACCGCCCGCACCCGGATGAGGACTTCACCCTCCTGCGGCACCGGGTCCGGGAAGTCCTCGTAGCGAGGAACGTCTCCGACCTCGTGCACGACCGCCGCCTTCATGACAGCTCCTGACCGAAGAACGTGGCGATCCGTCGCTGCCAGGCCACCAGCACGCGAGGGGCCCGGGCTCGTGAGTGGTTCCACGTGCGGGCAGTCCGATGGCGCTCGGTGGTCGAGGTGTGCGCCGGACGGTCGTGGTGGGTGTCGCCGTGGTGCCCGGCCGGCTGGTTCACGTGAGCGGGAACGCCAGGGAGGCGGTGGGTTGCCTCATGCAGGGCGTCGAGGAGCGAACGTCTGTCGGTCATCGTGAGTCACTGTCCTTCGAGAGGTCTCTATCGGTGATAGACGAGGACTCTATCACCGATCGAGAGCGGTCTCAATCACTGATAGAGTGACCGTGGAGGAGGTGGTACCAATGGCGTTGGACAAGCGGCAGATCGTCAGCGAGGCCGTCGCGCTGCTCGACGCGGACGGCCTGGACGGGGTGACGCTGCGCAAGCTCGCGGCCAGGCTCGGCGTGCAGCAGCCCACGCTCTACTGGTACCTGCCCAACAAGGCCGCCCTGATCACCGCGATCGCAGATGCCGTCCTCGAGCAGCAGTTCCCCGAGATGGTGCCTCCGAAGCCCGAGGAGCACTGGCAGGAGTGGCTGGCCGGCCTCGCCGAGCAGTTGCGCCGAGCGCTGCTGGCCCATCCGGACGGCGCGCGGCTGATCTCGACCTCGCAGCTCTCGCTGAGAATGGCCGCCATCTCCGAACTCGCGATCAGCACCCTGGTCGCCCGCGAGGTTCCCTTGCGGCAGGCCCGCCTGATCGTCCTGACCGTGGAGCACTTCACCGTGGGCCACGTCCTGGAAGAACAGACCGGCCGTCCCACCGCGGAGTCCGCGCAGGACTTCGACCTGGAATCCTTCGCCAAGGCCTACCCGACCGTCGTGGCCGGGATCACCGAATACTTCCAAGCCGACCGCACACCCGACGACCTCTTCCGCGATTGCCTGCGGGTGATCATCCAGGGCGCGGCGACCACAGCCGGACTCAGGTCATAGATCGTCTAGCCCACCGAAAGGCCGCGCACACCGCCGCCGCGATCACGCGATCCTCGACGCGCGGCGGCTCAGGCAGGACCATGGGGGTGAGCTTCGTCGTAGGCACGGGAGACCTTCTGCGGCACGACCATGCGCCAAGCGTCGACGACGAGCTCGCGGGCTTCCGCTGGGTCTAGGGCTGTGAGGTCGGCATGGACCCAGTTGAACCGTAGGTCGGATGTCGACGGCAGTTGGAACTTGTGTGGCTCGGCCGCGACGAGCGCTGCTCGTTCCTCCTTGGGAAACGCGAACTCCATGACGGTCTCGTCGAGGGAGAACGCCACGTAGACGATCTGCTTGACCCGGAACTTCAGCCTGGCACGCACATACACCTCGTAGGAGCGCTCCAGCTCCGTTCCGAGTGGCCTGACATCGCTGATCGTCGCCATGATCGGGTCCTTCTTCTGTTCCTGAGTGCGTCCGTCCAAGCGGTAGACCGAGGTGGCGGCCAGAAGTCATCGGTCGCCGGCGGACCTGTCTGTCGCTGCGGGCATAGCGAGCCCGGCAGCGACGAACACGGCGGCGAGGACGATCCACCCGGCCTGGCCCGCCTCGACGACGGCGACCAGGGCCATGGGAGCGACGACGCTCGTGGCGCTGCGGCCCATGGCCACGACTCCTTGGTACTGGCCGGGTGCGTGCTGGTGTGCGAGCTGGAAGCTGAGTCCCCATTCGCCGGCGACTTGATACATCTCGCCCCAGGTGTGGGCCAGCATCGCCAGGACGAGAACTCCAGCCGCCACCAGGGTGTTTCCCCATCCGGCGGTGCCGTACAGCAGGCAGGCGAGGCCGAGGAAGAGTCCGCCCAGCCGCGAGATGCGCGCCCACGCACCCGGGTTCTTGTTGCTGCGTTGGGAACTGACGTTCACCTGGAAGATCACCACAATGATCGTGTTCATCACGATCAGGACGCTCAGCAGCCAGTCCGGCGCCCTGGTGTAGGTGACCAGCCACAGGGGGAGGGCGATCTCCATCAGCCCGCTGTTGAAGAACAGCACCGAGTTCAGGGCGGTGAACCTCAGGAACCGCACGTTCTTCAGCGCGGCCCACGCCGGCGGCCGCTCGCCGAGGGTGGCGGCCGGAAGTCGCACCGGGATGCGGTTCAGCACGAGCGCTGAACCCACGTAGGCGAGTGCGGCGCCGACCAGGAGCGCCTCGTACGCGGTTCGGTTGTCGACGTACAGGGCTATCCCGGCGGCCCCGGCGCCGAGTGAGATCCCGATGTTGCTGGCAACCTGCTGGTGCGCTCGGGCCACCACCCGTTCCTCCGGCGAGGCGATCACGGCGACCAGTGCGGGCAGGACGGTGCGACATCCACGCTGGATGATCCCGACCAGGCAGGCCGTGAGGACGAACGCCAGGAACGATCCGGCGACGAGATAGCACAGCACCGCCGGGCCGGCGGCGAAGGTGAGTACGACCAGGACGCGTCTGGCGCCGACGCGGTCGGCCAGGTGACCGATCGGCAGCGCCACGAGCAGGCCCGCCAAGCTGGCGAGGGTGAGGCCGAGACCCACCTCCACCAAGGGCAGGCCCATGACGCGGTGGAAGAACAAGACGCTGATGGTGGCGAACAGTCCGTCGCCGAGCGTGGTCAGCGACGTGGACACCGTCAGCCCGCGCACTGGACCGGCCGGAGGGACGGCTTTGACGATGAAACTCCGGACGCCGCCCCGCAGCGCCGGCGGCGCGGTACCGGTCACTCGGAGTCGGCAGTCTGGAACGTGACTGGCAGGGTCGCCAGATAGCGCATGGTGGCAGTGCGATGGCGACGGGGCGTCGCGGCCGGCCGCAGGGGTGCCGAACGCCGTTGGACGGCCTTGATGAGGGCCTGCAGGGTCATCTTGGTGAACAGGTTCCCGATGCAGGTGTGTGGGCCGCGGCCGAACGCCAGGTGCTGATTGGGCGAGCGGTCGAGTATCAGCTCGTCCGGGTGGGGAAACTTCTCCGGGTCGCGGTTGGCGGCGCCGAAGAGCATGACGACGACGTCTCCGCGCGTGAGCGGGACGTCGCCGACGACGGTGGGTTCGGTGACCATCCGGCTGGTTCCCTGCACCGAGGAGTCGTAGCGCATCAGCTCGTCGAAGCCGCTGGACAAGAGTCTCGGGTCGCGCATGGCCTCGAGTGATTCAGGGCTTTCCAGCAGGGTCAGCATGGCGTTTCCGGCGCCCGCGACGATCGAGCTGTATCCCGACAGGAAGACGACGCGCACGGTGTTGCGGATGTACGACTCGGGGATGTCAGTGCCGCCGCGGTTACCGGCGAGGTGACTCAGCAGCCCGGGGCGCGGGTTGGCGACGAACCAGGACTCGACCAGCTCGCTGAGCCGGCCACGGGCTTCGACCCCCTCTTTCCTGAGCTCGGCTCTGGTCTGGGATCCGTCTTCGGGGTTCTCGGGGGCCAGGCCGGTGTCCATGCTGCGCACAATGGCGTTCGATATGGACGCGAAGGTCGCCACGTCCGGGGAGTCGATGCCCATCAGCTCCGAAATGGTCGACAGCGCGAGCGGTTCGACGACGTCCTCTATGAGGTCGAATCGCGGCTTGTCCGCAAGGGAGTCGAGCAGTTCGCCGACGAACGCCTCGCCGTGTCTGCCTATCGCCTCCAGGTCCTGGGCGCGCAGCGCCTTGGTGAAGAGGCTGCGCAACGGGCCATGGTCCGGCGGGTCCAGGGTCTGCATGCTGAGCCAGGGCTCGGATACCGTCTCGCCCGCTCGTCGCCAGTCGGCGGCGAAGACTCCAGGGTTTTGAAGCACCATCTGACAGTCGCGGTAGCGCGACAGCACCCAGCCCTGCATCGTCTCGTGCCAGTGCACGGGTTCCGAAGACCGCAGGGCGGCGTAAACCGGGTAAGGGTTGGCCAGAGTCGAACTGTCAAGCGGGTCGTACTGGACAAGGGAGACCATGGGACGTTCCTCGGGAGCTGGTACGGCCTTTTGAGTGGAAGAGCATGTCGGACTCGAGGAAATTCGAGTCCGACATGGCCCAATCGACACTGGCGAACCGTGTCACGTTGTTGTTGATCGTTGTTGATCTACTCGCTGTAACGCATCGCAGGCTCCTTTCCAAAGTCCGCGCTGCCGAACGTCGTCGATTCGGCAACGCAACCAACGGCTCGGTTTCTCGCCGGCTGTACGCTGCAGTCAGGTTCGGTCGGGAGCACCCGCGGTTGATGCCGCCCACGTAGACGGTGACGCCTCGATACGAAGAGGTCCGTCCCGCAGGCTGGCAGGCGCCTCTAACAAGTCGCTAATCGGCGCGTTGTCTCTCGTATGGCAGGCTGTGCCGGATGGGCGACGGCGCAACCGATCCGCGACTACGGCACTGGCGCGAACGACTGAGCGCCCGGGCCGAGGAGGCCCTCGACGCGCTTGCGGCGGTGCCAGGCGTCGTCGGGCTCGTACTGGGCGGCAGTTACGGGCGCGGGCAGCACTGGCCGCTCAGCGACCTCGACGTGATCGTGGTCAGCGCCGGGCGAGCGATCCCCGAGGTGGCGGCCGAGGTGTCCATGTGCGCCTATCAGATGAGCGAGATGTGGGGCACCAGCGGCATCTACACCGCTGTGGATGCCGGGCGGCTCAGCTTCGACGAGGCCGAGGTCCGCGACCCCGGCGACATCCCGGCGCGCATGGACGACAGCCGCTGGCTGTTCGGTCTCGACAAGGTCTACGGCGGCACACCGCACCGCGACAACGGCGCGGCGGCGGCACTGCTGGAGCTGTCAACGAGGTGGCGTTTCGCCGAGCCCGTCGTCTCCCGCCGGATCGCGGCGTTGCGTGACCTCGGGCGGAAGCTGCTCGCCCAGGCCGAACGACTCACGGAGGAGGGCGACCGGGTCGGCGCCTGGATCGCGGTCCGCCGCGCCGCGGGTGTCGTCTCCGAGATCGCCACCGAGGGCTGGGGCGAACGATCCGGCTCCCTCGGCAGGCATTGGACGCTGTTCGAAGCCCGCGCGCGAAGACACGGTGCCGCTGGCTTCGCCGACCACCTCCTGGCCGTCGCGCGGCTCGAGCCCGCACCCGCACCTGCGGTACCGGAATGGTTGGCCGACCGGATCGCGCTGTCGTACGAGGCTCGCGGCCTGATCGGCGAACCCGTCACGCCAGAGCAGAACGCCCGCGACAACCTGTTCGCCTACGCCGGCCTGTACCGCGGCCGGTTCCCGACCGCGGCGTACGGCTGGATGGCCCCACCACCCGAGGCAGACGTCCGCGCCGCCATCCACGCGATGCGCGAGCTCGTCCTGACAACGTAGGTGACTCTGGTCCTCAGAGTGAACAGATCGTGGCATGGCTTTGGCGGCAGCAGGCACTGGACGGCACCGGACTATGGGAGGCCGGCGGCGTCGTCGGCATTGCGATCGGCGGGGGCCCGAGCCATCCGGCCCGGCTACTGTGGAGCGCTGACCGGCAATCGGCCTGGGAGGGCTGGGGGATGTCGTTTTCGCGAAGAATGCTCCTTGGCGGCGCGGGTGTCACAGCGGTTGGCGCGCTGACGTTCGGCGACTACGAGGCGGCCTATGCGGCAGGCGAAACGTACACGCTGGAGGAGCTCGAGGCGCAGGTCGTCGTGATCGGCGGGGGAGCCGGCGGCGTCGCCGCCGCGCTCGGGGCGCTGCGCAACGGCGCGACGGTCGTGCTCACCGAGAGCACGGACTGGATCGGCGGGCAGTTCACCACCCAGCTCGTCCCGCCGGACGAACACCGCTGGATCGAGCCCAACACCGGTGCGTACGGCCAGACCGCGGCGTACAAGAACCTTCGCGCGGCCGTTCGCCAGTACTACAAGACGTACTATCCCGTCACGGCCGCGTTCAAGAGCCAGAACCAGCCCAACCCCGGCAACGCCTGGGTCTCGCGGCTGGCGGCGGACCCGGCGGTGTGGCGGGTGTGCCTGTGGAACCTCCTGCTGCCCTACGTCGCGGCGGGCAAGCTCGAGATCCTGCTCGGTCACCGGCCGCAGGGCGCGTCGGTGGAGAACGGGCGGATCACCTCGGTACGGCTGGTCGGGCCGGACGGTGTGGCGCGTACGGTCAGCGGGGCGTACGTCGTGGAGGCCACGGAGTTCGGCGACCTGCTGCCGCTGGCCGGGGCGGACTCCGTTGTGGGCCGTGAGGCCGGCGGCCCGTCCGGCACCAACGAGCTGCACAACACCAACCCCGGCGCGGATCCGGTCGATCAGCAGTGCTTCACGATGGTGCTCGCGCTGGGATACAACCGGGCAGGCGGCGACCACCGGATCGGTAAGCAACCGGCCTACCGGAAATACCGCGCGTCGTTCCAGGAGTTCTTCGCCGGCAATCTCTTCGACCCGCGACGCGACTACCCGTTCTCAGAAGGCCCGAACTACTGGCAGTACAGGCGCGTCGCGGCGCTGACCAGCTTCCTGCCGAACACCTTCGCCGAAGAGGTGTCGCTGATCAACTATCCGTGCAACGACTTCAAAACCGGCAACCTGCTCGACGTCACCGAGGCCGAGCGGCGGGAGAACATTCAAGCGGGCAAGGAGCTGTCGCTCTGCCTGCTGTACTACCTGCAGAACGAGATCCCGCACCCGGACGACGACGGCCACGGCTATCCCGCGCTGCGGCCGCGGCCGGACGTCTCCGGCACGTTCGACGGTGTCGCGAAGGTGCCGTACATCCGCGAAGCACGCCGCATGCTCGGTCTCGAGCGCATCTACGAGTGGCAGATCGGTGTCGACAATCGAGTTGCCCTGCTCGGCAAACCGGCCGAGGAGCTGACGGCCGCGGACTTCCCGGACACCGTTGGCGCCGGGCACTACTGGATCGACATCCATCCCGGTCTGAAGAACCAGTACGGTCTGTGGACGCGGTGCTATCCGTACCAGATCCCACTGTCGGCGATGCTGTCGCGCAACATCGACAACCTCCTGGCCGGCGGCAAGACGATCAGCGCCACCCACGTCACGAACGGCGCCTACCGGCTGCACCCCACCGAGTGGAACATCGGCGAGTCGGCCGGCGTGCTGGCCGCGTACTGCATCGCGAACAACACCGATCCACGGTCGGTGTGGACATCGCGGCTGAACGACCTGCAGGACCTCCTGCGCGCACAGGGCGTCCAGACTCACTGGCCCGACTCCGCGCGCAACCAGTGGTTCAAGCCACCCGCGCGATCGTGACAGCTGAGGAGCAGAAGGAGATCACGGCAGCCGCGTCCAAGCTGCTCGGACGTGAGGTCGAGCTGGTACGTCCACTCGCCGGCGGTCAGCATGCCACGACCCTGCTGGTCGCCGACGCCACTTCGCAGTATGTCGTGAGGGCGTTCCCGCCGGCCGATGACGCCGCGGCGCGGGAAGCGGAGATCCTGGAACGCGTGAGCTCACTTGGTGCCCTGGTCCCGCAGTTCGTAGCCCACAGCGAAGACTTCCCGCAACCGGTCATCGTCACCTCGGCGATATCCGGCACCGCGCCCGAGCCGACGCTGCCGTTGGAAGCCGTCGCCTCGCAGCTGGCCGCGGCGCTGGCGCGCGTCCACCAACTCGAGGGCACCGGGCTACGCACCGCCCCCGCACGTCCGCCGTCCGGAGACTCCGAAATCGCCGCTCGTGCAAGACGTGAGTGGGATCGCCTCGACACGAGTGAGACGGTGCTGACCCACTACGACTACTGGTGTGGGAACGCCCTCTGGGACGCGGGCCAACTCACCGGCATCGTCGACTGGTCAGGTGCCCGGAACGCGCCCCGAGGCGTCGATGTCGCATGGTGTCGTCTCGATCTCGTCCTGCTCGGGTCGCCCGATGCGGCCGAGCACTTCCTCGCGGAGTACGAACACCACTCCCGTCAACCGTTGCCCGACGTCAACGCCTGGGACGTCCAAGCTGCCGCCCAAGCCACCTCCGCGGTCGAGTCCTGGCTTCCGAACTACCACGGCATCGGCAGGGCCGACCTGACCGCCGGCATGCTCAGAGAACGCATGGACGCCTGGATCGCCGTCCTCTGACCCGCCGATCAGACCGGCCGGCCATCGCTCTCGCTGAGCTCGCACACGGCACGGCAGGTGTGCCGGCCCGTCCTCCTGACCGGCCGGTTGCTGGTCCGCTGATGTAGTGTCATGCCGGTTCAGCGGGTCTTGGCAGGCCTGAGAAGAGGGCGGGATTCCCTACCTGCTTGGGCCCGACCCGCGTGACCGAAGGGAGTCGATGCCGGGATGACGGCAGGGCGAGCGATGCCCACACAGGACGACGTGCTCGGGTACTTCGACACGTTGTCGAACTGGGGACGGTGGGGCGACGATGACGAGCTCGGGACGCTGAACCACATCACCGACGACGTCCGGCTGGCGGCGGCGCGGGCCGTGCGCCATGGCAGGAGCGTGTCGTGCGGATGGGAGGTCGCCGTACCTGAAGAGATGGAGCGGTCGACGACGGCGTGCCCGTGCTTCGCCGACCTGCCGGGTGCCGAGAACATGCCGCTGCCCGGGTTCCGCAACGACCGGCACTGGGGCTATTCGAACGAGCGGCTCGGCATCCTGTTCCACGGCAACACCATCACCCACGTCGACTCGCCGTGCCACATCTTCTGGGACGGCATGATGTACAACGGGCGGTCGCACTCGTTGGTCGACGCCGAAACGGGATCGGCGTGGGGGGCCGTCACGGCGGCGGCGAACGGGATCGTCACCCGTGGTGTCCTGCTGGACATCACGAAGGTTCGCGATGTGCCGTGGTTGGAACCAGGCGACGGTGTGTTTCCCGAGGATCTCGAGGAGGCCGAGCGTCGCCAGGGCGTGCGGGTGCGATCCGGCGATGCCGTACTCCTGCGTACCGGCTATGGCCGCGTCCGGCACGACTCCGGTCCGTCCGGCGACTTCACGCAGGCCGGCTGGCACGCATCCTGCCTGCCGTGGTTGCGGGAACGAGAGGTCGCGCTGATCGGCGCCGACACCCCTCAGGACGTTCAGCCGTCGGGCTACGACGACCTGGCGATGCCGGTTCACACCGTGGGTCTCGTCGCGATGGGCCTGTGGCTGCTCGACAACTGCGACCTGGAGGCCTGCGCGACGACGGCTGCCGAGCTCGGCCAGTGGGACTTCCAGCTCGCAGTCGCACCGGTCCGCTTCGCCGGCACATCCGGCAGCCCGGTCAACCCGATCGCCACCTTCTGACCGCGGAGCGCCGGCCCCAGATTTGTGTGCCCTCCAGGCTCGGCCTGGAGGGCACGTCTTGCGATCCACAAGGCTCGTCAACCAGCGGAACGTGAGTCGGTGAGGCGGTAGGCGTGGACGAAGGTTTGCTCCACCTCGTCGCCCTTCGAGTCGATCGCCTTCGCCCGTAGGGATGCCAAGCCGGCCCGGCGGGTGTACGGAACGCCGCGACGTAGGTGCGCCCGCTGACCGCCGTCAGCCTGCCCTTCGTCCAGGTCGCGCCGTCGTCGGTGGAGACCTCGAGGCTGGCTTGGCTGATCCTTCCGGTGTCAGCGCCGGGTGCCGCCTCGAACGTCACCAGTACGTCTGTGACGTCGCCGCCGTCATGGTTGATGTCGTGCGCGTCCACCTTCGGCGCCAGCCGTGCGGTCCACAGCGGCAGGACTTCGCGGTGGCCGCGGGGCTGGTTCGAGTGGAACCTCCACGTCACCTGGACCTGGCAGTCGTTTCCGGTGCTTCCAAGCCGCCGCGAACACTTCGGACACGATGTCGTCGACATCATCAGCCGCGACTCGGCGACGCACGTGCTGGCGGATCGGCTGGCCTCGTCGGGCTGCTTCATGTCCAAGGAGAATCCACTTCTCCCGCGGATGTGACACCCTCCCACCGGAAGTCCAACGTCGTCCCCTCCAACGTCCAAGGGCAGTCTGCAGTGAGGCGCCGACGCAACGATCAGGACCTCGGCCGGCCCAGATGTGTGGATAGCGTTGGACATATGGATGACGGGCAACTACTCGGAGACGTCGCCGACACGCTGGCCCGCGCCTACGGCATGCAACCTGTCGCAGCTGACCGTGCAGATCGTGCACGGCGACCTTGCTTCTCCGAACGTTCTGCTGCGCGACGACAAGGTTGCGGCCATCATCGACTTCTGGCCGCCGATGCAGCGTTACGTCTCGTGGGAGATCGTGAGGATTGGATGCGATCCCGGGACCGTCCTCGCAGGTGATCAGTGGGTCACCGGGCTTCCCGACCTCCTCGCCGCCTATCGGGAAGAGCACCCCGCCGCCCGCCCGGTCGACCTCATCTCCAGCGTCGCCGTCGGCTGCGCGTGGACACTGGCCTCGACGTACACGCTCGTCGAGCCGCTGGAACGGCCAAATGTGGTCGACGCGTCTCTGCTGGCATACGGCCGAGCACGGCACGAGGCCGCCCTCGCGGTCCTGGACCGGCTCGACGAGGTCCAAGAGATGCTGCACGACCACTTCCGATGAACGGTCACTACGGCCTGCTCGTGGACCTGGAACGTTGACACCACGAACCTGCGCAGTCACGAATCGTGAACCACACAAGGGCAAAGGATCGGGCTTCGCTGTTTGAGCGGCGATGCGACGGGGGAGCCGTCAGGGGGACGATCGCGGGGGCGAGGAGAACAACCACTGAAGGGTCTCCGTGCCGACTGATCACACCACTCAAGTCTCGGATGGCGTTCCGTCTTCTCTGTCCGAAGAGCTGATCGAGCAACACATAGGACTGGCCAGGAAGCTGGCCTACCGTTATGCCGGTCGTGGCGAGCCCGCCGAGGAGCTGGTGCAAGTCGCCATGCTTGGCTTGGTTCTCGCTGCCAGGCGTTACGATCCCGAACGAGGGAACGGATTCACCTCGTTCGCCATCCCGACGATCCTCGGCGAGCTGCGTCGCTATTTCCGCGACCAGTGCTGGGCCGTCCGCATCCCACGTGCGATGCACGACCTCTACCGCCGGATCGGACCGGCGCGCGAAAAGCTTCAAGCCCGGCTCAGCCGAGCACCCACACCGCGCGAGCTGGCCGCCGAGCTCGACGTGGCAGAGGACGACGTCCTGCATGCGCTCGAGTGCAGCAGCGCCTACAGCGCCATCTCCCTGGACGCACCGGACCAGAGTTCGGACGACGGTGGCCGCACCATCGCCGACACCGTGGGCGAGGACGACAGCCGGATGGACCTGGTCGAACAACGCGAATCGGTCCGGGACGCGCTGGCCCACCTGCCCGCCAGGGAACGACGCATCCTCGTTCTGCGCTACTACGGCGAACGCACGCAGGCCGAGATCGCCGAGGAGCTCGGAATCTCCCAGATGCACGTCTCGCGGCTGCTCAGCACAACGCTGGAACGAATCCGGCGCGCCATCGACAGCGACAGCGCAGAACCCATCCAGTGGCCGTCACCGCGAAACCGTGCTGTGGAAGCCGCGTGAGCGTGGCGGTACGATCGGTGTGGAAGAGGAGTTCCTGCTGGCCGATCCCACCACCGGGCGGCCGGATCCGCTGGCAGGTGAGGTGCTGACCGAAGCGGCCGGCCGTGGCCAAGGTCTTCCAGGTCACGGCGATCGATGAGCTCATACCGGTGTACGAGATGCTCGGCGAGACATGTTCGCCCCAGTCGTCGCTCTTGCGGTGAACGCCGAACGCGGCTCAGGTGTAGGGGAGTGCGGCAAGAGCCAGGACGTGCTGTGCCGTGCTGCCGGCCGGGGCGATCAGGTCCAGCCGCTGGGCGTGCTGGAGACAGCGGCGGTGTGCCGCGTACAAGACCCGCACGCCCGCGCTGGCGAGCAGCGTGACGCCGGACAGGTCGACAGCCCGTGACGTCGTACCGCCCAGCGTGGCAGTCCGCAGCAGGTGATCCAGCTGGCCGGCGTTGGTGGTGTCGACCACTCCTCGCACGATGAGACGGGCACCCGCCTCCTCGGCGGCCAGCTCCGTGGCGAACGGCTCGCCGTAGTCTGCGGCCTGCTGTCCGGCGGGCGTACGCGGTGCGTCGCCCGAGGCGAGCAGCCTCACCTCGTGTCGCACGGCGTGGACCAGGCGGACCGTCGTGCCGGCTTCGCCACGGTCGATGTGCATCTGGTCGGCGAAGGAGCCGGCAACGGCCAGACCCAGCCCACCGGACGAGTCGTCCGTACGCGGCCGGCGCCACCGGCCGCTGTCGGAGACGGCGACCAGCACGCTGCTCTGATCGGTCAGCGATCCGGTGACGCCGATGACCTGGCTCGCCTCCGGCTCGTCGACGTACGCGTGCTCGATCGCGTTGACAACCAGCTCGGTGACCGCCTGCTGAACCGCCGCCAGCAAGGTCCCGTCCAGCCCGAGCTCGCCGAGCCATTCGCCGAGCGCACGTCGCGCGGCGGCCGGCGCGTCGTCCGCGTTCGGCAACGTGAGCTCGAGACTTGGGCGTCGGCCGCGCCGGCGAGCCGCCAGCAACGTGACATCGTCGCGGTAGCCCGACGCGCCGACGAGCAGCTCCAACGTCTGGTCACACACGCGTTGTGCGTCCGATCCCTGCCGGCTCGGTCGCGGTCCGCTGAGCCGTCCGCCCGACGGCACCCGTGTCACGGCCGAGTCCGCGGCGGCCTGGGCGAGTTCGACCATCCCCCGACTCGGTGGGACACCGGGGCGTTCGACGATGCCGTCGGTGTAGAGCAGCAGAAGCTCGCCCTCGGCGAGCGTCGCCGTCAGCTCGATGTACCGCGAACCGCTGGCCAGTGGACCGCCTCGGGACGGTGCGAGAAAGCGGCTGACCTCCCCGCCCGCCGACACCAGCAGGGGCGGCGGGTGTCCGGCGGAGGAGTAGCTGACCGCGCCCGTCGCCGGGTCCAGGACGGCGACGCACACGGTGGTTCCCTCGCCACCTTCGACCTTGGCCGCGAACGTGTCCAGTTCCGACAACGCCGCTGCCGGGCGCATACCGGCCAGCAGCCGTTCGGACAGGACCGCTCGCAGCCGGCCCATCGTCACCGAGGCGGCCACTCCGTGGCCGACGACGTCGCCCACGACCAACGCCAGTTCGCCATCGTTCAGCGCGATCGCCTCGAACCAGTCGCCTCCTGCAGACGCCTCGTCCGCGGGCAGGAGGTAGGTCGCTCCGACGTCGGCGCGGGACAGAACCGGGACCGCGGCCGGCAAGAGGGCTCGCTGCAGGTCAGCCAGCATCGGTCCGGTTCACCTCTCCCGTCCAACCCGCCGCGCGGCAATCGTGCCGGTGTGGCCGGGGACGCCTTCTCGCTCGACATGTCGACGATGCTCACACCCGGCGCGCGTCGGCCGCCATGCTCACCGTCCCTCGAGATCCGGCTCAGCGTCGCCATACCCCGCTGGAAACCAGCCATACGCAGCCGAACCTGTACATCACGCGAGGTTCAACGACCTGGCAGCCGCTGCGTCGGCCGTGCGCGGGGATCGGATGCCCGCTCAGGTCCGCGGCGACAGCTGCCAGGTCGGCGTGGCGATGACGAGGCGAGCCGGACCAGGTTGGTCTCGATGCCCTTTGTTCCTTGGGTTCGTCGATCTGGCCGAGGGCTTCGGCACGACATCGCCGAAGTAGAAGCGGGTCGCTCTGGCGCGGATCCACCACTTCACCCACCGCCGAGGTCGAAGAAGCCGGCCAGCTTCCCGGCCTGTTTGGGTTTCAGCGGAACCTGCTCAGCTCAGCAGCCGGAGCACGGCTTGTTCCGCGGCGCCTTCGGTGGCCAGCCGGCCTGGTTCGACGTCCTTGCCCAGCTCCGGCAGGGCCGGCGCTATCGTCCGGCCTTCGGTGAACCGGTCGACCAGCCTCGGATCCACGTACGAAGTCCGCGCCACCGCGGGCGTGTTGCCCAGGTACCCGGCGACCTCTCGCATGACCCGCGCCACCGCACGCTTCCGGGCCGACTGGCTCTTGGCGGAGGCTCCTGAGACCGCCAGGCCGACGGCAGCCAGGACGGTCGCATGCCAGGTACGGAAGTCCTTCGCGGAGACCTCCCTGCCGAACACGTCCTGCAAGTATGTGTTGATGTCGCTGCTGTGTACGTCGTGCCAGGCCCGGTGCTGCCAGTACGCCAGCAGGTCGGGACTGGGGTCGTTACGCCGGAGCAGGCGCCGCAGCACGTCGATGACGCCCGGGTCGGCGACGCCCTGCTCGAGCTGGGTTCCGCCCTTGCCGGCATAGTGAAACGTGACCGTGCCGCCGCGCTCGATCGTGACATGGTCCCGGCGCAATGTGGCCAGACCGTACGACCCGTTCTCGGCGTACTCGTCGCCGCCGACGCGGAAGAAGCCGAGATCCAGCAGCCGGCCGGCCGCGGCCAGCACCCGCCGTTGGTTCAGGCCACGCGATCGGAGGTCGTGGTCGATGAGGCGACGTGCCTTCGGCAGGGCGCGGGCCATCACCAGTACGTGGTCGTGCTTGATGGCGTCCTGCTTCTCCCGCCAAGCCGGGTGGTACAGATATTGCCGCCGGCCGGCGGTGTCGGTGCCCACGGCCTGCAGATGTCCGTTGTGGTGCGGGCAGATCCAGACGTCCTTCCATGCCGGAGGAACGACCAGGTGCTCGATCCGGCGCACCTCGGCGTCGTCGACCGCCGTGCCGTCGTCCCACTTGTAGCTGAAGCCGCGCCCGCGGCGGCGCCTGCGGATGCCGGGCCCGGAGCAGTCGGACCGCCGAAGTCTCATCGCCGGCTCCGACGGCGGTTTGCCGGGCCGGCGCCGCGTGACACAGGAATCACCCTGGCGCTCTACCCGGAAACCGGCGCCTCAACAGCGGGCCGGCGCGGCCTACGTCGTCGGGCGGTCAACCGCAGTGATCGATCGATGCGTGCGTACACGGCTCGCTCATCCGCGAACTGTTGGCGAGCCAGCGGCCGAAGCCGTCCGGGTCGCGCAGTGCCAGCTCCTCGAGGGTCAGTCGCCGAAGCTCCACGATCGACGCAACCGTGGCAGGCAGGTGCCGTGCCCGCAGTTCCTCCCCGGCGAGCTGCCACAGCTGCCGCAGTTGCCCGACCGACGCCTCCTTCACGACGCGGCCGAGGTCGGTGCCCTTCGCAGGCTCGAGTTCGGAGCAGAGGCAGGGCTTCCGGGGAGAGTGGCGAGGTGGTCGCCACCCGCGGTTTCCGGACTCGTATGCCATCGGACTGGAGCACCACCTGAAGGACGGATGCGGCGGGAGGATTGCAGGTACCCCTGGTTCGGCTCGCCAATCGTGGTCGCCGTCGGTGCCGGCGGCGCAGGCGGGGCCTTGCGGCAATGGGAAAGCGCCTTAGCGGATATGACTGATGACATGACGACATTTCGGGCGTAGCGTGGCAACCGTCGCCGGGTCCCCGATCATGACGCCGGCAGGGTTGTGCCTGGGGTTTCCGCCTCAGTTGCCCGTGCCGCGCGGCTGGAGCGGGGGGTCGAGGCCCGCCTCGGCGGCACCCTGAGCATCACCAGCACGTCGCGGACCTCAGAGATGAGGCACCGTGAAGTATCTCGAAGCTCCCACGGAGCTGGTCATCACCGAAACCGAGGTCGCCGGCTGGGTCGTCGTCCGTCCGGTCGGCGAGTCCGACCTGGCCAACTCCGCGGCGTTTCGGACCTACCTGTGCAGGACCCTCAACCGGTGGCGCCGGCCCGTCGTGGTCGACCTCAGCGGGCTGACGTACATGGACTCCAGCGGGCTCGGCGCGCTGCTCGCGGCGTACCGTCGTGCCACCCAGCTCGGTTGTCAACCCGTTCTTGCAGCCCCGACAGCTCCGGTCGCGAGGCTGCTGGACATGACCGCGATGGGCCACGTCCTCCAGGTCCACGACTCGGTGCACGCGGCCTGCCGTACGAGCGGAGCCTGAGTCTCGTCGTGCGTACCGAGGCGTCCGGCGCCTCATCCCACCCAGGCGGCCCAGTGCGGGCCGGCATCGCGTTCGAGTGCGCGCAGGTAGACGCTCAGCTTGCCGTAGAAGATGTACACCGCCTCGCGGTAGACCTGGTGCTGGACGAACGGTGAGGCGACGAAGCTGCCGCCGCGGTCGATCCGGTCGATGCGCAGCTCTTCCTCGGTGAAGCGGTCAAGAGCGCCTTTCATGGCGTCGTCCTGGGCGTCGAACCAGGCGCGCAGGCTGTCAACCGTGATCGACGGTGGCGGCGGAAGCTGACGGTGTGACCAGTCGAGGGTGAACGTCTCGAACGAATGGGTGTAGACGCCCTGGAGGTCGCCCATCTCGATCAGCAGGCCCCCCAGGGTTGGGTTCTGGCCGGCCAGCTTGTACGCCAGGTCGGCGTCGGACACCACTGTCAACACGTGGTCGCGCATGCTGTGGTGCCCGCGAATCTCCTCGTCGAACAGCTTGTTCATCGGCTATCCCTTCATAGGTGCGGCAAGAGCATCGTCTGTTTGTCGGTACGCCGGCAGGGCGTCTGGTGTGCCATTGTGGGGCACATGGGGATCGATCTCGCGAGCTGGACGGAGGAGGCGTACGACCTGCTTCGGCGCCTGGGAGGTGACCCGTCTCCCGCCGTCCTGCGGGTTCACCGTGAGGAGCACGACCAGCTGGTGCGCCGGCCGATGCAGGCGCTGTCTGATGCGCTCGGTGACGTAGGCGGCTACGGCCGGGCCTGGCTGTCCGCCGTGAGTGCCGATCCGGCGACGTGGCGGCGCACCGTCGCGTCGGTGTGGGTCGCGCGACGCGTGCGGATCGACGTGGTGTTCGGGCTCGACGGGCTGGTGGTCGAAGGCGGATGGACCGGCAAGTCCACCGACCAGCTGTGGCGTTACCGTGCTGCCGTCGACGCCGACCACAGCGGCTGCCGGCTGGCGGAGATCATCGCAGACCTCGACGAGGTCGGGTTCGGCTTGACCAAGGGTCAATGCCTGACCAAGATGCCCCGCGGGTATCCGAGGGACCATCCCCGGGTCGGCTTGCTCCTCCGCCGCACGGTGTTCGTCCGGCGCGACCTCGGCACCGGGACGCGGCCGCAGACCGAGGGCGTCGTCGAGCAGGTCCGCGAGGCAACCGGCCAGGTGTTGCCGTTGGCGTCGTGGTTCGTGGCTCACGTCGCGACCAGTCGGGCGGCGTCGTACTGACACCCGCTCGGGCGCGGAGCGGGTTGCGGTGCCGGTGGCGAGTTCGGCCATTTCGAGAGGATGCTCCGGCTACCGGTCGTATGTCCAGGCGCAACGGCGTGTCGACAGGCGCAACGGCGTGTCCGGGCAGGCGGAGTTGAGCGTGTGCTGGGCGCTTTCGGACGCTGTTGGCCGGGGCCGGACAGGTCGCTAGAAGGCCGGCTCGTCGAGGTCGGCGAGCAGGGTGCGGATCAGCTGGCCTGAGCGTTCGATGCAGGCTTGGTCGTCCTCAGTCACACCGAACCCGAGCGAGCCCATCGCGATGATCAGTGTGTGCAGGTCCAGCTGCCGCCGGTACGTCTGGTCAGCAGGCGCGCCGTAGCCGGCCAGAAGCGGGGGCAAGTCCAGCCGCGGGCCGCGAACCCGGAGCACGGCCAGGTCATGGACGGGGGCAGCGGGCAACCAGTCGCCGAAGTCGATGATCCCGCTCACCCGTACGGCCGCGCCGTCCATGCCGTCACCGGTCACGAAGACGTGCTTCGGGCCGAGGTCCCCATGGCACAGCACCCACTGCTCACAGGGAAAGTCGCGGACGTATCCCTCGAGCAAGTCGAGCATCCGATCGAACTGAAGTGCCGAAAATCCGCCGGCGAGGATCGTGTCCCGTTCCGCATGTCGGTCGGCCAGGACAGCCGCCATCGCAGTCGTCCAGTCGCGTTCGTCATCGATCTGGATCCCGTTGAGTCGGGCGATCAGTCCGCCGATCTCGGCGAGCACGTCGTGCCGTTGCCGCTTCGAGAGGCGATCGATCACCTCCGGGAGCGGACGGCCGGGTACGGTGCGCTGCACCATGACGGGGAACTCGGCGCCGTCGACTCGTACCGTGTCGAGCAGCAGGATCTCCGGGGCGGGCACACCGGCGGCGCGGGCCCGTTCGATCGCCCTGGCCTCGCCAGCCGAGGCCGAGCCGGAGACGTCGTCGTCGAACCGGAGGATCCGGACCACCACATCCTGCTCGTCGGCGCACCGGATCCGGTAAACCTCGTTGGAGTAGCCGTCGATGATGCGATCCACCCGGTCGATCCCGGCGCCGACCGCGCGGCGTACGAGCTCGGCAAGGACCGAGCGTGGCGTACTCGCCTGCGCGAGCTGCCACTCGGCATACGAACCCAGGCGCGTCGACATGCCGGCCATTCCAACAGCTCGGCGCTGATGGGGCAAAGGGTTTCGGGACAGGGAGGTCACTGCCCTAGACGATCTATTCCAAGGGGTCGCCTGACGCGCGGCGCCTGGCATCCACGCTGGCTGCGTTGTCGTCGATCGCCGGAGGCCCCTCCTGGCTCCTCCTCCGGCTGTGCCCACCCCCACGAACGGCGCCATGCGCCGCGCGCTTGACCGGCGACCCCCTGGAACAGATCGTCTAGGCTGAGGCGTGCAGAGCTCGTGGGGACAGCCCGGCACCGGTGGAGGAGTTGCCAATGATCACCGACCCGATGATCGTGCGGATCGGCGAGGGGGTGGAGTTGCACCACCATCGAGGGCAGCGGGAGGCCGCCCGCGACCTGTTCGGGGAGGTCTGGGACGAGATCGGCGGTGAGCAGGGCGATCCGCTGCACGTTTGTGTGCTCGCGCACGCGATGGCCGATGTGCAGGACGACGTCGGCCAGGAGCTGATCTGGGATCAACGCGCGCTCGCCGCTGCCGGCCTGATCACCGACGAGCGGGTCGCCGAAGCGGGCGTGACGCTTTCGGTGGCCGGCTTGTACCCCTCGTTGCACCTGAACGTGAGCGAGTGCTATCGCAAGCTCGGAGATCTCGGCCGCGCCCGTGAGCATCTCCGGCAGGCGCAGGCCACGATCGGTGCGCTTGGCGACGACGAGTACGGGCAGCTGATCAAGGATGGCCTGAAGCGGCAGATCGAGCAGCTCGGACCCGGGTGACGTCCAGGACGCCCCTAGTGCGCGGCAGGTTTGTGGGTACGTTCGACAGCGTAGACGGCGGCTTCGGTGCGGCGTTGCAGGCCGAGCTTGCGCAGCAGCGCGGAGACGTAGTTCTTGACGGTCTTCTCGGCGAGGTACATCGTCTGCGCGATCTCGCGGTTGGTCATGCCCTGCGCGACGTACTCGAGGATCCGCTTCTCCTGTGGTGAGAGGGAGGCATACCTCGGGTCCTCCTCCTCGGTCCCGTGCCGGAGCCGTTCGAGGACCGCGGCGGTGAGCTTCGGGTCGAGCAGGGACTCGCCGGCCGCGAGGCTCTTGACGGCGTCGATCAGGCGGTCGCCCTCGATCTGCTTCAGCAAGTAGCCGGACGCGCCGGCCATGATGGCTTCGAACAAAGCCTCGTCGTCGGAGTACGACGTCAGCATCAGGCAGGCCGGCGGCGGGTCCATGGCCGAACGGATCTCGCGGCAGACGGTGACCCCATCGCCGTCGGGGAGCCGGACGTCCAGCACGGCGACGTCCGGGCGCAGCGCGGGGACGCGAGCCACCGCCTGCGCCGCGGTGCCGGCCTCGCCGACGACCTCGATGCCGGGCTCGCTCTCCAGCAGCTGCCGTAGGCCGACGCGAACGACCTCGTGGTCGTCGAGCAGGAAGACCCTGATTGTCATGCCTCGAGCCTCCCAGGCAGGCGACGGTACGGACAGGTCCCAAGGACCCACTTCAGTACGGGCATTTAGGACCCTTCCGATCACCTGAGGCGGCGGAGGAACGGGTCGTAAGGCCTGCGTGGCTCGATCCGGACCTTCACGTCGATCAGCGAAACACCGTCCGCGCGGGCGAGCACGGGGTTGAGGTCGAGGTCCGCCAGCTCCGGTACGCGTTCGGCCAGCACGGACACCCGTAGCAGGAGGTTCCGGAGGGCGTCGATGTCGACCGGCTTGCCGGCGGCGGCCTGGTCGAGCAGCCTGGCGGCCCGGATCTCGCGGAGCATCCGTTCGGCGGCCAGGCTGGTGAGCGGCGCCAGGCGGACCACCCGGTCGGCGAGAGCGTCGGCTTCGGTGCCGCCGAGGCCGAACGCCACGACCGGGCCGAACACGGAGTCGTTGCTCACACCGACCAGCAGCTCGACGTCTCCGGACGTGATGCGCTGCACGATGGCGCCGTCCATCGCAGCGCCCTGGCGTTCGGCCAGTGAGGTGTACGCGAGCCGGGCCTGCGCCTGGCTGCGGATGCCGAGCACCACGCCGCCGCTGTGTTGCTTGTGGATCAACCTCGGGCCGGACGCCTTCATGACGACGGGCGTGCCGAGCTCCGCGGTGGCGGCCGCCGCCTGCGTGGCGCTGGAGACGACACGTACAGGGACCGGTTCGACGCCGGTCGCCGCGACGAACTCCACGGCGTCGGCCGGTGCGAGCCAGCCGCCGTCGGGATGCGCGGCGAGGAACCGCCGGACAACGCCACGAGCCTGGTCGAGATCGAAGCCCGGGAGGTCGTTCGGGTCCGGCACGAGCCCTGACTCCCTTCGCCGCCAGGCAGCGTAGGCCGCCGCCTTCGCGATCGCCCCGGCGGCATCGCGCGGTGCCGCGTAGACAGGCACGTTCGCGTCACCCTCGACCGCGGGAGCCTCCAGCCGGACTCGTTCGGTCTGGTCGAGGCGTACGCCGGCCAGCGTCGCGGTCGTCGTCGGCCACGGAACGTCGGCCATGTCGTCGAGGCCGGTCGGCACCGGCAGGACGAGAACCGTGTCGACGTTCGAGTCGGCGCTCAGCACGGTGGCGGCCTCGGCCAGGGCGGTACGTGGGCAGCCGGCGCCGCCGTCGACGGGGTTGCCGATCGAGGCGCCGCGGGGGAGCGCCTCCGCAAGCCGCTTCTGGGTCTCCGCGCCGAGCTCCGGCAGCAGCAGACCGGCATCGGTGCAGGCGTCGGCAGCGAGGATTCCGGCGCCTCCGGCATTGGAGACGATCGCCACGCGAGGCCCTGCGGGCAACGACTGCGAAGCCAGCAAGGCGGTTGTCGCGGTCAGGTCGCCGATGTCGGACACGGCGATGATGCCGGCGTCGGCGAAGAGAGCCTGCCGTGCGGCGGTCGGCGTGGCCGCCGCGGCCGTGTGCGAGAGCGCCGCGCGCTGCGCGGGCGCCGACCGTCCGCCGTCGACCGCGAGGACAGGCTTGCGGGCGGCGAGCCGCCGTGCGACGCGCGCGAACTTGCGCGGGTTGCCGAACGACTCGACGTACAGCAGGACGAGGTCGGTCTGGTCGTCGTCGTACCACCACTGCATCAGGTCGGTCGCGCTCACGTCGTACTTGTCACCGAGGGACGCGAACGTCGACACTCCGACCCGGAGCCGGCCAAGTTGCTCCGACAGGGCGATGCCGACCCCACCGGACTGGACCGCCAGCCCTGCCCGGCCGGCCGCCGCGACATGGGCGGCGAACGTCACGTCCAGGTCGAACGGCGGGTTGGCCAGGCCGAGGCAGTTCGGCCCGACCAGGCGCATCCCGTGGCGATGGCAGAGGTGGCGTACGGTCCGGCCGAGCTCGGGCGGGACTCCTGAGGTCACGATGACGACGGCCGCGACACCCGCGACGCCGCAGGCCTCGAGGGTGTCCGCGAGTGCGGGCACCGGAACGGCCAGCACGGCCAGGTCGACGGGGAACGGCACGCGGGCAACGCTCGGGTGACACTCGACGCCGGCGACGGCCGTGGCGGTTGGATGCACGACCGCGACGTCACCGGCGTAGCCCGCTGCCAGCAGGTTGCGCAGGATGGCGCCCCCCACGTTTCCCCGCCGTTCGCTCGCGCCGATCACGACAACCGAGTCCGGCGCGAAGACGTGCCGCAGGCTGGCCTTCTGGGCAAGGCGTTCGCGTTCGCCGACGGCTTCGAGGTAAGACTCGCCGGCGTCGAGTTCGGCGACCACGTAGAGCACGTCATGCTCACGGTGCTCCACCACCCGAAGACCCGCGTCGGCGAACACCCGTAGCATCGCGGCGTTGCGGATCAGCACGTCGGCGACGAAGCGGAGCACACCCGCCGTACGGGCATGGGAGGCAAGGTGCTCCAGCAGCAGTGTCGCGACGCCTCGATGGTGGGCGGAGTCGGCGACCGCGAACGCGATCTCGGCCTCGGACCGCCGCTCCGGCAGCCGTTCGTAGTGCGCGACCCCGATCAGTTCGTCATGGCACCACGCGCCAAGTGCGTACAGGCCGCCCGGCACATCGACGCACAGCCTGGTCGCGATCCACTCCGGTGCGCGCGGCGAGACGCCGAAGAACCGCAGGTAGTGGTTGTCGGGCGAGAGGCCACGATGCAACCGCAGGACGGCGTCGTAGTCGCCGGAGTCGATCGGCCGGATCTGCGTCAGCCCGCCGTCGAGCAGGAGGGCCCAGATCCCATCGGGATCCGTTGCCGGGGCTGGGCGTGCGAGTGCGGTCATCTTGCCTTCCTCAGTTCGATCAGCGCGCTGAGAACCAAGCCAGGAACGAAGGCGAACGCGACAACGATCGCCAGCTCGGTCAGGGCGAGCGGTTCCAGCCGGAGAAGTGTCTGCAACCAGGGCAGGTAGAGGGGAACGATCTGAGCCACGAGCGCACCTGCCACGGCGAGGTAGAGAAAGCGCGCGGAGCTACCGGATCCGCCGCGCGCCCGCAGTGCCAGTGCGATTCCCAGCTGTGCGAGCCCGAGAGTCGCGAAGACGGCGGACTGCCAGGCGCCGCCGACGTGGGAGACCACAGCCGCGGCGCCGCCGACAGCAAGCGAGATCAGCAGACCGATCGAGACGATCTGCCGCCACAAACCGCCGCCGAGCACGGATTCGTTCGGCGAACGTGGTGCACGCCGCATCGAGCCCGCCTCGACGGGTTCGGCGCCCATGGCGACGCCGGGCAGGCCGTGCGTGAGCATGTTGATCCACAAGATCTGGCTGGGGAGCAGCGGTATGGGCACGCCGGCGAACGGGCCGGCCACCATGATGAGCACCTCCGCGAACCCGCCGCTGAGCGCGTAGCCCAGGAACCTGCGCACGTTGGCGTAGATGCGCCGGCCTTCCTCGATCGCGGCGGCGACCGTGTCGAGGTTGTCGTTGACGAGCACCAGATCGGCGGCCTGCCGGGCGACCTCGGTACCGCCGGAACCCATCGCCACGCCGATGTCCGCCCGGCGAAGCGCAGGGGCATCGTTGACGCCGTCACCGGTCATCGCGACGACGTGGCCTTTGTCCTGCCAGGCCGCGATGAGGTCGAGCTTCTGTTCGGGGCGGGTCCGCGCGAAGACGCTGTCGGTGGTGGCGTCATCGAATCCGCCGGCGCGGAGCTCATCGCCGGTGACGACCCGATCGTGCGCGATCCCCAGCTTCGTGGCTATCGCCGACGCGGTGGCCGGATGGTCGCCGGTGACGAGGACGAGTTGGACGCCGGCGGTGCTGAACGTGTCCGCGACCTGTTCCGCACCCTTGCGCAACGGATCGACGATGCCGACCAGCCCGGCCAGCCGCAGCCCGGCCTCCAGCTCGCCGGCCTGCCCGGGTACGCGGTCGGCGTCCGCGACCGCGAGTACCCGGTATCCCTGCGCGGCAAGGGATCCGGCGGCTTCGGCCGCGGCGTCCAGGTCGCTGCCGGTGAGCTGGTCGAGAAGCACTTCGGGCGCACCCTTGCACACGACGAGGAGGTGATCATCCGCATCGTGCACGGTGGTCATTCGCAGCCGCGAGCTGTCGAACGGAAGCTCGGCGCGCCTCGGGTAGGCGGCCCGCAGGCCGTCGACGTCCTGCCCGCCGCGGCGGGCCAGGGCGACCAGTGCCGCTTCCTGCGGATCGCCGAGCGGGAGCCACTCGTCGGCTGGGTCCTTCGGTGGAACGAGGTTCGCGTCGTTGCACAACGCGATGTCACGGAGTATGCGGGCCAGCTCCGGCGCGTCCGTCCGTGGCTGGATCGATCCGTCCGGCGCGTAGCCCTGGCCGGAGGCGACGTACTGACCCTGCGCTGTCCAGACGATCTCGGCCCGCATCCGTCCTTCGGTGAGCGTCCCGGTCTTGTCGGAGGCGATCAGCGTGACGGAGCCCAGCGTCTCGACGGCGGGCAGGTGGCGTACGACTGCCGCGCGCCGGGCCATCCGGTGCGCGCCGAGGGCGAGCGCCAGCGCGACGACGGCCGGCATGGATTCGGGGACCGCGGCCACCGCGAGGCTGACGGCCACGATCACCATCTCGGCAAGGGACCTGCCCTGCACAAGCCCTGCGACGATGACGATCAGGCCGATCGCCAGGACTGCGATGGTCAGCAGCCTTGCCAGGCTGGTGAGCCTGCGCTGGAGGGGAGTCGGCCTGGTCGGCTGGTCGGCGATCAGGGTGGCGATCCGGCCCAGCGTGCTCTGGCTGCCGGTGGCGGTCACCGTACCCTCGCCTCGGCCCCGAGTGACCACGGTGCCCGCCAGGAGTTCGCCGTCACCTGTCTTGTCGACTGGTAGGGACTCGCCGGTGACGGCAGCCTCGTCGACCTGGAGGTGGATCGCTTGGGCCAGCTCGAGATCGGCCGGAACCACGTCGCCGGCTTCGACGAGCACGGTGTCGCCGGGGACGATCTCGCTGGCCGGCAGCAGGACCGGACGACCGTCCCGTAGTGCCCTGGCCGTAGGAGCCGAGAGCTTGCGAAGAGCGGCGACGGCACGTTCGGCGCGCAGCTCCTGGGCGACGCCGACCGTGGTGTTGAGCAGGATGACGGCGGCGATCACCGAGAGGTCTGCGAAGTCGGCGAGCGCGGCTGTGATCAGCGCGGCGGCCAGGAGCAGCAGGATCATCGGGTCGCGCAGTTGCTGGAGTGCGCGGCTCCCGGCGCTGCGAGACCTGGGCTCGGGGATGGCGTTCGGTCCGGCGGCTGCCAGGCGTTCCTGCGCCTCGAGGGACCCCAGCCCAGCACGAACCGGAGCGGATGGCGGCGTGGTCATCGTTGATCAGCTCCATCCGCTCCGGTCGCTGGTTTTCTCTGCGGGGGAAGAGATGTGGTTCAGATGAGCCACGGGAACCGGCGGACCAGCGAGAGCCTGGACCAGGCTTTCCCGAAGCCCCATGTCGCGCCGGCGAAGGTGAGCGCCAGAACGATCAGGACGAGGGCGTAGAGGATGTGGTAGTCCACGATCGGGTTGGTGGACATGGTGGGCTCGCCGGCGGAAGTGAGCTTGTCGAGAGGCCATTCGGCGGCCCACATCAGCAGCATCAGGATCGAGCCGGCGACGGCGGACACCCGCAGGCCGATGCCCGCGATAACGGCGATGCCGACGCCCGCGAGGCAGAGCATGAACAGCCAGTTGGCCCAGCCCGCTCCGGCGATGCTGTGGAACGTCGACTCGAACGGCCCGACGGCGACGCCGGACAGGAAGCCCTTGGTGGGGGAGCCGCCGTTGATCCAGGCGCGCTCGGCCGGTGTGGCGTAACCCCAACCGAACAGCTTGTCGAGGAACGCCCACAAGAACACGAACCCGGTCGTGATCCTCAGCACTGCGAGCACCCGGCCAGGGCCCTTGGTCTCACGCGCCGGGGTGGTGACGGTGGCGGCGGGCACCGGCTGCTTCGCGCTCTGCTCCGGAATCCGGGTGGCGGGCCGGTTGTAGATGGTCTTCATTGCCTTCTCCTTGGCGGTGCTTTGTCGTTGTCACCACTGTCGCGTCTGTTCAGGTGGAGATCTGCGGTCCGATGTCACCGTTCGGCGATGCCGATCGTCGACCGATCGCCGGGATCTGGGCGCTGCTCCAGGCCCTGGTGCATGGGACCTTTGGCACGATGCCCGCTAGTCCGACCGGGCGGAGCGACTGGTGCCGCGCAGGGGAATGGTGTCGTCGACGGCGTAGCGGAGCTGGTTCACGACATCGACCACTCCGTCCACCTGGCGGGCGATGAGATCGGCGATGGGCAGCAGGCTTCGGCGTTCGAGCTCTCCGGTGAGGGTGACGACGCCATCGCGGACCTCAGCTCGGATCGCCTGGGGGTTGCGCCAGAGCGCGTACTCCACGACGTCACGCTGCACTGCCCTGCGAAGCTCCGCGTCCGAGGTGAGGAACACCCGGAGCAGGTCGGATCTGGTGACGATGCCGACGGCCAGCCCATCGGCGTTGACGACGATCAGCCGGGTGATGTGCCGCATCGCCATCAGGCGGGCGGCGTCCGGCAGGCTGTCACCCTGCTCGACGGTCACGGCGGGGGCACTCATCAGCTGCTCCGCCGTACGTGCCGCCGCGCGGGCTCGTACCGTGCGAAGGCGGCGGCTGAGCTTGTTCGGCAGGGGAGGTGCCTGGAACTCCTCTTTGAGGATCAGGTCCGACTCGGACACCACACCGAGCGGGCGGCCGATGGTGTCGAGCACGGGGACCGCGCTGATGTCCTTGGCCGACAGCAGATGTGCGATGTCCTTGAACGATCGGGACGGGTCGACGCTGATCAGGTCACGGGTCATCACGTCGGATACGGTCTTGTGGCTTCGCATCGTCGCCACCTTCCTTGAGCTGCGCCGCGATCTGGTGAGCCCAGGCGGCGATCCGGTCGGGATTGCGGAAGTCGCCACCGCGGCCGTTGGCGGCCATCCGCCGGGCGAGCCAGGAGTCAGCGTCCTCGGTGAGCTTGCCGCCGAAGGTCTGGTGCTCATTGGCGTGCAAGGCAGTGGCGAACTCGGCGACGCTCGGGACGGGTGGTATGTCCTTCTCTTCGGCGGTCGTGTCCAGCGGGCCGCTGCTGAACAGCCAGACCTGCTTGCCACGCAGGTGCTTGGCCTGCCTGCGCACGAACCGCCGGGCGTCGCGTTGCCAGCGGCCGGCATAGAGGGCGCCGCCGATGACGACGGCGTCGTAGGCCTCGACGCGGCGTACGTTGCGGGCGGGCTGTACGTCTGTGTCCAGCCCGTCGTTTCGCAGTGCGGTCGCGATCAGGTCGGCGATGCCGGCCGTCGAGCCGTAGCGGGATCCGTAGGTCACGAGTACAGCGGTCATGGCGTGCTCACCCCAGCCGTGGCGGACGCCTGCCGGTATGAGTCGGGGATTCGCTTGTCGCAGCCGTTGATCACCACGACGCGGCACGGGCTGTTCACGACGCAGTACTCCACGAGGTCGCTGGACGGAAGGCCGCGCGGTGTGAAGGAGTTCGCGCCGAGCACGAGCAGGTTGGCACCGTCGGCGGCGGACACCAGCGTCGGGCCGGGATCACCGTCCAGGACCTCCACTGTAATCTCGACATCCAGGCCGGTGTGGGCTACCGCGTCGACGATCCATCGAGTCGCGTTCTCTTGTACCTCCTCGCGTTCCACGCCAGCGAGCTGCCGGTGCCTGGCGGTGGCCGAGCACGCCCACACGTGGATCGCGCGTAGCCGCGCTCCGGTCCGCCTGGCCTCATCGGCGGCCCAGCGGACGGCCGCGGTGCTGCTCGGCGTGTGGTCCACCCCAACGACGATGTAGGGCAAGGTAGTCATCGGCTCCGCCTTTCCTGTGCGGTGAACGCCCTTACACGTCGATTGTGTGAACGGCGCTCGAGGTCCGGCCAGAGGCGCGTGCATCAGCAGGCGGGGGGCCTTTGCCCCGAATCGCATCGGACATCAGGCTGTCTGCTCACCCCTGCAGCGCGGGCGGAATGGGCCGGCAGCGGTGGCCTTGGGCTCTGGTCGTCGACGTGGGGAAACGCTTCACTTGAAGGTGAAGGTGGTACGGACCGGTCCGTACCAATGCGGCGAAGCCGAAGCGGAGTTGACGAAGCGATGCTCGTCGTCGAGGTCGACGGAAAGAGGATACAGCTGACGGGCCTTCCCCGGAACGTCGGTGAGGTGCTGGGCCGGGCGATCGGCTCGTATCTCGACCAGACAGGCCAGCCGAACCACACGGAGATCGTCAGCCACCGAGTCGACGGCTGGAGCGGCCGGTTCCGGCGCTACGACGTCTACGCCGAAACCGACACCGAGAACGGCCGAGGACGCCGGCACCGCTACTTCGACGTCACGGTCTACAACTGACCGCGGCGCTTCTCCTTCCCGCCAAACCCGTCCGGCCGGGTCCCACCCGCCCATCGGTACGCAGGTCATGGGCGGGTTGAGGGCGGTTGGCGGATGGATGAGGGGCTTCGGACGGATGTGGCGGAGAAGGGATGGCGAGACATTGGAGGCAGGAGGACATTTCGCCGGCACTCGCCCGCGCCGAAGCGGGTGGAGTGGAGGTTGTCATGGAACGTGGTGTGGTTGTCGGTGTCGACGGCACGACGGAGAGCTGGGAGGCCCTGCGCTGGGCGGCCCATGAGGCGCTGGCTCGCGATTGCTCGCTCAGGGTCGTGCACGTCTACCGAACAGGCCGGCGGGCAACGCGGCGCGAAGACGGGCACGACATCTTCGATGCCGCTGTGAGGCACGCGCACAGCCGGCTCGATGCGAGCCGGGTCTCGGGGGCGTTGGTGGCGGGCGATCCCGTTTCTGTGCTGTTGGCCGAGTCGGCGGGCGCCGAGTTGCTCGTCGTCGGATCGAGGCAGAGAACGAACGCCGGTCTGGTCCCGCTCGAGTCGGTGAGTGCCGCGCTGGCGTGGAGGTCCGACTGCCCGGTGCTGATCGCGCGTGGCGAAGATCCCTGGCGCACGGTCGTTGCCGGCATCAGAGAGCCGGAGACGGGCGCGGAGGTTCTCGAGTTCGCCTTCCAGCAAGCCCGTGAACGGTTCCAGGGCCTGTCCGTCGTTCACTGTGCGAGTCCGGACGACGATCCGTTCGAAGACCAGCTCGAGCAGAGTCTCGCGGCCTGGGTGGCGGTGTTCCACGCGAAGTACCCGGAGACCACCGTCACGACCGAGTTGGTGGAACGCGATCCGGTCCACACCTTGGTCGAGCGGTCCCATCGGGCCGGCCTGGTCGTCGTTGGCACTGGGCACCATATCGGCCGGCTTCCCACCAGTTCGATCTGCCAGCGCGTCCTCGACCGGGCCGGCAGTTCGGTCGCGGTCGTACGAGAGCAGCGAGCAAGCAACAGAAAGGTAGTGCGTCAGCATGCCGAACCGTCCACATCTTCGTGAGCTAGGGCTGAACACGGGAAAGAAGGCGCGCCTGCACCGGATCCTGTTCCAGCACGGACTGCGGAACGGCACCGCGCTCTTCCTGCCGTACGACCAGGGCTTCGAGCACGGCCCGCGCGACTTCTTCGCCAACCCGCGGGCGGGCGATCCGGCCTACATCGCTCGGCTGGCGCGGCAAGCGGACTTCAACGGTCTCGCGATCCAGATCGGGCTGGCCGAGAAGTTCTACTGGGACTACGCGGGTGAAGTGCCGCTGATCCTCAAGCTCAACGGCAAGACCGACATCCCGTCCGACGAGCGGGCGCTGTCGCCCCTGCACGCATCGGTGGCCGACGCGGTGCGGCTCGGCGCCGACGCTGTGGGCTACACGCTCTACGTGGGGACGCCCGCCCAGGAGGCGGACTTCGCGCAGTACCGCGTGGTACGCGAAGAGGCGCACCGCTACGGCATGCCACTCATCGTCTGGGCCTACCCGCGTGGCTCGGCCATCGAGGCCAAGGGCGGCAAGGACTCCTTCTACGCCGTCGACTACGCGGCGAGGACCGCGAGCGAGCTCGGCGCGGACATCGTCAAGGTGAACTTCCCGCACCCGGAGAAACGCGCAGGCGTACGCGGCGAGTACGACGCCGACTTCTCCAGGCTGGAGGCGATCGAGGCCGTGGTGCGCTCCGCCAACCGCACGCTGGTCCTGGTCTCCGGCGGCGAGAAGGCCGGCGACGAGGCGATGCTGGACAAGGCCCAGGAGTCGATGGAGGCAGGCGCCACAGGTCTGATCTTCGGCCGGAATGTGTGGCAGCGGCCGTACGACGAGTCGCTCCGCTTCATCGACGAGCTCAAGTCCGTCCTGGCGAAGTACCCGTCGACCTGAGTGACAAGGGGGTGCGCGGATGGCACCGGTGACCATGCCACGTCCGATCGTGGCCGGTTACGACGGATCGGAACACGCCCGCTGGGCCGTCGAGTGGGCGGCTCGGGAAGCCGGCCTCCGGCTGGCGCCCTTGCGGGTCGTGCACGCTTACGTCTGGCCACTGCTGCGCATCCCCCCGATCTTCGCTTCGGCCGGCCCAGCCGGCGGGCTGCGCGGGCACGCCGAGGACCTGCTGGCCGAGGCGGTCAAGCTCGCCCGGTCAGCCGGACCGGAGACCGACGTACACGCCGTGCTGAGAACGGCCTGGCCGGCGGAGCTGCTCGCGGCCGAAAGCCTCCAGGCGTCCTATGTCGTGGTGGGTTCGCGGGGACTCGGTGCGGTCGGACGCCTGCTGGCGGGCTCGGTCACGACCGAGCTCGCTGTGCGTGCGCGTTGCCCCATGGTGTTGATCGCGCATCCGGTCACCAAGCCGAACGACTACGCACCGGTGGTCGCCGGCGTGGACGGGTCGGCACACAGTGAGGCAGCGCTCGAGACCGCGATCGATCTCGCGAGGCACTGGAACGCGAGACTCCAGATTGTGCACGTCGTCCCTGCCCTTCGGCCCGGCCAGCGCGTCGCGGTGGAGCGTGCGGTCGAGCCGTGGCTGAACAAGTACCCCGGCATCGCAGCCGATGTCGCGATCGTGCAGGGCCACCCAGGCGGCGTGCTGGTGGAGTTGTCGAAGTCCGCGCGGGCGATCGTCGTCGGCTCGCATGGGAGTGGCGGGTTCGACGGCATGGTCATCGGCTCGGTCAGCCACAGTGTGATGCAGCACGCCCACGGTCCGGTCGTGGTGGTTCCGGAAGCCCTTCGCTGAGCGAACCCGCTCACTGGAACGCTGCGTGGATCTGTGCTTCGGTCGCGGCCTGGGAGATGATCAGCACTTCGTCGCCCACCCGCAGCTCGAACGAGGGGTTGGGAACGATCGGCGCCTCGTCCCGGATGACGGCAGCCACGACCGATTGTTCCGGAAGCTCGAGCTCGGAGAGCGCGCGGCCCACGGCGCTGGACTGTGCGCCGATCGCCGTCTCGACGAGGTTGACGCCGGCCTTTCCCAGTCTCAGCAGGGACACGGTGTCCGTGCTCTCGGTGGCCTCCTCGATCAGCGAGATGATCGACGCGGCCGACGGGATGGCCGCGTCGACGCCCCAGCGCGAGTCGAACAGCCAGCCGTTGTCCGGATCGTTGACCCGTGCGACGACCTTGGCGACGCCGAACTGCCGTTTGGCCAGCAGGCTGATGACGAGGTTGTCCTCGTCGTCCCAGGTTCCGGCGATCACCACGTCGGCGTTGAGTGCACCGGCTGCTTCGAGTACGTAGGGCTCGCAGCCGTCACCGGCGACCAGCCGGGCGGCCACGCCCGACGGAACCGCGGCCAGCCGGCCGCTGTCTATCTCCACCAGCGTGACGTCGTGCCCCGATGCGGTCATGGCCTCCGCGATCTGGATACCCAGGCGCCCGGCGCCAACGATGACGGCCTTCATCTTTCCAGCACCTCCTAGGCACCGAGGTCCTTGTGCAGAAAACTGCGAAGCAGTCGCAGCGACCGGTCGGCGACGGCGAACGTCGCGATGTCGCCCGGTTCGATCCGGGTCGCGGCTCCGGGCACGAACGAACGCCCCAGCCGGGTCACCTCGACCGCACGGATCTCCCCGTCGACCTCGAACTCCGACAGCGGTCTGCCGGCCAGGTAGTCCGGCAGTCGCTCACGTACCAGCAGCGTCTCGTCGTTCCCGAACGTCTGGGCAGGCGTGAGGTGACGGTGCTCGAGCAGTCTGCGGATCTGCCCGACGGTCCACTGAACGCTCGCCACCGTCACGATACCGAGGTCGCGGTAGATCTCGGCACGTCGCGGATCGTAGATGCGAGCGATCACAGCCGGGACGCGGTAGACCTCCTTGGCGGTGCGGGCTCCCACGATGTTGGTGTTGTCACCGGAGGTGACCGCGATGAAGGCGTCTGCCTGGTCGACGCCGGCCCGCTCCAGGACGGCACGGCTGTAGCCGTTGCCGACCTCGAACTGGCCCGTGAAGTTGCGCTCCAGCAAGGCTCGTGCTTGTGGATTCTTGTCGATCACGCAGATCTCGTGACCTTCGTGCTCGAACTGGCCGGCCAGCGTCGAGCCGACGCGGCCGCAACCCATCACGATGACCTTCATGGTGTACTCCGTTCCTTGCCACGCAAGTAGAGCTTGCGCACCTCGTCCGCAATGAGCACGAGCGAGCCGAGCACGGTCGCGGTCAGCCAGTCGGCGGCGGTCAACGGCACGGTGTTGAACACGGACTGCAGAATGGGCAGGTAGCTGACCGCCGCGAGCATTCCGACGCTGAGCAGCTGCGCGAGAACGTAGCGGGGATTCGACAGGACGCCGGCCTGGAGAATCGACTGCCGGTCGGTTCGCACGGCGAATCCCACGAAGATCTGGGCGATCACGATCGTGGCGTGCGCGAGCGTCAACGCGTGCCGATAGACGGGATCCGCCGAAGTGAACGCCTCGAAACCGATCCCCGACGAACCCACCAGCCAGAAGAACACGCCGGCCGACGCGACCGCTTCGACTCCGCCGAGGAAAAGGATCCGGCGGATGACCGCGGCCGAGAAGAACGCCTCCTTGCGGGGGCGCGGTGGCCGGTTCATCGTGTCCGACTCCGGAGGTTCCATCCCGAGTGCCAGTGCGGGCGCCACGTCCGTGCCGAGGTCGATGGCCAGCACCTGCACAGCTGACACCGGCACCAACGGGAACCCCAGGAAAGTGGCGACCACGATCGGGGAGAGCTCGCCCAGGTTGGAGCAAAAGACGTAGACGAGAAACTTCCGGGCGTTCAGGTAGACGGAGCGACCGAGCTCGATGGCGGCGACGATGGAAGCGAACGAGTCGTCCAGCAGAACCATTTCCGCCGCCTCGCGCGCGACGTCCGTACCGCCGGCACCCATGGCCACACCGATGTCGGCTCGCTTCAGGGCCGGCGCGTCGTTGGCGCCGTCCCCGGTGACCGCGACCACTTCGTCCAGGCCCTGAAGAGTCGCTACGATGCGCATCTTGTCTTCCGGAGACACTCGGCAGAACAACAGCTCCGCGGGGCTCGCGAGCAGTTGCCGGAGCGCGAGCTCGTCCATACCGGCCAGCTCGCCACCGGTCACGACGACCGGCGCGGGTCCGCGAACGATACCGACTCGGCGGGCGATCGCCTCCGCCGTGAGCGGATAGTCGCCAGTCACCATGACGACCCGGATCCCGGCGCGCCGGGCGGCTGTCACGGCGTCGGTGACCTCCGGACGCGGTGGATCCAGCATCCCCACCAGGCCGACGAAAGTCAGGTCCGACTCGGCCAGCTTCTGATCGGGCCGCGCGTCGTCCAACGCGCGACAGGCGACGCCGAGAACTCGCAGGGACTCACGCGCCATCGTGTCGTCTGCCGCCTTGACCTGCGCCCGCAGCTCGTCATCGAGTGGCAGCAGCCGGCCGTTCCACGCTATCCGGGTGCAGCGCTCGACGAGCTCGTCCGGCGCGCCCTTGATGTAGGCCTCGTACTCGAGCTCACCGATCCGATGCACTGTGGTCATCAGCTTGCGAGCCGAGTCGAAGGGGAACTCCAGTACACGTGGAGACTTGGCCTCCTCGCCGGCGACGTCGACGTCAGCCTTGGCCGCCGCGACGAGCAGCGCGCCCTCGGTCGGATCGCCGAGGATCCGCCAGTCGTCCTCGCCAGCCGGCGGGAGCAGGCGAGCGTTGCTGCACAACGCCGCCTGCCGCAACAGCTGCCGGACCGGCTCCGGGTCCTCCACCGCGCCTTGCCGTGGCGAGTAGCCGATCCCCGAGACGGCGTGGACAGATCCGCTCGCCCAGCAGCGTTGTACGGTCATCTCCGCCTGGGTGAGCGTTCCGGTCTTGTCGGTACAGATGACGGTGGTGGAGCCGAGCGCCTCGACAGCAAGCAGCTGCTTCACCAGGGCGTTGCGACGGGCCATCCGGCGGACACCGACCGCCAGCGCCACCGACAAGGTGGCCGGCAGACCTTCCGGTACGCATGCCACCATCACGCCGAGTGCGAAGATGAACGTCTCGAGCACCTGATGCCCGGTAGCCGTCCGGATGCCGAACAGGACCGCACCGATGGCAAGCGCGATCCCGGACACGCGCCGGGCCATACTGACCACCTGGCGTTGCAAGGGGGTCTGCTGCCGCGGCGCCTCTGCTGTCAGGCGGTAGATCCGGCCGAACTCCGTCGCGGCACCGATCGCGTAGACGACTGCCTTCGCGGTCCCCGCGACGACCGTGGTGCCCATGAAGACGCAGTTGCCGGTCTCCAACGCCGGCGTGCCAGGTGGCGAGGGGTCGACCGACCTGCGTACGGGAGTGCTCTCGCCGGTCAGCGGAGCGTTGTCGACCCGCACTGTGTGCGCCTCGACCAGCCGGCTGTCGGCGGGAACCGAGTCGCCGGCCTCGAGGACGAGCACGTCGCCGGGAACCAGATCGGCGGCCGGGACCTCACTACGTTCGCCGTCACGCAGGACCCTGGAGGCGCGGGGCACCATCGCCTGCAACGCTTCGACCGTACGTTCGGCTGAGTACTCCTGTCCGAAGCCGATCAGGGCATTGAGAACGACGACCAGGTCGATCGCCACCGCGAGGTACAACACCCTGGCGTCCGGCGGCTCGCTCAGGGCGAAGACAGCGTAGGTGATCACCGAAGCCGCCAGGAGGACGATCGCGAACAGGTCGGTGAACTGCTTGGCGATCAGCAGAACCGGAGAGCGGCGCCGCGCCTTCGGCAACGTGTTCGGACCGTACCGGCGCGCTCGCTCGGCGACCTGCCCGGCGGACAGCCCGGACGCCGAGGTCTCCAAGCGGTCGAATACGCGGGAGACCGGCAGCGTTCGGACAGAAGCATCCAGGTCGCCGGGTCGCTCGGTTCGCACCGTCCCACAGTGCGCTGCCGAGGTGATCCGCGATACGACCGATCGGACCCGAACCCGCCGGACCTTCAACCCGGGCGCTCCGGGCCGAACTGCTTGGGAGGTGCGGCAGGTGACGGTCCTGCGGCCAGGTCAGAGGTGACATCCGGCAATGTCGCGCCGGCCTGCCGCAGAGGCATCCTGGGCATGTGGGCAGAGCATCGGTGCTCGCCGAGAAGGTGAACTGACATGTACGAGCCTCGTTCGATCGTGGTCGGCGTCGACGAGACCTGGCAGAGCCAGCTGGCATTGGTATGGGCCTGCAGGGAGGCGTTCGAGAGGCATCGGCCGCTTCGGATCGTCCGGGTCTACGGCGTCACGGAGCGCTTGGTGGGCAGCAGACGGTTCGGACCGTTGGGTGCGCCACCCTCTTCCGTACGGCGGCAACTCGAGGACGCCGTGGCCTACGCCGGGGATCGGATGGACTCGGTCGAGGCGACCGGCGTGCTGACGTGTGACCGTCCGGCGCGAGCGTTGCTGAAGGAGTCGGCGAACGCCGAGCTCGTGGTGGTGGGCGCTCACCGCACGATGGGCTCGGCCGCGTTCCGCGTGGCGGCGCACGCCACCTGCCCGGTGGTCGTTGCCCGGCAGAGCCTGCCCGGGCGCTATGCCCGGCCGCCGATCGTCGTCGGAGTGGACGGCTCGGAGCGGTCGGAAGCAGCGATCGGGTTCGCGTTCGAGGAGGCCGATCGCCAGGGACTGCCGCTGATCGCGGTCCACTGCTGGCAGGTCGGTCCCGCCGACCGGGCACGCTGGGATGCCGGCGCGCGGGCCGAGACGCGAGCGCGGCACATCCGGTGGATGGCCGAGAGCCTCGCGGGTTACGGCGACAAGTTCCCGGACGTTGAGCTGACCAGCGATGTGGTGACTGGGCCGGCAGCCAGGCGCCTGGTGGGGTACACCAGGGGCGCGCGGCTGATCGTCGTCGGTACGCGAGGACACGGGGGTGCTGCCGGCGCGCTGCCGGGCTCGGTCAGCCAGGCGCTGCTCCGCCGAGCGCACTGCCCAGTCGCCGTCGTACGGGCCTGAGGTCCGCACAGCGTGAGGGGTGTCGCCCAGGGCGCTCCGTTCAGCTCAGGTCCGTACCCGGGTGAACCGCGCGGACGCTCAGGTGGCCGCCCGGCGGCTTGCCGGCGCAGGCGGTCGTCTCGAGCGGAACGAACTCGGCCCGGGTGTCGTGCGGCGGGTAGACCCGTAGGCCTCGTACGTCGGTGGGCAGGCAGTCGTCAGGATCCCAGTTGCCGACGTTGGGGAACGCCAGCGTCGCCGTTGCCGCCTTGCCCCGGGTGAGGGTGATCACCGGTCCGGTCGGACCGTCCCAGTCCCCGGGTTGTCCTACCTGGTGGCCGTCGTCGCCGGTCACGAAGGACACTCCTGGAAAGCCCTGAATGGTGCAGGTACGGCGGCCGGTGTTGGTGAACACCAGCCCTCGGTACAGCGTTCCCGCGGCGCCGTCCTCGCCGCGCAGCGTCACGGTGAGGTCGGCGATGTCGCACCGTTTGGCGGCGGATCGCGGTCGGGTCGTCCTCGGTGCCGGCGATCGCTTGGTGGGCGGAGCGGACGTGGCCTGGGTAGGCGGCGAGGACGCACCGGGAGCGGTCGACGTTGCCACCGGTGTCGACGGCGACGCCGCGGACTCTGTCGGGACGACCGTGCCGTCCCGGCTGCAGCCGCCTGCCAGCATGGCGGCGGCCACACCGCATCCGGCGATCGCTGTCATGGTCCGCGACACGTCACATCGCCTCCCGTCAAGCTCCTGCGCCAGTCCGGGCCAGGACTCCGTCCTATCGGCCCGGGGAGCGTTCCGGCAGGGGCGTTGGGCCCGTTCAGTGTCAGTGGCCTTCCGCCTCCTTGGGGGAGCGACCGTGACCGCGCCGACAGCGCGACCTGCGACGTTGGGTGGCCTTTCTGCCCAGGCGGACCGGGCCGGGTGACCCGTCGAGGTCGGGCGTTCAGGGAATTCACACATCAGTGAACGATGCGTAGCGTTGGTGGCTATGACGATCGCTGTTTCGGTCTCCGGAGCTGTGAAGAACTTCGGACGGACACGGGCGCTGGACGGTCTCGACCTCAGCGTCACGGCAGGCGAGGTGCATGGCTTTCTCGGTCCCAACGGAGCGGGCAAGACCACGACCCTCCGCATTCTCATGGGTCTGCTGCGGGCGGATGCCGGCTCCGCGACTCTGCTGGGCAAGGACGCGTGGCGCGACGCCATCGAGCTGCACCGCCGGGTGGCCTATGTTCCGGGCGATGTGAGGTTGTGGCCGAACCTGACCGGTGGCGAGGTGATCGACCTGCTCGGCCGACTGCGTGGCGGGCTGAACGAGAAGCGCCGCGCCGAGTTGGTCGCGCGGTTCGACCTCGATCCGACCAAGAAGGGCCGGACGTACTCCACCGGCAACAAGCAGAAGGTCGGCCTGATCGCGGCGCTGGCGTCGGATGTCGAGCTGCTGATCCTGGACGAGCCGACGGCCGGCCTCGATCCGCTGATGGAGGCGTTGTTCCGCCAGACCATCGAGGAAGAGCAGGCGCGCGAGCGATCAGTGCTGCTGTCCAGCCACATCCTGTCGGAGGTCGAGGCGCTGTGCGATCGGGTCACGATCATCCGCAACGGTAAGGCGGTGGAGACCGGAACGCTGGCAGATCTCCGCCACCTCACGCGAACGGCGATCCAGGCCGAGGTCGAGCGCGTGCCGGCGAACCTGGCGACGCTTCCTGGCGTACACGAGCTCGTGATCACCGACAGGCAGGTGCGGTGCCAGGTCGACACTCCCCAGCTCGGAGGTGTGCTGGCCCAGCTCACGAACGCGGGGGTACGCAGCCTGGTCAGCCGGCCGCCGACGCTCGAGGAGCTGTTCCTGCGGCACTACCGCGACGAGATCGACCAGGCCAACGGGAGGGCGTCGTGACCCAGAACCTACGCGGCACTGGCACCCTGATCAGGCTCGCGCTGCGCCGTGACCGGATCGTCCTGCCGGTGTGGATCCTCATCTTCGCGGGGATCGCGGTGGGGTCGGCCGAGGCGTCCATAGAGCTGTTCCCGACCGAGCAGTCCCGCGTGACGGCGGCCGAAGCGGTCAACAACGCTCCGGCGCTGGTCGCGTTGTACGGCAAGGTCTACGACGTCACGTCGCTCGGCGCGGTGTCGCTGATCAAGATGATCGCGCTGTACGCGTTGTTCCTCGGCATGCTCGCTGTCTTCACCGTCACACGGCACACTCGCTCCGAGGAGGAAGCAGGCCGGCTCGAGCTGGTTGGCGCCGGGATTGTCGGGCGGTACGCCGCGCTGACGGCCGCGCTGGTCGTGTCGTTCGGCACGATTCTCCTCATCGGCGTGCTCGTCGCGCTCGGCCTGATCGGCGTCGGCCTGCCCGCGAGTGGGTCGCTGGCGTTCGGGTTGATGTGGGTCGGAGTGGCCTGCTCCTACGCTTCGGTGGCAGCGGTCGCCGCGCAGATCACCGAGAACGCCCGAGCGTCGAACGGCGTCGCGGCGGCGTTCATGGGTCTGGCCTTCGTGTTGCGTGCCGTGGGGGAGACCTCCGGGCCGGGATGGCTGGCCTGGGTGTCGCCCTCGGGGTGGGGCGTACAGGTCCGGCCGTTCGCCGGTGACCGGTTCTGGGTGCTGCTGCTTCCGCTCTTCTTCGTCATCGTGCTGGTGGGCGGTGCCTACGTCCTGGCCACCCGGCGTGACCTCGGCGCCGGACTGATCAGGCCGAGGCCGGGCCCGGCGCGTCTGGCCCGCTGGTTGCGCGGGCCACTGGCACTCGCCTGGCGCCTGCAGCGCGCGACGTTGCTGGCCTGGACGCTGGGATTCGCCTTCGGTGGCGTGATCATCGGAACGATCGCAGCCGACTTCGGCGACATGCTGGAAGGCAACGAGACGTTCAGGGACATCGTGGTGCAGATGGGTGGCGCCCAGGGGATGACCGACGCGTTCTTCGCCGCGTTCCTGGGACTCATGGGTGTGCTGGCTTCGGCCTACGGCGTGCAGGCCTCACTCCGGCTGCGTTCGGAGGAGTCGAACCAGTACGCCGAGGCCGTGCTCGGTGCTTCGGTCGCCCGCTGGAGGTGGGCCCTTGCCCACCTGGCCATCGCGTTCGCCGGGACGGCGTGGATCGTCGTCGTACTGGGGGCGACGGCCGGACTCGTACACGGTGGGCAGACCGGCGATCTGGCGGGCGCGTTCGAACGGGTGGCGGGCGCCGCACTGGTCCAGGTTCCCGCGGCCTGGGTGCTGGTGGGCATCGTCGCAGTGCTCTTCGGGGTGGCGCCGCGCTGGACGCCGCTCGCCTGGGTGCTGCTGGTGTTCTTCCTCCTGCTCGGCGAGTTCGGATCGCTGTTCGAACTGAACCAGGCAGTGCTCGATCTGTCGCCGTACGCCCACGTACCGAAGCTTCCGGGCGGCCAGCTGTCGGTGCAGCCACTGATCTGGCTCACCGCGATCACCGCCGCGCTGACCACGATCGGCGTCGCCGGCTTCCGCCGCCGCGACATCCAGCAGTCGTAGCCCGGAGAAGGGGTCACCTGGACGCACCCGGTTCGGAGGATCGCCTCTACCGCGGCAGCGCCGGGTCGGATGGACTGGGAGGACAAGGCGAGAAGCGTGGACAGGAGGAAGGAATCTCATGGCGACAGTTGCGAAGCGCGACTACAGGCACTTCCCTGATCTGCTGGACATCAGCGAGGTGCTTCCCGGACTGCTCAGCGTGACAGCGCTCGGCACCCGGGCGCCTCGCGTCGAGGAGTATGTCGCCGACGACACCTACGTGATCCGGGTCGAGCTGCCCGGGCTCGATCCCGAGAAGGAAATCAAGCTGCAGGTGCTGTCGGGCGTTCTGTCGATCCGGGCGGAGCGGCACGAGGAGAAGCACGAACGCCGGCACACGGAGTTCCGGTACGGAAGCTTCGCTCGTCGTCTCGAGCTCCCGGAAGGAGCCGACGAGACGAAGGTGACCGCACGCTACGACGCCGGAATCCTCGAGATCACGGTCCCGATCACCAACGGAACCAAGGAAGTCCACACCATTCCGATCGATCGCGTCGTCTGACGGCGACAGCGCACACAGACGGAGGGGCGCGCGAACCGCGCGCCCCTCCGTCTGCGGTCACCCCCTAGCCGACGAGTGCCTGCACGGACTCCTTCAGCGTGCTGACGGCCTGCTTGGCGTCGGAGAAGTACATGCCGGTCCTGGGGTCGGTGTAGAGCTCGTTGTCGATGCCGGCGTATCCCTGTCCCATACCGCGCTTGATGACGACGACGCTCTTGGCCTTGTCGACGTCGAGGATCGGCATGCCCGAGATGGCGTTGCCCGGCCGCCGCGCGGCGGGGTTGGTGACGTCGTTGGCACCGATCACGAGCGCGACGTCGGCTTGCGGGAACTCGGGGTTGATGTCGTCCATCTCCCGAAGCTGGGGGTACGGAACGTTCGCCTCGGCCAGCAGCACGTTCATGTGTCCTGGCATTCGCCCGGCCACCGGGTGGATCGCGTACGACACCTCGACGCCGTGTTCCTCCAGCTCCCGTGCGAGCTCTGCCAGTGCGTGCTGGGCGTGTGCCGCCGCGAGCCCGTAGCCGGGCACGATGATCACCTTGGCGGCGTACGCGAGCTGGATCGCCACGTCGTCGGCCGAGACCGCGCGAACGGCGGCGCCCGAGCTGACGGCGGCAGCCGCGTCGCCGGTTCCGAACCCGCCCACGATGATGTTGGGGATCGACCGGTTCATGGCGTCGGCCATCAGCTTGGTGAGGATGCCACCGGACGCGCCCACCAGGGCGCCGGCGATGATCAGCGCCGTCTCGTCGAGGACGAAGCCCGCCATCGCCACGGCAGTTCCCGTGAACGCGTTCAGCAGTGAGATGACCACCGGCATGTCCGCGCCACCGATCGGCAGCACCATCGTCACCCCGAACGCCAGCGCCGCGACGGCGAGCAGCAGCACGGCCGCGATCGAGCTCGGCGAGGCGACCAGCCAGGCCGCACCGACGCCGAAGGCCAGCGCCAGAAGAAGATTCGCCATCCGCGCGCCACGGAAGACGATCGGCCGGCTCGGCACCAGGCCCTGCAGCTTTCCGGCCGCCACGAGCGATCCGGAGAACGTCACGGCCCCGATGACGATGTCCAGCGCGGCCGGCACCGCGACCCGTCCGCCCAGTGTGCCGGCAGGCGCCTCGGTGAGATGGGACACGGCCAGTAGCGCCGCCGCTCCACCGCCGACCGCGTTGAACAGGCTGACCAGTTGTGGCATCGCGGTCATCTGGACCCGGCGCGCGGCGTACAACCCGGCCAGCGATCCGACCGCCGCGGCCGACACCAGAACCATCCACCCGGTCGGTGTGATCACGCCCTGCTCAAGAAGCAGCACGACCGTCGCGGCCACGGCCGTCGCCATCGCGCCGGCGGAGAGCAGGTTCCCGCGCCGGGCGGTGGCCGGAGAGTTCATCAGGTGCAGGCCGAGGACGAAGCAGGCCGCCGCGGCGAGAAGGAGGTACCGGACAACGGTTTCGACCGCACTCATGACCCGATCTCCTTCCGGTCGCCGGCAGGCCGGGCCCGGAACATGTGCAGCATGCGGTCGGTGACCACGTAGCCGCCGACGACGTTGGCCGCGCCGAACGCGACGGCGGCGAAGGCGAGCACGTAGCCCACCAGGTTGTCGGCGGTAGCGGCGATCAGCATCGCGCCGATCACGACGATGCCGTGGATGGAGTTCGCTCCTGACATCAGCGGCGTGTGCAGTGTGGCGGGGACCTTGCTGATCACCTCGAACCCGACCAGCACGCTCAGAACGAACACCGTGACGGCGACGAACAGGTCCGTACTCATAGGACTCCTCCAGACAGCGCTTCACCGCGCACCAGAGCGGCGACCGCGGGGTTGACCACCGAACCGGCATGGGTGACGACGATGCTCGCCTGGATCTCATCCGCCAGATCGATCACCGGGACGCCGGCTGGTGCCAGGTGCTCCAGCAGGCTGGTGACGTTTCGGGCGTAGGCGGTGGACGCCGCCGGCGCCATGCCGGACGGGAGGTTTCCGGCACCGATCACCGTCACCCCCGTGCCGAGCACGACGGTCCGGTCAGGCACTGATCCCTCGACGTTCCCGCCCAGGGCGCTCGCCGCGAGGTCGACCACGACCGAGCCGGGCCGCATGCGGTCCAGCGCCTGTGCGGTCACCAGAACCGGTGGCCGGCTGCCTGGCACCTGCGCGGTCGTGATCACCACGTCGAAGCGGGCAATCCGCTGGTTCAACTGTCCCTGCTGAGCTTCGCGCTCGCCGGCAGTGAGCTCCCTCGCGTACCCGCCCGTGCCGGAGCCCGACACGGCAGTCCCGCCGGGGCCCGCCAGGTCGAGGAAGTGCGCGCCCAGCGACTCGGCTTCCGCCTTGGACTCGGGCCGGACGTCGTAGGCCGTGACCACCGCACCGAGCCGGCGTGCGGTGCCGATCGCCTGCAGCCCGGCCACGCCGGCGCCGAGGACGAGGACCGTGGCCGGCTTGACCGTTCCGGCCGCCGTCATCAGCATGGGGAAGTAGCCGCCGTACGTGGCGGCCGCGAGCACGGCCGCACGGTACCCCGCGACGTTGGCCTGCGAGGTCAGGGCGTCCATGCCCTGTGCGCGGCTCAAGGTACGCGGGATCAGGTCCAGGCTCACCGCCGTGACGCCACGCTCCGCCCAACGGCCCACGAGGCCCGGATGCCGCTGGGCGTCGAGCATCCCGAGCAGGACCTGTCCGGGACGCGTCGACCAGCCGGCGTGCTCTTCGGGTGGACCGACGCACAGCAAGACGCCGGAACGCTCGTACAGCTCGCGCGCCGAAACGACCGCGGCACCCGCGGCCACGTACGCCTCGTCGGGGAACCATGCCCGCGCGCCGGCGCCGGTCTCGACCAGCACCTCCATGCCCGCGGACCGGACTCGCTTGACGGAGTCCGGCACCAGCGCCACCCGGCGTTCGCCGGGTGCGCGCTCCTTCACCACACCGACCGTTGTCGCGGTCATCGTGAGCACTCCTTCTTCGTCCTCAGAACTGGAACACCAGCCGGGCCGGCACCCGGCCGGCAAGGATGTCCTCGAAGCAGATGTTCACGTCGGCGAGCTCGCGACCCTCCGCGACGACCTTCGTCCGGCCGGCGGCGTGCAGCGCGAAGACCTCGGCGAGGTCCTGCCGGGTGCCGACGATGGAGCCGACCACCGAAAGTCCGCCGAGCACAGTCTGGAAGATCGGCACATCCACGCTGGCGTTGTCACCGGGCAGACCGACCATCACCATCCGGCCGCCCCTGCGCAGTGACTGGTAGGCCTGCGCGAACACCTTCGGCGAGGCCGCCAGCACGACCGCCACGTCCGCGCCACCGACCTGCTGGATCGCTTCGGCTGGGTCGGCTTCCGCCGCGTTCACCAGTTGGTCCGCCCCGAGTTCCTCGGCCAGGTCCAGCTTCGCCTTGTCGATGTCGACGGCGCTGACCAGGCCGCCGACGATCCGGGCGTACTGCACCGCCAGGTGGCCCAGCCCACCGATGCCGAACACCGCCACCCGTTCGGCCGGCGTGACGCGGGCGACCTTGATCGCCTTGTACGTCGTCACGCCGGCGCAGGTCAGCGGTGCCGCGTCGAGCGACGAGA
>NZ_BAAGYY010000036.1:46922-362088 GCF_054779015.1 Flindersiella endophytica
ATAGGCGACGGCGTACTCGGCATAGGAACCATCCACCGAGTAACCGGTGTTGAGCTGGCTCTCGCACAACGTCTCCCAGCCGGTGAGGCAGTACCGGCAGCGACCGCACGAGGTGGCGAGCCAGGGGATCGCCACTCGCTTGCCGAGCAGGCGTTCCGGCGTGCCCGTGCCAACGGACTCGACGACGCCCACGCCCTCGTGGCCGGGCACCAGCGGCAGCTTCGGCTTGACGGGCCAGTCACCGTGAGCGGCGTGGATGTCGGTGTGGCAGAGGCCGGAGGCCTCGATCCGGACGAGCAACTGGCCCGGACCAGGAGAGGGGAGGGGAACGTCCTCGAGGTGCAGGGGTTCCCTGAAGGCTCTGACGACTGCTGCTCTCATGGTGTCCTCACTGTTGTCTGTGCTGTCGTGACGAGGTGCGGGCCGTCTCCGGTCGCCGCGGGTAAGGGGAGTCACTGCCGCATCGCCTCGGTAGGCTGCCTGCGCGGCGGTCCGTTCACCAGGCGCCCATAGCCGAGCCGGAACAGCAGTTGCGGATACCCAGCGACGCCGGCCGCGTGCCTCATCCGGGAGCGCAGGACGTCGACTTGGAACGGCTGGTAGAAGTACGACACGCTCAGCCGGCAGATCGTCGCCACGAGCAGCGTCCGTTGCAGGGCTTCCCCGGCGTGCAGCCAGTCGGCCGGCAGATCGCCGTCAGTAGCGACGACGAGCAGCCGCGGCTCGGACTCGAACGGCGCGGTCCAGACCGCCGCTCCAGGCGTTCCCAGTGCGAAGTCGCGCATCGGCAGCGTTCCCTGCTCCGGCCGGCGCCCGAATGCCGAGACCGGGACGCCGTCGGCTCGGGCGTCGTGGCGGCGGGTCCAATAGGTCAACTCGGCCACGTAAAGGGGATCGGACTCCAGGACACGGTTGGCCTGCCGGACCAGCGCCAGTGCTGCCTCTGCCTCGGCCGCACTCAGCGACTTGAGCGAGACACCGTTCACGGCGGTGGCGGACTCCTCCAGCTGCCGCATGACCTTCGCGGGAATCGGCGCCTTACGGAAGGGGAACCGGTTGGTGTGCCGGCGCGTGATCGCGTGGTACAGCACGGCATCGGCGTAAGCGAAGGACACATCGCGGTCGGGGATCAGCCGGATGTCGGCCAGCACGGAAGAGTCGCCCGGCTCGGGCAGCGGCGAGACCTCCGTCGAGTAACCGAGCCGGCGGGCCGCCAGACAGATGTTGTGGACGGCCGCGCCCGTGGCGATGTACAGCGCTCGCCCACCGGGGTCGCTGATCGGCAACAACCGGTTCTGGTCGGCGTAGATGCGCAACCGGTCGTCCGGCAGCATGGCGAACTGCCAGGGCTGCGTGTTGTGCATGGATGGCGCCGCGAGTGCGGCGGCAACGAGTTCTTGCGTCGATGCTGCCGTCAGGACCGAGACTGTAGGACCCATAGCTACTCCCTACCTGTGAGCTCACCTCAAGGCTGCTCGTGGCGGTTGCACGGAACGAGTGCCCATCGTCCTGGTCACCCCGGTCCCATCGAAGGAACCGCGGTTGGGCCGCATGACTCATGTGCCGGCTGCGACCGTCGTGAGACTGTGAAGCTGAACCATCGTGACCAGCACCATCGAGGAGGTAGGCCATGTCGGCGAAGATTGGTCTGCGAGCGCTTCCCGAACTGACGAGCGCGCAGGTCTGGCGCGCGATCGCCAAGGCGTCGTTCGCGATCGTCAGCCATGTCACGCCCGCGGGCGAACCACGATCCAGCGCTGTGGTCTACCGCGCGGCCGGAAGGCGGCTGTACGTCGCCGTCGCGACGGACAGCTGGAAGGCGAGGCACATTGCCGCGACCGGCCGGGTCGCGGTGACCGTGCCTGTACGCCGAGGTGGGATCCTGGCTCTCCTGTTGCCGATCCCACCCCGCCGCCATCAGCTTCCACGGCAGGGCGTTCGTGCACCATGCCGGTTCCGCGGAGGCCCTCGCCCGCCTCGGCGAGCTGGCGAGCCTGCTGCCCGAAGAGCGGCGGACGACCGCTTCGATCGTCGAGATCATCCCGGAAGGTTCCTTCGTGACGTACGGCCTGAACGTGCCGCTCCTCGCGATGCGCGACCCGAGCGTCGCTCGTGGACGCGTGCCGGTCTCGGAGATCACGTGAGGCGGCCGGGAGCCACGCCGGTCAGATGAAGAGGAGCTGGGCTCCCGCGGTCTTCTCGATGAAGTCGGTCGCGCTGATGATGCCTTCGACCTCCTCGTAGAGGTCGGACTCGTCGAGGTGCATCATGTCCGCCGACATCCGGCAGGCCCACAGGTGCCCACCTGATGCGACGATCTGCTCGAGGAACTCCGGAACCTCCGGCACTCCGATGTCGGAGATCTGCTTCTTCATCATGTGTGTGGCCATCGCCGTCATACCGGGCAGACCCCCGAGTCCTTGCGGCATGTGCGTGGCCGTGTTGCCGAGCATGGTGAACTTGAGCTCGCCCATCCTCGACTTGGTGATCATGTCGAAACCCCAGAACGTGAAGAACAGATGGGTTTCGATGCCTTCGCCGAGTGCGGCGTTGGCGAGCACGAGGCCGGGGTAGGCCATGTCGAGGTTGCCCTTGGAACAGATGATGGCGAGCTTGCGGCCGGTCGTCTGGTCGGTGTCGTCGCCGAAGTCAGGCACGAGCGCGGTTTCGCCCGCGAAATCGGTGGTCATCGTCTTCTCCTTCGTCAGGTCTGTCGCGCTACACACAGCCGCGAGGCTTGGGCAGTCCCGCGATGTACGCGAGCTTCTTGGCCGGCTTCTTGGGGAACAGCTGGAAGAGCTGCTTCGTGGGTACGCCACCGACCACCGAAACCCTGCGAAGGGTGGCGGTCTCGCCCTGGGTGCGGAAGTCGTCGCGCAGGAAGCGGATCGCCTTCCAGTGGTCTTCGGTCAGTTTGATGTCGATCCGGGCGGCCAGCTGCTCGGCGAGTGCCTCGCTCCATTCGTCGTACTCCGTGAGGAAGCCCTCGTCGTCGACGTGGATCTGATGGCCCTCGATCGTCGTGGTCGGCATGTCAGCGCTCCTTGCCTTGCTCTTTGCCTTTGAGGGACAGCTTCGCCGGCAACGGGATCGGCCGGCCGGGAAGGAGAACGTTCCAGTAGAGCCAGCGGAACGCCAGCTTTCCCCAGTGGTTCAACGTGGACTCGCGCAGCAGCCTGAACGGCCCGAGTCCGGGCAGCGGATACGTTCCGGGCAGGGGCTCGACGTCGTAGTTGAAGTCGATGAGCAGCGCCTTGCCGTGACCGGACTCGACGAAGCAGTTCGCGTGGCCGTCGAAGCTGGCGGTCATGGGCTGCCCTTGGACGTGCCGCAGGAAGTTCTCGGTGAAGACCTCGACGGAGAAGTGTGCGACGGAACCGGCCTTGGACGCGGGGATGTCGTTGGCGTCGCCGATGGCGAAGATGTTCGCGTGCGCCTTGGACAGGAACGTGTGCCGATCGACCGGTACGTAGTTCAGCTCGTCGCCGAGTCCAGAACGGGCGACGTATTCCGCACCCATGTTGAGTGGCACGGTGACCAGGAGGTCGAACGGAATCTCCCGCTCGTCGTAGGAGACCAGGCGTTTGCCGTCGGCGTCGATGCGCTCCACCACGAAGTCGGGCTCGACCTCGATCTTGCGCTCGTCGAGCATGTCGCCCAACCGCGCGGAGGCGATCGGCTTGGTGAAGGCACCCGACAGCGGCGTGACGTACACGATCTCGGTCCGGTCGCGCAGTCCGCGGTCGCGCAGGTATGCCTCGGCCAGGAACGCGAACTCCAGTGGCGCGACCGGGCACTTGATCGGCATCTCCGTGACATGAACGACCAGGCGCCCGTGGTCGAAGGCGGCCAGCGCGTCGTGGAGCGCGACGGCGCCCTCGAAGCTGTAGAACTCGTGGACGCTCCTGCGCCACTCCGTCCCCAGCATCCCCGGCGTCTGGTCGGGACGCGGGTGCGTTCCGGTGGCGATCACGAGGTAGTCGTAGCCGAGACGACTGTCGTCGGCGAGGATCACCTTGCACTGCTCGGTGTCGACCCGGTCGATCTCTCCCAGCACCAGCTCCACTCCAGGGTGGAGATATCGCCGGCGCGGCTTGGACACCTCTTCCGGCCGGTAGTACCCGAACGGAATGAACAGGAAGCCCGGCTGGTAGAGATGCCGGTCGTCCTGGTCGATGACCGTGATGTGCCAGCGGCGAGGGCTGAGACGCTTGCGGAGCCTGTTCGCCACCATCGTGCCGGCCGTCCCGGCGCCGAGTACCAGCAATCTCTTCTTGTTCACACCTGTGACGCTATTGCGCGGAAAGGCCGGGTTGGAGTGCCTGAGGTCAGGACCTGTCCCTGCCCATGGTGACCGCGTCGGCTGGGCCGATGGCCTCGGTCTCCAGGGCCGGTTGTCAGACCGGCCCTGGCCAAACGAGGGCCGTGCTCCTCCAGCGGTGGGTGACCTCTGCTGGTGCTCAGTTCCGGCCCGTCAGCGAGACCGTGGAGGTACCGACGGCAAGGAGCCCACCATGAGAACCCCGAATTCCTCCGCGATCGTCGTAGGCGTGGACACCGGTCCCGAGAGCCAGCTCGCCCTGCGCTGGGCGACCGACGAGGCGGCTCGCCGTGAGCTCCCGGTGCACGTGGTGACCGCCTACGAGTGGCCGGTCGCGTCGTTGAACGCGAACGCTCCGGTCTACTTCGAGTCGCCAGACGAGGCCCGCCGGGTGTTCGACGAGGCCGTCGCGTTCGTACGCGATCGACTGGGCGCCGATCGGGTCACCGGGAGCTCCCCGGTCTCCGCGCGGCCCGCCGAAGTGCTGGTCCGGGAGTCGGTCGGCGCCGAGCTCCTCGTCGTCGGGTCCAGGTGCAGGTCCACGATGGCGTCGGTCGTCCTCGGCTCGGTGAGCTGTGCGGTGGCCGCCCACGCCAAGTGCCCGGTCGTCGTGGTGCGGAACGTCCGCGGCACCGACCCGCAGGATCGCGTGGTGGTCGGTGCCGACGGTTCCGAGCGGTCGGAGCTCGCGCTGGAGTTCGGGTTCGAGGTGGCCGCGCTGCATGGATGGAAACTGGACGTCGTCTACGCGTGGCAGCCGGTCGAGGCGCTCGACCCCGCCACCTGGACGTTGGAGAAGGCGGAGGCCGGACGCGCCGCCCGGCGTAAGAACCTCAGGGAACGCATCGAGCCGTACCTCGCGAAGTACCCCGCGGTGGACGCCACGACGTACGTCATCGAGGGCCGTCCGAACACCGTGTTGTACGGGCAGTCGCGGACGGCGCGGCTGATCGTTGTCGGCACCAGGGGGCACGGTGGGGTTGCCGGCCTGCTGCTCGGCTCGGTCAGCCAGGGCCTGCTCCACCACGCGCACTGCAGTGTCGCCGTTGTGCGACCCGACGGCAGGAGGGAGTGAGTCAGGATGATCCTCCAACTGCACGGCGAGGAGCTGGAAGCGACGTTGCTTCGCGCCGCGATCAGCGCGCCGTCGATGCACAACACCCAGCCATGGTTGTTCCACGTTCAGGGCTCCGAGGTCGAGGTGTACCGCGATCTGAGCCGCGAGCTGCCGATCGAGGATCCCGAGGGTCGAGCGGTGCTGATCTCCCACGGCGCGGTGTGCCTCAACCTGCGGGTCGCCGCGGCGTACGCCGGCTACGGCGTGTCCGTGCGGACCTTCCCAGACTCCACGCTGCCGACGTTGGTCGCCCGGCTGTCCCTGGAGCAGGCGCTGACAGAGGACACGGCCGCGCTCGCCGCCCTGTACCCGTCGATCCCGCTGCGGAGAACCAACCGCATGCCGTACGCCGACGTCAGGCTGGCCGAGCAGGTGCGAGCCGACCTCCGCGCGGCCGCTCGTTCCGAAGGCGCCGAACTGGAATGGGTTCGGGATCGTTCCCGGGTCAAGTGGCTGCTGCGGCTGGCGTCGGATGCCGAGCTCGAGGATGCGTACGACCCGCTCCGGATCTCCGAACGCAGCCGGTGGATCGGCGGTGAACGCGACATCGAAGGGATTCCGTCGGAGTCGCTGCCCCTGCGCCCCTCCGAGCCGGGCGCCCCTGTCCGCGACTTCCTGACCGGCGCGGGCGAGCACCAGGACATCGGCGAGTACGAGCACGATCCCGCCATCGCCGTGCTCACGACCCGGGCCGACGGTCCGGACGACCGGATCCAGGCCGGCATGGCCTTGCAGCGGATCTGGCTGACCGCGACGACGCTCGGCGTCGCGGTGTCGCCGCTCACCGGAGCGCTCGAGCATCGCAGCCTGCGCTGGCTGATCCGCGACCCGGTGGCGGGCTGGTCGGAACCGCAGTCGATTCTCCGGTTCGGGTACGGCCCGGCCGTGAAGCCGACACCGCGCCGGCCGATCTCGGATTTTCTGCTCGACGGCTGACGACCTGCTGGTCGACCAAGCTGGGAGTCGTCAGGGCACCAAGCGGGGAACACGCTCGCGGACCTGGAGGGCATCGGCGCTGCGGGCCCTGAGCTCGTCAGCTGTGATCTCGTGCTCGGCGAGCATGTGCTGGAGTTCGTTCTCCGCTGGGATCTCGCCCGCACCGTGCCGGCGCGACGTGGTTCTGCTCGCGGCCCAGGCGGCCAGCCCTACCAAGACCAGGGCAACGGCGAGTAGAACCAGCGACAGGACGGTCATCTTCGTCCTCCACCTTTCTTTCCGAGGCTCCGACTCCAGCCTCCTCCGTGTTCGGGCTCCGGTGCAGTGCCGACGAGCCTCTCGCTCGGCGGCAGTTCGACCCGGCTCGATCAGAGCAGCTTGGCGCTCTCGAGCAGCTCGCGCAACGACGCGGCGAACCTCGCCGCCGGCGCGCCGTCGACCAGATCGTGGTCGACGCTGATCGTCAGGTCCAGGACGGTCCTCACCTGAATCGTGCCGTCCACGACCCATGGCCGTTCGCTCATGCCTCCGACGGTGACGGCGACCGTGTGCACGGTGGGGATGCCGATCGCGAGGCCACCACCGCGTCCGAACATGCCGATCGAGCTCACGCCCACTGTTCCGGTCACGGCGTGCAGACGCCGCGTGCCGCGGATCAGCCGGGAGAAGAGCGGCACGACACCGGGGATCCGCGCCAGCGCGTCGGCCTGCCAGAACTTCCGTGCTCCGCTGATCCTGGCCGAGTCCGCTTGTACGAAACGGATCTCGGCGCTCAGGTCGGCCACCTGGCGAACGTCGGCATCGTGGAGGAGATGCCCGACCGGCACGGGACCCGTCGGGGCCGAGGTCTCGAGCAGGATGCCGACGTCGACGTAGCTGGGCGTCGCCAGCCGGCCGCGCTTGTCCTTGTACGCGTGTACCTCGGGGTGGGCAGCCGCTGCCCTCGCCACGCAGGCGACCACGTAGGCAGTAAACGACAGCCTGGGATCGTGCGCGCGGAGCAGGCGCCGGGCTTCGGTGACGTCGACCTGGAGCAGCCCGTGCACGACAGGTCGTCGCCGTCCGAGCCGCATCGCCGCGGACATCATGCGCCGCCCGCCCGGAAGTCGTCTGCTCTCGGTGTGCCTGGGCCTCACTGCGTTCATGGCCAGAGCTCCCCTCGGCGGCGCCAGGCGGGTTCGACCCGCTCCCACTCGTCATGCCACTGCGCCATCCGGGCCCGATCGAGCAGGGCCCGGATCAGCGCGTAGGCCAGGCAGAGGCACACCTCGACCATCACCAGGACGAACACGGCGGTCAGGACCGCGGACAGCGCGATGTCGCCGGGCCGCATCGGCGGCTGGGTGGGAGCGCCCGACTCGTTCAGCCAGACGACCACACGGTCCCCGGCCTTGGCACCCGGTGTCGCGGTGATCGGAGCTGTTCGCGGCGTTCCGTCCGGCTGCGTCCAGGTCGCCTTGACGGCGGGCTGTGGTTCGACGAAGCCGGTCGGGCCGATCTGCTGCTTGGGTACGTCTTCGAGCAGCACCGCGGTGGCGCGTAGGCCGTTGGCCTGCTGCTCGAGTGCGGCCAGCTCGTGCCGGGTCTGGGTCGCGGTTCCGACAGCCGCCGAGACCGGGACCGCGAGGAGCGAGAGCAGGACGATCGTCAGCGCGGCGGCCCATTCGAGGCGGTCGCCGGGACGGCACATCGGGTTCCGTCCCCAGGTCAGGCGCCGGAGTACCCACACGGATCCCACCTCCACAGGTGACCGAGCTCGATGTGTCGACAGCGGTTACGAACACGCTAAGCGGGTTGCCGGAGCGGCCGGCAGGGGCGGCCGTACCCCATGGCAACGGCACTTGGCTCCGATCGGCCCACGGCCTTGCGGACGGTGGCTGTCGGGCCGTTGGGCACTGGGGCTCGCCTGGTAGTCGCGGCACGATGAGGCTGAGCTTCTGAGGAGGTAGGCCGACGATGTTCCAGATCCGGATACATGGCCGTGGCGGCCAGGGCGTGGTGACCGCCGCCGAGCTGCTATCGGTGGCGGCCTTCCTCGAGGGCAAGCACGCGCAGGCCTTTCCGAGCTTCGGATCGGAGCGAACGGGCGCACCCGTCGTCGCGTTCTGCCGGATCGCGGACGTGCCCATCCGTACACACGAACCGATCACCGAACCCGATGCGCTGATCGTGCAGGACGCCACGTTGATGCACCAGGTCGACGTCTTCGACGGGCTGGCGGCAAACGGATATCTCCTGCTCAACTCGCCACGCAGCTTCGAAGAGCTCGGCCTGGGGGAGTACGTCCGCCGGTTTCGCGCGGACCGGCTGACGACGGTTCCGGCGACCCAGCTGGCGATGGCGCATCTGGGCCGTCCCGTCCCGAACGCGGTGCTCCTGGGCGGGTTCGCGGCGCTCAGCGGGCTGATCACGCTGGAGTCGGTGACCAAGGCCATCCACGAACGGTTCGCGGGACCGCTGGCGGAACGAAACGCCGCGGCTGCCGCCGAGGCGTTCCAGCTGATCCACGACCTGAAGTCGGAGTTGGCTCATGTACAAGCAGATTGAGGGCTCCAGGGCAGTCGCCGAGACCGTTGCGATGTGCCGGCCCGAAGTCATCTGCGCGTACCCGATCTCGCCGCAGACGCACATCGTCGAGGCGCTCAGCGCGCTGGTGAAGTCGGGCTCGCTCGCACGATGTGAGTTCGTCAACGTGGAGTCGGAGTTCGCGGCCATGTCCGTGGCCATCGGCGCGTCCGCGGCGGGTGCCCGTTCGTACACCGCCACGGCCAGCCAGGGCCTGCTGTACATGGTCGAGGCGGTCTACAACGCCGCCGGTCTCGGACTTCCGATCGTGATGACCGTGGCGAACCGCGCGATCGGTGCGCCCATCAACATCTGGAACGACCAGAGCGACTCGATGTCGCAGCGCGACTCGGGCTGGATCCAGCTCTATGCCGAGAGCAACCAGGACGCTGTGGACCTGCACATCCAGGCGTTCCGGCTCGCGGAGGAGCTGTCGCTGCCGGTGATGGTCTGCATGGACGGCTTCGTGCTCACGCACGCCGTCGAACGGATCGAGATCCCCGAACAGGCACAGGTTGACACCTATCTTCCGGGCTACGAGCCGCGGCAGGTTCTCGACCCCGCCGAGCCGATCTCTATCGGCGCCATGGTCGGGCCGGAGGCGTTCACCGAGGTGCGTTACCTCTCGCATCTGCGGCAGTTGGAGGCGCTCGACCTGATCCCGGACCTGGCGGACGACTTCGGACGGGTGTTCACCCGGTCCTCGAGCGGGTTGGTCTCGACCTATCGCACCGAGGACGCCGAGACGATCGTGATCGCGATGGGATCGGTGCTGGGCACGCTCAAGGACGCGGTCGACGAGCTGCGCGGTGACGGGCTGAAGCTAGGCGTCGCCGGGATCACGACCTACCGGCCGTTCCCCGCCAACGCGATCCGCGACGTGCTCGCCCGGGCCTCCCGCGTCGTCGTACTCGAGCGTGCCTTCGCGCCCGGGCTGGGTGGAGTCGTCACCTCGGACGTACGCATGGCGCTGTCGGTGCGGACCGGCGAGCACGGGCACCTACACGGCCATACGGTCGTCGCGGGCCTGGGTGGGCGCCCCGTCACCAAGGCGTCGCTGCGCCGGATGCTGCTCGACGCCGTGGCAGGCCGCCTGCAGGCGTTGACGTTCCTGGACCTCGACAACGACCTGATCGAGCGCGAACGCGCGAGGATCAAGGCCACCCGCCGCAGCGGGCCGACCGCGGAGAACCTCCTGCGCGATCTCGGCGCGACCAGCACGCGGATCGGATGAGGGAGTCTGCCATGCCCGTGCAGCGGATCAAGTTCTACCAGACCGGAAGCTTCGCGGTCGGCAACCGGCTGCTGGACCCGGACCAGCGGTCGGTGCAGGCCGACACCGAACGTACGAACGCACTGACGTCTGGGCACCGGGCCTGTCAGGGCTGTGGTGAGGCACTGGGCGCGCGCTACGCACTCGACGCGGCGATGCGTGCGACCGGGCGGCAGCTCCTGGTGGTCAATGCCACAGGTTGCCTCGAGGTGTTCTCGACGCCGTATCCCGAGACGTCGTGGCGGCTCCCGTGGCTCCACTCGCTGTTCGGCAACGCGCCGGCCGTGGCGAGTGGGGTCGCGGCCGCGCTGAAGGCCAAGCGCCGCGACGACGTGCGCGTGGTCGCCCAGGGCGGCGACGGAGGCACTGTCGACATCGGCTTCGCCTGCCTGTCGGGGATGTTCGAGCGCAACGACGACGTGCTCTACATCTGTTACGACAACGAGGCCTACATGAACACCGGTGTGCAGCGTTCGGGCGCCACACCACCTGCCGCGCGGACCGCGACCACGCAGGCGGTGGGGGACGAGCCCGGCAACGTCTTCGGACAGGGCAAGGACGTGCCCCGGATCGCGATGGCCCACGAGATCCCCTACGTCGCGACCGCGACCGTGGCGGAGCTCCGCGACCTGGAATACAAGGTCGAACGGGCGATGGCCGTTCGCGGCGCGCGGTATCTCCACGTACTGGTGCCCTGCCCCCTCGGCTGGGGCTCGGAGTCGTGCGACACGATCCGGATCGCGCGGCTGGCGAAGGAGACCGGGCTGTTCCCCGTCTTCGAGGCCGAGCACGGCGAGGTCGTCAGCGTCTCGAAGATCCGCCGGCGCGCACCGGTCGAGGAGTATCTGAAGCTACAGAAGCGTTTCGCGCATCTCTTCGGTGCCAACCCACGCCCGGACGTGGTGGGGCGGATCCAGGCGATGGCTGACCGCAACATCGAACGCTACGGCCTGCTGGAGGAGTCGGAGGGACAGTCGTGAAGGAGAAGCCTTTCGCTATCACGCTCGACGTGGGTTCGAGCCTCGCGAACAAGACGGGCGCCTGGCGTACCGAACGGCCGGTGTACGTCGACCTGCTGCCGCCGTGCAACCGGGCCTGCCCGGCCGGCGAGAACATCCAGCAGTGGCTGTATCACGCCGAGGCCGGCGACTACGAGGCGGCGTGGCGTGAACTGATGCTGGACAATCCGATGCCCGCGATCATGGGCCGGGTCTGTTATCGGCCGTGCGAGGGCGTGTGCAACCGTGCCCAGCTGGACGACGTCGTTGGCATCAACTCGGTCGAGCGTTTCCTTGGCGACGAGGCGATCCGGAACGGCTGGACCGTACCAGTCGGGGTGGAATCGTCGGGCAAGCATGTGCTCGTGGTGGGTGCCGGACCGTCCGGCCTGTCCGCGGCGTACCACCTCCGGCTGCTCGGTCACGCGGTCACGATCCGCGAGGCCGGCCCCGCGGCTGGTGGCATGATGCGCTTCGGCATCCCGAAGTACCGGCTGCCGCGTGAGGTGCTCGACGCGGAAGTGAGTCGCATCCTCGACATGGGGATCACGCTGGAGCTGAACTGTCCGGTGGACAACGCGGAAGCCGCCATGGCGGACGGCGGCTTCGACGCCGTCTTCCTAGCGGTCGGCGCCCACATCGGACGGCGAGCCTATATTCCGGCCGGCGACTCCGCGCGCATCGTCGACGCGGTGACGTTGCTGCGGAGTATGGAAGGCGAGCAGCCTCCGTTGCTCGGCAGGCGGGTGGCCGTCTACGGCGGCGGGAACACAGCGATGGACGCGGCGCGCACCGCCAGGCGCCTCGGCGCTGCGGACGCCGTCGTGGTCTACCGCCGGACCAGGGAACGGATGCCTGCCCACGACTCCGAGGTCGAGGAAGCACTCGACGAAGGCATCCGGATGAAGTGGCTCTCGACCGTCGCCCATGCCGACGCGGGCAAGCTCGTGATCGAGAAGATGAGCTTGGACGAGAGCGGATTCCCGCAGCCCACGGGCGAGTTCGAGGAGCTGGAGGCCGACTCCCTGGTGCTCGCGCTCGGCCAGGAGGCCGACCTGTCCCTGCTGGGGAACGTCTCGGGTGTCGAGGTGGTCAAGGGCGTCGTCCAGGTCGGTGACAACCTGATGACCGGCCACCCCGGCATCTTCGCCGGCGGCGACATGGTGCCGTCCGAACGTACGGTGACGATCGCGATCGGCCACGGCAAGAAGGCCGCGCGCCACATCGACGCCTGGCTGCGCGAAGCCGAGTATCGCAAGCCGCCACGGCACGCCCTGGCCGCGTTCGAGGGCCTGAACACCTGGTACTACTCCGACGCGCCGGCGACCGTCCGGCCGCAGTTGGAGGCCGCGCGCCGCATCACCACGTTCGACGAGGTGGTCGGCGGACTGGACGAGGCGAACGCGTTGTTCGAAGCTCGCCGGTGCCTCTCGTGCGGAAACTGCTTCGAGTGCGACAACTGCTACGGCGTCTGCCCGGACAACGCGGTCATCAAGCTGGGGGACGGCGAGCGCTACACGATCGATCTCGACTACTGCAAGGGCTGCGGCATCTGCGTAGCCGAGTGCCCGTGCGGCGCGATCGTGATGGAGCCGGAAGAGGACTGACTCATCACGCAGGAGCGTGTCGCGGGCAGCACCGGCAGCCCGCGACACGCTGCTGCTACCGCGTGGCGGCTTTGGCCACCGTTCGGACCTTGCCGCCGACGACTTCGACCTCGACCTTGGACAGACCCTGTTCGGCGGGGCCGCGTTCGACGGCTCCGGTTGTGGCGTTGAACAGGGCGCCGTGGGCGGGGCAGCGCAGCCGCTCGCCGTCCGGGGTGACGACCACGCCCTTGTGCGGGCAGGCCGAGCTGAACGCGACCGCGGTCTGGTCGCCGGTACGGGTGACGACCATCGAACAGGCCGCACCCTTGACCGTCGTGGGCCGGCCGGGTGCGAGGTCGGCCAGCTTGGCGAGGTTCTGCCGCTTGTCCAGCGCGGACCTCCCTCCCACCGGTGTCGCCCGGCGTCGCCGCCGGCTGCCGGACCAGGAGACCGAGCGGCGGATGCTTCGCACCGCGGTCGACATGGTCCATCGCGTGGGGCTGACGGTGAGCCTGGAACACATCAGCTTCGAGGAGGTGATCCACGAGGCCGGTGTGGCACGCAGTGCGGTCTACCGGCGCTGGCCGTACAAGGACCTGTTCTTCAGCGACCTGCTGAAGGAGCTGGCCAAAGCCGCCGCTCCGGCCGCGGTCGTGAACGAGTCGCAGGCGTTGACGGGGATCAGGCGCATCGTCCTGGAACGTCTCGACACGATGCTGACTCCCGAGGGCCGGCACGAGCTCGCGCTGGAGCTGTACCGGCAGGCGGCGCTGGGCGACTTCGAGGCGATGCGAGCATCGACCGAATGGCGCACGTACCTCGCCTTGCACGCGACGTTCGTGAGCCTCGCCGACGAGGCCCTCCGTACGGAGGTGCGGGCCGCGCTGGTGGCGTCGGAGCAGGACTTCATCGCCCGGATCGCGAAGGCGCACGAACTGATGGCCGGCATCCTCGGCTACCGGCTGCGGCCGGAGCTCGGCGCCACGTTCGAGACGCTCGCTGTCGCGGCCAGCGCGACGTTGCGCGGCAAGGTCCTGATGGCGCTGTCGACTCCGGCCATCGCGACCGAACGCCTCCGGGCCAGGCCGTTCGGCGCGGCTGAAGCGGCCGACTGGTCGCTGCCCGCGCTGGTGGCGGCCAGCATCGCGTTCGGCTTCCTCGAGCCCGACCCCGCGATCGAATGGAACACCGAACGGCTGGCCTGGGTCAGGGACCAGCTTCACGAGGTGTGAGCCGGCCGTAGGAGCTCACACACCGCCCCAGATGCCCCCGAGGTCCCCACCACCCATGGGTGGCATTGGAGCGTGGTGCTCGGAGTACGAGCTCGACGGCTCCAGCGTGCCGAGCGGTGTCCGCCATCCCGGCATGTTCTCGCAGTTGGAGTTCCAGGTCAGCGCGAACGTGACCAGCGTGTGGAACAGCGGCGGCACCTGTTCCGGCCGGGTGATCAGCCCGAACACCACGGCGTAGGGGAGCTGCCGGCGCAACGACTCCGTGTCGGCGGGGAGGCCGTCGTCGCGGAGGGTACGCCGGAACGCCTTGATCTCCGTCCGGAGCCGCTCTCCTCGTCTGGTCAGCGCGCCCTTTCGCCAGCGGCTCCGCCAGCCGGAGCGTACGGCGTCCTGCCGCAACGCACTGGCTACGTGATGCATCCGGTCGGTGTGGGTGCAGTTGAACGTCGCGAACCACAGCCGGTCGCCGTGGCCGAAGAGCGTTTTCAGCAGGACTTCCTCGTACGCCACGAGATCGGCTGGCTGTCCGTGCAGGGTGAGCAGCCAGTCGGCCGACGCGCCGTTCGACAGCTGCTCCACGCGCAGTACGTCGCGGAGTGCCAGGTCGACGAGGGTGCCGGCGATCTGGCCGCAGGTGGGCCGCCCGAGCAGGACCAGGCCGGCCTGCGCGGGCCGGACCCCGTGCAAGAGCGCAGGTGGGTCGTTCATCTCTGGTACATCTCCTCGCCGGAAGAGGGTGGCCGCGGTTCCGGCAGCACTCCGTCGCGGATGACGGCGACGGAGCACTGGGCGTGGTGCAGGACGCCCTGGCTGACCGAACCGAGCAGCAGCCGGGCCAGGCCGCCGTGGCCTCGGGAGCCGACGACGACCAGGTCCGCCGTCACCGACTGGTGGGCGAGCACGGTCGCGGCGCGGCCGTCGGACACCAGCACGGTGACGGGTACGCCGGGATACTTCGCGGCGTAGGGCGCCACGTACTGCCGCAGCCAGCTACGCCGGTGCTCGCGTTCGACGTTCTCCCGCTCGCTGGTCCAGATATCAGGGTCGGCCTGCCGGTTCGGCCTCCACACGTGTGACACGCAGACGGAGAGCCCGCGCAGCGCCGCTTCCTCGAACGCGAAGGCGAGTGCCTGCACGCTGGAGTCCGATCCGTCGACGCCGACGACCACGTTGTGCAGCGCTGTCGACTTGCCGGCCCGCACGACAACGACCGGGCAAGCCGCGTGCGCCGCCACCGCCGAGCTGACGGAGCCCAGCGCCATGGAAGCGATCGTGGACAGCGAACGTGAGCCGACCACGAGCATCCCGGCATCCAGCGACTCGCTGAGCAGGACCTCGGCGGGTTGCCCGGCCACGCGCCTGGCCTCGACCCTTCCGGCCGGCAGGCGTTCGGAGGCGTAGCCGGCGGCGGCGTCGAGCATCTCCCCGAGTGAGCTGCCCGATCCTTGGCCGGGCTGACGGTCCACCGTGACCAGGCGGAGGGGCAGATCGTGCAGCCTGGCCTCCTGGACCGCCCATCTGAGCGCTACCTGCGCCGGTGGGTTGTCGTCGACGCCGACGACCACCGCTTGGGTACTCGTTGGGCTCTCCATTCGTTCAGCGTCTCCCGGAACGCCAGGCTGTGCCTGCGGTCCGAGGTCTGCCGTTTCCGGGATCTCTCCGCCGGTCAAACGGGCCGATCGGCCGGATCTCCGCCGGGCCGAACCGGGCCGGGCGGCACCGGCCACAGGGGCCTTCCGGCGCTGCCACGGCAGCGGACCAGGCGAGACGGTGGGAGGGAGACCGAACAAATCAAGGGAGGATCCCATGAGTGCGGCCAAGCGACGTTCGGTTGTCGTTGGCGTGGACGACAGCCCAGGCGGTCAGCTCGCATTGCGATGGGCTACGGACGAAGCCGCCCGGCGTAGCCTGCCGGTCCGGATCGTCACGGCCTTCGAACGACCGGCGGCGTGGATGACCGAGACGCCTCCTCCGGTAGCCGAGGAACCACCGGAGACCATCCGGGGTGTGTACCAGGAGGCCATCGCGTTCGTAAGGGATCGGCTGGGCGCCGAACGCGTGGAGGGCGTGCTGACGTCGACGCGTCCGGCGACGGTCCTGGTCGAGGAGTCGGAGAACGCGGAGCTGGTCGTGGTCGGTTCCCGGTCCAGGGGCACGGTGGCTTCGATCCTGCTCGGCTCCGTCAGTTCGGCGGTCGCCGCGCACGCCAGCTGCCCGGTGATCGTCGTACGGGGCGGCGAGGTGTCGCCAGGCGAGGGACGGATCGTCGTGGGCACGGACGGATCGGCCCGGTCCGAGCAGGCGCTGGCGCTCGCGTTCGAGGAGGCTGCCTCGCGCGGATGGACGCTGGACGTGGTGTACGCCTGGCAGCCCGTCGAGGCAGTCGACCCGGCGGCCTGGACCCAGGAGAAGGCCGACAGCCTGCGGGGGATCCGTCAGCGGGAGCTGACCGAGAAGGTGGCGTTGTACCAGGAAAAGAATCCCACGGTCTCCGCCAAGACGCTCGTCATAGAGGGCCGCCCGGCGGCCGTTCTCACCGCACAGTCCAAGAATGCCAACCTCGTCGTGGTCGGCACCCGCGGCCACGGTGGGATCGCGGGGTTGCTGCTCGGATCGGTGTCCCAGGGACTGCTGCATCACAGCCACTGCTCGGTCGCGGTGGTGCGGGGTAGCGGCGATGCCGAGGCGAGCGAGTAGCCGGTCCGTGCACCGCCTGGAGGTGCACGGAGTCGTGCAGGGCGTGGGATTCCGGCCGTACGTCTACCGGCTGGCGACCGCGCTCGGACTGGACGGATGGGTCCAGAACGTCAGTGGACACGTCGTGATCGACGCGGCAGGGGACCTGCGCGCACTGGCGGCGTTGCTCGAACGGCTTCCGCTCGAGGCGCCGCCACACGCGTCGGTTCGCGCCATCCACGTCTCGCGGCCCGCGCCGGCCGAGCGGGGACTACCCCGCCCTGGCAGCGGGTTCCGGGTCATTCACAGCGTTGGCCGGGCCGGGCCGTCCGGCGAGTTCCCGCCCGACCTGGCAACCTGTGCCGACTGCCTGCGAGAGCTGTTCGATCCGGCCGACCGGCGGTTCCGCTATCCGTTCGTCAACTGCACGAACTGCGGCCCGCGGGCGACGATCATCGACGCGCTGCCGTACGACCGGTCGAGCACCACGATGGCCGCGTTCGAGATGTGCACCGCCTGTGCCGCCGAGTACGCCGATCCGGGAAACCGGCGGTTCCACGCCGAGCCGATCGCGTGTCCGGCTTGTGGCCCACGGCTGGCCTGGTTGCCGCCGTCGCCGCGTCCCCAGTCGCCCCTGTCGCCGGACTGCTTCGGTGAGGCCGCGCTCGCAGCGGCGGTCGAGCTGGTCGGATCCGGAGGAATCCTCGCGCTGAAAGGGCTCGGTGGCTACCAGCTGGTGTGCGACGCAACGGCGTCAGCTTCGGTCGAGACGCTGCGATGGCGCAAGCACCGGCCACGTAAGCCGTTGGCTGTCATGGTGGCCGACCTGGAAGCCGCCGACCGCCTGGCCCGGCTGGTTCCGCCGGAACGCGAGCTCCTGCTGTCCACCGCCCGCCCGATCGTGCTGGCCGAGGCCCGCAGCGGCACGGCACTGGCGGAAGGCATCCACCCCGGCACGGATCGCCTGGGGCTCTTCCTTCCGTACACGCCACTGCATCAGCTGCTCCTGCGCGACCTGGATCGTCCCCTCGTGGTGACCAGCGGGAACCGTTCGGACGAGCCGATCGCGATCGCCGACGACGACGCGCTCGACCGGCTGCGGCCGCTGGCAGACGGTTTTCTCCTGCACGACAGGGAGATCCGGGCGCGCTATGACGACTCCGTGACCCACGTGGTGGCCGGACGGCCGGCGGTGCTGCGCCGGGCCCGCGGGCTCGCGCCGGCACCGTTGCGGCTGCCCGTCGCGGCGAAGCGGCCGCTGCTGGCGGTCGGCGCGCAGCTCAAGAACACGTTCGCGCTCGCCACCGGCGAACGGGTCGTGCTGAGCTCGCACGTCGGAGACCTGTCCGACCAGGTCACCCAGGAGGCGTTCGAGAACGGTCTCGGGCACCTTTCCAGGCTGACCGGGATCTCGCCGGAGGTCGTCGCGCACGACCTGCATCCCGGCTACCTGTCGACCCAGTACGCCATGCGCTGGCCCGCGTCCCGGCGGATCGCCGTGCAGCACCACCACGCGCACGTGGCGTCCTGTGCGGCCGAGCACGGCATCACCGGGAAGTTCATCGGCGTCGCCTACGACGGTCTCGGTCTCGGGGACGACGGCACGTTGTGGGGCGGTGAGATCCTGCTGGCCGACCTGGTGTCGTACCAGAGGTTCGCCAGGTTCGGACGCGCACCGTTGCCAGGCGGCGAGGCGGCCGTACGCCGGCCCGCGCGGATGGCGCTGGGCTACCTGCTCGGCGGCGAGCGGCTCGGCTCCGACGGGGCCGACCCGGAACTGGTGCACTCGTTCACCGACCGGCTTCCCGGCCGGGAGGTCGAGGTCGTGCGGCGGATGGTCGAGCGTGGCTTCAACAGCCCGCAGGCGTCCAGCGCCGGCCGGCTCTTCGATGCGGTCGGCGCCCTGCTCGGGTTGTGCGAGAACGCCTCGTACGAAGCTGAGGCCGCCATTCTGCTCGAGTCCGTGGTGGACCCTGGCGGATGGCGCGAGTTGCCGTGGCGGTTGATCCGCTCGGGCGACCTGTGGGTGTACGACCCGACGCCGACGTTGCGTGCCGTGCTGGCGGGAACGAACGAAGGCGTGCCCGCCGCACAGCTGGCCGCGGGCTTCCATGCCAGCGTGGTGGCGGTGACCCTCGCGCTGTGCGAGCGGGCCGCGGGCGAGTCGGGGCTGCGGTCGGTCTGCCTGTCCGGTGGCGTGTTCCAGAACCGGAGGCTCACAGGAGCGCTGCGAGAAGCCTTGCGGGACGCGGGATTCGACGTGTTCGTCAACGAGGCCGTGCCCGCCAACGACGGCGGCATCAGCTTCGGTCAGGCGGCTGTGGCCGCGGCCAGGACAGCGGCGGCCAAGGAGGAAAGCTGACCATGTGTCTCGGCATCCCAGGCAGGGTCGTGTCCCTGCACGAGACGAACGGCCTGGCGATGGGCCAGGTCGACTTCGGCGGAATCCGCAAGGACGTCTGCCTCGCCTACGTTCCCGCAGTCGAGGCCGGCGACTACGTCATCGTGCATGTCGGCTTCGCGATCGCACAGGTCGACGAGCAGGAGGCGCACCGCACGCTCGACGTGCTGCGCGCCATGGACGGAGCCATCGAGTCGGAGCTCGGACAACCACTACCACAGACGGGTGGGGCCGGATGAAGTATCTCGACGAGTACCGCGATCCGGTGCTGGCCCGGCGGCTGCTCGCCGAGCTCCGGCAGACGGCGACCCGGCCCTGGAGCCTGATGGAGGTGTGCGGCGGCCAGACCCACACCCTGGTCAGGCAGGGAATCGACGAGCTGCTGCCGGCGGGGATGCGGATGATCCACGGCCCGGGCTGTCCGGTGTGCGTGACACCGCTGGAGTTGCTGGACAAGGCGCTGGCGATCGCGGCCCGGCCGGAGGTGACGTTCACCTCGTTCGGCGACATGCTGCGCGTGCCGGGCACCCACACCGATCTGCTGTCGTTGAAGGCGCGCGGCGCGGACGTCCGGGTGGTGTACTCACCGGTCGACGCCGTGCAACTGGCGGTGCGCGAACCCGAACGACAGGTGGTGTTCTTCGCCGTCGGATTCGAGACCACCGCGCCGGCCAACGCGATGGCCGTGCAGCACGCGTCCGATCTCGGGTTGACCAACTTCAGCGTGCTGGTGAGTCACGTGCTCGTACCACCCGCCATGACCGCGATCCTGGAGTCGCCGGCCTGCGAGGTGGAAGGCTTCCTGGCCGCCGGGCACGTCTGCGCGGTGATGGGCTGGACGGAGTACGAGCCGATCGCCGAGAAGTACCACGTGCCGATCGTCGTCACGGGCTTCGAGCCACTGGATCTGCTGGAGGGCATCGTGCTGGCTGTCCGGCAGCTGGAGCAGGGGCGTGCGGAGGTCGAGAACCAGTACGCCCGCGCGGTCAAACGTAGCGGGAACACCTCGGCCCAGGACGCGATCCGGCGTGTGTTCCGGATCGGTGACCGCACCTGGCGGGGAATCGGCGGCATACCGGACAGCGGCCTCCGGCTGGCCGAGGAGTTCGCCGCGTTCGACGCGGAACGCAAGTTCGGTGTCGAGGACGTCCACGCGGTCGAGCACCAGGAGTGCATCGCGGGGCAGATCCTCACCGGCGCGAAGGTGCCGACCGACTGCACGGCCTACGGAACCCGCTGCACGCCTCGCATGCCACTCGGTGCGCCGATGGTGTCGACCGAGGGCACGTGTGCCGCCTACTACAGCGCTGGGAGAACACGATGACATCCACCGCCGCGGACCCGAGTCAGCTGGTCTGCCCGACTCCGCAAGCCGAAGCCGAACGCATCCTGCTCGGCCACGGATCCGGCGGGCAACTGTCGGCCTCGTTGCTGCACGAGCTCATCGTTCCCGCACTTGGAGCGTCGGCGGCTGCCGGTCCGCTGGAGGACGCGGCCCTGCTGTCTGTGAACGGTCTGGACCTGGTGATGAGCACGGACTCGTTCGTGGTGAGCCCGTTGTTCTTCCCCGGTGGCGACATCGGCCGGCTGGCCGTGCACGGCACGGTGAACGACGTGGCGATGCGCGGAGGGTCCCCGAGGGCGCTTTCCCTCGCGTTCGTCATCGAGGAGGGTTTCCCGTTCGCCGACCTGCGCAGGGTCGTGACGTCGGTGGGGGAGGCCGCGCAGGAAGCCGGCGTTCCCGTCGTCACCGGCGACACCAAGGTGGTCGGGCGTGGCGCGGCCGACGGCATGTTCGTGACCACGACGGGCATCGGCGTGCGGTTGCCGCGCGCGCGGCTGTCGGCGTCCTACGCCTGCCCCGGCGACGTCGTCCTGTTGTCCGGGCCGATCGGACTGCACGGCGTCACGGTGCTGAGCACCCGGGAAGGTCTTGGCTTCGAGTCCGACGTGGCCTCGGACACCCGGCCACTGCACCGGCTGGTGCAAGCGATCGTTGACGCCGGTGGGACGGACGTCCACGTCCTGCGTGACCCGACCCGGGGCGGTCTGGCGTCGGCGGTCAACGAGATCGCCCAGGCCTCCGAGGTGGGAGTCGTGCTCGACGAGCCGGCCGTTCCGGTGCCGCAGGCGGTCGCGGCCGCCTGCGAGATGCTCGGTCTCGACCCGCTGCATGTGGCCAACGAGGGTTGCCTGGTGGCGTTCTGCGCACCCGCGGTCGCGGACGAAGTGCTGGCGGCGATGCGGTCCGATCCGGCCGGTGAGCAGGCGACCCGGATCGGTGAGGTGGTGGATCGCCACCCTGGCCGCGTGACGGCTCGCACGCTGGTGGGTGCCGAGCGCGTGGTCGACATGCTGATCGGCGAACAGCTGCCGCGTATCTGCTGAGCTCGGGTCCCTGAACCGCCGGGACATCCGGACGCACCCAGTGCGGATGATCGGCCCTACTGGCACCGGCGCCGATCGGATGGACTGTAGTCATGACGGCAAGACCGAAGGTGCTGATCCTCGGTGGTGGGTTCGCCGGCCTGGAGACGGCATTCACCCTGCGGCATCGCTACGGTGTCGATGCCGACATCACCCTGGTCTCCGATCACGACCGCTTCCTCTACCAGCCCGGCCTGGTGGAGATTCCGTTCGGTGGCGCGGAACGACGTCTGTACGTGCCAATCCGAAGGCCCTTGCTGCGCAGGGACATCACGTTCCTCCAAGGACGGGTGAGCCAGGTGGACCCCGCACTGGACCGGGTCTCCCTGGTCGACGGCACGCGCCTTCCGTTCGACTTCCTGGTGATCGCCACCGGCGCGACGACGTCCCCGGAAGAGCTGCCAGGACTCGGCGACTTCGCCGCGACGATCGACAGTCCGGCTCGCGTCCGTGAGCTCGGCTGGAGGCTACGGACGCTGGCTGCCTGGGCCGACCAGGGCCAGCGCCGGCGGGTGCTGTTCCTCGTCCCGCCGGGACGCACCGACTCCGGGCCGGTCTACGAGACCGCACTGCGAGCCGACACGTTCCTCCGCAAGCGCGACGTTCGCGACCGGGTCGAGCTGCACCTGGCGACCTGGGAGCCGGCCCTCCTCAGCGGAGACGAGCCCGGCGTCCGGGAGCTGGCGGTCCGCGAGCTCGGCTCCCACGGCATCTCCTTCAGCAGACATCGGATCGCCGGCAAGGTGATCGGCCACTGCGTGGAGTTCGAGGACGGCTCGAACCAGGAGTACGACCTCCTCGTCTCGTACCCGCCGGTGGCACCGGCTGTCGTCTACCCGGCGCTGCCGGCGGACGCCCGTGGCTTCGTCCGCACCGATCCGGTCTCCCGGCAGGTCGTCCATCACCCGGGGATCTACGCTCCGGGTGACGCCGGAGACTCGCCGGTCAGGCAGGCACTTCCCGCGCTGGCTCAGGCCGGAGTCGTCGCCGATGGGATCGCGGCACAGCTCGGGCCGGGCGGGCGCGCGGTCGCGAGCCGGCTCGCGCTCGACTCGGTGCGGATGTCTCCGCTGTGGGCGACCGGCAACCACGTGCTGCGGGCCTATGTATCCATGCGATTCCGCGCCGGACGTCCGTTCTGGCCGGGCTCGGTTCGCCACGATCGGACTTCCAGGTGATCGTCATGCTCCGACCAGAAACCAAGCAGACCCTGCGCGACGCGCTCGTGAAGCCTCCGGAGGCCGTCGACGTCACGTTCGCCGAGGGTGAGGCGTACGACATAGAGGTCCGGGGCCACCGGCTCCGGGTGGACCAGCCGCGCTATCAGGGCACCGACTCGGCGCCCACGCCGGTCGAGCTGTTCGTCGCCTCACTGGCATCGTGCGCCGCCTACTACGCCGGCAGATACCTCGTCCGGCACAACTACCCGCGAGCCGGGTTGTCCGTGCGTGGCGAGTTCACGATGGCGGAGACCGGCCCGGCCCGGATCGAGTCCGTTCGGCTCACCGTGAGGCTGGCGCGTGACCTGCCGCCGGAACGGGTGAACGCACTGCGCGCTGTGGTCTCGCACTGCACCGTGCACAACAGCCTGCGGACCACACCGCAGGTCGACATCGAGATCTCAACCTCAACGAGCTGAGGAGCCGGCCATGGCTGAGCAGGCGTACCAACCTGGACCCATAGTCGTCGGTGTGGACGGAAGCGTCGAGAGCGCCACAGCCACCCGATGGGCACTCGACGAGGCCCGCGGCAGGAAGCTTTCTGTTCGCCTGGTGCACGCGTACAGCCTGCCGCCGGGCTACCCGCCGAGCTGGTATCCGACGGAGGGGGAGTACGACACCTCCGGCATCGTCGCCTACGCCAAGGGCGTGATCCAGCGCGCACTGGTCGAGGCGGAGGAGCTCGCGGTCGACGTGGACGTCACCGGCGAGGCCGTCGAAGGCCGCAGCGCACGCGTACTGCTGGCCGAGTCGACGAAGGCTTCGCTGCTGGTGCTCGGATCCCGGCGGCTCGGCGCCGTCGCCGGTGCGCTGCTGGGTTCGGTCAGCTCCGCGGTCGCCGCCCGGGCGAGTTGCCCGGTCGTCGTCGTACGCGGGCCTGGCGGCGAGGCGGACCAGCCTGCGCCCGTGGTCGTCGGCATCGATGACGAACACGCCTCGGACGAGGTGCTGGAGTTCGCGCTGGAGTACGCGTCCAGGCGCGGCCTTCCCGTTCGCGCGGTCCTGTGCTGGAACCCGCATCCGATCGTTCGCGCCCACCGGCTCGACGGCGTGACGGAGGAGGAGTTCCAGCGGGCGCAGGCCGCGCTTTCGGCCGCGGTGTCCGCCTGGCAGGGCAAGTACCCGGCTGTCACCATCGAGCAGCGAGTCGTCGAAGGGCAGCCGACAGCGACGCTGGTGGAGCAGGCCGCGGAAGCCGACCTGCTGGTCGTCGGCGCGCGCGGCCGGCACGCACTGACCGGAACGCTGCTCGGCTCGGTCGGCCAGGGCGTGTTGCACCATGCCCGCTGCCCGGTCACGGTCGTCCACACACCGGATCAGAACCGCTGATGAGGTGGCACGATCGGTACCTTCGGTGGCTGTATCGAGGTGGGCGCCCGAACCGCTTCGCCCGGCTGCAGAATCGCCTCTCCGCTGTCGTGTTCGGCACCGGGCTCAAGCGGGAGCGCGTCGCGGCGCTCCAGGTCGAGGGACGGCGCAGCGGCCGGGTCATCTCGTTCCCCGTCGTGATCGCCGACTACGCCGGCCAGGAGTATCTCGTGGCGATGCTCGGTGAGCACACCAACTGGGTGCGCAATGTCCGGGCCGCGGACGGCAGGGCCGTGCTGCGACGTGGCCGGCCCGAAACGGTGGAGCTGGAGGAGGTGCCGGCTCCGGATCGGCCGGCGATCATCCGGCGGTTCCTGGCAGTGGCTCCGGGCGCCCGGCCGCACATCGCGGTCGACCGGCACGCGGCCCTGGCGGACTTCGAGCCGATCGCCGCCGGCGTTCCAGTGTTCCGGATCGAGCGGGTGAAGACATGAGTGGCGATCACCAAGTGGTGCTGAACCGGCCGGATCTCGATGCTCTGTTCGACGTGCTGCTGGCGCAGGGCTATCAGATCATCGGGCCGACCGTGCGGGACGACGCGATCGTGCTGGCGGAGCTCGACGACGCCTCGCGGCTGCCGTGGGGCTGGGGCGTAGAGCTCGGTCCTGGAAGCTACCGGCTACGCGAGCGGCCAGACGGTGCCGCGTTCGCGAACTCCTGCGGACCGCAGTCCTGGAAGCGGTTCCTGCATCCGCCGCGGGAGCTGATGTGGTCGGCCGACCGGGCCGACGGGTACGCGCCGAAGGAGCCGGAGCGCCCCATCGTCAAGTACGCGTTCGTCGGCGTGCGGCCGTGCGACCTGCGCGCGATCCAGATCCTCGACCGTGTCCTCTCCGGCGGAGACCACACCGACGAGGGCTACCGTTCGCGGCGCATGGACGTGTTCGTGGTGACGGCCGAGTGCACCGTCCCGGGCGAGACCTGCTTCTGCGCGTCGATGGGGACCGGGCCGGCCGCGGACTCCGGCTACGACCTGGCGCTCGTCGAGCTGCCGGGAGCGGACCACCGGTTCGTGGTGAGGGCCGGATCGGACCGGGGTACCGCCGTGCTGGCCGAGCTGCCGGCCCGTCCGGCACCGCAGGACGACGTCGAAGAGGCACGTGGCGCCGTCGCCGACGCGGCGCGGCACATGGGCCGCCTGATGCCCGAGGCCGATCTGCGCCAGCTTCTGGTCGACAGCCGGGAGTCCCCGCGCTGGGACGACGTGGCGTCGCGCTGCCTGACCTGTGGAAACTGCACGCTGGTCTGCCCGACCTGCTTCTGCACGACGACGGAGGAGGTCACCGATCTCACCGGCGACCACACCGAACGCTGGCAGCGCTGGGACTCCTGCTTCGACCTCACGTTCTCCTACCTCCACGGCGGTTCGGTACGCGAGTCGTCCAAGAGCCGTTACCGGCAGTGGATGAGCCACAAGCTCAGCACGTGGTACGACCAGTTCGGCTCGTCCGGCTGTGTGGGCTGTGGGCGATGCATCGCCTGGTGCCCGGTCGGCATCGACATCACGGAGGAAGCGGCGGCGCTGCATGCCGAGCAGAACGCGGAGGAATCATCGCGATGACAGGGACAGTAGCGATCGAGCTGGCGGCGCATCCCTTCCTGCAAGGGCTCAGGCCGCGTTCCATCTCCGCGATCGCGGCGTTCTCGAGCCACGTCACGCTGCGTGCGGGCGAGCGGGTCTTCGACGTCGACGGTGACGCGGACCGGTTCTGGCTGCTCCTCTCCGGCCGGGTCAACCTCGACCTGCACTCACCCGGCCGCGGCGACCTGCTCGTCGAGACGATCGGAGCGGGTGACATCCTCGGCTGGTCCTGGCTGTTCCCGCCGTACCGCTGGCAGTTCGGCGCGGTGGCGGTCGAGGACACCAGGGCGATCGTCGTCGAGGCGAAGTCCCTTCGGGTGCTCTGCACGCTCGACAACATGCTCGGCATGGCGATGTACGAGCGGTTCGCGAAGGTCGCCCTCCACCGGCTGCAGGCCACCCGGATGCGGCTGCTCGACATCTACGCGGCCACGGGCAGTGGAACATGACCGCCGCGACAAGTTCTGGGACGACGCCGGTGCGATACCGAGTGGCGGCGCGCCAGGAGGAGACCGCGGACACCGTGACGCTCGAGTTGGAGCCCGTCGACACCGAGCTGCTGCGCTTCGAGCCCGGCCAGTTCACGATGCTCACCTCGTTCGGCACAGGTGAGGTGCCGATCTCCATCAGCGGCGATCCGGACGAGGGCTCCGCGCTGGTCCACACGCTTCGCGAAGTCGGGCCGGTGACGAAGGCGCTGCGGGCGGCGGAGGTCGGTGACCTGCTGGGCGTGCGTGGGCCGTTCGGCAACGACTGGGGTGTGCCCGAAGCGGCCGGCCAGGACCTGGTGTTCGTCGCCGGCGGCATCGGACTCGCACCACTGCGGCCCGCGATCCTGCAGGCGCTGGCCAAACGGGACGGTTTCGGCCGGATCACCGTCCTGATCGGTGCGCGCACCCCCGACGACCTGATCCTGAGGGACAGTGTCGAGGACTGGAGTCGCCGGGTCGACGTCGACGTGGCGGTGACCGTCGACCGCGCGATGGCGGGCTGGCACGGCGACGTCGGCCTGGTGACGGCACTGCTCGGCAGGGTGGCTTTCGAGGCTCCACCCAACAAGAACGGAACAACGGCGTTCGTCTGCGGGCCCGAGGTCATGATGCGCGCGGTCGCGAGCGAACTGGTTCGGTTCGGACTGCCGTCGACCTCGATCCGGGTCTCGCTGGAGCGCAACATGCGTTGTGGGGTTGGGCTGTGCGGGCACTGCCAGCTCGGCCCATACCTCATCTGCCGCGACGGGCCGGTGTTCGACCTGGCGCACGCGGCGCCCCTGCTGACGGTACGGGAGCTGTGATGACCGAGTCGTCCATTCCCAGCTTGGCGGTCTGGAAGTTCGCCTCCTGCGACGGCTGCCAGCTCACGTTGCTGGACTGTGAAGACGAGCTGCTCACGCTGGCGGGGAACGTGCGCATCGAGCACTTCCTGGAAGCCACCCGGCACGTCGGCGAGGGGCCCTATGACGTCTCGCTGGTGGAGGGTTCGGTCACCACGCCACACGACGTCGAGCGGATCCGCCACGTCCGGGAGATCTCGCGTACGGTCGTGACGATCGGTGCGTGCGCGACGGCCGGCGGCATCCAGGCCCTGCGCAACTTCGCCGACGTCGACGAGTTCGCCTCCGTGGTCTATGCCCGGCCGGACTACATCGCGACGCTGCGGGAGTCCACGCCGATCGCCGCGCACGTCGAGGTCGACTACCAACTCCAGGGCTGCCCGATCGACAAGCACCAGTTGCTCGAGGTGCTGACGGCGCTGCTGACGGGCCGGCCGCCGAACATCCCGGCGCACAGCGTGTGCCACGACTGCAAGGCACGCGGGATCACCTGCGTGCTGGTCGCGGACGGCATCCCGTGTCTCGGGCCTGTGACCCACGCTGGCTGTGGCGCGCTGTGCCCCGCTGTCGGCCGCGGTTGCTACGGCTGCTTCGGGCCGATGGAGTCGCCGAATGCCAGGGCGCTCGGCAGGCGGCTGATCGATCTCGGCATGCCGTCGGTCGACGTGGATCGCGTTTTCCATACGTTCAACGCCGCGGCGCCGGCGTGGGCCGATCTGGATTCGAACCGAGGGGAGGGCGAAGGATGAGTCACCGCAACGACCGTGCGCTGCACGTGGCCGGGCTCGCGCGGGTCGAGGGTGAAGGGGCGATGCACGTCGTCGTCTCGGACGGCCGGGTGGAGCGGGTCGAGCTCAACATCTACGAACCGCCGAGGTTCTTCGAGGCGTTCCTGCGCGGTCGCCGCTACACCGAGCCGCCCGACATCACGGCCCGGATCTGCGGCATCTGCCCCGTGGCATACCAGATGAGTGCGTGCCAGGCGATCGAGGACGCCTGCGGCGTGCCGGTCGAGGGTGCGATCGCGGACCTGCGGAGGCTGTTGTACTGCGGCGAGTGGATCGAGAGCCATGCCCTGCACATCTATCTGCTGCACGCGCCCGACTTCCTCGGCTACGCCGGTGCGGTGGAGATGGCCCGCGACCACCGGGAGCTGGTCGAGCGCGGGCTGGCGCTGAAGAAGGTCGGCAACCAGCTGCTGGAGGTCGTCGGCGGCCGGGCGATCCATCCGGTGAACGTTCGGGTCGGTGGCTTCTACCGGGCGCCGGCGCCGGAGGCGATGCGGGCGCTGCGGGAGCCGTTGCGTCGTGCGCTGGATCTCGCGCTGGAGACCGTGCGGATGGCCGGCGGGCTGGACTTCCCGGACTTCCGGCACGACCACGAGCTGGTCGCACTGAGCGTACCCGAGACGTACGCGATCGAACGCGGCGAGCTGCGTTCGTCCAGCGGGCTGTCGTTCCCGGCGGCCGACTTCGAGGCGTACGTCACGGAGTCGCAGGTGCCGCACTCGACGGCACTGCATGCCCACCTCGAAGGCGGCCGGCGCTACCTCACCGGGCCGGAGGCGCGCTACAACCTCAACCAGGACAGGCTTTCCCCGCTGTGCCGGGAGGCTGCCCGCGAGGCTGGGCTGGGGGAGTCGTGCCACAACCCGTTCCAGAGCATCGTGATCCGCAGCGTCGAGCTGCTCTACGCCATCGAGGAGGCGCTGCGGCTGGTCGAGGCGTACGAGCCCTTCACACCCTCGTTTGTCTCCGTGCCGCCGGCAGCCGGACGGGGCGTCGGCGTCACGGAGGCGCCGCGTGGCGTGCTCTACCATCGCTACGACCTGTCCGCCGACGGCTCGATCGTCGCCGCCCGGATCGTGCCGCCGACGTCGCAGAACCAGGCCAGCATCGAGGCCGACCTGCGCGCGTTCGTCCAGGACCGGCTGACCCTCGACGACGAGGCGCTCACGCTCCAGTGCGAGCAGGCGATCCGCAACTACGACCCCTGCATCTCCTGCGCCACGCACTTCCTGGACCTGACGGTCGAACGCCGATGAGCCCGCGCAGCGTGGTCATCGCCGTCGGAAACCCATACCGGCACGACGACGCCGTGGCCGCGGCGGTGCTCGCGCGGCTGCGGGAGCTGGACCTGCCGCCCGGCACCCACCTCGCCGAGTCCGACGGCGACGTGGCGGAGCTCATCGACCTGTGGGACGGCGCCGCACTCGCGGTCGTGGTCGACGCCGTGCACGCCCACCCACCGTCGCCGGGAAAGGTCCACCGCGTCGAAGCCGGCGACCTGCGACTGCCGGCCGGGCAGGCGAGCAGCCACGGCCTCGGCCTCGGCGAAGCCGTCGACCTGGGCGCCGCCCTCGGCCGCCTGCCGGACCGGCTCGTCATCTACGCGGTGGAGGGCGCGGAGTTCGGCTTCGGCGTAGGACTCTCGGCCCCCGTCGCCGCCGTTGTGCCGTTGGTGGCCGGCAACATCCGGGACGAGCTCTAGCCAGCCTCTTCGGCGGGCTGCTCCCGGACCCATCGCTCGTAGGCCTCGACGGCGGTCGGCAGGGTGGGGAAGAGGCGCTCGGGGCCGATGGCGTCGGCCAGTCCGAACGCCCGGAGGTCGTCGAGGAGGTCCTGCTTGACCCGGGCGAGGGCGAGGACGACGCCGCGCTTGGTGAGCTCGGTTCTCAGCTCGTCGAGCGCCTGGAGTGCGGTGATGTCGACCTCGACGTTGGCTTCGACGTTGAGAACGAACCACGCGACCGGACTCTCGTTGTCGTCGACCGCGGCGAGTGCGCGTCGCTTGAAGTCTTCCGCGTTGGCGAAGAACAGCGGCGAGTCGTAGCGGTAGACCACGAGCCCTGGAATGGTCTTCGCCTCGGGATAGTCGTCGACGTCGTGCATGCCGGCCAGGCCGGGTACGCGGCCGAGGATCGCGTCGTGCGGACGGGCGACCCGCGCCAGCAGCTCGGCGACGGACAGGACGACGGCGGCGAGGATGCCGTACAGGATGTCGAACGCGAGCACGCCCGCGAACGCGGCGAGCGCCAGCACCAGCTCGCTGCGCCGGAACGTCGCCAGGCGACGAAAGCCCGCGAAGTCGATGAGCCGGATCGCCGCGTAGATGACGATCGCGCCGAGCACGGCCGTCGGGAAGCGGGAGAGCAGGGGATAGAGGAACAACAGCACGGCGGCCACGGCGGCTGCCGCGACGAGCGAGTGCAGCTGCGTACGGCTTCCAGCGGCGTCGCCGAGGGTCGTACGGCTGCCGCTGCTGCTGACCGGGAACCCGTGGAACATCCCCGCACCCAGGTTCGCCGCTCCGAGCGCGAGAAGCTCCTGGTTGTGGTCGATCCGGTAGCCGCCACGGGAGGCGAACGCCCTCGCCGTCAGAGCGTTGTCGGTGTAGCCGACCAGGAAGACGCCGACCGCGGGCAGCAACAGGGCGGGCAGGACGTCGAGCGCGGGCAGGCCGAACGAGGGGAGGCCGGCCGGAACGTCGCCAACGACGCGGATGCCGTACTGCTCGAGGTCGGCCGCCACGGTTGCGATCGTGGCGATCAGCACCACGAGGAGCGGTCCGGGAGTCCGCGGCAGCCACACCTGAACGGCGAACAGCAACGCCAGGCTCAGCCCGGCCAGCGCCAGCGTTCCGGCCCGCAGGTCACCGAGCCCACCGGCGAACGACGCCAGCTCGGCGAAGAAGCCGTCACCGTCGACGGGCACACCGGTGACCTTCTCCAGCTGACCCGCGATCATGATCATCGCGACGCCCGCGAGGTATCCGACGAGAATCGGCTGTGACAGCAGGTCTGCCACGAACCCGAGCCGGAGCGCCCACGCGGCTAACGCCAGGACGCCCACGGCGACGGCGAGGGCCGCCGCCAGGACGGCGTAGCGGGCGGCGTTTCCCGCTGCCAGCGGTGCAACGACGATCGCCGTCATCAGCGCGGTCGTCGACTCGGGCCCCACGGACAGCTGGCGGCTGGAGCCGAACACGGCGTAGATCAGCAGGGAGGGCAGGATCGCCCACAGGCCGGCGACGGCGGGCAGGCCGGCCAGCGAGGAGTAGGCCATCACCTGCGGCACGAGGTAGGCCGCGACGGTGAGGCCGGCCAACACGTCTCCGCGCAACCAGCCGCGCTCGTACCGGCGCAACCGGCCGATTCCTGGTGCCAACCTGCGCAACCTCCCGGCCGACCGCGACGATCGGCCGCTCTCACTTGACACATCAGGAACTTACCCTGTCGGTCGTCCGGAGACCTGGCTCCGGACACCACCATCGTCACGCCTCGGACGCTCAGCCACGTACGACCGCGACCGGCGATGCGGAGTGGCGCAGGATCCCGCGAGCCACCGAACCGAGGACGCGGCCGCGGATCGGCCCGGACAGGCGGCCGCCGATCACCACCAGGTCGGCGCCGCGGGAGTGCTCGGCCAGCGCGATCACCGGCGGCAGCAGCGGTGTTGCGGTGCGGACCCGTACACCGGGGTACTTGTCCCGCCACGGTGCGAGCACGGAGTCCAGGCGTAGCTTGGCTGCCACGGCGCCCGCACGCAGCTGGCGGGCGCGCGTCGAAGCGTCGCGGGCGTAGGGGTTTTCTGGCTCCCAGCACGTCACGCCCAGCAGCTCCAGCCCGTGTTGGTACGCGAAGTCGAACGCGTATCCGACCGCGGTCTCGCCGTGTCCCGTGTAATCCACGCCGACCACGACGCGCTCGCCGCGGCCCTGCCCGGCCTTCCAGCCAGGTGGCACGACCACGACCGGGAACCTGCCCCGGGCCGCGCAAGCCACCGACGTCGAGCCGATCGCGATCCTGGCCAGGGGCCCGAGCCCGCGGCTTCCGACGACCAGCGCCCTCGACCTCGAGCTCAGCGCCTCGTCGAACAGGACCTTCGCGGGAATGCCCTCGCAAAGCACGGACGCGACCTCGGCGCTGCGCGGCTGTTCGGCGGCCAGGTGAGACCGGGCGGCGTCCAGGATCTGCCGGCCGTTCGCGTGGGCGAGGACTCTGGTGGAGGCGGGTAGTCCGGGTGCTCTGCTGATGGCCGGCTGGTAGGCATGGACCAGCCGGAGCGGGCAGCCGCTCAGCGAGGCCTCGGCGGCAGCCCAGTCCAGCGCCCGCAGTCCGGTGACGGATCCGTCGACTCCGACGGTGATGGGTTCGGATGGGCCCGAGCCGTTCATGATGTTCGCTCCTTCGGGCTTGGTACGACGGCGACCGGACAGGCCGCGTGCCGCAGCACTGTCTGGGTGCTCGAGCCCAACGGCGATCCGGCACACTCGTGACCTGGGGCTCCGACGACGAGCAGGTCGGCGTGGGCGGCGGCACGGATCAGCGCGGTCGCGGGATAGGTGAGCTCGACCCGTTCGGTGACGGCGACCTCCGGATACTTCTCCCGCCAGCCGGCCAGCGCGTCGGCGAACAGCAGAGCGTCCTGCTCCGGAGGTCCGGCGTGGACGGCCGTCAACGCGACCTGGCGTTGGGCCGCTTCGGAGAAGGCGAACTCGACGGGCGCCTGGCTGTGGGGCGATCCGCCGACGCCGACGACGAGACAACCACCGCCGCCCTCCGGAACGCCACGACGAAACGCCCGCCACTCAGGCGGAACGACGACTGTCGGTCCAGGCGAGTCCGTCGTGCACGCCAGTGCGGTCGAGCCGAGCAGCGCCTCCGGATCCCGGCCATACCCGCGCCTGCCGAGCACGAGCAGCTGCGCCTCCTCGGCCGCGTGCGACAAGACCGCGGCGGCATCGCCTTGGCGTACGGACATCGTGACGTCGAGCAGCCGGGTCCCAAAGCGGGTGAGCCGACGGTCGGCCCAGGCGAGGAGCTTCTGGCTCTGCGCGTCGGTGTCGAACTCCCCGACCCGCACGGCATGCACGACATGCAACGGACATCTCCGCAGGGCGGCGGTTTCCGCTGCCCAGACAAGTGCGGGCGCGCTCGCGGGCGACCCGTCGATGCCGACGACGATCGGTGGGATCAGCACCTGCTCTTCCATGCCATCACCTCGGTCTGGTCTACAGCAAGCCCATCACCACGTCCGCCCAGGCGACAGAGGCGTGCGGACGTGCCGACCCGGGCCGTAGGGCGAACCGATGCGGGTCACTCGCCGGGTGTGGAACGGCCCCAGTCGCGTCAGGCTGGATTCGAAGGCATCTCATGAGGAGAGCTGAAATGACCCGTTTCCAGGCCGAGTTGCGCGACCATCTGCTGAGAGCAGCCGTGCTGGCGCCTTCGATGCACAACACACAACCGTGGTTGTTCGGATTCTCCGGCGACTGCGTCGATGTCTATCGGGATGTCGCCAGGGAGCTTCCGGCCGAGGACCCTGACGGCCGGGCTGCCCTGCTTTCCCTGGGCGCGGTCGTTCTCAATCTCCAGGTGGCCGCCGCGCGTAAAGGGTTGCGCGCCAGACTCGGACCGCTGCCGAGCGGCAGTGAGGAGCTGTCGTCGGTGCGGTTGACGCTGGAGCGGGAGGCCTCACCGGAGGTCGGCCTGCTCGCCAGGCTCTATCCCAGTGTCGCGACGCGTCGCACGAATCGGCAGCCGTTCTACGCGGCGGTCACGACAGCGTTGCTGCGCGAGGATCTGCGTACGGCCGCGGCTGCCGAGGGCGCCGAACTGGAATGGGCCGAGGACAGCGCTCGCGCGCGCTGGCTGCTCCGGCTGGAGTCCGACGCTCTGGCCGACGACGCCTGCGATCCGCGCAAGGTCGTCGAGCGCAGGCGCTGGGTCGGTGGCGAGCGAACCGCCGACGGGGTCCCGTCCAGCTCGCTCGCGCCCGGCCTGCTCGCGAACGCCGGGACCAGCCTCGCGGTGCTCTCGACGAAGACCGACGACCAAGCGGATCGACTGCTGGCAGGCATCGCGTTGCAGCGAGTCTGGCTCACGGCGACCAAACGTCGCGTGGCGATGTCGTTGCTCACGGCGGCGGTCGCGCATCGCGGCCTGCGCTGGATGATCTGCGACCCGTTGTCCGGACGGCCGGAGCCGCAAGCACTCCTCCGGCTCGGGTTCGGACCGTTCGTCCTGCCGACGCCGCGCCGGCCGATCGCCGAGTTCCTGCTTACGGGGACGGAAGAGTCATGAGTACCAACCGGCGTCTGCTCGACCCGGCACTGAGGAGGTGTGCGTCATGCGCAACCGGAAGACCGTCGCGGATGTCATGACCACGGACGTCATCGCGGTTCCGCCGACCATGCGGTTCAAGCGACTGGCCGAGCTGCTGGCGGAGCGGCGGGTCAGCGCTGTACCGGTCGTCGGCGAGACAGGACAGGTCATGGGCGTGGTCTCGGAGTCCGACCTGATCCGCAAGGAGGAGTTGCAGCGCAGGACGCCGGTGCAGCGTTGGCCTCGCGCGCGGCTGCGTGCGTTCCGCTCCAAGGCGGAGGCGAGGACCGCCGCCGGGCTGATGAGCTCGCCGGCGATCACCGTACGCCCGGAAGCCTCGCTGCCAGAAGCCGCGGGCCTGATGGCGGAGCACGACGTCACCCGGCTGATCGTCACGACCCGCGGTGAGCTGGCCGGGATCGTCACTCGCACGGACCTGCTGAGCGTCTTCCGTCAGTCCGACCATGACGTGCACGCGGCCGTCCAGCGCAGCCTGGTCGAGAACGCGCTCTGGGATGACCCCTTCGTCGTCCACGTGAGGGTGCGCGACGGCGTCGTCACGTTGACCGGAGAGCTCGAACGCAGACGCTTCGCCGAGTTCGCGGTCCAGGCCGTGAACGCGGTCGATGGCGTGGTCGGTGTCGTCGACCGGCTCACGTTCCGGACCGACGACAGCGAAGAGGACGCGCACACAACCAAGGAGGGACAGCCGTCATGAGGAGATACACCACCGTCGAAGACGTGATGACCAAGGATGTCGTCACAGTCGACGCCCGGACGCCGTTCAAGGACATCGCCAGATTGCTTGCCAGGCACAGGATCAGCGCGGTTCCCGTCGTCGACAACGCGGGCTGGCCGCTGGGTGTCGTCTCGGAGACGGACCTCGTACGCAAGGAAGAGTTTCGGGCGCCCGGTCCGGCGGGACGGTTCGCACGCTGGCGCCGGACCGCACGGGCGAAGGCCGGCGGGCGTACCGCCGCCGAGGTGATGAGCGCACCGGCGATCACGATCAAGCCGGACGCGTCGCTGCAGTCGGCTGCCCGCACCCTCGCCGGCCACCACATCACCAGACTGGTCGTCGTCGACGAAGGTGGCGTGATCGCCGGTGTCGTCACCCGATCGGACCTGCTGCGTACCTTCCTCGCCTCCGACGAGCAGATCAGGGAACGCGTGGTGCGTGACGTCGTGATGCACGCCCTGTGGGAGGATCCCGCGACGCTGCTGGTCGACGTGCAGGAGGGTGTCGTGACTCTGTCCGGTGAGGTCGAACGCAGGACGCTCGTCCCCATCGCCGCCAACCTCACCCGCTGCGTCGACGGCGTAGTCGACGTCGTGAACCTGCTGGACTACGTCGACGACGACACCAAGCCGGTTCCGAACCCGCTGCCGGAGCAGTACCGAACCTGAGGCCACACAACGATTCCGATGCGCCACAAGGAGGCGCGCGATGAGTACGAACTACGGCCGGGCCGAGCCCGGACGGAGATGGTATCGGATGGCGGCGGCGGTGGCAGCCGCTGTCATTCTCGTGACGGCCGGCATCCTCGCAGGGTCCCTGCTGATGCGCGGTTCCGGCGACCAGCCGCCGGGTTCGGCCGGCGATTCGCCGTCGGCCACGACATCCAGCACACCTGGGTCGACGTGCACACAGTCGCCGCGGACCCGGACACCAACGCCGAAGCAGTGCCCTACGACCCGGCCCACCGTGGTGCCAAGGCCGTTCGGCTACCAGCCGTTGTGGCCGTTCAGCTCGCTGAGCGACGTGGCTGCCTGGCAGTCGGCATACCGTAGGAACGGCAGCCAGCCCTGGCACCTGGACGCCGACCAGTCCGCCTTGGCCTTCACCACAGGGTTCCTGGGCTTCGACGAGATCGACAAGGTCGTCGGGCACACCGTCCGCGGCGACCACGCCTGGGTGTCCGTGGGATTCGTGACCGAGGACATGGACAAGCCGTTCGTGTCGGCGGTCATCCACCTGGTGAAGTACGGCGCCGACAGGGACGCTCCCTGGGAGGTCGTCGGCACCAAGGACAGTGATCTCACGCTGACCAGGCCGAAGTACGGTGCCTGGGTGACGTCGCCGGTCCAGGTCGGTGGCCGGATCACCGGTGTCGACGAGAGCCTCGTCGTCGAGATTCGGCAGATCGCATCCGAAAAGCCACTCGGCAGCAGCCGGCCGGTGCCGGCGGGTGGTGAGAACCAGCCGTGGAAGGCGACCGTCAGCTTCAGTGGCGCGAGCGATCCCGCGCTCACCGTGGTCGCTCGAACCGGTGGACACCTGATGGAGGTCGAACGCTTCGCGATCACAGCGATCCGGGTCCGCTGACGTCGTTCGCGCCGTAGGCCGTGAACGTGCCTCGCGGCGCGATCGTCAGCGCAGGCTGTGCAGCCCGTTCTCCAGCAGGGCGAGGGTCCTGTGGATCTGGGTGCGAATATCTTCGGAGGAGTTACGTTCGGCTTGGCTGAGGACGACGCCGACCAGCGCTCCGACGACGGCGCCGGAGAGGGCGTGGGAGAGCGTGTCGTCCAGGAGGCCGGGGTAGGCCTGGTGCAGTCGTTCGGCGATCAGTCGTTCGGCGGCGAGCAGCCGCTGCAGTCCCTGCGCCTGGAGCTCGGGTTTGCTGAGCAGGTAGGCCATGCGCTGCCCGCGGTCCGGGCCGGCGATTCCTTCCTGCGAGGTGTCGAGGACGTGGTCGACGAGCCGGCGCAGGGCGTCGATCGGGCTGGTGCTTTCGGGTTGTACGGCGTCGAACGCTTCGGCGATGGCGGCCGTGCGCTGGTCGGCGCCGGCGAAGAGGACGTCTTCCTTGGCGCGGAAGTAGCTGAAGAACGTACGGGTGGAGACGTCGGCGGCCGCGGCGATGTCGGCGACGGTGGTCTTGTCGTAGCCGTTCTCGGCGAACAGCCGGAGCGCGGCGTCGGTGAGCGCCTGGCGGGTGTGCTGCTTCTTGCGCTCGCGTAGTCCGGGCCGGCTCTGTTCCACGAACGACATCCTATGCAATCGGGTGCAGAAAAGTGCATCTAGATGTAATCTTGCATCGTGATGCAGAAACGTGCCATTGTCGTTCGTGGGCTCACTGTTCGCTACCGGGGCTCGGCGCGGGATGCGGTGGCCGGCATCGATCTCGAGGTGTCGGCCGGCGAGGTGTTCGGCCTGCTCGGGCCGAACGGCGCGGGCAAGTCCACGACGCAGCGGGTGCTGACCGGTCAGCACCGCCGGTTCGGTGGTGAGGTCGAGGTGCTCGGCAGGCCGGCCGGCAGCTGGGGGCCGGAGTTGTACGAGCGGATCGGTGTGGGGTTCGAGCTGCCCGCGTACTTTCCGCGGCTGACGGCGAGGGAGAACCTCGCCGCGTTCGCCGCGCTCTACCGGCGTCCGGTGCTCGGTCCGGACCAGGCGCTGGCGGCCGTCGGGCTGGCCGAGGCCGCCGACCAGCGTGCCGCCACGTTCTCCAAGGGCATGAAGATGCGGCTCAACCTGGCCCGGGCCATCCTGCACCAGCCCGACATCCTCTTCCTGGACGAGCCGACCTCGGGCCTGGACCCGGCCAACGCCGCCGACATCCGTGCGGTGATCCGGGCGCAGGCAGAGGCGGGCCGCGCCGTGTTCGTGACGACGCACGACATGCCGGCGGTGGAGGAGTTGTGCTCCCGGGTGGCGTTCATGCGGGACGGCGTGATCGTCGCGGCCGGTACGCCACGCAGCCTCCGGCTCGCCCACGGACACCGTTCGGTGGTCGTGGAGTACCTCCAGGGTGGTGAGGCACGGCATGCGGAGTTTCCCACCACCGACCACCCGGACCTGCTGGCCCTGCTCGCCGCCGGCGGGGTGCAGACCGTACACACGCGGGAAGCTCCACTGGCCGAGGTGTTCATCGCGGTCACCGCGGGCGGAACCGAGTCGGCGCGATGAGCGCCGCGACGGCCGGACGCCTGGGCGCGCTGCTGGTCGTGGAGTCGTGCACGCTCTGGCGGCAACGGGTGCCGGCCGCGGTGCTCGGGCTCGCCGGGTTCTGGTCCGTCGTGCTGCTCCTGCTGCCGGTGCCCGTGGCGCGGATCGCCGCGCCGTACCTGCTGTTCCTGGAGATCATGACGGTCGGCACGCTGTTCGTCGGAGCCCAGGTCATCACCGACCGGTCCACGGGTGCGACGGCCGCGCTCGGCGTGAGTCCGATCCGGTCGGGGGAGTACGTCGCGGCGAAGCTGGTGCCGCTCGGCGTGATCACCACTGTCAGCGCGGTTCCTGTCCTGCTGGCCGGCCGGCACCTGGAGCGGCTGGGTGATGGACTGCTCACGGCGGCCCTGTGCGGCCTGCTCCTGCTCGCGGTCGCGGTCGAGATCGCCGGGCGGAAGGCCGAGTTCGTGAGCTTCATGGTGGCCTTGGCAGTACCGATGGTCGTCCTGTTCGCGGTTCCGCTGGCGGTGTCGATCGGATTGCTGGCCGGGCCCCTGTGGTACGCCGTGCCCACCACCGGCGCGCTCGCGGTGCTGCGCGGGACCGAGCCGTACCCCGCCGGCTGGATGCTCGGCTATCTCGCGCTGGCCACCGCGGCGACGACGGCATACGTCGCCGGGTCGCTGCGCAGGCGTTCCGTCACGGTGCCCGGCCGCGTGGTCGCGCGGGTGCGGCCGCTGCCGGCCCGGCCACGCTGGCTGGTGTTCCCGCGCGCCGACCTTCGCAACGTGACCCGGGACTCGATGCTGGCCATGGTGGCGCTGAGCCCGTTGTTGCTGGCGCTCGCGCTCCGCTTCGGCTATCCGCCGCTGGCCGGCTGGCTGCGTGGCCGCGGCCTGGAGCTGGCACCGTACGAGCCGGTACTGGTGATCCTCGCCGTCGTCGTCCATGTCCCGGTGGCGTTCGGTATGTCGGGTGCGCTGCTCGTCCTGGACGACCTCGAGGATCAGGCCCTGGCGGTCGTCCGGACGTCGCCCCTGGGCATCCGGCGGTTCCTGGTCTACCGACTCACGGCCGTGACCGTGCTGAGCGCCGCGGGACTCGCGGTCGCGGCGCCGCTGAGCGGTCTCGTACCGGCGGCCGGACTCTGGACGCTGCCGATCGCCGCGCTGCTCGGGCCGCTGATGATGCTGGCGATGCTCGCGGTGGCGCGCAGCCGGGTGCAGGGTGTCACCGCGGGCAAGCTGCTGGCCCTCCCGATGTACCTCCCGATCGCCGCGTGGTGGCTCGGCGGGCCGCTGGATTGGCTGCTGGCACCGCTTCCGGCGTACTGGATCGTCCGCTACTGGGCCGGCGGCCACGCCATCGCCCTGCCGGCCGGGCTGGTGTGTCTCGCCGCCTGGCTGGTCCCGCTCGGTCGCCGCGTGCTGCGCACGTTCGACGAGACCTAGCCACGGTGTGCACGTGTTCAGGTGGGGTTCCCAGCCAAGCGTCGTACGGTCGCGGCCGAAACTACGTCTGGAAGGGTCGGCAACCCATGGGTGACATCGGACCCAGCGAACTGCTCATCACCGGACTCGTCATCGTCCTGCTGTTCGGTGCCACCCGGCTGCCGAAGGCCGCCAAAGGTCTCGGGCAGGCGATCCGGGTCTTCAGGCAAGAGCTCCGCCACGACGACCCTGCCCCCGCTCCGGTCGCCGCGCCACCGGATCACGCCGGCCCGAGCTAGCGGTCTCCAGCCTGCCGGACGCCTGATCCGGGATGCTTGCGGTCGGATCGGATTTCACTCTATAGTCAAATGACTGTAATGGAGTCCGATGGTGTGCCGGGAAGCCTGGTCGGCGGGAGGGCACTGCCATGCTCGAGTCTTCTCGTCGCGCCCGTCCGCTGCTGTTGGCCGGCGCGGTCGCGGCTCCGCTTCTGCTGCTGGTGATCGGGGTCGACGGCTCGACGCGTTCCGGGTACGACACGTGGCACCACGGAGTGAGCCAGTTGACGCTGGGCGAGCTCGGCTGGCTCGAACGACTGACCTATGTGCTGTGCGGCCTGGTGCTCGCAGCGTTCGCGGTCGGTGTGAAGCGGCGGCTGGTGTCCGGTGCCGGCGCGACCTGGGGGCCGCGGCTGATCGCGGCGGTGGGGCTCGGGCTCGTGGTGGCCGGTGTGTTCCCCACCGATCCGGCGTTTGGATATCCCGTGGCCGCGGTCGAGACGGTCAGCGCAAACGGCCGGCTGCACCAGCTCGGCGGAAGCCTGCTGTTCGCCGGCCTGATCGGCGCCTGCTTCGCGCTGGCGCGGCGGTTCGGCCGAGACGAGCGGCGCGGGTGGACGGTCTACAGCACCGTGACGGGCTGCCTGGTGGCGGCTTCGGCGCTGGCGGCGGGGATCGTGTACCGGCTGGAAACGGTGGGCGTGCTGACGGCGGGTCCGGCCGGCGGGCTGGAACGCATCGCGTTCCTGCTCGGCTTCGGGTGGATCACGTTGCTGGCCGTCCACCTGATGCGCGAGCCCGTCACGAGCACGAAAGGGGTGAGTGATGGCACGCCGCGAGGGACGGCCTGACGAGGCTGACGTACTGGAGTGGGTCGAACGGATCGCCAAGTATGTCTGGGATCAGGACCGGATGCCGATGATCGCGGGACGGATCTTCGGGTGGCTGATGATCTGTGACCCGCCGGAGCAGACCGCCGCGCAGATCGCGGAGGCGATCGGCGCCAGCCGGGCGTCGTTGACGAACAACCTGCGGCTGCTGGGGCAGATCGGTTTTCTCACCCAGCGCACCAGGCCGGGTGACCGTTCGGTCTACTACCGCGCCGACGAAGCAGCCTTCGGCCGGATGATCCGCCAGCAGATCGAGTCGATGGGGGAGCTGCGCGAGATCCTCGCCGGCGGCGCTGACCTCGCAGGTCCGGCCGAGCGCGGCCGGCGGTTGCGCGAGGCGACGGAGGTATTCGGCTGGCTGGAACGGGTGTTCGCCGACGCTCCACCCATGCCCCGTACCACTTCGGAGAAAGGGCGAGCGGGATGAGCAAGCGGACGTTCAAGGCGCGGTCGGCCGACGGGCCGATGATGTTCCCCGCACTGGAGGCGCACTATCCACCAGCGCAACGGATCGCCGACGACCCGGACGCGATCGCGATGCTGTCATCCAGCGTGCGGCTGACCGTGCGGGCCATGCGCTGGCCGTGGCTGCGTGGCGTGATCGTGAGGTCGCTGGACAAGCAGTTGCCCGGCCTGTGGGGCGGCATGGTGGGGCGGAAGCGGTACGCCGACGACGCCGTGACCGACGCGCTGGCAGCCGGCATCGGCCAGTTCGTCATCCTGGGTGCGGGGTTCGACACTCGTTCGTTCCGGCTGATCGGGCCGGCCGGCGCCGAGGCGTACGAGGTCGACCTGCCGGACAATGTCGCGCGCAAGCAGGAACTTCTGCGCAAGCGCTTCGGCGGGACACCGGACCACGTCACGCAGGTGTCCACCGACTTCGAGACCGACGATCTCACCGAACGCCTTACGGCGAACGGGTTCGAGCCGAACCGGTCGGCGATGTTCGTGGTGGAGGCCGTCACGCAATACCTCACCGACGATGCCGCGCAGCGGCTGTTCTCGTTCCTGGCGGACGCGCCGGCTGGCAGCCGCCTGGTCTTCACCTACGTCGACCAGGACTTCCTCGACGGCAAGGCGCTGGACGGCTGGGAGCCAGCCTACCGGAAGTGGGTGGTCGAGGACAAGGTGTGGACCTGGGGCCTCCATCCCACCGCAGTCGCCGATTTCCTGCGAGGCTACGGCTGGACCGAGCGCGAGCAAGTCGGTGCCGAGGACTACCACGAGCGCTACTTCGCACCTGCCGGCCGCGACCTGACCGCTATGAGCATCGAGCGTTTCGTGTTCGCGGTCAAGCCGGCCTGACGGAGGTCTGGCCGGCGCCGGTGAGGGGAACCGGCGCCGGCAAGGTGCGATGCGCGCGCCTCGCAGAATAGGACGTGACACCCGTCCGCTGGTTACAGCGAACGCAAGTCCTGCTTGGCACCGTTACGGTCCGGCATCGTTCGCCGTACAGGGTGAGCCGATCCGCCGTCGCGAACGCGATCATCCGCGCAGCAGGCCGATCTGCCGGTAGACGTGGCGGAGGAATCGCTTCATCGCTGTCCGGTCTGGTGGGTCGGGCTGGAGCACGCGGTACATCACCGCACCGGCCATCATGTCGATGAGCACGTGCATCGCTCGTCGGGCCGGCCGTCCGGACGTGAGCGTTCCGGCGAGCCGGCGCTGCCCGATGCGTTCGAGGTCGCCCGATCCGGCAGTCGGCGATGAACCGCTCGTCCGCTATCGTCGACGGAGGTGTGCCGGGAAGTCTGGTCGGCGGATACTTCAGCGACGCCAGATCAGGAGCCTCCCGATGCAGACGCAGACCCACGCTCGTCCGGCTGGGATCGCGGCTACGTGAGCCTGCTCGCCTGGGTCGCGGTCGGCGTGTTCGTGGCGGCCTATGTTCTGATCGCCACCGAGAAGCTTCCCCGCGTGGCCGTGGTCTGTGGCGGCGCCGCGATCATGCTCGTCGTCGGTGCGACCGACGCCGAGCACGCGTTCTTCTCCGAGCTGGCGGGCATCGACTGGAACGTCATCTTCCTGTTGCTGGGCATGATGCTGATCGTCGCGGTGCTGCGGCGGACCGGGGCGTTCGAGTTCGTCGCCATCTGGGCCGCCAAACGGGCCAGGGGCCGGCCGTTTCGTGTTCTCGTCCTGCTGGTGATCGTGACGGCGGTGGCGTCCGCCGCGCTCGACAACGTCACGACCGTGCTGTTGATCGCGCCCGTCACGTTTCTCGTGTGCGACCGGCTCGCCGCACCGGTGACGCCGTTCCTGATCGCCGAGGTGATGGCGTCCAACATCGGCGGCACGGCCACCCTGATCGGCGATCCGCCCAACATCATCATCGCCAGCCGCGCCGACCTGACGTTCAACGACTTCCTGGTGCACCTCGCACCGATCGTGCTCGTCATGCTCGTGGTGTTCGTCGGGCTGTGCTGGCTGCTGTTCCGCAGGTCGCTCCACTACGACGCCGAGCGAGCCGCTTCGGTGATGGAGCTACGCGAACGCGACGCCATCGACAACCCGCGCCTGCTGGTGATCTCCCTCGTTGTGCTGGGCGTGGTCCTGTCGGCTTTCGTCCTCCACACCGCGCTGCACCTGGAGCCCTCGGTCGTGGCGCTGGTCGGTGGGCTCGCGCTGCTCGCGCTGTCCAGGCTGGACGCCGGCGAAGTCGTACGCGACGTGGAGTGGCCGACGCTGGTCTTCTTCGCGGGCCTGTTCGTCATGGTCGGCGCGCTGGTCAACACCGGCGTCATCGGTGCCCTCGCGAAGGCCGCCACCGACGCGGTCGGCGGTCAGGACCTCACCGCGACGATGGCGCTGCTGTGGGGCTCGGCCGGCCTGTCCGCGATCGTCGACAACATTCCGTACGTGGCGACCATGAGCCCGATCGTCGCCGATCTCGTGCAGGCCGGCGGCGGCGGATCCGGCTCGCACGTGCTGTGGTGGGCGCTCGCCCTCGGAGCCGACCTCGGCGGCAACGCCACCGCCATCGGTGCCTCCGCCAACGTCGTCGCGCTCGGCATCGCCCAGCGCGAAGGCAAGCCCATCTCGTTCTGGCACTTCACCAAGTACGGCCTCGTCGTCACCGCGGCCACCGTCGCCATCGCGACGCCGTACCTCTGGCTTCGCTACCTCGCCTAGACGATCTATTCCAAGGGGTCGCCTGACGCGCGACGCCTGGCATCCACGCCGGCTGCGTTGTCGTCGATCGCCGGAGGCCCCTCCTGGCTCCTCCTCCGCCTTGCCAGCGCGGCGCCATGCGCCGCGCGCTTGACCGGCGACCCCCTGGAATAGATCGTCTAGGTGGACGGCCTGGTCAGCCGGCGAAGCAGGACGAAGGTCAGCAGGGAGTTGTAGGCCAGCCCGCCAAGGATGTACGGCCAGTACGTCGCGCCGGCGGCGGCCAGCCAGTAGGCCTTGGCGGGCCAGTAGGTCGGCAGCAGGCCGAACAGCAGCTGGACGGGGGAGTCGAGCCACCACGGGACGAGTGGCAGGCCGAACAGCAGCATGCCGATCGCGCGCATGACGGCCAGGCCCTCGACCTTGTTGCCGGCGACCGCGGGCATGAGCAGCCCGACCACGGCGGCGCCGGTGCCGCAGACCAGTGCGATCGGTATGGACTTCAGCACGAGCGCGGCGGGTACTTGCCGGGTGAGGGCGAGCGCGGCTGTGATCGAGACGGTGGTGACCGCGGTGATCATGACGGCGCGGTAGAGCGGGTACGTCAGCGGCGGGACGGGCGCGACGCGGAGGGCGGCCAGCGTGTGCTGGTCCTTGTCGTCCAGCAGCATCAGTCCGGCCAGGGCACCCAGCACGGCGATGGGTCCGATGATGACGAACGCGCTCACGATCAGGTGGTGGTACGGCGTGAGGTCGAAGGCGTACCGCTCGTCGAGCATCCGGGTCAGTGGTGGCAGGAACCACATGGCCAGGGCGTAGATGAACGGTCCGAACCCGACCCCGACCAGGATCGTGTCGCGGCGGATGCTCCTCAGGTCGTTGCGCCCGAACGCGCCGACGGCGTTGAACACCGGGTTGAACGTGCTCATTCGGCACCTTCCCTGGCCACGATGTAGCGGTCGAAGACCTTGCGGGCGAGCAGGCACAGCCCTGCGATCCACAGCAACTGGTAGCCCAGTGCGTAGGCCACCTGCCAGGCCTCCAGCTCCCGCTGGCCGAACGCGGACCCCAGCAGCAGCAAGGATCCCTGAGTCGGCAGCAGATAGAACGCCGGGTGCTCCCAGATCCCGGCGTACGCCAGCAGCGGGACGTTCAGCGCGGCGATCACGAGCGTGGAGGGCATCAGCCAGTCCGTCATCGACGGGAACGGTGCGGCGGTGATCAGCCCGCTCAGCAGGAACAGCAGGGTGCACAGGACCACGGCGACGAACAGCGTTGCGGCGTTGCCGGCCGTGCCTATGTCAGGGCCTGCTCCGGTGCCGCTCACCACACCGGCCGCGACCAGGCTGAGCAGGCTCAGCGTGGCGAGCTTGCCGGTGAGGTAGTGCCGGAACCGCACAGGCGTGGACAGCAACGCGAACAGCGTACGTTCGCCCTTCTCGAAGAACACCGCGCCCGCGATGAAGAAGAACCCGATCAGCACCGAGTCGCCGAAGACGACGTACGGCATGGCCGCGAGCTTCAGCTGCCCGGGGATCAGCGCGACGATCACCTCCCACAGCACGATCGAGAACGCCGTGGCGTAGAAGAAGCCGTACCGCCACTGCAGCCGCAGGTCCAGCCTGACGACGGCGCGCAGAGGGCTCGCGGTCGCCGGCGTGCTCATCCCCGTGTTCATCGCAGGGTCCGTCCGGTGAGGTCGATGAACACGTCTTCCAGGCTGGCCTCCTGGCTGTGCACGGTCTGCACCTGCCCGCCGCGTACCAGGCCGGTGAACGCGGCATCGTCGGCGAGCCCGTCGATCGGGAAGTCCTTGTACCGGAGGTCCCCAGGCTCGTGGTTCCCTTCGAGGCCCGGCGCGCGGTAGCTGACCCGGACCGTACGCCGGCTGCGGCGGACCTTGTGCTCCTCCGGAGAGTCGAGCGCGGCGATCCGGCCGTCGACCACGAACGCGACGCGGTCGCAGAGCTGGTCTGCGGTGGCCATGTCGTGGGTGGTGAGGAACACCGTTCGACCGTCGTCCCGCAGCTCGCGGATCATGTCCTTGATGATGCGGGCGTTGGCCGGGTCCATGCCGGACGTCGGCTCGTCCAGGAACAGCAGGCGTGGCTTGTGCAGCAGGGCTCGGACGAACACCAGCCGCATCTGCATGCCCTTGGAGTACTTGCTGACGCGCAGGTTCGCGGCGTCCGCGAGTCCGACGCGTTCCAGCAGGGCCATCGGATCCTCCTGCTCGCCGGGATACCTGCCCGGATACAGGGAGGCGAAGAACTCCAGGTTCTCCAGGCCGGTCAGCTTCTGGTAGTGGTTGGGCAGCTCGAAGGAGACGCCGATGCGCCGGTAGTACTCCGACTTCCAGGCTGCCGGTGGCTTGCCCCACACATCGACCCTGCCGCCATGCCCGGCGAGCAGGCCGATCAGGATCTTCTGTGTGGTGGACTTTCCGGCTCCGCTCGGGCCGAGGAAGCCGAAGACCTCACCCTCCTCGACCTGGAAACTCATACCTCGTACGGCCGGCTCGGCCGACTTCGGATAGGTGAAGGTCAGGTCGTCGACCGCGACGACAGAACCGACAGCACTCATGACCCAGACTTCCTCTCTCGCCACCGGGCGTCGATCCGGGCGTACTCGACCTCGAGGAACGCGTACATGTCACGCATCTCCCGGAGGCGTTGCGCTCGCGTCGTGTCCGGATCGTCGGGGTCGTCGGGGAGCAGCTGCAGGCCGCGATCGGCGAGCTTGCGCCACTCGGCGGCCTGCTTGGCCTTCTCCTCCGCCTCACGCAGCCAGAATCCGGGCCGGATGCGGTAGTAGGTGCGACGCGAGCCGGGCAGCGCGTACCGCTCGACCGCGCCCGCCCGGGTCAGCATCTGCATCGCCATGCTGATCGAACCGCTGCTGACCCGCAGCGCCGCGGCGAGTTCGTCGGCCGACTGGTGCGGCGGGTCGCACACCAGCAGCCACCCCAGCACCCGGCCCGGCATTCGCGGCAGCCCGACCCCTGCGAAGTAGAGCCCGATCTCCTCGACGTACTCGTGCAAGTCGCTCACGGAAGCAGTCAAGCTCAGAGGGCTCAGAGATTTCAATGATTTCTGAAATTATCTCAGGAGCTGGACGACTCCCGTCCGGGCCGGGACAACCGGCCCCGGATGCGGCGGACGGTGTAGTGCCAGGCGGGTCGGAGATTTTCGATATGCCTGCGATATGTCCTGGCTCGTACCATCGGGTGCATGCGTGTGCTGGTCGTGGAGGATGAGCTGTACCTCGCTGAGGCTGTCCGCGATGGGCTGCGCTTGGAGGCGATCGCGGCCGATATCGCCGGTGATGGTGACACCGCGTTGGAGCTGTTGAGCGTCAACTCCTACGACATCGCCATCCTGGACCGCGACATCCCCGGTCCGTCCGGTGATGAGGTCGCCGAACGGATCGTGGCGTCCGGCAGCGGCATGCCGATCCTGATGTTGACCGCGGCCGACCGGCTGGACGACAAGGCGTCGGGGTTCGGGCTGGGTGCCGACGACTATCTGACCAAGCCGTTCGAACTGAAGGAGCTGGTGCTCCGGCTCAGGGCGCTGGACCGCAGGCGCGGTCACAACCGGCCGCCGGTGTGGGAGATCGCGGGCCTGCGGCTGGATCCGTTCCGCCGTGAGGTCTATCGCGACGGCCGCTACGTCGCGCTGACCCGCAAGCAGTTCGCCGTGCTGGAGGTCCTGGTGGCCGCGGACGGCGGAGTCGTCAGCGCCGAAGAGCTCCTCGAACGGGCGTGGGACGCCAACGCCGACCCGTTCACCAACGCCGTGCGGATCACGGTGTCGGCCCTGCGGAAACGGCTCGGTGAGCCCGGCCTCATCGCCACCGTGCCAGGCGTCGGCTACCGCATCGACACCGGAGGGGACGGTGCAGACCGTGGATAGGCAGCCCGGGTTGAGCGTTCGCCTCAAGCTCACCCTCAGCTATGCCGGGTTCCTGATGCTCGCAGGCGTTCTGCTGCTCGCGGTCGTGTGGGTGTTCCTGCTGCGTTACGTACCACCCGATGCGGTCAGGCTCCCGGGTCCTCGCGTACCCGAGGAGGGGATCACCATGCGCGGCCAGTTCTTCCCGGGCCGGTGGGACCTCTGGCGCGCATTCGCTCCGAGGGTGGGTGTGTTGCTGGCGCTCCTGCTGGCGTTCGGCCTGGCGGGAGGGTGGCTGCTGGCCGGTCGCATGCTCGGCCCGCTGAACCGCCTGACAGAGGCCACCCGGATGGCCACCAACGGCTCGCTGTCCCATCGGATCCGGCTGCCCGGCCGCAAGGACGAGTTCCGTGAGCTCGCCGACGCCTTCGACACCATGCTCGCGCGGCTCGAGGCGCACGTCGCAGAACAGCAGCGGTTCGCCGCCAACGCCTCCCACGAGCTACGAACTCCGCTGGCGATCACCCAGACGCTTCTCGAGGTGGCCCGCAACGACCTCAACCGCAACCGTGATCCCGGCGAGCTCGTCGACCGCCTGCACTATGTCAACACTAGAGCCATCAACCTCACCGAGGCACTGCTCCTGCTCAGCCGCGCCGACCAGCGGTCGTTCACCACGGAACCCGTCGACCTGTCCCTGATCGCCGAGGAAGCCAGCGAAACCCTCCTTCCCGTGGCGGAGAAACGCGGTATCACCATCGAGACCTCCGGCGACATCACCCCCACGATCGGCTCGGCTCCGCTCCTGCTGCAGCTGGCCACCAACCTCGTACACAACGCGATCGTCCACAACCTGCCCGAGAACCAGCCCGACCAGGGCGCCGTGTGGGTCACCACCAGCCTCCAGGCCAAGACGGTGGAGCTCACCGTCGAGAACACCGGCCAGAAGCTCAGCCCTCAGCTGGTCTCCACGCTGGTCGAGCCGTTCCAGCGCGGCACCCAACGCATCCGCTCCGACCACGCGGGTGTCGGTCTCGGGCTGGCCATCGTCAGAAGCATCACCCAAGCCCACGACGGAACCCTCACGCTCGCTCCCCGTCCCGCCGGCGGCCTCCGCGTCACAGTGCAGCTTCCTGCCGCGCCACCGAACCCCTGACGTCAGTGATCATGAGGGTGTTCAATCAGGGCATGACCGCTCCGACGCCTCCGCCCTCACAGCCCTCGCCGTACGCCGCCGTGACCGCGCCTGTCGCGGCGCCAGGGAAGAGCTGGCGCGGCCGCCTGCTGGCCGGGTTGGTGGGCCTCGTCCTGGGCGGCCTGATCGTCGGAGCCGCCTGGCTCGCGACGGCCGGCCGGGCCGGGGACCTCGACGGCAGCTCCGACGATGTCGCTCTGCCGGCCAAGGTCGGCAGCTACACGAGGTTCGCCGACGCCAAGCTCAACCAGCAGCCCAACGCGAAGGACACGGTGAAGCGAATCAACACCTGGAACGCCGAGAGCGCGAAACGACTGTCGGCGTCGTACGGCGGTGCTGCCGCGGCCGTCGAGACCTACTCCGACGACACGTACGAAAACGCGTTCACAGTCTACGTCGTGCGGGCGACCTCGCCGTTCCCGGTGTTCGTCCGCTACGAGGATCCCAAGGTCACCCAGCTCGCGCGGCCGCAGAACGAGGAGCGGCGCTTCGGCGAGGTCAGCTGCCAGGTCGTCAACGATCCCACGCAGCGAGGTCAGCGGCCCGGCCCCGAGTCGGCGCACGTGATCGACTGCAGGCGGAGCCTGCCGGGCCTGACAGTCGACATCGTCGGGCCGATCGGCGACGTCGGCACCCAGCCGGACCGGATCGCCGGCCTGGTCGACGAGGTGTGGTCGCAGGTCAGCTGACCGAGCCGGCCGGGCCGGTGTAAGGCGTCAGCGGCTCGGAACATCCGGCCGGACGCGGTCGGCGCCGACGGCGACTCCGACAATGGTGCAGGGCTCGGTGCCGTGGTTGCGCCAGGCGTGCCGGGTGCCGTTCTGGACGACCACATCGCCTGCCCGCACGACCGTCTGCTCGCCGTTGCCGAGCTCGAGGGTGGCCTCGCCCGACACGACGAGGACGTAGTCGATGCTGTCGGTGGTGTGCATTCCCGGCACGTCGGACTCGGGGTCCATGGCGGCCCAGGCGCCCGGCATCCGGCGTTCCAGCTCATCCATCGCCGCGGCCAGGTCGAGATCCGCAGGCGGCACCAGCTCGCCGGGCGGGACAGTGTTGACCATGAAACGCGACCCGTCCCGAGGCGGGTAGTACGTCTCCGCGCGGGGTGGCGAGCCGTCGTCGGGGAAGGTGGGTCGCTCGTCGTGGCCCCAGAGCCGGTAGATCGCGGCTCCGGGCATCAGCTCGGAGGTGATGGGCTCGACCTCGCTGTCATCGACCACGCGGGCCCTGCCCTCGGAGTCGTGCCCGGTGACCACTCGGCGAATCCTCGCGGGTTCCACCTGTCGCTCCTTCGTACGGTGGAGTATGGATACGGCTGCGTATTAATACGCCACCGTATCCTATGCACGTGGGCCCGGCAATACGGTGGCGTATCCTCGTCCCGTGGTGAACGACTCGACCAGGCTGTCCGCCCAGGACTGGGCGCGGGCCGCCCTGAAGGCGATCGCGGACGGCGGACTGGCCGCGGTCGCGGTCGAACCGCTCGCGCGGGCGCTTGGCGTGACCAAGGGCAGCTTCTACGCGCACTACCGTAACCGCGACGAGCTGATCGTGGCGGCGCTCGATGAGTGGGTGCGAGGCCACGGCGCCGAAGCGCTCGCCGAGTTCGCCGCGATCGCCGATCCGGCACGGCGGCTGCGCGAGCTGCTCACCGTCGTCGTGCAGGCCGTCCAGCCGCTGGCACCATCGGTGCACCTGAGCCTGCTCGGCGAGCGCAACGACCCTCGGGTCAGGGACGCGGTTCGCGAGGTCAACCGGGCACGGCTGGACCTACTGGCTCGTACCTACCGCGAGCTCGGCCTGCCACCCGATCGGGCGGCGTCTCGCGCCCGGGTCGCCTACGCGGCGATCCTCGGGCTCTTGCACCTGGCACAAACCGATCCGGACGGTCCGGCCTCCGCCGTCCTCGCCGACGAGGCGACCGCGGTGTTCCTGCCGTCCTGACGGTGCCGGAGCACTCGGAACATATCGTCGGCATATCGAAAACCTGATACGCGCGGGCAACACCACCTCGCCTTGACTAAGGGCGTGAGCCTGACCGTCGAGCCGATCAGCGCCGCCGAGCACCTGGCGTACGTACGTGCGCAGCGATCGGTCAGCTTCCTGCAGACCCCGGCGTGGGGCAGTGTCAAGACCGAGTGGCGCGGCGAGTCCCTCGGCTGGTACGACGGCCGGCACCTGGTCGGTGCCGGGCTCGTCCTGCACCGCCCGGTGCCGCGGCTCGAGCGCTTCACGCTGGCCTACCTGCCCGAGGGCCCGGCCATCGACTGGACCGGCGAGCTCGGCGCGTGGCTCGACCCGCTGGCGGCCCATCTCAAGGCACACGGCGCGTTCGCGATCCGGCTCTGCCCGCCTGTGCGTACGGACACCTGGAGTGCCGCCAAGGTCAAGGAGGGCATCGCCGACCGGGGTGTCAAGCGGCTCTCCGAGCTGCCGAGCCAGCAGTCCGACCTGGTGGGCGCCCGCGTGATCAGTCAGCTCAGGGCTGCGGGCTGGCTGCCGCAGAGCCCGGAGGACGGGTTCGGCGCCGGGCAGCCGCAGTTCAAGTACGAGCTCCCGCTGGCCGGCAGGACCGAGGACGATCTGCTGAAGGGCATGAACCAGCTCTGGCGCCGCAACCTCAAGAGAGCGGCCAAGGAGGGCGTGGAGGTCACGGTCGGCGGGTCCGGGAAAGAGGATCTGAAGGCGTTCCACGACCTCTACGTCCACACCGCCGAGCGCGACCGGTTCATGCCCCGGCCGTTGAGCTACTTCGAAACGATGGTCGAGGCGATGAGCGCCGAGGATCCCGAGCGGATCAGGCTCTACTTCGCCCGCCACCAAGGCGATCTGGTCGCCGCCACCATCATGGTTCGCGTCGGTGCCCACGCGTGGTACTCCTACGGTGCCTCCTCCACCGAGAAGCGTGAGGTGCGGGGCTCCAACGCCTGCCAGTGGGCGATGATCCGCGACTCGCTGGCGGCCGGCTGCGACGTCTATGACTTGCGCGGCATCACTCCCACCCTCGACGCCGAAGACCCGCACGTGGGGCTGATCCAGTTCAAGGTCGGCACCGGTGGTCAGGCCGTGAGGTACGTCGGCGAGTGGGACCTGCCGCTGCGGCCGCTCGCCTACCGCGCGTTCGACTTCTACATGAGGCGGCGCAGGCGGTGAGCTCAGCGGAGCCGGCACGGCCAACGAGTTACCGGCCGGTAGCATATCGTCGGCATATCGAGAAAGCCATACGCCCTGGCAACACCGCGGCTCCTTCAATGGGGTGCATGACCGACAGCGAACCAGCTGCGACTGGCATCACGATATATGGATGCGGGCAGGACGAGGCTGTCCTGTTTCGAGAGCTGGCTGCTCGCTTCGGCGTCGTGCTGATCCTCACCGAGGCGGCGGTATCCGAGGGCAACGTCGACCTGGCGGCCGGGAACCGATGCATCAGCGTCGGCCACAAGACCCAGGTCACCAATCCCACCCTCGTGGCGCTCAGCCGAGCCGGCGTGAGATACGTGTCCACGCGAAGCATCGGATACAACCACATCGATGTCGGGTTCGCGAGCAGCGCCGGAATCACGGTCGAGAACGTCGCCTACTCACCCGACAGCGTCGCCGACTACACGCTGATGCTGATGTTGATGGCGGTGCGACACGCGAAGGCCATGATCAGGCGCGCGGACGTCCATGACTACAGGCTGAACGACGTACGCGGCAAGGAGCTGCGCGACCTGACCGTCGGGGTCGTCGGGACCGGGCGGATCGGCATCGCGGTCATCGAACGGCTACGTGCGTTCGGGAGCCGGATCCTGGCCTACGACAGCCGGCCCAGGGCCGCTGTCGACTACGTTCCGCTGGACCAACTGCTGCAGCAGAGTGACATCGTCACGCTGCACGCGCCACTCACCGCGGACACACACCATCTGCTGAACCGTCGGCGCATCGAGCAGGTGAAGCCCGGCGCGGTCATCGTCAACACCGGGCGTGGCGCGCTGCTGGACACCGCGGCACTGGTTCCGGCGCTGGAAAGCGGCAGGTTGGGCGGGGCGGCGCTGGACGTCCTCGAAGGAGAAGAAGGAATCTTCTACGCCGACTGCAGGAGCAAGCCGATCGAGAGCAAGCTCTGGTTGCGGCTGCAGGAGCTGCCGAACGTGATCATCAGCCCGCACACCGCCTACTACACAGACCACGCCCTCAGCGACACCGTTGAGAACAGTCTCATCAACTGCCTGAAATTCGAATGGAGAACGCGGCATGGCTAGGTTGAAGGTCGGAATCATCTTCGGCGGCGTTTCCGAGGAACATCCCATCTCCCTCAAGTCCGTGCGCGAGATCGCGAGCAGCCTCGATCTCGAGAAGTACGAACCGTTCTGGATCGGCATCACGCAGGCCGGTGTGTGGAAGCTCTGCGACGGCCCTGGCGAAGGCTGGGAGAACGGCAGTTCCCGTCCGGTCGTCCTGTCGCCGGACCGAAGCGTGCACGGGCTGCTCGTCCTGGAGCAGGGGGAGTACGAGACGATCCGCCTCGACGTGGTGCTGCCCGTTCTGCACGGCAAGCTGGGCGAGGACGGCGCGATCCAAGGCCTGCTGGAGCTTGCCGGCATCCCTTACGTGGGTTGCGACATCCCGAGCTCCGCATTGTGCATGGACAAGTCCCTCGCCTACACGGTCGTCAGCAGCGCGGGAATCGGGACGCCGAAGTTCTGGATCGTCACGGGGGACGACGACGTCGATCCGGCCAGCCTCACCTATCCCGTCTTCGTGAAGCCGGCCCGTTCGGGTTCGTCGTTCGGTGTCAGCAAGGTGTCGCAGCGGGAAGAACTGCCGGACGCCATCAAGACCGCGCGGCAGTACGACACGAAGGTGCTGATCGAGGAGGGCGTCGTCGGGAGCGAGATCGGATGTGCCGTCATGGGCAACGATCTGGAGCTGACCGTGGGCGAGGTGGACCGGGTCGCCCTGACGCACGGGTTCTTCAGGATCCACCAGGAAGACGCACCCGAGACCGGCTCCGAGAACGCCACGTTCATCGTTCCCGCCGACATCCCTGCCGAGGCACGCACCCTCGTCCAGGAGACGGCGAAGGCGATCTATCGCGCCCTAGGCTGCAAGGGAATCGCCCGGGTCGACATGTTCCTCAAGGAGGATGGACAGGTCATCCTCAACGAGGTCAACACGTTCCCCGGCATGACGTCCTACAGCCGTTACCCGAGGATGATGGCGGCCGCCGGACTGCCGCTCACCAAGCTGATCGACCGCATGGTGGCGTTGGCGCTGGCGGGAACGGGCGATGAACGATGACTTCGATTTCCCCGTCACCTGGTCGAGCCGGTTGACAGAGGAAGGCATGCAGATACGACTGGCGCACATCGCCGACGCCGCGGCCGTCAACGAGCTGCTTCAGCAGCTCGGCTATCCGCAGGACGGGGTGGCGACGACAGCATCGCGGATCCAGACCTGGGACGACGACCCCTCCAGTGCCGCCTATGTGGCCGACGCCGACGGAAACCTGCTCGGCGTGGTCGCCGTTCACATCAGTCCGTTCTTCGAACGGACCGGCTCCTGGGGCCGGATCGTGGCCCTGGTCGTGTCCGACCAGGCACGCCGCCAGGGCGTCGGTAGCCGGCTGGTCACGGCGGCGGAGTCGTTCGCCGCCAGTCGCGGCTGCGTACGCATGGAGGTCACCAGCGCCGACCGCCGCGACGACGCACACGGGTTCTACCGGAGCAGCGGTTACGTCAGCCAGACCGGCAGGTCGTCCCGGTTCCTGCGCGATCTCGACGGCACCCGCCGGTGACGGCTCCGCGCGTCGTCGTCGCCGGCGGGCATTCGGCCGGGCACATCGAGCCCACGATGAACTTCGCCGACGCGCTGCGCCGGTTGGAGCCCGCGGCCGAGATCACCGCGCTCGGGACCGTACGCGGCCTGGACACAACGCTGATCCCGGCTCGCGGCTACCCGCTCGAGCTCATCCCGCCGGTGCCGTTGCCGCGCAAGCTCAACCTTGCCCTGCTGCGGACACCGGGCAAGCTGCGCGAGTCGGTCCAGGCGGCCGTGGCGGTGCTCGACCGCGTACGGGCGGAGGTCGTGGTGGGTTTCGGCGGCTACGTGGCCACGCCGGCTTACCTCGCAGCCCGCAGGCGGGGCTTGCCGATCGTCGTACACGAGGCGAACGCCCGGCCCGGCGTGGCCAACCGGCTGGCGGCCCGGATGACGCCGCACGTGTTCACCGCGGCGCCGAGCGTCCGGCTGGCCAACGCCACCGCGATCGGGATCCCGCTGCGGCCGGCGATCACCGGGCTCGACCGGCCGGCGCTGCGTGCGGCGGCCCGGCAGCGGTTCGGGCTGCGAACCGACGGCCCGGTCCTGCTGGTCACCGGCGGTTCGCAGGGCGCCCGGGCGATCAACGTCGCGGTGTCCGGCGCGGCCGCGGCGTTACGGACGGCCGGCGTGCAGGTGCTGCACATCACCGGGCCGCAGCACGTGGTCGAGGCGCCGGACGGTGGCCCAGCCGACCCGCCGTACGTCGTCGTCCCCTACGTCGACGAGATGGAGTACGCCTACGCCGCGGCCGACTTCGTGATCTGCCGCTCGGGCGCGATGACGTGCGCCGAGCTGGCGGCCGTCGGCCTGCCGGCCGCGTACGTTCCGCTGCCGCTGCGCGGAGGTGAGCAGCGCCTGAACGCCGAGCCTGTCGTCGCGGCCGGAGGAGCGCTGCTCGTCGACAACGCCTACCTCGGCCCGCCCTGGATCGAGACGACACTGATCCCGGTGCTCACCGATCCCGGGCGGATCGCTTCGATGTCGGCCCACGCCTCGGCGGCCGGCGCGCCCGACGCGGACGTCGTCCTGGCCCGGCACGTGCTCACAGTGGTGGGGCGGCGGGCAGTCGCACGGTGACGCGGAGCCCGCCGGTGGTGCGAGGCGTGAGCGTGAGGGATCCGTTGTGGGCTTGGGTGATGCTTCTGACGATGGCCAGGCCGAGACCCACGCCCGCGTGGTCGGAGCGGGTGCGTTGGGTGCCGCGCTGGAACGGCTCGACCAGCGTGGAAACCAGTTCCGGCGTCAGCAGCTCGCCGGTGTTCTCCACGGTGAGTTCGACGGCCTCCGCCTGAACGCTGGTGATGACCCACACCGTGCCCGGTCCGGACTGGTTCTCGGGCAGGTTGTGCGCGATCGCGTTGTGTACGAGGTTGGTGGCCAGCTGCAGCAGGAGCGCGGGCGAGCCGACGGTGGGGGTGATGTCGCCGGAGGTTTCGACGGCCAGGCCGCGTTTCTCGGCGAGCGGGAGGAGTATCTCGGTGGCCTGTTCGGCGATCAGGGACAGATCGACGGGTTCAGTGGTGAACGACCGCTGGCCGGCGCGGCTGAGCAGGAGCAGTGCCTCGGTCAGGTTGATCGCCCGGGCGTTCACGGCGCGGAGGCGTTCGTCCAGCTCGTTGTCGCCGCGGTTCGGATCGTTGCGGGCGACGTCGAGGAGGGTCTGGGTGATCGCCAGCGGGGTGCGTAGCTCGTGGGAGGCATTGGCGGCGAACCGCTGCTGTTCTGCGACGTGCGCCTCGAGCCGCGCGAGCATGGTGTCGAAGGCGTCGGCGAGCTCACGGAACTCGTCGCCTCGGCCGGGCAGCCGGATCCGATGGGACAGCGAGCCGTCGGCGGCCAGCCGGGCTGCGGCGGTGAGGCGGGCCAGTGGGGCGAGCATGCGGCCGGCGAGGATCCACCCTCCTGCCAGACCGAACGCCAGCAGGAACGCCAGCACCGCGGCTGACGCCGGTGCGAACGAGCGCAGCATGCCGCGCAGGTAGGTCTCGTCGGTGGTGATGACGACCCACTCGGGCCGGTTGTACTGAAGTGACGCCCAGACGGCGACGAGCAGCAGAAACCCTGCGACCATGAGGAATCCGGCGTAGCTGAGGGTGAGTTTGAGACGAACGCTCGACCCAGGCTGCCTGTCCACCTCATCGATGCTAAGAACCAGCGCATATCGCCGGCATATCGAAATCCGCATACGCGCCGGCAACACGGCTTTGCGTTGACTGGTGGCATGAGTCAGACCGCATCAGCGCGAACCACCGAGGCTGACGGTGCCCTTCCTGACGGTGTGACGGTGTTCGACAGGCACCCCGGCGTAGCCAACCTCGTCCCTGATCTGCTTCAGGCTCTCCGCGCCGCGGCGATGGATGCCGCGGACGACGGGGTGGGCTTCTTCGTCAACAGTGGCTGGCGTTCTCCGGAATACCAGGACGAGCTGCTTCGCAAGGCGGTCGCGAAGTACGGGTCCGAAGCCGAAGCCGCCCGATGGGTCGCCACCCCCGACAGGTCCCCTCACGTTGCCGGGATCGCGATCGATCTCGGCTTCGCTGCCAGGGCGTGGCTGTCGGAGCACGGTGCCGCGTACGGGCTGTGCCAGATCTATCTGAACGAACCGTGGCACTACGAACTGCGGCCCGAAGCCATCGAGAACGGTTGCCCTCCCATGTATCCCGACCCTTCACACGATCCGAGGCTGCTGAGCGGAGGCGGCTCGTGATCCCGATGACGCTTGCCGAGATCGCCGGCGTGGTACGCGGTCGCGTGCACGGGCCGGCCGATGTGGTGGTCAGCGCGCCGGCGTACCTCGACAGCCGGAGCCCGATCGCCGGCGGACTGTTCGTCGCGATCGTAGGGGAGCACGCCGACGGCCACGCGTACGCTGACGGCGCCCACGCCGTGCTGGGCACGCGGCCGACCAGCGCTCCCACCATCGTCGTCGCGGACCCTGTGGTCTCGCTCGGACTGCTCGCACGGCACGTGCTCGACCAGCTGGCCGTCACTGTGTTCGCGGTGACCGGCTCGCAGGGCAAGACGGGCACCAAGGACTACACTGCCGCAGTTCTCAGGGAGCTGGCCGGGACGGACGCCGTGGTGTCCGCCGCGGGCAACCACAACAACGAGCTGGGGCTGCCGCTGACGGCGCTACGGGCTACCGCGGGAACCCGGTTCGCGGTCCTCGAGATGGGTGCGCGCCACACCGGCCAGATCGCCTACCTGTGCGGGATCGCCCGGCCACGGCTGTCCGCGGTGCTCAACGTCGGCAGCGCCCACCTCGGCAAGTTCGGCGGCCAGGAAGCGATCGCGCGGGCCAAGGGCGAGATCGTCGAGGCGTTGCCGGCCGGCGGGGTGGCGGTGCTCAACGCCGACGACCCGCTGGTGGCCGCGATGGCCACCCGTACCAAGGCGCGGGTGATCAGCTTCGGGCAGACGGGGGCGGTGACGTGGCGCGACCTGACGCTCGACGAGCTGGGCCGGCCTTCGTTCGTCCTGGAGTACGAGGGGGAGGCGTACCCCGTCACGCTGCTGCAGTCGGGTGCGCACCAGGCCGCCAACGCCGCTGCCGCCGCCGCGCTGGCGATCGGCGCGGGACTGCCGCCCGGTGCCGTCGCGGAGGCGCTCGGGCACGCGCAGGCCGCCTCGCCGTGGCGTATGCAGGTGGGCCAGCGGGCCGACGGGCTGCTCGTCGTCAACGACGCCTACAACGCCCACACGGAGTCGATGCGGGCCGGCGTCGAGGCGCTGGCGGCGATCGGCGAGCGGAGCGGTCGTCGTACCGTCGCGGTGCTGGGGGAGATGCTCGAGCTCGGCGACGAGCACGAGGCCGGGCACCGCGCCATCGGTGCCGTCGCGGCCGACCTCGGCATCGACGTCCTCGTGGTCGTGGGGGAGGCGGCGTCGGGCATCGCGGCGGGCGCGGGCGACCGGATCGGTGAGGTGGTCATCGTTCCGGGACGGGAGGAGGCGACCGCGTGGCTGCTGCGAAACGCCGCCGCGAAGGACGTCGTCCTCGTCAAGGCCTCGCGCGGCGTGGCCCTGGAGCAGATCGCCGACGACCTGCTCGCCGGCAACCGCGGAAACGAGGAGCCGGGAACGTAAGAGACGGAGGGCTGTCGCGGCGGCTGGGGGTCGCGACACACGGCCCGGTCGCTGTCTTCGACGCCGGCGCGACCCACATCTTCAGCGCGATCCGCAAGCGGAGCCTGGCCCAGGTTTGGCCAGAATTTCCTACCATGTGAGTAGGAGATTGACAGGCCCGGATCCGCGGGCTAGCTTCGAGGCTGTCCCAGTGCCTTTCCGAAAGCGCCGACCATGGACCAGCCGATCACCGCGCGCGTCCTCGTACGCCGTCGTCATGTTGATCTGCGGCGAGTTGCCAGTGCAGCCTGTCCACGCTGACGCGTTCTGACGCCGCCCAAATCCACCCGGCTTCGAGCCGTGGCTACGCCTGCCCTCTCGCGGCCAGGCGGTGATTCAGCCTGCCCACCTGGGAGGGACCCAGATCATGTCTGTCGAAGGCGCTCAGATCGTCGTCATCGTGGGGAATCCGCGGCCGAACTCCCGTACGAAACAAGTCGCCGAGCGGCTGGCCTCCGGCCTGGCCGAGTCGGTGAGCCCTGTGCTGGTAGGCGTCTCGGTGATCGACCTGGCCGGCTTCGGCGGTGCCGTGCTCGAGCGCGACGCGCCGGATGTGGACGCCGCACTGGAAACGGTCCGGAACGCAGGTGTGCTGATCGTCGCGACTCCGGTGTACAAGGCGAGCTACACCGGTCTGTTGAAGGCGTTCCTCGACCGGTTCAACGGCCCCGCCCTGGCAGGGATCGCGGCTGTTCCGTTGACGGTGTCGGCCGCGCCGACCCACCGGCTGACAGCGGACGTCCACCTGCGCCCGCTACTGGTCGAGCTCGGCGCCAGTGTCCCGACCCGTGCGTTCGCGATCGAGGAAAGCGCACTGGCCGACCTGGATCCGGTGCTCACCGACTGGCTGAAAACCGAAGCCGGCTTCGTCTCCGGCGCCCTGCGTAAGGGAGTAGACGCATGAGTGCGCTGCCCTGTCAGAGTGTCGGTTCACCGGTTGACGCCGGCCCGGAGCTCGACCCGGAGGAGTTCAGGTCCGCCCTTCGGCGGCATCCCGCCGGCGTCGCCGTCATCACCTGCGACGGCGGTCGCGGTCCGGCCGGATTCACAGCGACGTCGTTGATCAGCCTGTCGTTGCGGCCGCCGCTCGTGGCGTTCGCGCTCTCGCACACGGCGTCGACCTGGCCGAGCCTGCGCGACTCCGAGACCGTTGTCGTGCACCTGCTCGGCGAGGACCAGCAGGACGTGGCGCGGACGTTCGCCACCAGTGGCATCGACCGCTTCGCCACGCCGATGAGGTGGTGCCGGCTGGCCACGGGCGAGCCGCTGATCGCCGGTACACCGACCTGGATCCGTTGCGACGTCGAACGCCGGATCGCGGTCGGCGACCACGACCTGGTGGTGGGCCGCGCGGTGCAGGTCGGGCAGCAGGACGCCGCCGCGCCGCTGCTGTACCACGACCGGGCCTACAAGCGGGTCCACCACCGGAGCCGGCCGTGATCGGCTGGCATCGCTACCACATCTGGGGTGGCGGTGTCGTTCCGTCCAGATGGCACTCCGCGACCTCGATGTCGTGCTCGATCTTCGCGGCTCGGAAGCCGTTGCTCATGGAGTAGTGCACGCTCTGCGCGCTCCGGTGCGCCCGGTAGATGTAGAGCAGGTCCGCGCCCAGCGCGGCGTCGAGGATCTCGTCGAGCCGGTCGAAGGCCGCCTGCCGCTCTTCGTACCGGTCACCCTCGTCGACGAGGTGGTCACGCAGGCCGAGCAGAGCGAAGTGCCGGTCGCCACGAGCGATGCCGTAGTTCCAGTCGACGACGCCGGAGATCTTGCCGTGCTCGTCGAAGAGGACGTTGCCCAGGGAGTAGTCGAGGTGCACGACGTCGTCGCCGGTCATCTCGAACGGATGCCCGGCGTCGATTTCCCGTAGCCGTCCGAGCAGCCGCCGGCTCCGTTCGCTGTATCGGCCGAGCGTCTGTTGCCATGGGTTCCCGGCGTCCATCAGCGCCGGGAACGCGGGCGGCGGAGGAACGTCGGGCCGATCGGCGAGCAGGCCGGCGAACCGTTCGTTCATCGCCACCATCTCATCGACCACACCGGCGTCGCAGTAGGTGAGGTGGTTGCCCGGAAGCCGTTCCTGTACGACGGTCACCTTCCCGTCCGAGAGCCGCAACACCAGTTCGTGGCGCGGAACGGGCAGGCCGCGCGCACGGATCAGCGACAGCACGCCGGCTGTCTGCTGCATCAGTTCGAGTGGGACGTTCGGGCGCGTGATGGCACCGGGGCGTCCGTCCGGCCAGCGCACGAACGCCGCGCTGCTGACGCCGCCGACCTGCGCGGCCAGCCCGACCAACTCGAGCTCGCTGCCTGTGCTGGCGTTGATCTCGGCCACGACTTTGGTCGGAGCCCACGGATTCTCTGACGCGGTGAACTCCAGGCGATGCTCTTCCAACACTCCGCTCCCTTCCAGACCGGCGTCAGTCTGCACAGGGAGAACGGGCGAAAACAAGTCTTGTTCCGGCCTCGGCGACGTGGTGGAATTGGCGTGGCTCACTCCTGGAGGAGTCAGCGGGCGGGGGCCTCTGGCACGACATAGACCGTGGCCGAGACCGTCGCGTTCTCACGGATTTCCTGCTCGGCCGCCGTAACTGTGCGAAGCACCTCGCTCGCGTCGCCACCGTCGGCAACGGCGACTTTCGCGACCACCAGGAGCTCGTCCGGGGCGAGGTGGAGGGTGCGGAGGTCGTTGATCTGCTGGATCGCCGGCACACCGCACAGCGCCTGTTCGATCCGATCGATCTCCTCAGGTGACGCGGCTTCACCGATGATCATGCTCTGGATCTCGAGGGCGAGGACGACCGCGACGAAGATGAGCAGCAGGCCGATGGCCCCCGATCCCAGGGCGTCGAAGAGCGGGTTGGACGTCAGGATGGTCAGCGTCACGCCGATCAGGGCGAACGTCAGTCCGACCAGTGCGGCGAAGTCCTCGAGGAGGACGACCAGGAGCTCCGGCGCCTTGGCCTTGCGTACGTACGCGATCCAGCCGGAGTTCCCGCGCCCGCGGCGCGACACCGACACGGCCGTACGCAGCGAGAAGCCCTCGAGCGCGATCGCCACCAGGAGAACACCGATCGCCCAGTACCACGTCTCCAGCGGGTGCGGGTCGCTGATCTTGCGATAGCACTCGTAGAGGCTGAACAGACCCCCGATGCTGAACAGCACGACGGAGACGACGAACGCGTACAGGTAGCGCGAGCCGCCGAAGCCGAACGGGTGCTCGGTGCTGGGCGCGCGCGTCGCCCGTTTGCGGCCGATCAGCAGCAGCACCTGGTTGCCCGAGTCGGCGACGGAGTGGGCGGCCTCCGCGAGCATGGCGGAGGAGCCGGTGAACGCGAACGCCACGAACTTGCTGATGGCCACGCCGACGTTCGCCAGCAGAGCCGCCAGCGTCGCCCGTACGTTGCCGTCCCGGCGCCGTAGCCGCTTCGGCCGCTCCTGCTCGCCCACGTCCCTTGGGTTCCCCGGACCGAGACAGGCATGCGCAACGCGCCCTCGTTCGGCGCGGCCTGGAGCTCAGTGTCCGCTGACAGCTGTCGGCCGGACCACCAGGACAACGCGCTTGGGCGCGTCCGGCGGTGCGTCCGTGCCGTTCGGCGCGTCGTAACGCTTGGCCAGCTCGACGAAGAAGGCACCTGTCGGATCGGGGTCGATGCGCTCGACGACGCCGCGTACCTCGAGGTAGCGGTAGGGGTTGTCAGGGTCGATGATCGAGATCGCCACGGCCGGGTTCGCCTGGATGTTGCGGAACTTGCGGCGGTAGTTCGTGTGCGTGAAGCGGATGAACTCGCCGTCCCACGCGAACCACATCGGGTTGACCTGTGGGGTGCCGTCCTCGCGTACGGTCGCGAGGTCGGCGAACGTCGGCCGCTCCAGCAGGTCGCGAAGCTCGGCGGGGATCTCGGTCGCAGACGTCATCGGGTCTCCTGTCGGTCATCGTCTCGTCGCGACAACGCCTGCGCCTGCCGCCGCATTCCGTTCCCAGCTGTCCGGTCGTCTGTCCGGAAACGGACTGGTTGACCAGGATCCGCCCGGGTACTGCCGCGACGGAGGTATCGCCATGACATCCTCGGCCGACCCTGCGCAAGACGCTCTCGAGCATCTGGACGACCACATTCCCACCTGGTTCTACTGGCAGCTGACGCTGCTCGCGACCATCGGCGGGTTCCTGTTCGGCTACGACACCGCGAACATCGGTTCGGTGTTGAGCTTCGTCCCGTACGAGATGAGCGATCTGGTGACCGGCTATCTGGTCGCCGGTGCGTCGTTGGGAGCGGCTGTCGGTGCGTTCCTCGCCGGGCCGTTGACCGACCGGTTCGGCCGAAAGTCGTTGCTGATCGCGGACGCGGGAATCTACGCGGTGGGTGCGATCCTGTCCGCGTTCGCCTGGAACGTCGAAGTGCTGTTGATCGCGCGGACGCTGATCGGTCTCGCGATCGGCGCCGACTCGGCGATCGCGACCGCGTACATCGCGGAGTATGCCCCGCGCCGGCGGAGGGGTGCGCTCAGCATGCTCCAGCAGTGGATGATCACGGTCGGCATCTTCATCTCCTACGTCGTCGCCGTCGTGGTGCTGTGGACGATGCCGGGCCGCGCGAGCGGTCTGGACTGGCGGCTGATCCTCGGCCTCGGTGCCGTGCCCGCCGTGTTCGCGCTCGTCCTGCGGACCCGGATGCCGGAGTCGCCGCGCTGGCTGCTGCGGCAAGAGAGATACGACGACGCGCGCAAGGCGTTCGGGATGCTGGGCATCGAAGTGTCGGAGGAGCAGGTGCACGCGAGCGCCCGCAGGCTGGAGGCCTCCGCACCACCGCCGGCGCCGGCGGGCGAACCGGCGGCCGCGGCCGCGAAGACGGGTGACAGGAGCAGCCGGTGGACCGCCGGTGTACGGCGCGCGCTCGCTGTTGTCGTCGTGTTCTTCATGTTCCAGCAGATCACCGGGATCAACGTGCCGTTCTACTACGGCCCGAAGATCGTCGGACCGTTCTTCGGCGGTGGGGGAGAGGTGGAGTCCGCGATCAAGGCGGTCGCGGTGACGGCGGTGATGAGCCTGGTGAACGTCATCGCCACCTACTTCGCGTTCCGCTTCATCGACCGGATCGGCCGGCGCAAGCTCGCACTTGGCGGCTTCGCGGGCATGGGCTTGTTCATGCTGGTCGGCGCTCTCGGCAACGGCGCGCTGGCCGGCGTGGCCCAGGTCGCGGTCGTGCTGATCGCGCTGGACCTGTTCATCGTGGCGTTCGCCATCGGCGTCGGCGGGACCGGCTGGCTGATCCAGGGGGAGTACTTCCCGACCGAGGTCCGCGGCCGGGCGGCGGCGTTCGGCGCGGTGTCGGACTGGCTGGCGAACTTCGCGCTGGTGCTGGTGTTCCCGATCCTGTTGACGGCGCTCGGTTTGTCGTGGGTGATGGTGATCTTCGCCGCGCTGTGCCTGGCTGCCGTCGCGTTCGTTGCCGCGTACGTACCGGAGACCAAGGAGCTGTCGGTCGAGGAGATCACCAGGCTGTTCGGAAGAGCCGCCGAACGCGGCGCGCTGACGCCCTCGGGCCGGGGGCAGCCGGAGAGCTGAGCGGCTGTGTCGGTGGCCGCACAACGTGAGTCAGGTCGTCGAGGTGCTGTCGGATGCGCGGGCGTCGGGCCGCGGCAGCCCATGTTGAGCCCGGATCGCCTGTGTTTCTTCGGGTTCGGTGATCCTGAGGAGGATCGGGATGGTCTGGTTCCGAGCCCTCGGTTTCCAGCCGATGCCGTCCGAGCCGATCCGCGTGGTGCGGCCCGGCAGGCGTTGGAGGCACTCTGCGCGGGTCGATTCGTCGTGCACTTCGACGTCGACGTGTGATCGATTTCTACGACCTGCCGGTTGCCGACGTTCCGCTCTACAACCGTGGGCTGACGAAGGACCAGGCGATGGCGGCGCTGTCGGAGTTCGTGACGCATCCGGGCTTCGCGGGTATGACGTTCGCCGAGTTCAATCCCGACCACGGCGAGCCCGACGGCAGCACAGCCCGTGAGCTCGCCCGCGCGCTGGCCGGTGCGCTCCAGCCGTTCGCGAAGGTCTGATGCCTATCGGTGGGCGGCCCAGAACTCCTCGAGCTCGGCGTCCAGCGCGGCACCTGCCTGCATGGGCAGCGAGTGTGTCGTACGTGGCCAGACCTTGACCCGCGCGTTCGGAATCAGCCGGGCCTTCTCGGCCGATCCCTTACCCGCAAGGGACTTGTCGCTCGCCAGCGCGACATAGGCGGGCATGGGCAACGCCCGCAACTCCGCATCGGTCAGTGGACTCGGTGTGGGCAGGTTCCCCGACTCGAAGTGCTCACTCCCGGCCGCGATCATGCGGGCGATCGGATCGTTCGGGTCCACCTCGCTGTCCTCCACGCCGCCGATCTTGTTCAGGGCATGGTCGCGCCACGACTTCGGTACGCCGGGCAGCGACGCCAGTGCCGTCCATCCGAACGCCCATGCCGGGATGGTCCCCAGCGTCATGATCGGATCCAGCACGGTGAGGCTGGCAAGTCGCTCGGGATGGCGTACGGCCACGGCAGCGGCCAGCCCGCCGCCCTGCGAGTGACCCACCAGATGCACCCGCCCGAGCTTCAACCCGGCCAGCGCCTCGTCGACCCATGTCACGTTGTCGGTCATGTCACGCAGCGGGGTGGTCTGGATCGACAAGCCGCTGTCGCCGATGGCGTCCAACGCGTACACCGTGCGGTTGGCGGCGAAGTCCGGCAGGTTGGTGCTCCACATCGGCACACCGCTCGACCTGCCGGGCAGCAACACCACGGGTACGTCGTCGGCGGCGTCGTCGTTGACCCAGACGTAGGCGCGAACCGTGCCGAACGTCGTGGAGACGTCGCGAACCTCGGTGGGCTCGGGCAAGGTCGCCAGCGCCGCGTCATACGCCGCGACGTACTTCGCGCGCCCCTCAGGAGTCCTGAAGTGGCCGACGCCGGGTCCGCTCACAGCGAGCAGCGCTACCACGGCGCTGGTCGACAACACCGCCACGCCGGCCAGGAACACCACGGGCCAACGCCGCCGCTTCCGGTTGCCCGGCGAGCCGGCCGGACTCTCAGCGATCCCGGTGTTCTCAGCGCTCGCAGCGGTCATCGAAGCCTCCCGTCAACGACCCAGCCATTGCAATACGTTCATACTGTAACAGTTAACGGTACGGCCGTACCGGATAGGCTCGTCTCGTGCCGAAGATCGTCGACCACGAGCAGCGCCGCCTCGAGATCGTGCACGCGCTCTGGCAGGTGATCGCCGCGAGCGGGATCGAAGGCGTCAGCCTGCGCGTGGTGGCGCAGGCCGCCGGGATCTCGATCGGCCGGATCCAGCACTACTTCGCCAGCCGCGAAGAGCTCGTACACACCGGTCTCGAACTGCTCATCGGCCAGGCCGAGGCCGCCTACGAGGCGACCGCGGCCGCCTCGCCGCGCGACCGCCTGCTGCACGTCCTGGTCCAGCAGGTGCCGCGCACCGAGCTGGGACGGATCGGGGTCACGGTCTGGTACGCCTACCTGGCGGCCGCGATCACCGACACCCGGATCCGCGAGATCCTCGCCGAAGCGCTCCGGGCCGGCGAGACCGAGTGCGCCGCACACGTGAGGGCGATCCGCGGTCTCGGAAGGGCGGAAGCCCGCGCCGTGGCCCGCCGGCTGCTCGCGCTGTCCGATGGTCTGACCCTGCGCGTACTGGTGCACGGCCTCGGCCCCGACGCCGCGATCGCAGCGATCCGAGCCGAAGTCGCCGCCATCTGATCCTGTCCTGATTCTGTTTGATCCTGGTTGGAGGAAACGCATGGAATCCGGTCGCCAGCCGTGGCTGCACGAGCTCGTCACGACGTTTCGCGCGCCGACGCTCGCGCTCGGCGGGACGGACGGGCAGATCCGTGCCGAGGGCGCGCAGGGTGTCATGCACGCGGACGTACGCGTGCTCTCGCTTGCCGTGCTGCGGTTCGACGGCGAGGAACCGGTGCCCGTCGGTCACGAGCTGATCGGCGCGGACTCGGCGAGGTTCACGGGCCTGCTGCCCCACCTTGGCCCACCAGGACCCGATCCGACCGTGCGCGTCGATCGGCGCCGGGTGGCCGGGCGGGGCTGGGTGGAGGAGCGGATCGAGATCAGCTCGACCGCACTCGAACCCGTCCGGGCGGTGGCGACGGTCGACGTCGCCGCCGATCTGGCGTGGCTCGACACCATCAAGTCCGGCGGTACGCAGGCGACGGTTGCCCCCACCCGTCGCGCGCCCGATGCCCTGGGCTGGAGCGACGACGGCGTCGACGTCGTACTCGAAGCAGCCGGAGCCGTCGTGGACGAGACGCGCGGCAGCTTGAGCTGGCCGGTCGACCTCGCGCCGAAAGGAACCCAGACGTTGCACTGGCGCCTGCGCGCACGAGTCGGCGGCGCTCCGGTGAGCGGGCTTCCCGACAACCGGCGCGACGCGTGGGAGCACGTCCACGTCGAGGCGGCGGACCAGCGGTTGCCTTCGCTGGTACGCCAGTCGCTGGCGGATCTCGACGCGTTGCGCATGACGCCCACCGGCGCTCCCGACGACGAGTTCATCGCCGGGGGAGCGCCGTGGTTCTGCACGCTGTTCGGCCGGGACGCGATCTGGACCGCCAGGTTCATGCTGCCGTTCGGCACCGACCTCGCGGCCGGAACGCTGCGGGCGCTCGCGTCGTTCCAGGGCACGAACGTCGTCGCCGAGACGTGCGAGCAGCCGGGGAAGATCCCGCACGAGGTGCGCAACGATCAGAGCAGAAGGCGAGGCGTCCACGGCCTGCCGCCGTTGTACTACGGGTCGATCGACGCCACCCTGCTGTGGATCTGCCTGCTCCACGACGCCTGGCGCTGGGGGCTGGCCCCCGCCGTCGTACAGGAGCTGCTGCCGAACCTGCGGCGGGCCCTGGACTGGCTGGAGCGGTTCGGCGATCTCGACGGCGACGGGTTCGTCGAGTACGTCGACGTGACCGGACGGGGATTGGCCAACCAGGGTTGGAAGGACTCCGGCGACGCGATCCGGTTCTCCGACGGCTCGCTGGCCGAACCACCGGTCGCGCTGTGCGAGGTGCAGGGCTACGCCTACGAAGCCGCGCTGCACGGTGCCGTCCTGCTGGACGCCTTCGGCCTGCCCGGCGCGGACAGCTGGCGTACGTGGGCGGCTGCGCTGGCTGAGCGGTTCCGCGAACGGTTCTGGGTGCGCGACCGAGCCGGCGCCTACCCCGCGCTCGCGCTGGACGCGGCGAAGCGTCCGGTCGACTCGCCGACCACGAACATCGGTTACCTCCTTGGCACCGGCATGCTGAACGACGCGGAGACGAGCCTGGTGGTCGATCGGGTCACCGGCCCCGCACTCGACAGCGGGTTCGGGCTGCGCACGATGGCCGCCGACGCCGGCGGCTACTCGCCACTGAGCTACCACTGTGGTTCGGTCTGGCCGCACGACAACGCGATCGTCATCCGCGCACTGGCCGCCGCGGGCCATGCCGACCGGGCGCTCGGAGCGATCGAGGGACTGCTGTCGGCCGGTGCACACTTTGGCGGCCGGCTGCCCGAGCTCTACGCCGGAGGCGATCGTTCGGCGACGCCATGGCCGGTGCCGTACCCCGCCGCGTGCCGGCCGCTGGCGCCCACCGCCGGCACGGCGGCGGCGATTGTCCAAGCCCTGTTGGGCATTCAGGCCGATGTACCCGGCAACCGGCTGCGCCTGCGCCCGATCCGTTCTCCGTACGGCCCGCTCCGCGTCGACGGACTGGTGGCCGGAACCGAGCGGTTCGGCTTGGCCGTGGACGGGACCGGTGCGCTCGGCTCGGCACCCGATCTCTCACTCGACCTCGACCTGCCGGGCGGCCGGCGTTGAGCCAAGCCGACAAGCGCGCGACGCCCTGACCGATACCTGGACGGCTGCCTCGACTACGGACGGCAACTACGGCAAGATCGAACCTGACAAGGCCAACGGCGGCTGAACACCCGTCGGTTGGTGCACGTGTTCGGCCCCACGTCGGCGAGGAGCGCTGCCCATGTCCGAGACGCAGAGCCCGGAGATCCGCACCGATATTCCACACTCCGCCCGGATCTGGAACTACTGGATGGGCGGCAAGGACAACTACGACATCGACCGCCAGATCGGCGACGCGAGCCTGCAGATCGATCCGGATATCGCCACGATGGCCGTGCAGTCCAGGCAGTTCCTGATCCGCGCGGTCCGCTTCCTCGCCAGCGAGCGCGGCATCCGGCAGTTCCTCGACATCGGAACCGGCTTGCCGACCATGCAGAACACCCACGAGGTGGCGCAGAGCGTCGCGCCCGAGGCGAAGATCGTCTACGTCGACAACGACCCGCTGGTGCTGGCGCACGCACGGGCGCTGCTGGTCAACACCACCAACGAGGGCGTGACGACCTACATCAACTCCGACTTCCACAACCCGGAGCAGATCGTCGCCGACGCCCACAACGTCCTGGACTTCACCAAGCCGATCGCCGTCATGTTCATGGGCGTGCTCGGCCACGCGCGAACCTATGAGGACATGCGCCGGATCGTGTCGACGGTGGTGGAGTCCGTTCCGTCCGGCAGCTACCTCATCCTCTGGGACGGCACCACCGACAGCCCGGCCTACGTCGCGTTGTGCGAGGAGTACGGCAAGTCCGGCGGTGTTCCGTACACGCCGCGCACGCAGGACGAGATCAGCGCCGTCTTCGACGGTCTCGACCTGGTCGACCCCGGCTTCGTGTCGATCACCGAGTGGCAGGTCGACGACACGACCGTCGGAGAGTCGCGGCCGATCTCCGCCTACGGCGCGGTCGCCAAGAAGCCCTGAGGTCAGAGCTCGGCGAGAATCGAACGCAGGAGGGCCGGCGTCTGGTCGGGCGATGCCGCCTGGACGCTGAGCCTGTCCATGACGGTGAGGTATTGCGTGGTGTCGGCCTGCTTGTCGAGGTACAGCGCGCTGGTCAGCTGCTCGAGGTAGACGACGTCCGGCAGGTCGGGCTCGTTGAACCGGACGATCGTGAACGGGCCCCCTGCCGCCGCGTGCCCGCCGACGTTGTAGGGCAGCACCTGCATGGTGATGTTGGGCCGCTCAACCATCTCGATGAGATGCTGCAGCTGTTCCTTCTGCACGTCGGTGCCGCCGATCGGCCGCCGCAGCGCGGCCTCGTCGATGACCATCCACAGCGTGAGCGGGACAGTGCGGGTGAGGGCGTTCTGCCGGCGCATCCGGAGTGCGACCCTGCGGTCGACCTCGTCCCTGGGGCTGTGCTGGTTGGCCAGCATGATGACCGCCCTGGCGTACGCGGGGGTCTGGAGCAGGCCGTGCACGAACTGCGACTCGAAGCCCCTGATCAGTGCCGCGGACTGTTCGAGACCGAGGTAGGTCTCGAACCAGCCCGGCAGCAGGTCGGTGTACTGGTGCCACCAGCCGCGTGCGTTGGCGCGTCTGGCCAGTGACAGGAACGTTTCGCGTTCGTCGGGCTGGTCGACGCCGTAGAGCGTGAGCAGGTCGGCGATGTCGCGTTCCTTGAACCCCACGCGACCGAGCTCGAGCCGGCTGATCTTCGCGGCCGAGGCACGGATGGTGTAGCCGGCCTCTTCACGGGTGACACCGCGTGACTCCCGAAGCTGGCGCAGCTGGCCGCCGAGGGCGATCCGCAGGACAGTGGGGCCGGCGTCGGCCGGATGGGTGTGTGACTCTGGCGAGAATCCTTCCCCGTGCCGACTCGGGGTCGAGGAGTCGCCGGCTGATCTCGCCGTGTTCATCGGGCTCGCTCCAGGCGTGATCCAACAGTGATGATCAATCTTGCCCTATGCCGGGCTGTTCCAGAAGACCCGACGCACGCTCAGCTTAGTAGATCGTCGAACTCGCCGTCCTTGGCGCCCGCGATGAATGCGGCGATTTCGGCCTGTGTGTAGACGAGTGACGGTCCATCGACATGCCTCGAATTGCGCATCGCAATCGAACCGTTACCCAAATCCGCCACCTCGACGCAGCTTCCGTTCGGGTTGCTGTGCTGGCTCTTGCGCCAGACGAGCCCCGAATCGTGGGGCGGAAAGGTCGAATCGTCGGGGGAATTGCTCTGCATCAGCGACTCCTGCCTATCTGCCGCGACAGGCGGAACGACACCCCGTCAACCGTTCGCCCGCGGATGTCTCCTTTGCGTTTGCACGTGCAGATTAGCATGCATGCGTGCTTGCATTTGCACGCTACGTGCGCCAGACTCGACTCTGAGCATCTAACGGACACGGTGGGCGGCCACGCGCGGGAGATGATCGGCAATGGTGCTGGTGGGAATCGTGGTCGGCATCGTGATCGGCGTCGTGATCGCCGTGTCGGCGATGAGGAGCTGGTCATGACGACAGCGGTCGATGTGCAACAAGCACTCGACGACTTGCAGCGTGCGCTCAAGGAAGCAGACCTGCCTGGCGTGGAGGTGCTCCGTAACCCGCAGCACATCGGGGTCATCAGCGACGGCGGCGACTTCGCGATCTGGGTGTCGCCCTGGGGCCGGCCGATCGTCTACAAGGTCGAAGGCGCCGTCGACTCCTATCGATGCAGCGCCACCCGTAACGTCGCGGCCCTGCTTCGCCGCCTGACTCAGCCGTAGACCCGGAACGCGGTCCGCAGGAAGTCGCGATAGACCTCGACGGACGCCCGGAGCGCGACGGTCGCGTTCGGCGGGTGCGGGCACCACGGTCTGGTGTCGACGATCAGCTCGCCCAGCGTGCGGTTTCCGGCTGTCTCGACACTCACGAAGGCTCGGACGCCTTCGGTGATGATGTCCGGCCGCAGCAGATAGGCGACGCACATCGGATCGTGAACGGGTGAGGCCACCTCGTCCGGCGTTTCGGCGGCGGCCTGGTCGTGCTGGAGACGATGGCGGATCAGCTTGGCCGCTCCCTGGGCGGCGGGCGTGCCGATCCGGTCGAGCTCGTCACAGTCGAGGCTGGACAAGGGTGCGCTGTGCGTGGCGTCGAGCGGGAAGACGACGACATCGCGGATCCCGGCGCTGAAGACCGCTTCGGCCGCTTCCGGGTCGACCCAGAGGTTGAACTCGGCGGAGGCCGTGACGTTGCCGTTGGCGTGCGCGCCGCCCATGACGACCAGCCGCGGGATCCGTTCGGCCAACCGCGGCTCAGCCGCGAGTGCGAGGGCGACGTTGGTCAGCGGGCCCGTTGCCACGAGCGTCACGTCGGCGTTGGCGTCCTCGAGGTAGGTGTCGATCAGGAACGAGACCGCTGTTCCTGGCGCGGCGGTGGAGGTCGGCTCGGGGAAGTCGAGGTGGGACTTCTGGAACTCGCTGCCCTCGTTCAGGATCGCCCGTGGGATCGGGAAGTCGAGACGCAGGAAGGGCCGGGCGGCACCGGCGTACACAGGGATGCGCGCACCGACCGAGTCGAGCACACGCAGGGTGTTGTCGGTGGTGTGCCGCAGCGAAACGTTGCCGTTGACGGTGGTGAGGGCGACCAGCTCGAGCTCGGGATGCGCCGTCGCCGCGAAGATCGCGACCGCGTCGTCGGAACCGGTGTCGCAGTCGAGGATGAACCTGGTGGGCAACGTCGGCTCCTTGTTCTACCGGGCAACGGTGAGCGAATGCAGCTTAGGACAACGGGACCACCGTGAGGTCGTCGAAGTCGTGCTGCATGCCGGTCGACTCGATACTCCACGAGCTGAACGTCACGCCCGTGTACGCCGATGCGTCGTGCCAGCGGGCCGTGGTCGCCGGGAACGTGGTTCCGTTCAGGCTCAACACCGCCGCCGAGCCCGTGGTGTCGACCGACATGGGCATCCAGGTCTCGTTCGGCGGGATCGGCGAGATGGAGCCGATCTCCTGCCAGCCCGAGGGAGTACGGGCGCGCACCTTCAGCTGCCCGGCCGTGAAGTCGGGCCGGATGTGGAACTGCCAGGCGTCGACGGGATCACCGGAAGAGTCCGTGCCGAGGATCGTCACGACCAGGCCGGCGCCGTACGCGGAGCCGGTGTACTGCAGCCCGACATGCTGCGCCGGCACTGCCGGACGAGGCAGCGTCGCGGTCGCGATCGCCTCCGGATCGTTGTCGACCAGCGTCAGGCGGCGCTTGCTCGCGACGCCCGGGATGATCGTGTCGGCGACCCAGGCGTAACGAGTGCCGGTGAAGCCGCGCGGTGCCTCGTCGACCGGATCGTTCTCGAACGTCATCAGATCCGAGGCGTAGAGCTCGAGCTCGGTGACGGCGTTCAGCTGTCCACCGTCCGGTGCCGAGATCCGCACGAAGCGAGCCCGCGTCGGCTCGAACGTGGAGTAATGCATCGCGTAGTCGACCGACCCGCGCCGCTTGACCACCGGCGCACTCCACTTGCGGCCGTCGACGGACAGCTGCACGTCGGCGTCCTGCGGTGTGCCGTAGCCCAGCATCAGCCCGAGCCTGTCCAGCGTGTACTCCCGATCCAGCTCGACCACCAGCTTCCCGCCTGGCCGCAGCGCCGCGGCCGCGTGCCGCTCGGCGCTGCCGTCGACGGCGCCCTGGATCCGGTTCTCGGGAAACGCGGGAGGGCCGGCCACGACGTCTCCGGACAGCTTCACCGATCCCGCCTTCACCTTCGTCGTCAGGTCCAGCTTGCCGGCGCCCGGCGTCGCCGTGTCGATCATCCGCGCCCACACGCGGTGCAGCTGGCCGTACTCCTTGCAGCCCCAGATGTTCGCGCACGCGTCGCCGAACAGCACGGCCTGGTTGGGGGAGACGCTGACCAGCGCGGTGTTGCCGGAGGACCCGTGGTACCGCCCTGGCTGCGTCGGGTGCGGCGGGTTGGCGAAGGCCTTGTAGTAGTCGTCCCAGACCTCGCCGGTTCCGTCCCGGCTCACCAGCACGGTGTTGTCGGGCCGGCCGTAGCTGGCCACCAGCATGCCGTTCGGCTGCAGCACCAGCGCGGGGTCGACCGACTTGTCCGGCGCACCGGCCGGCGGGCGGATCAGCTGGGGCGGCGTCCAGGTCACGCCGTCGTCGGAGGAGTACGTCTGGTAGATGCCCTCGGCACCCTCCGCCCGCAGCAGCGCGACCAGCCGCCCGTCGGTCGTGCGCGACAGCATGCTCTCGTTGCTGCCGAGTGTCGCGGTCGGAGGCAGCAACGCGGGGTTGCGTACGGACCAGGTGGCACCCTGGTCCGTGCTCTGCAGCAGGACCGTACGGTTACGGGTCTCGCCCTTGGCCACGCCGTAGACCGGCATCAGCAGCGTGCCGTCCGTCAGCACGAGGATGCCGCGGTGCACGCGGATCCAGGAGAGTTGCACCTTGTCCTGGACGAGTTTCGCGATGCCCTCGGTCCAGGTCTTGCCGAGATCGGTCGACCGCCGGATCGTCATCGCGATCGCGCCCGTCTCCGGGTCGGTCGCCGGCAGGAACTCGACGGACAGCAGCGATCCGTCGTCGAGTCGCGCGGTGCTGATGACCATGTGCGCGTCCTCGGGATAGCCGAACGTCCGCGCGCCGTTGTGCGACACCCCGAGGCCGTCGACGGAGGCCGCGGAGGCGACGTCGCGGTTGGCACCCCAGCTGACGAACACCTTGCGCCGGGTCACGCCGTCGACCACCTCGTCGGTGACGAACGCCTGCGGGAAGCCCGCCAGGAAACCCGGTCCTGGGCTGTAGACGTTCCACTCGGCGCCGAGCGAGGTGGCCGGCTGGTCCGCCGGCTTCCCGTCGGTGACGGGCGTAACCTCGGCGAGGCTGGACGAGGCGGCCGCGGTGAGCGCCACCAGGCTCGCCAGAGCCAGCCGCCAGACGGTTCTCGTACGGGACATCGGGACCCCTCCTCAGTGCTCGCGGTCGACGTAGGTGCCGACCAGCGAACGTGCGGTGTAGTCGAAGCCGAACACCAGCAGCCGTCCGGGCCCGATCTCGACCACCGACGGGTTCGCCTGGTCGTCGACGAGCGTGTCGAGCACGGGCCTGGTGGCGGCGTCAGCCACCCGCCACGGCCGCGACGGATCCTCGACGACCGCGGCCGCGGTGATCCGCCGTTCCCCGAACCGGCGACTCTGATCGCCGAACGCCACGAAGACGGCACCGTCGTGGAGCACCAGCGTGTCGGCCGATGAGGTCATCAGGTTGGTGGGCTCCAACGGACTCCACGTGACCCCGTTGTCGTGGGAGCGCGTGAGCTGCGACGGGTGGTCGTCGTGGCGGATCAGCGCCGTGACGCTGCCGTCGGGCAGCACCGTGAGCACCGGCTCGGCGGCGCCCGGTCCCGGCGTCGGCAGGAAGACCTCGCCCGCGGCCGGCCAGGTGAGCCCGCCGTCCACGCTGCGCACGACGCTCAGCCGGGAGAACGTCGCGTCGGAGGGCAGCTTGCCGTAGAGCGGCGCCAGCAACGTGCCGTCCGGTGCCTCGGCGATCCGCCCGTGGCTCGCCGCCCAGCCGGTGCCACCCGCCGCGTCCGTTCCGGACATCGCACTGCCGATCCGGAGCGGGTCGGACCAGGTACGGCCGCCGTCGTCGCTGTAAGCCACGTACGCACCGATCTCGGCGCCGATCCGCCCCGGATCCGAGGTGAACCAGTTGAGGAACACCCGGCCGGTGGAGGACTGGCTGATCATCGGGTCCCGGTCGTCGCCGGGTGAGTCGTGCACGACGCGCGGCACGCTCCAGGTCTTCGCATTGTCGCGGCTGGACGTCAGGACGAGCCGGCCGCTCGGGTCGACGTGGCTCACGCCCTCCCGCGCGAGGAGCAGGATCGTGCGCTCGGCGTCGCCGAGCCTGCAGGCGTTGGGGAAGTGGTATCGCCTGCCGGCGCCGGCCCGTGCGATGACCAGATCCGGCTGAGTTGGGTCGTGCGGCATCGGCCGGCCTTTCGGTCGAACGTGTCCTGCCATGGGCAGCTAATCTGGAATCGAGTTCCATGTCAAGGGAACAACCGACGTCACGTGCCCGAAACCGGCACGCTGGACGCAGGCCGCGACACGGGCAGATCCTGAGCAGGCACTTGACAGCACGCGGCAGAGGCGGACACTGTTCTGAAATCAGATTTCAGATCGCACGAGTTGTCTCCGCGCAAGCGACGACGCAGGGCGAGGCAGCGGAAGAGGTAACCATGGGCAAGCGGATGAAGCTGATCGCCGCGGCGGCCGCCGCCCTGCTCGCGGTCGGCGCGGGCTGCGCGCCGGACGGGACGGGTGGCTCCACCGGCAGCTCCGGAAAGCAGACCCTCAACGTCTTCATGTACCAGAAGCCCGCCGGTGTGTTCAGCCCGATCACCGGCGCGAGTGGCCCCGACAACGAGGTCATGTCGCTGATCTACCAGAGCCTGGTGCAGGCCGATGCCAAGGGAACGCTGCAGCCGGTCCTCGCCGAGTCGCTGCCGGAGGTCTCGGCCGACGCCAAGACGTTCACGTTCCATCTGCGTAAGAACGTCAAGTGGAGCGACGGCAAGCCGTTCACGGCCAAGGACGTCGTGTTCACCTACACCAGGGCCGCCGACCCGAAGACCGGCAGCGCCAACTCCGGCAACTACACCGGCATCGAGGGCGCCGCAGAATACCTCGCGGGCAAGGCGAAGACGATCTCCGGCCTGAGCGCGCCCGACGACCACACGTTCGTGCTCAGGACGACGCAGCCGAACGTCGGCATCGTCGCCCAGATCGGCACGGTCTACGTGATGCCGGAGCATCAGCTCGCGAGCCTGCCGGTCGCCAACTTCGCGCTGAACAAGTACTGGAACGCGCCGAAGCTGGCCATCGGTCCGTACAAGTTCGTCGAGAACAAGGTCGACCAGTTCGTCCACGTGACGGCGAATCCGCAGTACCGGAAGAAGATCCAGATCAAGGACGTCTATCTCAAGGCCGTGACCGCCGACGTGGCCACCGCGCAGCTCAGCACCGGCGAGATGGACATCGCCTCGATCGCGCCGACCGACCTGGCGGCCGTGGAGGGACAACCGAACCTCAAGGTGTCGACGGTCGACACCGGCGGCTTCGTCCGGATGTCGTGGAACCAGGACCAGCAGCGCTTCAAGGACCCGAAGGTGCGGCAGGCGTTCCTGTACGCCATCGACCGCGAGGCGATCGTCAAGAGCGCCCTTGCCGGCAAGGGGAAGGTCCGCAACTCGGTGTTCGACCCGAAGTGGACGGCGTCCGACATCGACACCTACGCCTACGACCCCGCCAAGGCCAAGCAGTTGCTGAAGGAGGCGGGCTGGGACGGAAGCCAGGCCGTCAAGATCTCCTGGATCGCCGGCGGCAACCCCGACCGGGACGCTGCGGCCACCGCCATCCAGGACATGCTGAACAAGGTAGGCATCAAGGCCAAGCTCGATCAGGTGCAGGCCGCGTTCTTCACCGACGCCTACACCAACCCGTTGAAGTACGACCTGACGCTGTTCGGCGGCGGCAACTACAGCATCGACTCCTGGAGCACGCACGTCGTGACCGGATGCGACCAGTGGGTGCCCGACCACGGCGGCAACGTCGGTCACTACTGCGACAAGGACCTCGACGCGCTGATGAACAAGGCGAACGGGACCGTCGACGAGGCGCAGCGCGGCGAGCTCTACAAGCAGGCGTCGAAGCTGGAGAACGCCGACCCGTCGATGATGTGGCTCTACAACCCGAGCGGCGTCTGGGCGGTGAACGCGAAGCTGAGCGGCTTCGAGGGCCTCGACCCCAACGGTGCCGGCTGGTGGATGCCGGAGAACTGGAAGTTCACCAGCTGACAAGGCGACGGGAGACTCCCTGGTGCTGGCCTATGTCGTACGCCGTGTCCTGGCGAACGTCGTGGTGTTCTGGGTCATCACGCTGATCGTGTTCCTGCTGATCCATCTCGCGCCGGGCGATCCGGTGCGGATGCTGATCCCGCCGGAACAGATGAACAGCTCCACCGCGGCGTTCATCGCCAGGATGCGGCACGAGCTCGGCCTGGACCAGCCGTTGCTGGTGCAGTACTGGCACTGGCTCACCGGCCTGTTCACCGGCGACCTCGGCACCTCGTTCGCCGACGGCCGGCCCGTGCTCACCGTACTCGGCGAACGGATCGGGCCGACCGTGCTGCTGATGGGCCTCGCCCTGCTGCTGAGCCTGGCGCTGGCGATCCCGCTCGGCGTGGTCGCGGCCGCGCGCAGGCACAGCGCGGTCGACTACGGGTCGACGGTCGTGAGCCTCGCGGCGATCTGCACGCCGCCGTTCTTCCTCGGCATGGTGGCGATCTACGTGTTCGCGGTGAAGCTGCAGGTCCTGCCATCCGCGGGGATGTCGGACCCGATCGCGCCGAGCCTCGTCGACAGCGTGCGGCATCTCGTCCTGCCGGTGGCGATCCTCGGGTTCGCCGGCTCCGGTGCACTGACCCGATACGTACGGTCGAGCGTGGCGTCAGAGCTCCGCTCGGACTACGTACGCACCGCCCAGTCGAAGGGCGCGTCGGCGACCCGCGTGGTGTTCCGGCACGTGCTCCGCAACGCGCTGATCCCGGTCATCACGGTCGTCGCGCTGTCGTTGCCCGGCCTGCTGGCCGGCGCGGTCGTCGTCGAGCAGATCTTCGCCTGGCCGGGCATGGGACAGCTCGCGGTCGCCTCCGTCGGCCGGCACGACTATCCGGTGATCCTCGGATTCGCGTTGCTGGTGGCGATCCTGGTGCTCGTCTCGAACCTCGTCGCCGACATCCTTTACACGGTTGCCGATCCGAGGGTGGACCTACGATGACGGCCGACGTACGGGACCTGGGCGCCGCCGACAGACCGGCGCCACGGCAGCAGGCGCCGTCCCGCCTGGCCGTCCGCCGGTTCTTCCGGCACAAGCTCGCGCTGGCCGGACTCGCGGTGTTCGTGCTGATCGTCCTGGCGACGCTGGCCGCACCGTTGCTGGCCGGTCACAGCCCTACCGACGTCGACCTGCTGGCGACCCGGCAGCCACCCTCGGGTGAGCACCTGCTGGGCACCGACGCGTCCGGCCGGGACGTGCTGGCGCGCCTGCTGTACGCCGGCCGGGTCTCGCTCGGCGTCAGCCTGGCGGCGGCCGCGATCTCGGTGCTCACCGGCGCGCTGCTCGGCTCGATCGCCGGGATTCTCGGCGGCTGGGCCGACATGGTGGTGATGCGGGTCGCGGACATCGTGCTGTCGTTCCCGTCGCTGGTCGTTGTCGTCGTGATCGCCGGGATCTTCGGGCCGAGCGTGCTGACGATGACGCTCGCGATCGGCCTGATCGGCTGGCCGACGGCAGCGCGCGTGGTGCGCGGCGTGACGCTCTCCCTGCGCGAACGGGAGTACGTCCAGGCCGCGCGGGCCGTCGGCGCGAAGAGCCGCTGGCTGATCGTGCATCACGTCCTGCCCGCCGTGCTCGGCCCGCTGGTCGTGGTTGCGACGCTCGACGTCGCGCAGTTCATCCTGCTCGAGGCCGCGCTGTCGTTCCTCGGCCTGGGCGTTCAGCCACCCGCACCGAGCTGGGGCAACATGCTGAACCAGGCGCAGAGCCTCACGGTGATCAGCTCGATGCCCTGGCTCTGGGTGCCGCCCGGCATCGCTGTCGCGGTCACCGTGCTGTCGGTCAACTTCGTCGGCGACGGCCTGCAGGACGCCGTTGACCCGAGGCAGGGGTGAGGGAGCCGATGAACGACAGCAACCGCACATCCCTGCTCCAGGTCGAGGACCTGGCGGTCGAGTTCCGGACCGAGGACGGCATCGCCCGCGCGGTCGACGGCGTCGGCTTCACTGTGTACGAGGGTGAGACGCTCGGGCTGGTCGGCGAGTCCGGCTCCGGCAAGAGCGTGACCGCGATGTCGTTGCTGGGCTTGGTTCCGAGCCCGCCGGGCAGGCTGCGCTCGGGCACGGCGACGTTCCGCGACCGCGACCTGCTGCGGCTGAAAGGCCGCGAGCTGCGCAAGGTCCGCGGCGGTGACATCGGCGTGGTGTTCCAGGATCCGATGACCGCGCTCAACCCCGTGATCCGCATCGGCCACCAGATCAACGAGACGTTGCTGCTGCACGACCGGAAGCTCGGCTCGCGGCGGGCCACCGAACGTTCGGTCGAGCTGCTCCGGCTGGTCGGCGTACCCCATCCGGAGACGACCGTACGGATGTATCCGCACGAGCTGTCCGGCGGCATGCGGCAGCGGGTGATGATCGCGATCGCGATCGCCAACGACCCGGCGCTGCTGATCGCCGACGAGCCCACCACCGCGCTCGACGTGACCATCCAGGCGCAGGTACTCGGCATGCTGCGCAAGGCCCAGCAGGAGACCGGCGCCGCGACGCTGCTTATCACGCACGACCTCGGTGTGGTGGCAGAGCTGGCGGCCCGGGTGATCGTGATGTACGCGGGCCGCATCATGGAGGAAGGGCCGGTCCGTCGGATCTTCGCGCGGCCCAGGCACCCTTACACCACAGGGCTGCTGGCCAGCCTGCCGCGCCTGGATCGGGACGAGAAGACGTTGCGGCCGATCGGCGGCAACCCGCCGAGCCTGCTGACGGCCCAGCCCGGTTGCCCGTTCGAACCACGCTGCGCGCTCGGCCGGGGACGCGAGCTCTGCCAGACCGTACGGCCGGAGCTCGTCCGGGTCGGGGACGACCACACCACCGCCTGCCACTTCCACGCGGAGCTGCCATGACCGAGGTCGTACGCGTACAGGAGCTGGTCAAGCACTTCCCGATCCGCAAGGGCCTGCTCCGCCGGGCGGTCGGCGCGGTCCAGGCGGTCGACGGCGTGAGCTTCAGCCTGCACGAAGGCGAGACACTCGGCCTGGTGGGGGAGTCCGGCTGCGGCAAGAGCACGACCGGCCGCATGCTGGTGCGGCTGACCGAGCCGACGAGCGGGCAGATCCGGTTGCGTGGCGACGACATCGCGGGCCTGCCGGCGATCCACCAGGACGTGCAGATCGTCTTCCAGGACCCGTACTCCTCGCTGAGCCCGCGGATGACCGTGCACGACATCGTCGCCGAGCCGCTGCGAGTCAACCGGCGTTACGCCGAAGGGGGAGCGGAGCGCGTCGCCGAGCTGCTGGAGATGGTGGGGCTGACGGCCGAGCATGCCAGGCGTTACCCCCATGAGTTCTCCGGCGGCCAGCGGCAGCGGATCGGTATCGCGCGGGCACTCGCGCTCGGCCCGAGCGTGCTGGTGCTCGACGAGCCGGTCTCGGCGCTGGACGTGTCGATCCGCGCGCAGGTCGTGAACCAGCTCGACGCGCTGCAGGACGAACTCGGGCTCGCGTACCTGTTCATCTCGCACGACCTGTCGGTGGTGCGGCACATCTGCGACCGGGTGGCGGTGATGTACCTCGGCCGGATCGTCGAGGAGGGCGCGAAGGACGACATCTTCCACGGGCCCGCACACCCGTACACGCAAGCGCTGCTGTCGGCTATCCCCCTGCCCGACCCGGAGGCGGCCGAGCAGCGCGAGCGGATCGTGCTGACCGGCGACGTGCCGAGCCCGAGCAGTCCGCCGAGCGGCTGTCGTTTCCGTACTCGATGCTGGAAGGCGCAGGACATCTGCGCCGAAGTAGAACCCACGCTGGCACCCACGTCAGAGGGCTCCGGGCACGTCAGCGCCTGTCACTTCGCCGAGCCGTCCGACATCCTGCGGATTGGAGCAGCCACAGCATGAGCCTGCTTTCGTTTGCGTACGCGGCACTGGCCGCCGCACTCGGGGTCGCGCCCGTAGCAACCGGACCAACCGTCGTCGAGCCGGAGGCGATCGTGCAGACGACCGCCGTGCCCGGCGCGCCGTGCGACTCCTCGGTCTTCGGCACGAACTGCCAGGGCTACTTTCCCGACGTCGTGGTCGATCCGGACGGTGACGGCGTCGACGACCTGCTGATGGTCTACCGGTGGGCGAGCGCACACCAGGGCGTGCCGAGCCAGCTGAGGTTCGTGAAGAGCACGGACGGCGGGGCCACGTGGGGCACGCCGTCGACCGTGATGTCGTCGCAGACGCTGGACTTTCGGGACCCGTCGCTGGCGGTGACCCGCAGCGGCCGGCTGTTCCTGTCGTACTTCACCCAGACCGTCAGCACGGGTGCGTCGAACGCGTCGCAGGTGCGCTACCGCGACAAGGGGCAGACCGCGTTCACCTCGCCGGTGACGGTGAAGTCCAGCACGCTGCAGGCGCCGTACACGACCGCGAAGATCGTCCAGCTCGCCAACGGCCAGCTGCTGATGCCGGTCTACGGCACGCCCAAGGCCGGCGGGCCGCACCAGTCGGCGGTCATCGCGAGCACCGACGGCGGCGTCACCTGGGACGGCACGCTCACCGGACACCAGAAGACGGTCGGGTCGAGCAGCTCGATCTACTACCAGGAACCCGCGATCACGGAGATCGAGCCCGGCCACGTCCGCATGATCATCCGCTCGGCCACCAAGGACAGCAACGGTGGCACCGTGCACGGCCCGGGCTATCAGTCCGACTCCTACGACAACACCTACATGACGACCTGGACCGCGCCGTCGTCGCTCGGAGTGCGGATGCACGCGCCGGAGGTCTTCCGCATCGCCGGCACCAACCTGGTGCCGACGCTCTGGAGCCAGCCGAACGCCGGGCCCGCGGGCTCGGTCACCTCCAGGCCCGTCGTCATCCGGATGCGTCACACCGACGTGTTGTGGAACGACACGCCGAGCCACACGCTCTACACGCCGGCCTCCGGCTGGGACGCCGGCTACTCGGGCACCGTCGCGATCGGCACGACCCGCATGGTGACCGTGGTCTACGACACCTCCCGCCGCGGGATCTTCTCCGTTCGCTACAACGTCGCGGACGTCGACATCCCATGAAGATCCTGACGATCTACGCCCATCCCGCCGACACGATCACCAACTGCGGCGGAACGCTGGCTCGCCACGCGGACAACGGCGACGAGATCACCGCGCTCATCCTCACGCACGGCGGCCGGATCCACCCGAACAAGTACGCCGAGGAATGGCGCAGGGACGAACCCTCGGCGGAGATCGCCGGCGCGGGACTCGACGACATCGTCGAGAACAAGAAGGCCGAGCTGCGCAGGGCCGCCGAGATCATCGGCATCGGCAAGCTGGTCACGTTCGACCTCGACGACACGATGACGCGCGTGCACGAGAGCGTCGTCGAGCGCGTCGCCCGGCAGGTCGCGGAGGAGCAGCCCGACCTGGTGATCTGCGACTACCCGCTGAACGCGGCGGCGCCGTCGAGCGCGCACACGATCGCCACCATGACGGCGCTCGCGGGCATCGACCGGGCGAGCACGTACCTGCGCAACCTCGACGGGCGGGCGGAGGTGAACGTCAAGCAGGTCTTCTTCACCTCGCTGCCGACGTTCGTCTACGACGTGTTGTCGGCCTCCGGCGCGCGTAACGACGTGTTCGTCGACATCACGCCGGTGGTCGGACGGAAGGTCGCCGCGATGGACTGCTTCGAGAGCCAGGGCTACGCGGGGCTGTTCGCCCGCAAGCTGATCGAGTCGAACAACGGCGAGTTCGGCCGGACGGCAGGCGTCAACTACGCCGAGGCGTTCTGCCGGTATCGCAACGAGACGCATGCGTTGCTGCCGCTCACCGATGCGGCCAGGCAGGCCGACCCGCTGACGCGGCACGTGGCGTACTCACAGATCGACCTGCGCGCGACCTACCCGCGGAATCTCTAGGAGGGAAGCTATGCGGCTGCGTGGATTGGTGACCGGCTTCGGGCTCGCGGTCGCGTTGCTGGGGCTGCCGGCCGGCAGCGTCGCGCCGGTCGCGCTGACCAGGGCGACGTTTCCCGGCGGCGACGGCGGCTCGCCCGACGCACCGGCGTGGGTGACCGGGCCGGAGTGGAACGTGCTGAACTGGGGTCCCGGCCCGGTCGCCGCCATCGCGGCGGCGGCCGCGATCGACACCGTGGTGGACGGGCGTACACAGCAGAGGGTGTTCGTGTCCACCAACGCGAACCAGGACGTCGCGACCGCCGACACGGTGTCGAACATGTCGTTCTCGCTCGACTCCGGCCTGTCGTTCCTGACGACCGAACGGAACTTTTCCGTGTCGGCGTTGAACATGGCGCGACTGCCCGACGGCTCGATGATCTCGATCGAGTTCATCCCGGAGTGGGCGAACGACGCGCACACGGCCATCCACATCCTGACCTCCAGGTCGGCCGACCAGGGCAAAACCTGGCGGGCACCGGTGCAGGGCCTGTTCACGCCGCCGCCCGGCAAGGAGTTCGGCGGCACCGACCGCGGGCTGCGCATCCACCGGCGGCCGATGGTGCTGCCTGACGGCACCTGGCTGGTGCCGGCGTACGGAACCTTCAAGGGCGAGCGCGGCTCCAGCATGATCCTGCAGTCGACGGACCAGGGGGAGACGTGGACGCTGCGCTCGCAGATCCCGGCCGGCCTGTCGACCAACGAGGTCGGCTGGGCGCGTACGACGTCGGGTGAGCTGCTGGCCGCGATCCGGACGGCGGAGAATCCCGCGCGGCTGCAGGTCTCCCGTTCCTTCGACGACGCGAAGACATGGACCGCCGCGACACCCCTGATCGGCCCGGACGGCAAGCAGGTCGCCGGCATCTTCCCGGACCTCGTGCTGCAGCCGAACGGCGTTCTCCTGCTGGGTACCGGGCGGCCGGACGGGCGCGTGCTCGTGTCGTACGCCGGGGACGGGCGGACGTGGGACGACGTCCAGACCGTCTTCGCCAACTACCCGTCGGACACGTTGAACGGACGGTACGACGGCACGAGCGGCAACAACTCGATCGTCAACGTGGGTGCGAGCCGGTCGATCTTCTTCGGCGACACGTGCGCGGTCTGGGGCTGCGGGGCGTACAACGAGCAGTTCGGGGTCTACGCGAAGTACGTCAGCGCGGTGACGCCGGGCGTCGGGAAGCTCGACGTCGCGACGCAACTGCGTGAGGGCGTGGCGAGCGTCGAGGGAACGTTCGCGAAGCCGGTGCGACGGTTCCCGGAGACGCGGCCCGCGGGCGCGTTCGACGGGAGCTCGCGGCCGAACGCGGCGGCGGTCCTGCAGGCCGGCGATGGCACGGCGCCGTCGATGGTGCTGAAGCTGGACCGGCCGTACACGTTGGACCGGATCGGCCTGATGCTCGGGTCGGGCGAGCCGGCCTCGGGCGCGATCTCGCTGTCGCTGGACGGGAAGACGTGGTCGGAGCCGGTCGTGGAGACATCTGGCACGCGCGACTATGCCCTGCGCTACAAGGACTTTCCGGCCCAGCGCGCGCAGTACGTCAAGGTCGTCGCGCCGGCGGGCCGGGCGACTGCCGTGACCGAGTTGGAGCTGTACGCGAGCGACGTCCAGACGTTCGAGAACGACCCGATCTTCGACGTGCCGCGTGGTTTCGTCGACGCCAAGCACGCCTGGACGACCGATGTCGACGGCGGGCCGGGCGATGTGGAGATGGGCGGATACCGCAGCAGCACAGCGCTCCGGCTGTGGGACAAGTGGACCGACGACAACGCGACCGCGACCAAGCCGGCACCCGAGGCCGGACACCAAGTGACGTCGTTCCAGTGGGGGACGACCGACTTCCGCGGGCCGTTCGTGTTCGGCATCGACGGCCGCGCGGACTCGGGTCCGGCCAAGCCATGGCAGTTCCGGCTGGTGAACTCGAAGCCGGCGCAGACGCTGGAGATGTACGACGGCTCGGCGTGGATCGCGCTCGGCACGCTCAGCACCGCGATCCCGGTGCACACCTGGGTCCCGATCACCGTCGACGCGACGCTCACGTCCGCCACGGTGAGCATCGGCGGTCAGGAGTTCACCGCGTCCAAGCCGGCGGCGGCGGCCGACGCGCTGGCCGGCGTGACGTTCTCGACGGGCGACCCGACGGGGTACGGCATGCTCTTCGTCATCGACGACCTGACGATCAGCGGGAGCTGACCGCCGATATCCTCCCGGGCATGAAGCGTGCCCTGACCGCCTGCGTGGCGGCCGCCGTGGTCGTACTGGCCCTCGCGGCCTGCTCGGACCAGCCCGAGGCCTCGCCGACCCCCTCGGTCACAGCGACGTACACCACGCAGCCGCCGCTGACGCCGCCACCGCCGGTGCCGCAGAGTGCGAAGGTCGGCCAGGCGATCCAGGTCGCCGAGCTCAACAGCGAGGAGCTCGCGAAGGACGACCCTGAGCCGTGGTCGCGCGCCACGATCACGGTGTCCTCGGCCGAGGTCCGGCGAGGTGACCCGGCCATCAAGAAGGACTTCTGGCCCGAGAACAACGGCAAGTACCTGATCGTCACCCTGCGGACCGAGGTGACCGAAGGGCCGTTCATCATCTCCGACCAGCACTTCGAGCTGGTCGCGCCGGACGGCACGAAGTATCCGCTGGACCAGAACTACTTCTACCGGCAGGACCACTTCGAAAACCTCGCCGGCTCCGAGGACCAGGTCCCTACACCCGGCGCCTCCGAGCCAGGCTCGGGCGTGCTGATGTACAGCGTGCCGGCGGAGGGTGTGGCGAAGGGCACCAAGCTGCAGGCGAGCCTCTGGAAGGGCCAGACGTTCAGCTGGACCATCGCCTAGTGCGGCAGCAGGTGCCGGCGGCGAGGCCACTGGGTCCGGATGCCGAAGGCCAATGGGTTCGCCGCTGGACGTCGCCGGCGTGGACGCGGACCGTGGATGCCTGGGTGCGTGCCCGGCTCGCCGAGCTCGGCCGCCGGATCAGCGGCGAGCCCGTCACCTACCGCGCTCGCTTCTGGTCCGTGGTGCGCTGCTATCCGACCGCGGAAGGCCTGGTGTGGCTCAAGGAGAACAACCCCGCCCATCGGTTCGAGGCGGGTCTCGTCGCCGCGATGGCGCGGCTCGCGCCCGACGACGTGGTCGTGCCGACCGCGGTGGATCGCGAACGTGGGTGGCTGCTCACCGACGATCAGGGCACGACACTCACGCATCCAGACGTCGCCGATCAGCCGACCCGGTTGACGGTGGTTCGCGCACTGGCCCGTTTGCAGTGCGCGCTCCTCGGTAACCTCGACGTTGCCGAGCACACCGGGATGGTCCTGCTCCCACCGGACACCGCAGGCGACCGCATGCGCGGCATCGCCCGGGAGTGGGCGGCGCTGCCGCCGGAGCACACCCTGCGACTCGAGCCGGACCTGCTGAAGCGAGCCGAGCTGGCCGCCGACGTGCTGGATCGGCGTACAGCATCGATCAGCGACACCGTTCCGATCGACCTGGAGCTCAACGACGTCTACGCCGCCAACGTCTTCGCCGACCGCGCGACCGGCACGCTACGACCACGGTTCTTCGACTTCGGCAACGCGATCTGGGGCCATCCGTTCGTCTCGCTGCACGGGTTCGTCGAATCGGTCGTTGAGTGGACCGGTGCGCCGTTGGCTCGCGTGGACCGCGACGAGCTGTACGACGCTTACCTGTCGGTGTGGCGTGACCATCTCGACGCCGATCCGCGGGTGCTGCGTACCGATCTCGCTGCCACCGGGGTGCTGGAAGGCGTGCACCGGCTGGTCTCGTGGCTGCGCTTGGTACCGCACGCCGATCCGGTCGAGCTCCGGACCTGGGCCGAGATCCCACGGCGGTGGCTGGCCGGTGTCGCCGCCCTGGCCGGCTAGCCGGCCGGACGCAGGCCGAGCGCCTCCGACGGATCGTTGTCGATCAGGAAGTCGATCGTCTCCTGCTTGACCCGCGGCAGGTTGCCGGCCTCGAAGGCGGCGATCTCGCGGAGCCCCGCCACCGCCTCCGCGGGCGTCCACATCGGATAGTCGGAGCCGAACAGGAGCTTCGGCACAGCGCTCCATTCCTGCGCGCGTACCAAGGCGTGATAGCCGTCGAACGGACGCGCCCAGGCGGCCGAGACATCGGCGAACACCCGCGGGTTCTTGCGCAGCACCACCATGGTCTCGCGCTGCCACGGGTGCCCGAGGTGCGCGATGATCTGCACCAGCTCCGGATGCCGGGTCGCCACGTTGTCGACCAGCAGGGGATCGCTGAGCGCCAGGTCGCCGATCGGGCTCGGGGTCGCGCCCATGTGCCACAGGACGACGAGCCCGTGCTCGACGGCCGCGCGATAGACCGGATCGTGCGCCGGATCGCGCGGGTCGAAGCCCGCCAGCACGGGATAGAGCTTGATCCCGCGCAGCCCGCGCGCCACACCGTCCTCGAGCTGTTTCAGGACGTCCGGGTCGGACAGGTCGAGCGACATGAAGCCGACGGTGTTGGTCGAGGTCGCGGCACAGAACTCGGCGACGAACTGGTTCGGCATGCCGACACCCGCCTTGGTGGCCTTCAGGCCGAACACGAACGCGGTCGTGACACCGGCCTCGGCCATCTTCTCGTCGTAGACCTCCGGACGGACGTCGACCCAGTCGTACTGGTAGACCGGACGCCAGTTGTCGTCCCACTCCGGACCCCAGTGCTCGTGCTGCAGGCAGTGGGTGTGGACATCGAACAAGGCGGCCTCCCTGGCGGAAAAGCGCGCCGATCAGGCCGGCTCGGCGACCTGGGAACGGCGCAGGGTGCTGTAGATGCGACGCAACGCGGCCACGACCTCGGGGTCCGCGACGAGTTGTTCGGCGGCGTCCTGCAGCGCGTCGAGATAGCGGCGCTGGTCTTCCGGACCGAACTCGCCACTCGGACCGCTCACCGACAACGCGGCCAGCGTCTCGCCGTCGTGCCGGAGCGAGATCGCCAGGCACCGCAGCCCGACGTTGTGCTCGTTGTCGTCGAGCGCGAAGCCCTTACGGCGGATCCGGCGCAGCTCGCTGTCGAGCTCGGCTCGCCGGCTGATCGTGCGTTCGGTGAGCTTCTGGTAGGGCTCGGCCATCACGTGCGCACTCACCTGCTCGGGCGAGAGGTCCGCGAGCAGCACCTTGCCGAGCCCCGTGCAGTGGTTGTGGCTGCGCGCGCCGATCGACTGCTCGAAGCGCAGGGGACGATCGGGAAGGCGAACGCAGACATGCAGGATCTGGTCGCCGTCGAGCAGGCCGATGTTGCTGGTCTGCCGGGTCTGGCGGGACAGGCTGTCGAGGTAGTCGCCGGCGACCTGGGTGATGTCGAGGCTCGAGACGTAGGAGTCGGCGAGCTCCATCACCTTGTGTCCAAGGCGATACGCCGGCCGGTCGTCGACCTTCATCACGAACTCAGCCTCGGCGAGCGCGCTGAGCAGGCGGACGAGCGTGCTCTTGGGCAGCCCGCTGGCGTCGTGGATGTCGGTCAGGGTGAGCGGGGGAGTCCTGCCGCTGAAGAGTTCCAGCACACGGAGCCCACGGGTCAACGCGTGGGTGTGGTAGTTCCCGCTGCCGCTGGTCATGCTTGCTCCGTCCGTCCGAACACCGCGTGTCCACCGACCATAACCAGGTCGATCCCCCGCGGGAACCGGGCGGGATCGGAGTAGGTCGCGGTGTCGGCCAAGTTTTCCATATCGAGGACGACCAGGTCGGCAACCAGACCGGGCCGGATCCGCCCGCGATCGCGCAGGCCGATGCGGTCGGCCGGCGCGGCGGTGACTTTCCGGACCGCCTCACCGAGCGGGACACCATCGGAGCCGGTGTGCTCGGCCAGGAAGCGCGGGAAGCAGCCGTACGAACGTGGGTGTGGCACTCCGCGCCCGGTCGGCCCGGCGGGATCGAGCGCCTGCCCGTCCGACGCGATGACGCTGGCCGGATGCCTGAGCACGGCCGCGAGGTCCTCCGCGCTGCGCCCGTACGCGGTCATCGTCACCGCGTGCCCGTGCTCGCGCAGCAGGTCGAGCACGAGGCCCGCCGGGTCGTCGCCGGTCTCGTCCAGCCGCCTGCCCTGCAGCTCGGCCGGGCCGCGGCTGATCGAGATGTCGTCCCATCCCAGCGGATGGGCGTCGAACCACCGGCGCAGCCGTTCACGGGTCGCCGCGTCCCAGGACTCGCCGGGCGTCGTCCAGGCCGGCAGCAGCTGGCTCAGCGGGGCATTGCCGGCGAGGTACGGATAGACGTCGACGCCCACGTCCAGGCCGGCGGCGATCGCCTGGTCCACCAGCTCGAGCGCGCGCTCGACCTTGCCCCAGTTCCGCCGGCCGACCGCGACCAGGTGCGACAGCTGGGTCCGGCAGCCGGTCCGGCGGGCAACGTCGATCGCGGCAGCCACTGACTCCTGCAGCTCGTCGGCGTAGTCGCGAACGTGCCAGGCGAAGATCCCGTCGTACCTCGCGACGACGGCACCGAGCGCGAGCAGCTCGTCGTGGCCCGCGAACGTCAGCGGCGGGTACGCCAGGCCGGTCGACAACCCCAGCACACCCGCGTCGAACTGCTCACTGAGCAGCCGGTCCAGCGCCTGCAGGTCGGCCGCGGTGACGGTTCGGTCGCCGAACCCGAGGACGGCCGCACGCAGCGGCAGGTGGCCGGCCAGCGTACGGACGTGCTGTACGGGCCGGACCGCTGCGAGCGCCTCGAGGTAACCGTCGAGTGCGTCCCAGTCCCAGCGCACCTCCGGGTCGACATCGAGGTACGAGACCGCGTGCCGGAGCTCCTTGCGATCCGCGGCCGGCGACGGCGCGACGGACAGCCCGCAGTTGCCGACGATCTCGGTCGTCACGCCTTGCCGGACCTTGCTGGGCGCGTCCGGAGCCGACAGCAGCGTCAGGTCGGAGTGCGTATGGATGTCGACGAAGCCCGGGCACACCAGCGAGCCGTCGACCGGCACCACGAGCAGGCCGGCGGGTTCAGCCGGCAGCCCGCCGTCGACCATCTCGGCGATCCGGCCGCCGCGAACGACGACATCGGCCCGCCTGGGTGGCCGGCCGGAGCCGTCGGCGACGAGCCCTCCCGCGAGGATCAGGTCAGGCAACGTGGTTCACCAGCGTGCCCAGCTTCTCGATGGTGACCCGCATCTCGTCGCCGGGCTTGAGGAACGTGCCGGTCGCAGCGCCGACGCCTGCGGGTGTCCCGGTGAGGATGATGTCGCCGGGCTCGAGCGTCATCAGGCGGGAGGCCCACGCGATCAGCTCGGCGGTGGTGAAGATCATGTCCTTGCTGGATGCGTGCTGGCGGGTCTCGCCGTTGAGCTCGAAGCGGATGTCCAGCGCCTGCGGGTCAGGCACCTCGTCGGCGGTCACCAGCCACGGGCCCATCGGAGCGAAGCCGTCGAACCACTTGCCGGCCAGCCAGTCGAAGAACCAGACCGCCCGGTCGTCGGTGTCGCGCTCGAACGAGAGGTCGAGCGAACGGGCCGAGACGTCGTTGGCCGCGAGGTAGCCGAACACCACGCCGAGTGCGTCCTCGGCCGGCACGTCGCGGCAGCGCTGCCCGATCACGACGCCGAGCTCGGCCTCCCAGTCCATCTCCTTGGTGAGGTCGGGCAGGGCCACCTGGTCGCCAGGGCCCGCGATGCCGGTCGGCGGCTTGAGGAACAGCCGTGGAGACAGCCGCGACCTGTCCAGCGGCTGGCCGCCGGACTCGGTCACGTGGTCCTGGTAGTTGGCGGCCGCGGCCAGCAGCTTGCCCGGCCGCAGCAGGGGTGCCCGCAGCCGTACGTCTGCAGCGGGGACGGTCTCGCCGGTCTCCGCTGTCGCAGCACCGGCGGTCACGATCGCTTGCAGGTCGCCGGATCCGAGGTCGGCGATCGTGTCGCCGTCGAGCCGGCCGTGCCGTACCTCACCGCTGCCGGCACGTTCGTATGTCACGAGCTTCATCGGCTGACCTCCACGGGATGCTTGTGCCGCAACGAGAGCTGGGCGGCGTCGAGTACTCGGGCGACTGCCAGCGCCTGCGGCAGCCCGGCAGCGGCGGGCCGGCCGGCGTGTACGGCCGCCAGCCAGTCGTCCAGCATGAGAGTGACCGTGCTGTCGCCGAGGTAACGCCGGCGCTGCTGCTCGCCGGTCTCCACCAGCAGCGCGGGCTTGGTGGCGTCGATGTCGGCGACACCGTGCGAACCACTGACGCGATACCGGTGCACGGCGAGGCCGCCGGGATCGACCGTCGCGCGAGCCACTGTCCGGCCGAACGCGATCGTGCTCGTGAGGCCGTACTCGTGGTCGAGCATGAGCACGGCGAGATCCTGAGAGCCGGGCGCGATCGCGTGTACACGAAGGACGTCGAGCCCGGTGAGCGCGAGCACGATGTCGACCGGATAGCAGCCGAAGTTGTGCAGTTCGCCCGCTGGGATCGGGTCGCCACCGGCGACCAGGAAGTCGGCCTGGACGTTCCAGGGCAGGCCGACCTTGCCGCCGGCGATGGCCGTCGCGGCGGCACGCAGCATCGGATGGAACCGCAGATGGTGCGCGACGGCGACCACCACCTGGGGCTGCTTCGCGGCCACCTCGGCGAGGCCGGCGACCCGGCCGGCGGAGAGCGCGAGCGGCTTGTCGGCCAGCACGTGCCTGCCGGCGCTGATCACCTCGCCGACGACGTCCTCTCGAAGGCCGGGCTCGCCACACACGACAGCGGCGTCAGCGTCGGCCAACGCACTGTCCAGGCCGGGAAATCGCGGCACATCGAGGTCCTGGGCGACGGCTGCGGCACGGTCGTGCTCGGCGTCGGTGAGCGCCACGACACCGGCGATCTCGAAGCCCGGGTGGGCTCGCAGCGCGGGCGCGTACATCGCGGTCTGGTGGTCCTGGCGGCCGAGGCCGCCGAACCCGGCGAGAACGACTCTCATGGCAGCACCTCGGCAAGTCGCACCGGCTGTCCGGTCAGCATCGACTGCTCGGCGGCGACGCCCAGCGCGACCGACAGCACGCCGTCGTCGGCGGACGCCAGCGCGGCGCCGCCGTCGATCCCGTCCAGCCAGGCTTCCAGTTGCAGCACGAAACCGCCGCCCGCACCGGACACCGGCGCGATCGCGCTCGGACCCGCGCCGGTGGTGCTGCCGAACACCTGGCCGGCCTCGCCGTCGTAGGCCTGGCGGATCGTTCCGGCCGAGCCGACCAGGAGGACGTCGCGCTGTCCGAAACCGGCGGGCTGGTGTGCTCGGCTCATCTCGCAGACAGCGACGCGGCCACCGGGGTACTCCACGGTCAGTTCGAGGTAGTCGAAGATACGCAGCTCCGCTCCGGTCAGCTTGCGTCCTCGTGCGTAGACCGATTCCGGGCGCTCGCCCATCCACCACGTCACGGTGTCGAGCAGGTGGACGCCGTTGTGGAGCGCGTGCCCGCCGGAGCGCTCCGGATCGAGCACCCAGGCCCGCCAGTCGCCCCACAGCCAGCTGCCGAGGAACGCCAGCCGGATCAGGCGAGGCGTACCGATCTCGCCGCTGTCGACGACCTGCTTCACGGCCCGGGAGTAGTCGTACGCGCGATGGGTGTGGGCCGCGGCGACCACGCTCCCGGCCGCCCGGAAGGCGTCGCGGACGGCGATCGCGTCATCCACGGTGGTGGCGAGCGGCTTCTCGAGCAAGAGGTGCTTGCCGGCGGCGGCGATGCGAATCCCGAGCGGGGCGTGCGTGTCGTTGGGTGTGCAGACGATGCACCCGTCGGTCTCCGGCCAGGCCAGCGCCTCGTCGAGCGAGGTCGTCCAGGGCGTTCCGCCGTTGGCGATCGACGCGGCCCGGGCCCGTCCGGCATCGGCGTCGACGACACCGGCGAGGCGGGCCCGCCTCGAGACCGACAGGGCGGCGAGATGCTCTGCCGCGATGCCGCCGGTGCCGACCACGACGACTCCGACCTGGTCCTTGGCCTGGTCCCTGGCCTGGTCCGCGCCGGTCGGCCGTGGCGCGGAATCTGATTTCATATACCGGATCATAGGCAGCGGTTCGCGCCGGAAGTCAAGCGTTCGCCGATGCCGGACGCAGGTACTGGCGCATTGTCGGGACGATTACTTGAAACGTCGTTCCACATGTTGCAGTATCGAGGCGTCAGCCATCCGTCGACAGGAGTTGATCCCCTGATGCTCGAGGCAGCATTCCCCCGCGGGTCGCAGCTCGCCCAGCGCGCGGAGCACGTGATCCCCGGTGGCCTGAACTCCTTCAGCCGCTTCCTCGGCCCGCCCTACGGCTTCGCCCGGTCCGACGGCGCGTATGTGTGGGACTTCGACGGCAACCGCTACATCGACTACCACGCGGCGTTCGGCGCGATCGTGCTCGGGCACAACGATCCCGACGTCGACCGGGCGGTCGCGGCGGCTATGCGGCCGGTGGATCTCATGGGTGTCGGCATCACGTTGCCCGAGGTGGAGTTCGCCGAGCTCGCCTGCGAGGTGATCCCGTCGGCGGAGCAGATGGTGGCTTGCACGAGCGGAAGTGAAGCGACGTTCCATGCCGTCCGGCTGGCCCGTGCGGTCACCGGCAGGCGGCTGATCGTGAAGGTGCAGGGCGGCTACCACGGCTGGCACGACGCGGTGGCCAGGAACGTCATCTCGCCGCCGGAGCTCGCCTACGGCATGGACCCGATGAGCGCGGGGATCCTGCCGGAGAACCTCGAGGCCACGCTGATCGCGGAGTTCAACGACCTGACCTCGCTGGAGGAGCTCTACAGCAGGTATCCCGAACAGATCGCCGCGGTCATCGTGGAACCGATCCCGCACAACGTCGGCGCGCTGGTGCCCGATCCGGGTTACCTGGAAGGGCTCCGCAAGGTGACCGAGGCGGCGGGCAGCCTGCTGGTCTTCGACGAGGTGATCACGGGCTTCCGGCACGCGCTGGGTGGCTGGCAGCAGGTCAGCGGCGTACTGCCCGACCTGACGACGTTCGGCAAGGCCGTCGGGAACGGCTTCCCGGTCGCCGGGCTGGCCGGCCGGCGCGAGCTGCTGCGGCACTTCAACGCGGCCGGTGGCAACGTGCTGTTGGCGGGTACGTTCACCGGGCATCCGATGGCCTGTGCCGCGGCGATCGCGACGATCGGCAAGCTGCGTGACCAGAACGTGTTCGCTCGTACGGCCGAACTGGGGCAGCGGATGCGCGCCGGGATGCGCTCGATCATCGACGAGCTCGGCATCCCCGCCGTCGTCGCGGGCTACGGCTCGGTGTGGTGCACGTACTTCCTGGCCGGCGAGGTGCACGGCTACCGCGACCTGATGCGCAACGACGACGAGCGGTACAAGGCGTTCCACCGGCTGATGACCGACCGTGGGTTCCTGATGCTGCCGATGTCGCTGAAGCGCAACCACGTGTCGTTCGCGCACACCGAGGCCGACATCGACCTCACACTCGAAGCAGCGCGGGACGTGCTGAAGGAGCTGCTCAGGACGAGCTGAGCTTGGCACGAACGGTATCGGTCGACTGGCCGAGATCCTCCAGGATCGCGAGTGAACGCTGCCAGGCGTCGCGCGCTGCCTCGTGGTCTCCGGCGGCGTCGTGGGCGTCGCCCAGGTGGTCGAGGATCTGTGCCATGTCGTCGAGCTGAACGAGCTCTTCCATCAGCTCCAGTGCCTGCTGGTAGCACTGGATCGCTTTCGGATGGTTGCCGAGATGATGGTGCGCATATCCGAGCGTGTCCCAGGCGGCAGCCGCCATCGTGCTGTCGACCGCGAGCTCTTCGGTCAGCGCCAGCGCCCGTTCGCAGGACTCGACCGCCTGCTGGTACTCCCCGAGCTGGACCTGGTACCAGCCGATGTCGTTGAGTACCCCCGCTCGGCCGACCTCGTGGCCGATCCGGTCGTAGTGGTCGAGGGCTTGGAGCGCATGCTCCAGCGCTTGGTCGTACTGCTCCTGCCGCATGTGGAGCACGGCGAGGAGCCGGTACGTGTGGGCTTGGCCGCCGATGTCTCCAGTCTCGGAGAAGACACTGAGAGCCTGCTCGAGGCTGGTACGTGCCGCCTCGAACCGGCCGAGTTTCGTGTGGGCGTTGGCGAGGTTGCGGTGGGCGCGTGCCTGCAGCGCCTGGTCCCCGGCCCGACCGGCCGCCGCCAGCGCCGCCTGCCAGGCGTCAACCCGGTCCTGCCACCGAGCCATCCGGTCGAGGTAGTTCGACACCGACCACGCCAGTGCCCAGACCTGCGTGTCGAATCCGGCCGCTGAGGCGGAGTCGATGGCGGCCAGCAGGGTGCGATGCTCGGCGGTGTACCAGCTCATCGCCTGCCGATGGTCCTCGATCGCCTCGATGGTTGAGCCGGCGGCCGGTGGGGCGAGCTCGATGTCGTCCTGGCCCGGGTTGAGCAGCATCGCGGCGGGGTGGGCGGTGTGGACGTAGTGATCGAGCATCCGCTGCTGGCTTGCGCGGCGCTCGGCACCGGTGTCGTGCTCGTGAGCGAGCCCGGTGGCATACGCGCGGAGCAGGTCGTGGAAGGAATAGCGGCCGGGTGCGTGCTCTGCCAGCACGTTGGCGGCGGTGAGCTCGGCCAGCAGCTGATTCGTCCGGAGGCGTGGTACGCCGGCGAGGCTGGCCGCCGCCGGTGCGGTGAAGTCGGGGCCAGGGTGCAGGCCCAGCAGGCGGAAGAGCCTCGCCGCCTCGGCACTGAGCTGTTCGTACGACCACGAGAACACCGCACGTACGTCGCTGTCGGGGCCTTCGGCGGCCAGCGCGGCGAAGCGGTCGTGGCTGTCGCGCAGCTCGGTCACCAGTGCCGAGAGCGGGAAGGTCGGGCGGATGGCGGCGCGTGCGGCGACGATCGCGAGCGCCAGCGGCAGGCTGGCGCAGGCCTGGACGAGCTCGTCGGCGGCGCCAGGCTCCGCGGCGACCCGGTCCGGGCCGAGCCGCTGCTCGAGCAGGCTGTGGGCGTCGCCGGCGCTGAGCAGGTCGAGCGGCAGGAGCTGCGCCCCCTCGCGGCTGACCAGGCTGGTGAGGTCGTTGCGGCTGGTGGCGATCACCAGGCAACCGGGAGCGCCGGGCAGCAAGGGGCGGAGCTGTGCGCTGTCACGTGCGTTGTCGAGGACGACCAGCACCCTCCGGCCGGCCAGCAGGCTGCGGTACAAGGCGGTCTGGGCGTCCAGGCCGTCGGGGATCTGCTCCGGGGTGGCGCCGAGCGCTTCCAGGCAGCTGCGTACGGCGTTGCCCGGATCGAGTACCTGGCCGCTCGGATCGAAGCCGCGCAGGTTCACATACAGCTGGCCGTCGGGGAAGCGGCCGGCCATCCGGTGTGCCCAGTGGACGGCGAGCGCGGTCTTGCCGACGCCTGCCGTCCCGGAGACCGCGGAGATCACGACGGCGGTCGGCGGCGGGCGGTCGGCGGAGGTCGCGAGCAGGGCGTCGAGCCGGTCCAGCTCGGCGGCGCGGCCGGCGAAGCCGTTGACGTCGGCGGGGAGCTGCGCGGGTACGACGGGGGATCTCTGGGCTGCTGTCGCCGCCCGCGCCGTGGTCGGTGCGCCGTCGATGGTCGGGTTGGCCGCGGCGGCCGGGTCGGCGCCGTTGGCGATGGCCTCGAACCGGCGTTGAACCTCCGCGGTGCCGGGCCGGTCGGCTGGCGTGGGCCTGCGCATGGCATCGAGCAGTTCGGCCAGCGGGCCGAGCACGGCTGGGCCGGCTTCGGTGTGGCCGGGTACGTGCGGCGGCTCACCGACGACCAGCGCGTAGACGGTGAGCGCGAGCGAGTAGACGTCGGACGCCGGTGCCGGGCTGCCGGCCACGACCTCGGGTGCGGCGTAGGCCGGCGTGTGGCTGACGCCGGGGCCGGTGAGAGTCGGGGTCTCGTTGCCGGCGTAGCGGTTGGCCGCGCCGAAGTCGGTGAGCTTGGCGAAGCCGTTCTCGGCCAGCACGATGTTGGCCGGCTTGACGTCGCAGTGGACGACGCCTCCGACGTGCAGGTCGGTCAGTGCGCCGGCGATCTGCGCGCCGATCCGGGCGGCTTGCCGGGGCGTGTGCTTCGGCTGCTCGGCGAGGCTGCCGTGCGGTGCGTACTCCATCACCAGCCAGTCGCCCTCCGGACCGAGCTGGAGGCAGTCGTACAGCGTGATGACGTGCTGATGGTTGATGCCGGCCAGCACCCGCGACTCGGGGTCGCCCGGCGTGAAGCGCTTGAGTACGACGTCGCGGCCCATCAGCTCGTCGTGGGCCAGCCAGACCTCGTTCGGCCGGTCGGACGCGTTCTTGCCGGGTTGTCGCCGGAGCAGCCGGAACCGGCCACCGATCCGGTCACCTTCGACCATCGCACCTCTTACCTGGCTCGGCACCGCGGCTGAATAGTGGAGAGATGTCTGAGTATCCCTACCTTTCCGATTTCGGTGACTGGGTGGTCGCCGCCGAAGCCCGCGGCGGCCTGTGGAACGGGGGCGCGCCGGTGTCGCCCGCGCTGGTTCGTGAAGCGCTCGGTTTCGGGCTGGACGACGAGCGGCCTGCTGACGTGCGGGTGGAGCGGACGTGGGAGGCCGGCGGTGTGGCGGGCGAGGAGGTGTCGTGGTCGGTGGGGTACGGGCCGCGGACGCGTGCGTACGTGCTCAAGCCGGCCGGGGCGGAGGGCCTGTTGCCCGGTGTCGTCGCGCTGCACAGCCACGACGGCTTCAAGTTCTACGGCAAGGAGAAGATCGCCGACGGGCCTGCGGGCTGTGAGCCGGCGGTGGCCGCGCTGCGTTCGAACGCGTACGGGGACCGGGCGTTCGCCAACGCGCTGGCCAGAGCGGGCTTCGTCGTGCTGGCGCACGACGTGTTCCTGTGGGGGAGCCGGAGGTTCGCGCCACACGGCTCGGCACCGTCGGATCCTTCGGCGTACAACGCGGAGGCCGGCGGCTACGAGCACGTCGTCGAGAAGTACGCCGCCGTGCTGGGCACGACGCTGGCGGGCGTGGTGTCGTACGAGGACCGGGTGGCGCTGGCGTACCTTCGCTCCCGCGCCGACGTCGACGCCTCCCGAACCGGGTGTGCGGGGTTGTCGGGTGGCGGCTGCCGGTCGGCGCTGCTGCTGGCGACCTCCGACCACATCTCGGCGGCGGTGGTGGTCGGCATGATGAGCACCTATCCCGGCCTGCTCGGCGACCACGTGGCCAAGCACACCTGGATGTTCTTCCCGCCCGCGTACGCCCGCCTGGGCGACTGGCCCGACCTCGCGGCCTGCCGCGCCCCGACGCCGCTGCTCGTGCAGTACGACGAGGACGACAACCTGTTCACCATGGAGGGCATGCGCGCTGCCGACGAGCGGCTCGCCGCCCTCTACCGCGCGGCCGGCGCCGCGGAGGCTTACGTCGGGCAGTTCTATCCGGGCCCGCACAAGTTCGACGTACCGATGCAGGAGGCGGCGTTCGCCTGGCTGGGCGAGCAGTTGACGGGCTAGGAACGGGCCGCCGGGTGGATGCGGGTACTGGTGAGTGCCGCGAGCAGGAGCAGGACCGCGGCGGTGGCCAGGCTGACGCGCATGCCGGTGAGGAACGTGGCGGGGTTGGCGATCAGCGCACCGAACACGGCGATGGCGACGGCGCCGCCGATCTGGCGGAAGGTGTTGAAGACCGCGCTGGCGGTGCCGGAACGTTCGGCGGCGACGCCCTCGAGAACCACGCCGGTGACCGAGGGCATGGCCAGCGCCCCGCCGGCCAGCAGGATCATGCACAGCGCCGCGACGACCGGCATCGCCAGTGGCGCGGTCAGCAGGAGAGCCACGAGCCCGGCGACCATCGTCAGCAGCCCGGCAACGACCGGCACGCGGGCGCCGAAGCGGTTGGTGATCGGGGCCGCTGGCGAGGTTGCCCGCGATGGCGAAGAACGCCGACGGCAGGAAGACCAGCCCGGCATCGAGCGGAGACAGGCCGAGCTGCTGCTGCAGGTAGAGGCTGACCACGAACACGTTGCCGTAGTGCCCCACCATGAACGCGAACCCGACCGGCAGGGCGAGCCGGAACCCGCGTACGCGGAACAGTTCGAGCGGCAACATCGGGTGCCGCCCACGCGCCTGGACGAGGACGAACGCGACCAGCGTGACGACGGCGACGATCAGCGCGAGGATCACCGAGACGTGGGTGAAGCCAAGGTGCCCGCCCTCGATCAGCCCGTACACAAGTGCCGAGAGTGCGACGACGGCCAGGATCTGCCCGGCCCAGTCGAACCGGGCCGGCCTGGTGGGCGAGCTCTCCACCGCGAACAGGAACGCGAGCATGCTTGCGCACACCGGGAGGTTGATGAGGAACACCCACCGCCAGTCGGCCGTGGTGAGGAGACCGCCGAGCGGCTGGCCGATGAGCCCGGCCACGGCACCGCCGACCGCCCAGACGCCGAGTGCGCTGGCCCGGGCACGCGGGTCGGGGAAGGCCTCCCGGATCAGGGCCATCGACGCCGGCAGCATGACCGCGGCCGCCGCGCCCTGGACGCCGCGAGCGGCGATCAGCACCCCGATGCTGGGTGCGGCCGCGCATCCGGCGGATGCCAGCCCGAACACCAGCAGGCCCAGCCAGAGCGCCCGCTTGGCGCCGATCCGGTCGGCCAGGTTGCCGGCGAACAGCAACAGCGCGGCGAACAACAGCGTGTAGCCGTCGATCACCCACTGCTGCCCGTTCGTACCGCCGCCAAGGTCGCCGCGAATCCGCGCCAACGCGACGTTGACGATGGAAATGTCGAGCGTGATCAGGAAGAAACCCAACGACGCGATCGCGACCACCGTCCGCGCATGCGGAGTACGCGCGGCAGCCGGCATCGTGGATGCCGGGGACGGCGTCGTGCGATCCATCAGCGTCTCCGATCGGCAGCGCGGCGGGTACCCACCCCAGCAAACCGCAGACCAGCTCGATGAGGGAGGGCTCGGCGTCCAGGTACTGACAGGACACCCCACCCGGCCGCGAACGACGCGTGACCGCCGTCGATGCGCCGCTTTCCGCCTGCCTGCGGCTCGCTACAGGCCGCCTGCCTATCTCCGTCCGCGGAACGTGCGCCGCAGGTCGGCGACCCAGGCGTCGGGGACCTCCCACGGGATGAAGTGGCCACCGTGGTCGTGGGCGGTGAGGTTGACGTGGTTGTACCAGGCCGCCCGGTCACCGGCCAGGAAGTTGCCGACCCGCTGCTCGGCCGTGCTGACACCCGGCGGGTTCTCGTAGCCCACGAACGTGATGCCGGTCGGCGCCTCGATCACCGGCCAGTCGTGGGAGGGCGTCCAGGGGTAGCGGTTGTTGTTGGCGTACGTACGGATCGACGTGCCGATCGCGTTGTTGACCCAGTAGATCATCGCGTGCGTGAGCAGGTCGTCCTTGGAGAAGACGGTTTCGATGTCGCCACCGTTGTCGCTCCAGGACTGCCAGCGGTGCAGGAGCCACGCCAGCAGTCCGGCCGGCGAGTCGGACAGGCCGTACGCGAGCGTGCTCGGCTCCAGCAGATGGGTGGCCAGGTGCACGGCGAACCGCCGCTCCAGCTGGAGGATCCGCGCGTAGACCTGGTCGGGCAGGCCGTCCGGGATCGGCCGGCCGCCGGTGATGTCCCAGGCGCGGTCGCCGTTGAACAGCGTGAGCTTCAGGCCGGAGCCGATGTGGATGCTGTGCAGCTCGCCGGCTCGTATGCGTTGATGGCAGCCTCGGCCCGGCACCAGTCGTATTCGTCGCGCCCTAGTCCACCAGCTCCTGGAGGTAGGTGCGGCCGACGCCGTAGTAGCCGTCGTCGTTACCGGCGTCGTCGGGCCAGCGGGTCAGCGCGAGTCGCTGCCGGAGGTCGGTGAGGACCTCGTCGGGCACATGGAGCGGGGACTGCTCGAGCGGGAACATGTGACGGGACCTCACAGCGCCGAGATGGTGGCCGGTGCGCGTTCGGACCTGGACAGCGCCCGCACGACGGTGATCGCGCCGTACCGACGGATCGCGAGCCGGGAGAGCAGGTCGACGACCGTGGTGGCAGCCGACTCGGGTACGAGCGGGGTCGGAACGCCAACGCTGACAGCGAGATCGTCGGAGTGCACGACGAGCTCCATCAGCCGGCTGACCAGGAAGTCGTCGAACGTGAGGGGCCGCCCCCGCATCTCGACCACGAGATCGGCCGGCGCCTCGGCGATGAGAGTTCGCACCTGTCCGAGGGTGTCGTGCGCGTTCGTAAGGACGGTCGAAACGCCTTGTGCGGCAGCCTCTTCCATCCGTTCGCGGATGAAGACGTTGACCTGGTGCGAGGCGTCCTGGCCGAGCCAGTCGGCCTCGGCGTAGTAGTCGTCGACGAGCGAGACGGGCGCGCGGTCGGTCGGCGTGGCCTGCGGGACGTGGAGCACCTGGTTGGACAGGTGGAACGCGAGCCCTCCGACGGTGAAGTCCTCGAGTGCGCTCGGCTCGTTCCACCTGGCCTCGACGGCCGGTTCCATCAGCAGTGTCAGGGCTGAGTTGGCAACGGTCACGAAGTCGTCGCGTACTCCCAAGGCAGATTCCGTCCCTCTCACTATGCTGATCGCCATGGCGCGCTACGGATCCCAGTTTGGCCCAGACATCACGTTTCTCGGCGTGCCTCGTTGCGACCATACCTCGCCCGGCACCTATGCCGATGCCGACGTGGTGATCCTCGGTGCCCCGTTCGACGGCGGCACGTCACACCGGCCGGGCACGCGCTTCGGCCCGCAGGCGATCCGTACGACCGACTACCTCCCGCACGACGCGTCTCGGCCCAGCCTGGCGTTGCGTACGGACGCGTTGCGGGATCTGAAGGTCTACGACGCGGGCGACGTCGAGATGTTCTCCGGCGACGCGGCCAAGTCGCTGGCCGCCCTGCGTACGGCCGTCGCCGCGATCACGGCCACCGGTGCGCTGCCGCTGGTACTGGGCGGGGACCACGCCATCACGTCGGCCGACGCGTCCGGCGTCGCCGACGTACTCGGGCAGGGGCGGATCTCCATGCTGCACTTCGACGCGCACGCCGACACCGGCGACGTCGCGTTCGGCTCGCTGTGGGGGCACGGGGCGCCGATGCGGCGGCTGATCGAGTCCGGCGCGCTGCGTGGTGACCGCTTCCTGCAGATCGGCCTGCGCGGCTACTGGCCCGGCCCGGCGACACTCGCGTGGATGGCCGAGCAGCGCATGCGCTCGTACGAAATGACCGAGATCGTCCAACGTGGCTTGACGGATTGCCTGACCGAGGCGTTCGGCATCGCGACCTCCGAGTGCGACGGCGTGTTCCTCTCCGTCGACATCGACGTCTGCGACCCGGGCCACGCGCCCGGCACCGGCACGCCCGAGCCGGGCGGCCTGTCGGCCCGTGAGCTGCTCGACTCCGTACGGCGGATCTGCCTGGAGCTTCCGGTCGTCGGCATGGACGTGGTCGAGGTGAGCCCGCCCTACGACCACGCCGACATCACGGCGGCGCTGGCCAACCGCGTGGTGCTGGAGGCACTCTCGGCCATCGCCCGCCGACGCCGCGACGAGCGGGACGGCACGACGTGGGACCCGCGCCAGCCGTTGCTCGACGGCCGCTAGCTGTGCTGCTGTGGTTGCGGCGGCCTCACCGGTGCGGGTCGCCGACCTGCGCCGCACGTTCCGCGGACGGAGGGAGCGTCCGATATAGCGAGACGCAAGCGGCCTGAAAGCAGCCTCGCCGAGCATGGGCCGCATGGGGAACGAATACGTCTTCAACAGCGACTCCGACCTGGGCCAGGTCCATCTGGAGTACCTCAGTGCCTTGCTCGACGAGCACAGCTTCGCGAACCTCGATGCGATCGGGATCAAGCCGGGGCAGCGATGCCTCGACCTCGGCTCGGGTGCGGGAACGATCGCACGTGGCCTGGCCGAACGCGCCGGGCCCACCGGCCGGGTCGTGGCCGTCGACGTGGCGACGGACCATCTCGGCGCCGGGCTGGCGGGCCTGCCCGGCGTCGAAGTCCACCGGCACGACATCAACGACGGGCTCCCGGCGCCTGGTCCGTACGAGCTGATCCACGCGCGCCTGCTGCTCCTCCACCTGCCGAACCGCCTCGAGGTCCTCGACACCCTGGTCGACGCGCTCGCACCCGGCGGCTGGCTGATGCTCACGGAGTACACCGGCCCGCAACAGCGCGTCGTCACCGTGCCACGGCCGGAGGACGAGGAGTTCTTCTACCACCTGCAGGAAACCGCCCACGCCTTCCCGGCCCGCACGGTCGGCGTCTCATACGACTGGGCGTACGAGGCCGGGCCCGCGATGGCGGCCGCCGGGCTGGTGAACGTCCGCGCCGAGAGCCAGTCCACGGCCGCCGCGGGTGGCGAGGCTCCGTGGCTGCTGATGCGGAACCTCTACCGCCAGCTCTGGAACACGTTCCTGACAAACGACGTGCTCACCGAAGCCGAACTCCGCCGCTTCGACGACCTGATGGGCGACCCTCGGTTCAGCGCCTGGTTCTACACCACCGTCACCACGTGCGGCCGGCGTCCGGCCGGCTGAAAATCGGCTGGCGAGCTCGCGTCCGGCCGTGGGATGGTGCGGGCATGACCGGAACGCGGATCCGAATCCGCCGCGCGTCGGCCGGCGACGGAGACGCCGTGGCGGCCTTGGAGACCGGCCAGTACCGGCCGGAGGACGAGCCCGAGGTCGCGGCCATGCGGCGCCGTGCCGAACAGGCTCGCCTCGCCGGCGCCCGGTGGTCACCGATCCCACCGACGCCGGCCGGCTCGGAGGACGCCGATCCTCCGCGCGGCCCGATCGAGCGGTACGACCACGTGTGGGTGGCGGAGCGCGAGGGCGCACCCGGCGATCCAACCGTTGTGGGCGTCGTGGCCGCCCGCGCGGTAGGCGACACGACCACCGCCGATCTCGACACCGCCGAGGCCAGCGGGCTGTGGACCTGGACGCCGAGCCGGCCGCTGGTCGAGCTGCGCCATCTCCGGGTCGCCGCCTGGATCCGTCGGATCGGTTTGGGCAGCCGCCTGGTCCGGCAGGTCATCGACCACGCCGCGGCTACCGGCGCGAAGGCCGTCGTCCTGAACACCACCGCGGCCCAGCGGCCGGCGCGCAAGCTGTACGAGCGGTGTGGGTTCCGCGAGGTCGGCGTCACCTACGTCGGCGAGTACGAGCTGGTCTGGATGGAGCACCCGCTCCGCCCCTGAACGTTCGCAGGCGTCAGGTCACTCGGCGACGACCTGCACCCGCCGAACCTCGGGGTCAGCCGGGTCGGGCAGGTAGATGCCGGCGTCGGCACCGCTACGCAGGTAGTCCACGACCGCCTGGTTGATCCGCTCGCCCGGCACCACGACCGGCACGCCGGGCGGGTACGGGCTGATCAGCTCCGCACCGATCCGCCCGACGGCGTCCTCGATCGGTACGCTCACGATCTCGCCGAAGAACGCGTCCCGCGGCAGGATCGCCTGCTCCAGCAGCAGATCCTCCGGCGCGGGCAGGTCGATCTTCGCAGGCGGCGGCAACGCGGCGCGGTCAGCCGGCAGGTCGCGCAGGGCGCCGAGCAACGCGTCGACCGTCTCCGTCGTGTCGGCGTGCGTGAGCTGGAACGCCACGTGCCGGTGGTCGGCCAGGCCGGCGTTGATGTGCCGTTGCTCCCGCAGCCAGTCCGAGACGCCGAAACCGCTGGTGCCGAGCTCCTGGACGTCGACGACGACCATCAGCGGGTCGTATTCCGCCGCCATCCCAGCCGCGACGAACTCGTCTCCCAGCGGATGCAGGCCGGGAAGCCGGTCGATGCCGTCGCGCAGGCGCTTCGACAACTCGAGAGCGCTGCTCAGCAACTCGTGTCCCCGCTGGGCCATCTGGCGCCGCCAGGCGTCCAGCGCGGCGTAGATGAGCACCGACGGGCTCGTCGTGCCGAGCAGGTCCTCGCACGCCTTCAGCCGGTCCGCAGACACCAGGTCGCCCTGCAGGTGGAAGACCGAGCCCTGCTCCAGGCCTCCGCCCATCTTGTGCACGCTGGTCACGCAGACGTCGGCGCCGGCGTCCATCGCCCACGCCGGCAGGCTCTCGTGGAACGGCAGGTGCGCACCCCACGCCTCGTCGACGACCAGCGGGCGACCGTGGCGATGGCAGGCTTCGGCGGTCTCGCGCAGCGCGCCACAGGTGCCGTACGAGGTTGGCGTGATCAGCAGCACGCCCTTGGCCTCGGGCTCGGCCCGCAGTGCCTGCTCGATCTCCTCGGCGCCGGGCGGGTGGGCGAGCATCTGGTCGCTGTCCCAGCGCGGGGGTACCCACACCGGGTCGATGCCGGCGAGGATCAGGCCTGACACGACCGACTTGTGGGCGTTACGCGAGACGATCAGCTTCTCGTACGGCCCGGCGACGGCCAGCATGGCGCTCTTCACCGACAACGAGCTGCCACAGGTGGAGAAGAACGCCTGCTCGGCGTCCACTGCGTCGGCCATGAGTTCCTGCGCCCGGGCCAGGAACTGCCCGGACATCTGCCGGTCGTCCAGGCCGTTCAGGGCCAGCAAGTCGCCCGCGTAGACGTCCGGGCCAAGCGTCTGGAGCGCGCGCTCGTCGGCGCCTCTGCCCTGCTTGTGTCCCGGTGGCGTGAAGCTCAGGTCGTCGCGCCGGTGGAACGCCGCGACGGCTTCCAGCACGGGTGCCTGGGAGTGGTCCATGGCGCGCTCCTTCCTCGCGGGTTCCACGAGCTTCACACGTGGGTGTCCACCGCGACGTTCCCGGGACCGAGGGTCCAAAACGAATGCCCGGAAATGTCACGGGTAGGCCCTCCGAGTCCGCGTAAGCGACTTTCACGAGAGAGGGATGCCGGATGACTGGCAGTGACTTCGGGTCGATGGGGTACAGCCCGATGGACGAACTCCTGGCCCGGTTCTTCGGCGTCGGGCCGCCGAGCGTGGGCAGTTCCGGGCGGCCCGAGCACCGCATCGACATCGGGCGCCTGCTGAGCCAGGACGCGGTCGACCTGCTGCGGCTGGCCGTACGGAAGGCGTCGGAGTGGGGCGCGGAGTTCCTCGACAGTGAGCACGTGCTGTGGGCCGCTACGCAACAGGAGGTGACGCAGCACCTGCTCGAGGCGGCCGGTGCCGATCCGGCCGCGCTCGGCCGGGCCGTGGAGGAGGGTGTGCGGCGGCGCGAGGCGCACCAGACGCCGATACCGATCGCGCCCGCCGTCAAACGGCTCCTGCTGGACGCCCGGCAGGAGGCGAGGGCCGGCGGCGCCTCGTACATCGGGCCGCATCATCTGCTGTTCGCGCTCGCGGCCAACAACGAGTCGGTCGCCGGGCGCTTGCTGCAGAACTTCCGGGTGACGCCGGAGGCTTTCGGCGGCGGCCAGGGGACCGGGACGGGGACGGGCGCCGCGGCCGAGCAACGGGTGGCCGCGCAGGTGCCCAGCAACACACCGACCCTGGACCAGTACGGTCGCGACCTCACCGTCGCCGCCCGGGCCGGGCAGGTCGACCCGGTGATCGGGCGGGACGAGGAGATCGCCCAGACCATCGAGGTGCTGTCGCGGCGGACCAAGAACAACCCCGTACTGCTCGGCGAGCCCGGCGTCGGCAAGACGGCGATCGTGGAGGGACTGGCGCAACGCGTCGTCGACGGCGAGGTGCCCGAGACGATCCGGAACAAGCGAGTCATGCGGCTCGACCTGCCGGGCATGCTCGCCGGTACGAAGTTCCGCGGCGAGTTCGAGGAACGCCTGAAGAACGTGATGGACGAGATCCGCTCCCACGGCGAGGAGCTGATCATCTTCATCGACGAGCTGCACACGGTCGTCGGCGCGGGTGGCGGTGAGGGCGCGATCGACGCGTCCAACATGCTGAAGCCGGCGCTGGCGCGCGGTGAGCTGCACGTGATCGGCGCGACCACGCTGGACGAGTACCGCCGCCACGTCGAGAAAGACGCCGCGCTCGAGCGCCGGTTCCAGCCGATCTTCGTACCGGAGCCGTCGGTCACCGACACGATCGACATCCTGCGCGGCCTGCGCGATCGCTACGAGGCACACCACCAGCTCCGCTTCACCGACGAGGCGCTGATCGCCGCCGCCGAGCTGTCCGACCGGTACGTCACAGCGCGGTTCCTGCCGGACAAGGCGATCGACCTGATCGACCAGACCGGAGCGCGGATCGCCTTGCGGACGAGGACGACGCCGTCCGGCACGCGCGAGCTGGAGGAACGGCTCGAGCAGCAGCAACGGGAGAAGGAACAGGCCGTCGCGCGCGAGGACTACGAGCGCGCGAAGGAGCTCCGCGACGAGGTCGCTGAACTGCGGCGCCGGCTGGACGGCACGCGCGACAACCACCCCGGCGTACCCGAGGTGACGGCCGGCGACATCGCCGAGGTGGTCTCACGTACCACGGGCATCCCGGTCGCGCAGCTGACCGAGGAGGAGAAGGACCGGCTGCTGGCATTGGAGGAGCACCTGCACCAACGGATCGTCGGGCAGGACGAGGCGGTGGAGGCCGTGGCCGAGGCGGTCCGCCGCTCCAGAGCAGGACTCGGCGACCCGGACCGGCCGATCGGCTCGTTCCTGTTCCTCGGCCCGACCGGTGTCGGCAAGACGGAGCTGGCGCGGGCGCTGGCCGAGACGCTGTTCGGCGACGAAGACCGGATGATCCGGTTCGACATGAGCGAGTTCCAGGAGCGGCACAGTGTGGCCAGGCTGGTCGGCGCACCTCCGGGCTACGTCGGGTACGAGGAAGCCGGCCAGCTGACCGAGGCGGTACGCCGGAAGCCGTACGCCGTGATCCTGCTCGATGAGATCGAGAAGGCGCACCCGGACCTGTTCAACCTGCTGCTGCAGGTGTTCGACGACGGCCGGCTCACCGACGGGCAGGGGCGGACGGTCGACTTCAAGAACACCGTGCTGATCCTGACGTCGAACCTCGGCGCCGACGTCATCATGGCGCGATCCGGGGGAGCGGGTCAGAGCACGGCGGGCGCCAAGCCGCGGGAGCAGTTGACGCGCCTGCTGGAGCGGGCGTTCCGGCCGGAGTTCCTCAACCGGATCGACGAGACGATCGTGTTCCGCGGGCTCGACGCCGAGAACCTCCGGCAGATCACGCGGCTCCTGCTGGAGGAGAGCCGGCGTCGCCTACACGCGCAGGACATCACGCTGGACCTGGACGATGCGGCGGTGGACTGGCTGGCGGCACAGGGCTATCAGCCGGAGTTCGGTGCGCGGCCGTTGCGCCGGGTGATCCAGCGCAAGCTCGACAACACGCTGTCGCGGCTGTTGCTGAACGCGACGCTGCGTGCCGGCCAGCGGGTGCGGGTGGGCGTACGCGAGCACGATCTGGCCTTCACCGTGCTGGCGCAGGACGCCGAGCCGTCCGGGCCGCAGACTGAGCCGCACGCCCGAGCGCATCCGGACCGTTCCGACCGCGAGATCGAACGCGGCCGGCGTCGTGGAGAAAGGTCGGGCCAGTACCTGTAGAGCTTCCGCACTACACGTGGCCCAGCAGGTCAGTGGGCGGCGGCCACGGTTGCCGCCGTGGCCCCGGTGTCCGCATCGCCGTAGCCGGTGTTGCCGCGCACTTTCGCGGCGATCCAGCGGCCGGTGAGGAATCCGACGAGCAGGGCGCCGCCTCCCGCCAGCGTGCCCGTCAGTCGCCCCGTGGTCGACATCGGCCTGCACCTCCTGACCAGTCGCGCTGACCACTCCTCTCCTCCTGGATTCCCCGGAGCCTCGGCGCAAACCGATGCGACGTTTGTCCGATGTGTGCACGGGTAGCCAGCGCGCATGGCTGAGCTGCTGTCGCAGGCTCCACAGATCAGGCTCGACGACACGTGGATCGACTACGTCATCATCGGCGCTTACGTCGTGTTCGTGCTGGGGATCGGCATCGCGCTACGGCAGCGGATGCGAACCTCCGAGGACTTCTTCCTGTCCGGACGGTCGTTGCCGAGCTGGGTGACCGGACTCGCGTTCCTGGGCGCGAACCTCGGTGCGCTGGAGATCCTCGGCATGGGTGCCGGTGCCGCGCAGTACGGCATCATGCAGGCGCACTTCTACTGGATCGGCGCGATCCCGGCGATGGTGTTCGTCGCGCTGTTCATGATCCCGTTCTATTACGGCAGCCGCACCCACTCCGTGCCGGGATTCCTCAAGCTGCGGTACAACGAGGCCACCCGAGGCTTCAACGCCGTCTCGTTCGCCGTGCTGATGATCCTGATGAGCGGGATCAACATGTACGCCATGGCGATCGTGCTCAAGCTGCTGCTCGGCTGGTCGCTGACACTCAGCATCCTGCTGTCGGCGGTGATCGTGCTGGCGTACGTCGCGCTCGGCGGGTTGTCGTCGTCGATCTACAACGAGGTGCTGCAGTTCTTCCTGATCACGCTCGGCCTGATCCCGCTGGTGGTGGTCGGGCTGATCGACGTCGGCGGCTGGTCCGGGCTGCAGGAGAAGCTGAACAAGCCGCAGTTCTTCCATCTGTGGGCCGGCACCGGCGGCACGGACAACCCGATGGCGATCCAGTGGTTCGGCATCGCGCTGGGCCTCGGGTTCTTCCTGTCGTTCGGCTACTGGTGCACCGACTTCCTCGTCGTGCAACGCGCGCTTGCCGCCGAGGACGACGCGGCGGCCCGCCGCACGCCGTTGATCGCGGCGTTCCCGAAAATCATGTACGGCATCCTGGCCATCTTCCCCGGTCTGATCGTGCTGGCCGTCGTGCCCGGCCTGGGCAAGGGCGGTGGCGGGATCGAGAACTCCTACAACATGGCGGTTCCGTACGCGATCGCGGAGTACTTCCCGACCGGGATGGTCGGCGTCGGCCTGACGGCACTGCTGGCCTCGTTCATGAGCGGCATGGCCGGCAACGTCACCGCACTCAACACCGTGTGGACGTACGACATCTACCGCGCGTACCTCAAGAAGGACGCGCCGGACGAGCACTACATCAGGATGGGGCGGATCGCGACGTTCGGCGGTGTGCTGCTGAGCGTCGGCGCGGCCTATCTCGTGCTCGGCTTCCAGAGCATCATGGACTACGTACAGCTGCTGCACGGCATGTTCTTCGCCCCGATGCTGGCGACGTTCCTGCTCGGAATGTTCTGGAAGCGGACCTCGCCGTGGGGCGGCTTCTTCGGGCTGGTCGCCGGTACGAGCGTGGCGCTCGGCATCTTCGTCATGGAGCAGGCCAAGGTCATCGCGTTCGGCGCACCGATGGCGGGCAACTTCTGGCGGGCGATCTGGGCGTTCGGCACCTGCTTCGTCGTGACGATCGCCGTCTCGCTCGCGACGAAACCGAAGCCAGAGCAGGAGCTCGAAGGCCTGGTCTACAGCCTCACGCCGAAGAAACGCAGCGTGGAGCGGCACTGGTGGAAGAAGCCGGTGTTGCTGGCAGGCGTCGCGCTCACCTTGACGGTTGCGCTCAACATCGTCTTCTTCTAGTGGAGCTTGCGGACCTGGAGGCAAGCATGGCAGCCCAGAACCCGAACGAGACCGAGTCGCGAGGACGGCACGACCTGGCGATCGGCTACTACATCGGCGGCCTGATCCTGTTCCTCGGGCTGGTGCTCGTGCTCACCGGTCTGCTCGGGCCGGAACGGCCGTCCGAACGCCGGTTCGGCTTCGACATCAACCTGTGGTGGGGGCTCGTGATGGCCGGCTTCGGCGTGGTCGCGCTCCTGCTCAACTACCTGACCCGACGGAATCGAAAGGCCGGCGATGCGCACAGTCGAACGTGACGAGGTCCAGCAGCTGGCCGGCTCCGGTGAGGCGCAGCTGGCGGAGGTGCTGCCCGCGCCGGAGTACGAGTGGGCGCACCTGCCTGGTGCGCTGAGCCTTCCGCTGCGTGAGCTGAGCCGGGAGACCGTGGCGCGGCTGGACCGGCGCCGGCCGGTGATCGCGTACTGCCAGAACCAGCAGTGCGACTTGAGCCCGCGCGCGGTCTCCCGGCTGGGGCAGCTCGGCTTCGCCGAGGTCTACGACTATGCCGCCGGCAAGCTGGACTGGCTCGCGGCCGGCCTGCCACACGAGGGCTCGGCGTTGCTCGCCGGTGACGTCATGGTGGAGGACGTTCCTACCTGCGGCGTGTACGAGCGGGTCGAGGACGTCGGCGCCAGGATGCTCGGCCGCGCGTTCGACCTGTGTGTGGTGCTGGATGACGAGCAGGTCGTGCAGGGCGTCGTCGACAACGAGACGCTGGAGAAGGCCACCAATGCCTCGATCATGGCCGACGCGACGACGTTCGGGGTGCCGACGGTCCGGCCCAGTGAGGACGTCGACGACCTACTCGAGCGGATGCGCCGTGCGGACGCGGCCACGATGGTCGTGACCAGCGCAGACGCGCAACTGCTCGGCGTGCTGGTCCGAGTCCAGGCCGAGGCGATCGCGGCCGAACGCTGAAACTCCGTGTGCGTGCACGTTTGGGCTGGAAAAGGCGGGGAGCGTTCCGGCCTCGGGCCGGCCCGAGTTGGATAACGATTCGGAGTACATAGGTTCGCTCGTCCTGCCCCGGGTACCCCGAGCCAGATGGTGAGAGACCGGTACGGCGCCGGCGACCACCTGGCCGGTGAACCGGAGCAGGGCATGCAGGGTGAGCAGGCCGGGCCGCGCGGTACCGGTGCAGCCCGGCGACAGCCTCGAGTCCGCGCTGTCGCCGGGCTGGTCGCGTTCGAGGGGCGCGTCTGGTTGGCGCATACCTGAGGGCACACCGGGTACGCGCCGGTATGACTACTTCGGTTGCGGAGCTCGCGCGGCAACTGCGCGTCGACGCGGTTCGCGTCGCGGACCAGGCCGGGTCGGGCCATCCGACCTCCTCGCTGTCGGCCGCCGACCTGATGGCCGTGCTGCTCTCCGGCTTCCTGACCTACGACTTCGACGAGCCGGACCATCCGGGCAACGACCACCTGATCTTCTCCAAAGGCCACGCCTCGCCGTTGCTCTACGGGATGCTGCGCGCGGCCGGCGCGATCAGTGCCGAGGAGCTGTCGACCTACCGGCAGGCCGGCAGCCGGCTGGAGGGTCACCCGACGCCACGGCTGCCCTGGGTCGACGTGGCGACCGGATCGCTCGGGCAGGGCCTGCCCATCGGCGTCGGATTCGCGTTGACGGCAAGGGATCTCGACCGGCTGCCATACCACGTCTGGGTGCTCTGCGGTGACAGCGAGCTCGCCGAAGGCTCGATGTGGGAGGCGTTCGAGCACGCGGGCGCCGAACGGCTCGCCGGCCTGACCGCGGTCGTCGACGTCAACCGGCTGGGCCAGCGCGGCCCGACCCGGCACCAGTGGGACACCTCCGCGTACGCCCGCCGGATCGGCGCGTTCGACTGGAACACGATCGAGATCGACGGCCACGACCTGGCAGAGGTCAGCCAGGCGTACACGCAGGCGCTCGCGAGCGACCGGCCGACGGCGATCCTGGCGCGTACGCACAAGGGTCGTGGCGTGGCGAGCGTCGACGACCAGGAAGGCAAGCACGGAAAGCCGATCCCGTCGGCGGACGAGGCGGTCCAGGAGCTCGGCGGCGCCGGCTCGGCCCAGGTGAGCGTGCGCAAGCCGGCCGAACGGGTGGAGCCGTTCCGGTTCACCTCGCAAGGGCCGCTCACGCTGCCGGCCTACACCGTCGGCGAGTCCGTGGCGACCCGCACGGCGTTCGGCGAGGCGCTGGCCGCGCTGGGCTCGGCTCGCGGCGACATCGTCGGGCTCGACGGCGAGGTCGCGGACTCGACCCGCATGGAGACGTTCGCGAAGGCCCATCCCGAACGGTTCTTCGAGTGCTACATCGCCGAGCAGCAGATGGTGGCCGCGGCTGTGGGAATGCAGGCGCGCGGCTGGACGCCTTACGTCGCGACGTTCGCGGCGTTCCTTACCCGTGCGTACGACTTCATCCGGATGGCGGCGATCAGCCGGGCGAACCTCTGCCTGGTCGGATCGCACGCGGGCGTGGAGATCGGGCCGGACGGGCCGTCGCAGATGGCGTTGGAGGACCTTGCCATGCTGCGCGCCGTGCACGGCAGCACAGTGGTGTATCCGTGCGACGCGAACCAGACCGCTGCTCTGGTGGCGGAGCTGGCGAACCGCACCGGAATCCGTTACCTGCGTACGACCCGTGGAGAGCTGCCCACGATCTACGATCCGGGCGAGCTGTTCCCGATCGGCGGCAGCAAGGTGTTGCGCCACTCGCCCGAGGATGCCGTCACGCTGGTGGCGGCCGGCGTCACGGTTCACCAGTGCCTGGAAGCCGCGGACCGGCTGGCCGGCGACGGCATAGTCGCGCGGGTGGTCGACGCCTACTCCGTCAAGCCGATCGACGTGCCGGCGCTGCACGAGGCCGCGATGGAGACCGGCCGGATCGTGACGGTGGAGGACCACTGGCCCGAAGGCGGCCTGGGGGAGGCGGTGCTGGCCGCCTTGGCGACGGCGCCACTGATGCCGAAGACACAGCGGCTCGCCGTCCGCGACCTGCCGGGCTCGGCCTCGCCGGCCGAGCAGCTCCGGCTGGCCGGCATCGACGCGGAGTCCATCCGGGCGAGTGCGCTGGCGTTGACGACGGGGTGACGGCCCGAGCGTCAGGCAACCTGCGGGCTCCTAGCCGAACGTGCGCTTGCGTACGACGCCCTGCTGGACGACGCAGACCACGTTGGCCGGATCGCCGAGGAGCCGGATGTCGGCGAGCGGATCGCCTTCGCACACAACGATGTCGGCGAGCTTGCCGGCCTCGAGGGTGCCGATCCGGTCGGACAGTCCGAGCAGCTCGGCGGCCACGCGCGTGCCGGCCTGGATGGCGTCCGACGGCGCCATGCCGAGCGCGACCAGGTGGCCGAGCTCACGGAGGTTCTGGCCGTGCGGGCCGATCGCCGAGTCGGTGCCCATGGCGATCCGCAGGCCGCGTTCGATCGCCCTGGCGATGTTCTGGTTGGTGATGGCGACCCAGCGCATCTTCTTCTCGTAGTGGTACGGCGCCATCTTCGCCTGGTCGATGCCGTCGGACGTCGACAACGTGGGTACGACGAACGTGCCCTGCTCGCCGGCCAGGTCCATCGTCTGGTCGTCCAGGCCGTAGCCGTGCTCGATGCTCGTCACCCCGCCGCGCAGCGCGGAAAGGATGCCCGCCGTGCCCTGCGCGTGTGCCGCGACCGGGCGGCCGCCGTGGCGGCGCACCTCCTCGACGACGGCCCGGATCTCGTCCTCGGTGAGGCCCTCGTCCTCCGGCTGGTCGTGCGGGCTGCTCGTGCCGCCGGTCGCGCAGACCTTGATGACGTCGGCCCCCTCGCGCAGCAGCCGGCGCACGGCGACGCGTACCTCGTCGACGGTGTCGGCGACCTCGCCGAGCCCGCGGCTGACGTCGAATCCCTCGGGCGTCGAGAAGTCGGCGTGCCCGGCGGTGTGGCTCATGATCCGGATCGCCGTGTGCAGGCGCGGCCCCTCGGTCAGCCCGTCCGCGACGGCGGCGCGGTAGCCGGCGGCCAGCCCGCCGAGGTCGCGTGCGGTGGTCACGCCCGCGTGCAATGTACGGCGCAACCGGTCGGCCGTCCGGAAGACCTCGACCGTCGGGTCGATGGTGTATCGCATGGCGATGTCACGGGCCGACTCGAACGCCAGATGCACGTGGCAGTCGATGAACCCCGGCAGCACAGTACGTCCGCCGACGTCGACGACGTCCTCGCCAGCCTCACCGGCCGGGCCGGGCTCGAGCGCCGGAGCATCGGCAGCCGGTCCGGCATAGGTGATCGTGCCGTCCGCACCCACGCGGACGACCGCGTCGTCGAGCGGTGGTGAGCCGGTGCCGTCGACGAGCCGGGCACGGGTGATCCGGAACGGAGTGCATTTGTCCGAGGTTGGCATGCCCGGATTATGTCGCCGGCGGATGACGATCCGATGATCCTGTGCGTCGGGCGCATGTCATTGGACCGCATCCGGGGGTTCCGTTGGACCCTGGTTCGAAAGGGGTGCCAACGCCCTACTTGGAGTTATGTCCGGACACGGGAAGCTGCCTCGCCGCTCCATAACGGAGATCCACGACGACATCGGGCGGCTCAAGCACCGCGCCGACCAGCTCTCCCGCGATGGTCGGGCACTCGTGCGCAAAACGCACGCCATGCTGGCCCGCACCACGCAGGCGCTGGTGAGCTCCCGGCTCGTGCTCCGGCAGGCGTGGTCCGCCGGCGGTGGGGTAGTCCCTGGCGATGGGCCCGACAGGACACCGATGACCAGGCCGGACCGAAGCCGAACGGTCACGATTCCGTTCGGCACCGTCTGCCTGGATGCCGACCTGACCCTTCCGGACGCCGGGCAGGGCCTGATCGTGTTCGCACACGGCAGTGGGAGCAGCCGCCACAGCCCGCGCAACCGTTACGTCGCGAGGGTGCTCGAGCAGGCCGGTCTCGGCACCGTGCTGGTCGACCTGCTGACCGTCGAAGAAGACCAGGCCGACAAGCTGAGCCACCAGTTGCGCTTCGACATCCCGTTGCTGGCCAGGCGACTGACCGGTGTCATCGACTGGCTGCTCCGGCAGCCCGAGACGGCAGGCCGGCCGATCGGCCTGTTCGGCGCCAGTACCGGCGCGGCGGCCGCGTTGATCGCCGCCGCGGAGCGTTCCGAGCCGGTACGTGCGGTGGTCTCGCGCGGCGGCCGGCCCGACCTGGCCGGGGAGGCCCTGGCGTCGGTCGAGGTACCCGTGTTGCTCATCGTCGGCGGTCTCGACCACCAAGTCCTCGACCTCAACCGGCAGGCGACGGAGGAGCTGCGGTCGCCGGCCCGCCTGGAGATCGTCCTCGGCGCGACCCATCTCTTCGAGGAGGAGGACGCGCTGGAGCGAGTCGCCACGCTGGCCAGAGCGTGGTTCGTCCGCCACACCGGCGTGGAGCCTCCCAGCGACTGAGCACAGGCCGCCCGACTCCGTCTAAGCTCGGGCCTGAGCCGTGACTGGCGCGTACGGATGGACGAAACCATCGGGAAGCGGCTCCGTCCGCGAGGACGCGTCGCCGTGCGCCTGGGCTGCCTTCGGATCGATGCGAAAGAGGTGGCCCATGCCGCGCCTGGTGGGAATCGTCAACATCACAACGGACTCGTTCTCCGACGGCGGCAAGTATCTCGCCGCCTCCGACGCGCTCACGCATGCACGTGAGCTGCACGCACAGGGCGCCGACGTCGTCGAGCTCGGCCCGGCGTCGAGTCATCCGGACGCGGCCGCCGTCAGCCCCGCGGAGGAACAACGCCGGCTCGCCGATGTGCTCGACGCGCTGGCCAGCGTGGGCGTACCGGTCTCGGTCGACTCGTTCCATCCGGAGACCCAGCTGTTCGCGGCCGCGCGCGGTGCCGCGTATATCAACGACATCCAGGGCTTCCCGGACGCGCGCCACTACGCCGGCCTGGCCGCGACGAGCTGCCGGCTGGTCGTCATGCACTCCGTCCAGCGCCGCGGCCCGGCGACCAAGGTGGCCACGGACCCGGAGCAGGTCCTCGCGGGCATCGAGCGGTTCTTCACCGAACGGCTGGCAGCGCTGGAGGCGGCCGGCATCGCCCGGGACCGGCTGGTCATCGATCCCGGGCTCGGCTACTTCCTCGGTAGCAACGCCGAACCGTCGCTGCTGGCGCTGTCCGGCATCCGGCGGCTGAAGGCCCGGTTCGGTGTTCCGGTGCTGGTGTCGCCGTCGCGCAAGTCGTTCCTTCGTACGCTCACCGGATCCGGCCTGCCGCGGATCGGGCCCGCGACGGTGGCCGCCGAGCTGTACGCCGCCCGCGAAGGCGCCGACTACATCCGTACCCACGACGTGGCCGCGATCCGCGACGCGCTGACGGTCTTCGGTGCGCTGGATGCCCGCCGGGCCGTCAGCTCGCCGAGCTGAGCTTCCAGACCGCCGTCGCGACCGCGGTGCAGGCGATCGTGACCGCGGTCAGCGTGACGGCGGCGAACAACGAGAACACGTTGCTGAGCAGCCCGACCGTGATCGACGCGACCGCTACGCCGGTATAGATGCAGGTGATGAACGCCGCGGTCACCTCGCCTCGGCGCTCGGCCGGTGCGAGCTGGTTGACGTCCGCCTGCGAGCCGAAGTAGCCGAACCCGACGCCGAGACCGCACAGCAACGCGGCCAGCAACACCAGCCCCAGCGCGTGCGCCGGGAACGCCGCGACCAGCGCCGCGAGCCCGGCCACCAGCAGTGCGTGCGCGGCCAGCTGGGTCCCGCGCGGCGTCAGCCCGCTGCGTACGGCGAACGCCTGGGTGACGCAGGCGACGCCGAGCATGCACGAGGTGATCGCGCCGAGCAGGGCGAGGTTGTGGGTGCCGAGCAGCTGGCTCGCGTAGGTCGGCACGACCGACAGGTAGAGCGCACCGACGGCCCAGACCGCGGCTCCGGTGAGCCCTGCCTGCGCGAACCGTCCCCGGCTGCCGGCCGGGACCGAAGGCCACTGCAGCCGCCAGCTGCCGCTCGGCGTCGATGGCTCCGGCGCTCGCAGCACGGCGATGCCGACGCCCGCGGTGATGACGAGGCCGGCGAGGTACGGCAGTACGGTCGGCGCCGGTGCCCACTCGGCGAGCATGCCTGCCAGCACCGGCCCGACGGCCGCGCCTCCGGCCTGGCCCATCACCGCCCCGACCGCTGCCCGGGCAGCGTCGGCTGCCGGCTCGAGCTCCACCAGGGCTGCCGCGGCCGTGCCCGCGGTGGCGCCGAGCGCCGCGCCTTGCACGCCTCTGGCCACGAACAGCCAGACCGTGCCGCGGGCCAGCAGGAACACCACGGACGCGAGCACGGCGGCTCCGAGCCCGAGCGCGACCACCCGCCTGCGGCCGAACCGGTCCGACAGCTGCCCGAACAGCAACAACGAGGGCACCAGCACGATCGCGTACGTGGCGAAGATCAGCGTCAGCACGACGTTGGAGAAGCCGAACTCCTGGCGGTAGACGGCATACAGCGGCGTCGGCAGGTTCGCTCCGAGAAGCAGCGCGAACAGCGAGGCTGCGAAGATGACGAACGGCCAGCGGGTCCGGTTCACACGTGCCGGAACTTCGGTTCGCGAACCCATTGGTGCGGGTTAGCCGCGATTGTTCCGGCCAAACCCGGATGTGGGGGCTAGGTGGCGAAGATCAGGTAAAGATCCCAGGCGTTGTTCTTCGGCTGGCAGGCGTAGTCGTCGGCGCCGCCCGGATTGGTAGGCCAGAGCCAGGGCTGGGCGGCGGCATCGCACTCCGCTTCGGTCGGATAGGTCCCCTGGTACTGCCAGTAGTCCGCTGCCGCGACCCCGGTGGCGAGCCCGAGGCTGAGTACCGTCGTCACACCGATCGCCAGCGCACGCTTGCGAATCCCCATCGTAGACCTCCCTGCTCACGGTGCCGCTCTGGCTTGTCGTTCTCATCTGAGGCAAAGTTCGCGTGTCTGACAAGGCTTTCCGGTACGTCTGTCGCCTCCGGCAGCGGCCGGATCAGGACGCCGGCATCGAACTCCGTCGATCCTCGGGGTCGACCCCGAGAGCGGCCCGGCCGCCGTCGACCGGCAGCACCGTTCCGGTGACGAATCCGGCCGCGGGGGAGAGCAGGAACGCCACGACGTCGGCGATCTCCGAGGGCTGCGCGATCCGGCCGAGAGGGTGCACCCGGACCAGTTCGGCCTCGACGGTGCCGGCCGCCTCTGCCGGCAGGCCGCCCAGATGGTCGTCGAGCCTCGACGTGTGGACGCTGCCGGGCGCGACCGCGTTGACGCGGATGCCGACGGGGCCGTAGTCGACGGCGGCCGCGCGGGTGAGGCCCTCGATCGCCGCCTTCGCCGTCGCGTACGCTGCCGCTCCCGGCACGGCGCGGCCGGCCTGGTGCGACGACAGGTTGACGATCGACCCGGCGGTTCCGGCACGCAGGAACGCGCGGACGGCAGCCCGCGTACCGGAAAGAACGGGAACGAGGTTGTCCTGTACGGCACGGGCGAAGACCTGCGTGCCGGCCGCGTCGAGCCGCGGGTCGCGGAATATCGCGGCGTTGTTGACCCACCCGGCGAGCGGTGCGCCCGCCTCGGCGAGCTCGGCAGCTCGTCCGGTCACGGCGTCGTCGGCGGCCGAGCCGGCGACCACCTCGACACCAGGCGTCTGCGAGCGCAGCCATGCGGGTGGGTCCGCCTCGATCACGACGACCCGTACATACTGGCCGGCCAGCCTGCGCACGATGGCCGCGCCGATGCCCCTGCCGCCACCGGTGACGACGACGCTTTCCGCCTTGCCTGCGTGGACGTTCATGTCCTCGAGCCAACCAGCGAGCTCACCGGCCCGGCAACTGCTTGTATGTAAGCTGTTTCATCGATGGCCGCGCCGACGATCTACGACATCGCGCGAGAGGCGGGCGTCAGCGTCGCGACCGTGTCGAGGGTGCTGAACACACCGGGACGCGTCGCGCCGGCGACCCGCCGGAAGGTCCTGCACGTGATCGACCTGCGCGGCTTCGTACCGAAGGCCGACGCGGTGAGCCGTGCCAGGCGAGGCGTCGGGCGTTTCGGTGTGCTCGGACCGTTCTCCACGCACGAGGCTGCGCGGCGCCGGCTGAGCGGGATCCTCCGGGCGGCGGCGCCCGACGTGGAGGTCGTCGTCTACGACCAGGAGTCCGCCGCCGCCAGCGCCGATCCGCTGCTCGCGACGCTCCCGGCCACCGGGCACCTCGACGGCCTGGTCGTGCTGAGCCTACCCCTCGAGCCGGCGACTGCTGCCCGGCTACGGGAACGCGGCTGCCCGACGGTCCTGCTCGACACCGAGGCCGGCGAGCTGCCGTCCGTCGTGGTCGACGACGAGGCCGGCGGCCGGCTGGTCGCCAGGCACCTCGCCGAGCTCGGGCATCGCCGGCCGGCGTTCCTCGGCGAGGCGCAACGCTTGGCCGGCCGTGACTCACCGGCCCACCGTCGGCTGACCGGTTTCCGGACGGGCCTGGCCGATCACGACCTGGAGCTGCCGGAAACCGCCGTACACGAGGCGGCACCACGCGGCCGGCAGGCAGTCGCGGAGGCGATCGCGTTGCTGAGTTCACCGGATCGTCCGACCGCGGTCTTCGCCAGTGACGACCTGCTGGCCGCCGCCGTGCTCCGGGCGGCAGCCGGGCTCGGCATCCGCGTGCCCGACGAGCTTTCGGTCGTGGGCTTCGACGACGGCGACCTGGCCGAGACGATCGGGCTGACGACCGTACGCCAGCCACTGGAGGCGTCCGGGGCGCTCGCGGTCCGGCAGTTGCGAGGCCTCCTCGCCGGCGACGACGAGGTAGGCCGTACGGTCCTGCGGGTGCGGCTCACCCAGCGATCGACGACCGGTCCGGCCGGGTCGGTTGCGGGCCGAACCAGCTGAGTCCCTGCCCGTGTGCCCTGGCCCAGGCCAGCGGCGTGCCGTCGAGCGCGACGACGTTGTGGAACCCGCTGCCGTCGGGCAGGTCAGGCAACGTGTCGTACCCCATCACGTCCGGCCCCTCGACCGAGATCCAGTGCCCTGGCAGCCCGCGTACGAGGTCGGCAAACGCCGTCCGCTGTGGCTCCGGCATCTGGTACAGCACCGAGGTGTGGAAGACGACCAGCGTCGCGCCCTCGGGCGCCTTCGCCGCCAGCTCCGGCAGGGCGCTGACCGCGTCACCGCGTACGAGCAGCGGGGGATCGGCAGCGGCGACCGCGCTCGCGGCACGCAGCCGGTCGCGCCGGTGGGTGTGCTCCGGCCAGATCAGCGCGTCCAGCCAGGCGACGTCGTCGGGCTTGGTCACGTCCAGCGGGTTGAGGTCGAGCCCGGCCCGCCAGACGACCTCGGGCAGGCGGTCCGGCACCCGCTCGAGACCGGTCGCCTCGCATTCCAGGACCGGCTCACCCGAGCCGACCTGCTGGTCGCCGTAGCGGTAGGCGTACCGGTCGGGGTAGAGGTTCAGCCCTGCCGAGGCGCCGACCTCGACCAGCGCGAGCGGTCCCGGCAGGCTCGCCAGCACCGGCAGCAGGACAGCGCACCGCCCTGGCTCGTTGGTCTGGGTGGCCCGGACCCGCATCTCGGCCTGGACCGCCGGCCAGTAGGCCAGCACATAGTCGTGGAACGCCGCCGGGTCGTCGACCGGCCCGCCGAGCAACCGGACGACGCCGAACAGCAGGTTCGGCTGCCGCTTGGGCGGCGGCAGCGTGTCCAGCAACGCGAGCAGGTCGGCGTCCTCCGACACCGCGAGCGACAGGCGCTCATAGGTCGGCGAGATGCCGCGGGTTTCCCGGATGCCGAACTCGGCGTAGTTCTCGGCTGTCGTCATGCCGACATGATCGCCTCCCTGGGAGTCGAGGGCTACGGGAGGACCGGCAGATCGAGCCAGGAGGCCTCGCCCAGCCCTAGGGTGAACGTCTCGTCCGGCGGCCCGTAGCGCTCGAAACAGGACGCGTCGTGCCCGGCGACGGCGACGCGGACGCGGTGGCCGGCGGGCAGCAGCGCGGCCACCGGCAGCAGTTCGACCGCGAGCTCGAGGTCCGCTCCGGGCATGACCTCGCGGCCGTCGGACCGGGCGAAGCTCTTCGGCACTTCGAGACCTGCCCCGCGGTGGACGAACCGCAGGCAGCCCTCGGTCACGTAGATGACCTCACCGGATGGAGCGACGGCCTCGAGGTAGGCGTAGACGGCGCCGTCCGGCCCCGAGGTGGCCAGCCGCAGTGTGAGCACCGGGGCACCGACCAGGTGGACGTCCGCGTCCAGCGGCTCCGAGGTGAACGCCAACAGCGCTTCATCCGCTTCCTTGCGGCCTGGGTAGGTGGCGCCTTCGGACAGGTCGACCGCGAGCCAGCGGTTGGTGGCACCCGTCGATGCCGCCGGGTCGACGACCTGCCGTACGGTCGCCGCCGCGGCGGGCTCCGGCGCGAGCGCGCCGCCGGGGTTCAGGTGCCAGCGCCGGACAGCCGTTCCCGGCGGAGGCCACTCTTCGACGGTCTGCCACAGATCGGTCCCGAGCGTGCCGAACGTCAACGCCCGCCTGCCGTCGGGCGGCTCGGCACGCTCCACATACCTACTGAAGAACTCCACCAGGCGGCGATCCTGAGCCTCGGGCAGCAGCCGGTCTCCAGCCAGCGCGCCGTTCGGTAGCAGGGTGTCGGCGAACGTCCGGCCGCCATGCCCCCAAGGGCCGATCTCGACCTCCTGCTGGTTGGTGAACGTCGCGAACCGCCGCACCGCTCCGGCGGCGAACGCGCCGTCCAGCCAACCCGCGCGGATCAGCATCGGAACCCCGGTCGCCTGGATCGCTTCCTGGTGCGCGGCCGGCGTCGTGGCGAGCCAGTCGAGCCCGGGCAGGCTGTCGTCGCGGAACGGAGCCCGTCGCATCAGCGGCAGCATGTCGACGTTGCCCTGGTGCTCGGCGATCGCGGCCGCGAGCAGCGCGGCGCCCTCCGGTCCGTCGACCGGCTTGACGAGGTCGGGCTTGGCTCCCGGCGGCTGCTCGGCGATGCCGTCCAGTCGCCGGCTCCCGAGCATCCAGCCGGCGAACCGGCCCGAGGTGGCGCAGCCGCCCGGATAGAACAGCTCGCGGTACGGGTCGAGCGGGCTGAACAGCGCGGCCAGCGCCATCACGTGCGGATTGCCCAGGGCGGCGACCAGTTCGGCGGCCTGCCCTTCGTACGAGGTTCCGAAGACGCCGACGCGACCGTTGGACCAGTCGTGGGCTGCGGCCCAGTCGATGACCTCGCCGTAGTCGGCGATCTCGCGGGGGCTCAGCTCCATCGCGCGCGTCCCGAACGACGCGCCGGTTCCGCGCGCGTCGGAGAGGATCAGCGCGAACCCGGCGTCGGTCCACAGCCGGCCGAGCTCGTGGTTGCTGTCCGCTTCCGGCTCTGGGCCGGCTGCTGCCTTGGCGCGGTGGTAGCGAGTGCCGCGAAACGCGATGCCGACACGCTCGCCGCGGGCGATCCGTTGGACCGGCAACCAGACGTCGACGGCCAGCCGGGTGCCGTCGCTCATCGGTACGTAAACGGACTGCAACAGCCGCTTGGGGTCGATCGTCACGAGGACCGACTCTGCCAACGCGATCGGTCGTTCCGCAAAGGGTTTCACGGCCTATCGTTGCGGCGTGGGCGGAATCGTGCTGGGCAACGCGCGGCTCGTCGGTGGTGGCGCGGAGCCGGTTGATCTGGTGGTCGAAGCCGGCCGGATCAGCGCGATCGCGCTCGCCGGGCGAGGCGACGGCGACCAGGTAGAGCTGGACGGCCGCTACGTCCAGGCGGGCCTGTGGGATCACCACGTGCACTTCACCCAGTACGCCCTGGCCCGGTCCCGGATCGACCTGTCTCGGGTCGAGTCCGCGGCCGAAGCCGCGCGGGTGGTCGGGCGGGCGGTCTCGGAACGGCAGCCCGCGGCCGGCACCCGGGTCGCGGGCTTCGGCTTCCGCGACGGGCTGTGGCCGGACCAGCCCCACAAAGCGCTGCTGGACTCCGTCGTACCCGGCCTGCCGGTGGCGCTGGCCGGTGGAGACCTGCACTGCGTCTGGCTGAACTCCGCCGGGCTGGCGGTGATCGGAGCGGCCGGCCACCCGACCGGTGTGTTGCGGGAGGATGCCGTGTTCCCCGTCCTGCGAGAGTTCCAGGCACTGCCTGGCGAGGAGGTGGACGCGCTCGTGCTGGCGGCCGCGGCGGACCTGGCCGCGCGCGGCGTGGTGGGCATCGTGGAGCTGGAGACCCAGCGCAATCCCGAGGTGTGGGGCCGGCGCGCGGAGTCGGGCCGGCTGCCGCTGCGGGTCGAGTGCGGCGTCTACGCCGAGGACCTGGAGTGGGCGATCGGCCGGGGCCTGCGAACCGGCGATGCCCTGACCGCGTCTCCGCTGCTGCGGATGGGGCCGCTGAAGGTGCTCACCGACGGATCGCTCAACACCCGCACGGCCTACTGCGACCACGCCTATCCGGGCATCGACGAGTCCTCGGCGGAGCAGCACGGCCTGCTGGTCGTACCGCGGGAGGACCTGGTGCGGTTGATCCGGCGGGCCAGTGAGCACGGCATCGTCCCGGCCATCCACGCGATCGGCGATCGCGCGAACAGCCTGGTGCTGGACGCGTCCGCGGAGGTTGGCTGCCGTGGGCGGATCGAGCACGCCCAGCTGCTGCGGAACGAGGACTTCGAACGGTTCGCACTGCTCGGCGTGGACGCCAGCGTGCAGCCCTACCACGCGGTCGACGACCGGGACGTCGCCGAGGTGCACTGGGCCGGCCGGACCGGACGCGCCTACGCGTACGGCGACCTGTGGCGTGCGGGTGCCCGGCTGCGGTTCGGATCGGACGCGCCCGTCGCGCCGCCGGACCCGTGGCTGACGATCCAGGCGGCGGTCGCGCGTACGGTCGACGAGCGCGAGCCCTGGCATCCGGAGCAACGCCTGCCGGTCGAGGCCGCCCTGGCGGCGTCGACGCCCCACGGTGCGCTGCCACGCGTGGGGGAGCCGGCGGACCTGGTCGTGCTCGAACGAGATCCGCTGGCCGTCCCGGTGAACGAGCTGGGCGCGATGCCGGTCCACGCCACCATGACGGCCGGGGAGTGGACGACCAGCTGAGGCCGGGGTCACTCCGGACTTCGGCCGGGACCCGGATCGAGCTGCTTCTGGCCACCACGCCTCCGACCGCCGACCGCCCGCTTCGCGGCTGGGGAGAGCGCCGTGAACACCGACACGAACGAGTAGTAGAAGTCGCCCTCGCCGATCGTCTTCTGGTCGGCCATCCGCAGGCCGGCGGTCGTGGCCCGCCGGATGACCTCGTACGGATCGACGGGATTGGTCCGCAGCGCCACGACCAGGTTGCGGTCGATGGTCACCTTGTAGAGCGGCTTGTCGCGGGTGTAGCCGGGGTTGATGTCCGCGATGATCAGCGTCCCCTTCGGCGCGAGCAGCCGGGCGATGGCGTCGAAGTCCGGCAGCGCGGGCATCGACGAGAGCACCACCGACAGGATGATCACGTCGAAGCCGCCGGCGGGCAGCTCGAGGATCGCGTTGTTGAGGTCGTCGACGATGATCTCGAGATTGTCGCCGAGCGGGCAGCCCTCGAGGTTCTGCCGCAGCTCGCTGGCCATCGCGGGGCTGATGTCGACGTAGGTCCAGGAGATCGCGTCGTCGTTGAAGAAGTGGACGGCGATCATCTTGCCGGTGCCACCGCCGAGGTCGAGCACGCGAAGGCGGGACCGCTGCGAGCGGACCGCCTGGATCTGCGCGAGCGCGGCGAGCTGGGTCAGCCCCAGGTTTCCGGAGCTTCGCAGGTCGTAGTTGCGGGCGATCTTCTGGTAGAAGTCGCGGGCCTGGGTGACGCGGTACTCCCGGTCGACGGGCGCGTTGTCGTGCGGGCGGTTCCGCCCGTCGGACGACCAGATCGGCTTCACCGGCCTGATGGCGGCCGGCGCGCCGAGGCTCGGCGGCCACAGCGTGATCGGCCGTCCCTGCCGGAGTGCGACGACCACCACGCCGGCGCCGAACAGTCCCAGCAACGCGAGTACGACAGGTGCCTCCGCGCCGAACAACCTCAGCAGTGCCATCAGGTCCATGGTCGTCCCCCTGCAATTCCGATTTCGTTTCAGCATGCGGGGGGCTCTATCCCACGGATAAGGTTGAGTGTCCCTGTTTCGCGGTGAGTCTTCACGTGTCGGATGTCCCATGACAACCCGGATAGCTGACCCGGCGATGCCGTTGTTGCTGGTCGGCGACCTGTTTCCGATCCACCCGGATCGCGATGTGCTGGCCGAGTTCGGCTTCGACGTCTTCCGCGTCACCGACAAACGGTCCTTTGCTGGCGCGCTGGACGAAATGTCGTTCGGCCTGGCGATTGTCGGACATACCGGAGAAGCGGGCGGCCCGGACGCCTGTCGCGCGATCCGGTCACATCCCCGGCATTCCGGCATCTACGTCCTGATGGTGCTGGAGAGCCCTCTTGGCGAGCAGATCGGTAGCGCGTTCCGGGCCGGTGCCGACGACTTCGTGACCCGCGCGCTCGGCTTGCCGGGGCTCGAAGCCCGCCTGACCGCCGGCGTACGCAACGCGCGGCTGTTGCAGAGCGAGGCCCGGCTGCGGGCACTGATCGCCAACGTGCCGGGCGCGATCTACCGTTGCGCCAACGACGCGGCGTGGACTATGAACCTGATCAGCGACGAGATCCAGCGCATCTCCGGCTATCCCGCCGAGGAGTTCGTCGACAGCAGGGTTCGTACGTTCACCAGCATCATCCACCCCGACGACCGCGGGCAGGTCGAGCGTGGCGTCCGGGCGGCGACGGCGGAGAGCCGGCAGTTCGTGCTGGAGTACCGCATCGTACGCAAGGACGGGACGATCGCCTGGGTGCTGGAACGCGGCCAGCAGGTTCTGGACGGCACTGGGCAGGCCTGGCTGGAGGGCGTGATCTTCGATGTCAGCGACCGCAGGCAGGCCGACGAGCAGCTGCGGGAGTCGGAGCGCCGGCTGGCGGTCGCCCAGGACCGCGAGCGGATCGCGAGGGCGTTGCACGACGGCGTGATCCAGGTGCTGTTCGGCGTCGGCACACTGCTGCGCAACGCCGACGTGGAGCCCGGGCAGAGCGAGGCGGCCCGCAGCTGCCTGGCCACGAGCATCGACCGGATCGACTCGGTGATCAAGGACCTTCGCGGCTACGTCATGGAGCTGCGGCCCGGCCTGCTCGCCGACCGCCAGTTGCACGACGCGCTCGCGATGGTGACCGCGGAGTTCGAGGCGGAGAGCGGCATCGTCGTCGCCATCGACATCGACGCGGCGGCGGCCGCTCAGCTGACGCCGTACGCCGAGGACGTCCTGCTGATGGTCCGTGAAGCGTTGTCCAACGTGCGCCGTCATGCCGGCGCCAGCACCTGCCGGGTAAGCCTCAAACCGGCCGCCGGCGGCGTGACGTTGCTGGAGATCGACGACGACGGCCACGGCTTCGACCCGGCCCAGCCGAACCAGCGCGGGCAGGGGCTGCGTAACCTCGCCGAGCGAGCCGAACACGTCGGCGGCCGGCTGAACATCGTCAGCGGACCGAACGGAACCATGCTCCAGGCCCGGCTGCAGCCGTGAGCAGGCCAGGGGCGGCTCACGTGAGGACTGCTAGAGCTGGCCGGAGCTCCGGCGAACGAAATACGCGGCGGCCTGCGCCCGCCCGGACAGGCCGAGCTTTCCGAGGATGCTCGACACGTAGTTGCGTACGGTCTTCTCGCGCAGGTTGAGCTGCGAGCCGATCTGTTTGTTGGTGAGGCCTTCGGCCATCAGCGCGAGGATCCGGTCCTGCTGCGGGGTCAGGTCGGCGGCCCGTGCTCCTTGCGCGCCCGGCTCGCCGTGGGCCGGCGGGCGGCCGGCGGTCGCCCAGGCCGACAGCGCGCTCGCGAGCTCCGGGTCGATCAGGCTGCCGCCGTTGCGCAGGACGCCGATGGCCGTGACCAGCGCGTCGCCCCTCACCCGTTTGAGGACGTAGCCCGACGCGCCCGCGAGGATCGAGGAGAAGCGGGCCTCCTGGTCGTCGGACGCGGTGAGCATCAGCACCTTGATCTCCGGATGCTGGGCGCGGATCTCCCGGGTCGCCTCGATGCCGCTGCTGGTGCCGAGGTCGACGTCCATCACGACGATCTCGGGACGGAACTCGCCGGCCGCCGCGACCGCGGTCTCCTCCGACTCGGCTTCGGCGACCACCTCGATGCCGGGCTGTGCGTCGAGCAGCGCACGAAGGCCCTGCCGCACGACTTCGTGATCGTCGACCAGCATGACTCGTACTGGCGCCACACCGTCATCCTGGCACAACGACCTGCGGGTTTCGGTCACGTGAGGAAACGCTGGACCGCCCGCATCTTGTTCATCGCGTCGAGCGAGGCGACCTTGTACGACTCGGCCAGCGTCGGATAGTTGAAGACGGTGTCGACGAGGTAGTCGATCGTGCCGCCGCAGCCCATCACGGTCTGGCCGATGTGGACGAGCTCGGTGGCGCCGGTGCCGAACACGTGCACGCCGAGCAGCGTGCGGTCCTCCGCGTGCACCAGCAGCTTGAGCATGCCGTAGGAGTCGCCGAGGATCGCGCCGCGCGCCAGCTCGCGGTAGCGGGAGATACCGACCTCGAACGGCACGTTGCCCTCGGTCAGCTCCTCCTCGGTGCGCCCGACGTAGCTGATCTCCGGGATGGTGTAGATGCCGATCGGCTGCAGCGCGCCGAGCTCACCGACGACCGGCTCGTCGCACGCGTGGTAGGCCGCCCGCCGGCCCTGTTCCATCGACGTCGCCGCGAGCGCGGGGAAGCCGATCACGTCGCCGACGGCGTAGATGTGCGGCACCGGCGTGCGGTAGAACTCGTCGACCGTGATCCGGCCGCGGGAGTCGGCTTCCAGCCCGGCGTTGGTGAGCTCGAGCGAGTCGGTGACGCCCTGCCGCCCGGCGGAGTACATCACCGTGTCGGCAGGGATCCGTTTGCCGCTCTCGAGCACGGTCAGCGTGGCGCCGTTCTGCCGCTCGACCCGAGCGACCGTCTCGCGGAACCGGAACGTCACGGCGAGGTCGCGCAGCTGGTACTTCAGCGCCTCCACGATCTCCAGGTCGCAGAAGTCCAGCATCCGCTCGCGGCGCTCGACGACGGTGACCTTGGCGCCCAGCGCGGCGAACATCGAGGCGTACTCGATGCCGATCACACCGGCACCGACGACGACCATCGAGTCCGGAATCGCTTCCATGTCGAGGATCTGGTCGGAGTCGACGATGCTCTTGCCGTCGAACGCGACCGAGTCGGGCCGGGCCGGCCGGGTGCCGACCGCGATCACGATCCGCTCCGCGGTCACCTTGCGCTCGCTGCCTTCCGCGGAGATCACACCGACCGTGTGCGGATCGAGGAAGCGACCCTGGCCGAGCAGCATCTCGACGTGGTTGCGGCCGAGCTGGCTGCGGATCACGTCGATCTCGCGGCTGATCACGTGCTGGGTGCGCGCGGACAGGTCCGAGACCGTGATGTCTTCCTTGAGGCGGTACGAGTGACCGTAGAGCTCGCGCTGGTTGAGCCCGGTGAGGTAGAGGATCGCCTCCCGGAGGGTCTTGGACGGGATGGTTCCGGTGTTGATGCAGACCCCGCCGACCATGTGGCGTTTCTCGACCACGGCGGTGCGCCGGCCGAGCTTGGCACCGGCGATGGCGGCCTTCTGGCCGCCCGGCCCGGACCCGATGACGAGCAGATCGTAGTCGTACATGCGACTCCCGATGAGGTGATGGTCTCCTCGCGCCCCCTCTTAGGAAAGCAGAGCATCGGATGGAAGCAAAGCGGCGTCCGGGGCAAATCGCGCCTGGATTACGATGGCCGACGCGATGAACAACCCCTTGAACGACCTGACCGTCGGCGAGCTGATCGAGCTCCTCGAGTGTTACCCCGACGACGCAGTGGTCCGGATCGCCCACGACAGCGGGCTCGCCCGCAGCGCCGAACGCATCGTCAACATCGCGGTGCTGAAGGGCGGTCCGCGCAAGCTCTACAACTGGACCGACGAGTCGGACGTCGTCTGGATCGCCACCACGCGGGTGGACCGGACGGCCGAGGACACGCACGCGCCGGTGCAGGCTTGGGACCACAAGTACAGTCTTTGAACATGTGCCGGAACATCACTACTCTCCGCGGCCTCGAGCCGGCGGCCACGCCGGAAGAGATCCAGGCGGCAGCGCTCCAGTACGTCCGCAAGGTCACCGGTGTGGGTGCGATCAGCGCCTCCACCCGCGAGCCGATCGAGCGCGCCACCGCCGAGATCGCCAAGATCACCGCGGCGCTGCTGGAGGAGATGCCGGACCGGCGAGTGCCTCCGAAGTCTGTGCCACCACTGCGCCGGCCCGAGGTCCGCGCGCGGCTCGGGTTGGGCTGACCTCGCTGCCGCGTTCCCAGCGATGGAACGCGGCCCGGCACATCAGCAGGGCGACGCCGAACACCGGCAGCCAGGCCAGCCGGGCGAGCACCCACGGCACGCTGTCGGGCGGCGTGTGCAGGCCCGGCAGCGGTCGTCTGGCGAGCAGGCCGGCCGCCGTCACCGCCAGCATCGCGGTCTGGTGCCAGAGGAACACCGTCATCGCCGACAGGTTGAGCAGCGCGACGGCGGCCCAGGCGCGTGGCCGGGTCAGCGCCCGGCGGAGCGGGCCGAGGAGCAACAGCGCGCCGCCGCACTGCGCCAGCCCGAACGTCACCGCCACCAGCGTCGGTGGGTTCAGGTTCGAGACCGGCGCGCCAGGCACACCGACCATCGTCGTGGGGTAGCCGGCCAGCCAGACCAGCGCCGCGGTCGCTGCCGCGCCGCCGAGTAGAAGCGTCCAGCCGGCCTTTCGGCTCCGCAGCTTGCCGCGGGCCCAGGCCGCGCCGAGGCAGAACGGCACCAGCCAGCCGGCCGCCACGTTCACCCAGCCGAGCTCGGCCGGCCCGCCGAGGCCGAACCGGACCACGTCGACGAGCGCGACCACGAGCGCCGGCCAGACCGGGTGCAGCCGGCCGACCAGGGGAGTGGCCGCCGTCAACCCCGTGAAGACGAGCAGGAACCACAGCGGTGACAACACCAGCTTGACCAGCGCTCGTACGGTCGGGACGCCCGCGCCGCCCAGGAGCAGCGCTGTGGCGAGCACCGTCCACACCAGCAGCAGGACAAGGACCGGGAGGAACAGCCGGCGGGTCCGGGCGGTGAACCACTCGAGATACGTGGCGCCTCTTGCACAGGCCGAGGCGTAGCTTCGTACGCTCAGCAGGCCGCCGACGAAGAAGAACACGGCGAGCGTCTGCAGCAGCCACGAGACCGGCGCCAGCCGCGGCAGGTAGCCGAGCGGGCTGGCGTTGTGCACCGTCCCGCTGTCGACCGTGATCGCGGTGACCAGCCAGTGCCCGAGCACGACGCCGAGGATCGCCAGCCCGCGCAGGGCGTCGATCGCCCGGTCCCGGTCCGGAGGGGTGGCGGCGTCGATCCGGTTCACGAGGCTCACGCGGCACCACCGCCCGCGAGGATCCGGGCGATGGTGCGCAGCGCTGTCGAGCCGGGCCGAAGGTAGTCGCTGTGGCCGCCGTCGCCCGCCGCGAACGTGTGCGCGCCGAATGCCGGGGACATCGGGTCGGCCCCGAAGCCGAGGGTGGTGACCGCCAACGGGATGCTGCCGTGCGGCACGCGGGCGATCCAGTCGCTGGTGCCGCGGCCGGCCCAGACGGTCGCGGTCGTACGCAGCTCGGAGGCGTGGTCGTAGCCTGTGCCCGGGCTGCCCGTCAGGACGACGTTGGCGAGCGGCAGACCCGCGGCCGCCCGCGCGCAGACGACCGTGCCGTACGAGTGACCGACCAGTGAGATCTCGGCGGCCGGCACGGCGTGCGCCAGCGTCTCGACGAACCGGCGAAGCGCCGGTGCGGCTCGGTCGGCGGCGTCGACGGTGAGCAGCTCGGGGCTGACCGTCCCGGGCGTCCGGTAGCCGAGCCAGGCGATCACAGCGGATCCGCTGCCAAGCCGGCGTTGCAACGCGACCGCTCCCGCCCGGAACCTCGCGTACGTGTCGAGGCTCGTGTCGGCGCCGGGGACCAGCACGGCGATCCGTCTCGCCGAGGCGAGGTCGCCGACCACCTCGGCCGTGCGCCCACCGTCGCGGCCGTCGAACGTCAGGACCTGGCGGGTCGGGCCGGCCAGCGTCCGCAGCGTGCGGACTCGGGCCTGGTCACCGTGCTCGGCGGCCGTCTGCTCGGCGGCCAGGATCTCCTGGCGCGTGGTGGCGTACCGGCCGGCCAGCGTTGCCGGAGTCGCCTCGTGGATCGGGGCGACCGCGGCCGCGGCCGGCACGGGAGCCGGAACGCCTGAGGCGTTGGCCGTTCCCGAGATCGGCACGACAACCGACGTGGCGACGAGCATGGTGAGCAAGGTGCGGCGCAGGCGTGACTTCATGGCGCAGAAGCTAGGAAGCGGACGCCGTCGCCGGCATGCCGCTGGAGTGCTCACTTCGTACGTAGCTCTGCGGTACTACGGGTATGACGGGGCCCGAAGTCGAGACGGCCAGATCGGCCAAAGGCTGACCGGCGGCGGACGTGAGCCGGAGACTTGGAGCCGCCGCGGGTATCGTCGCAAACTGTAACGGACAGTCACAGTTTGCGGAGAGTATGCGATGGCTTTGGACCTGTTCCGGCTCGATGACCGGGTCGCACTGGTCACGGGTGGCACCAAAGGGCTTGGGCTCGTGATGGCCGAGGCGCTGGCCGATGCAGGCGCCGACGTCGTGGTGACCGGACGTCAGCAGGAGACGGCGGCCGCGGCCGCCGCGGGCATCGCCGAGCGAACCGGCCGCCGAGCCGAGGGGATCGCGGCCGACGTGACCGACCGGGAGCAGGTCGTCGCGATGACCGACCAGGTGATCGAAGGCTTCGGCCGGATCGACATCCTCGTCAACAACGCGGGCGTCAACATCCGCAAGCCCATCGAGGAGTTCGACGAGGAGAGCTGGGACCTCGTGCAGAACACCAACCTCAAGGGACCCTATCTCTGTGCCCAGGCGGTCGGGCCGCACCTTAAGAAACAGCGCTCCGGCCGTGTCATCAACCTCTCCTCGATGCTCGGCATGACCGCACTCCCCGGCCGGACCGCCTACTGCTCGTCGAAGGCCGGCGTCATCGAGCTCACCAAGGTGCTGGCCCTGGAGTGGGCGCCGTACAACATCACGGTCAACGCACTGTGCCCGGGACCGCACGCCACCGAGATGAACCTGCCGGTGATCAACGACCCCGAGGCCAGCCAGTGGTTCACCGACCGCATACCGCTCGGTCGCTGGGGCGACCCGAAGGAGCTCGGCGGCGCGGCCGTGTTCCTCGCCTCCGACGCGTCCAGCTTCATGACGGGCGCCTCGCTCGTCATCGACGGCGGCTGGACCGCGCAGTAGTCACACCCTGAAGGAGTCGCCGATGCGCTTCGGCCTGACCGCATCCGGTTCGAGCTACAGCATGGGCTTCGACCGGGGGTCACCTCGCGACAAGATCACACCCGTCGAGCTGATGGAACGTGCCCGGGCCGCGGGCTTGGAGGGCGTGGAGGTGCCGGCCGCGCTGGTCAGCGACGCCGACGTTCCGAAGGTCGTGGACTACGCCGCCCGGCACGGCATGTTCGTCAACCTGGCCACCGGCGGGTACGACGCGGCCAAGCTCACCGACATGGTCGCGTTGGCCGGCCGGCTCGGCGCCAAGCTGGTGCGCACAGTCGTCGGAGGCGCCAAGTACGGCGGAGACCGGCGTCCGCTGGCCGGACGGTGGCAGGAGTTCCTCACCGAGATCCTGGACGGCTTCCGGCCCGCGGTCGCCGCGGCCGAGCGGGCCGGGATCGTGCTCGCGGTCGAGAACCACCAGGACTTGGCGTCGGAGGACCTGCTGTGGCTGTGCGAGCAACTCGGCACCGAGCACTTCGGCATCACGTTCGACATGGCCAACCCGCTGGCGACGGCGGAGGAGCCGATCGACTTCACCAACCGCGTCGCACCGTTCGTCCGAAACGCCCACCTGAAGGACTACTGGATCTACCTCAGCGACGTGGGCTACCGGCTGGTGCGCTGCCCGCTCGGCAGCGGAGTCATCGACTTCCAGGCCATGCTCGCGATCCTCGGCAAGCACTGCCCGGACCTCACGTTGTCGGTCGAGGTCGGGGCGCTCGAGGCGCGGCACGTCCGCGTGTTCGCACCGGACTTCTGGCCGGACTATCCCCGGCGTTCGGCAGCGCAGCTCGCCGGAACGCTCGGGTTCGTGCACGCCAACGCCCGGGTCGGCGGCGACTGGCGGACGCCGTGGGAACGCGACGAGCCGGTCGAGTCGATCATCGCCTACGAGGAGGAGCAGCTGGCCGAGAGCCTGGCGAACCTCCACGCCATCCGGGCGCTCCGCGAAGCACGAAGGGACGCGACACCATGACAGCTGGGGGACTCGAAGGCGGACTCGCGGGGGGACCAGCCGGAGCCTCGTTCGACCTGTCCGGCAAGACCGCGCTGGTGACGGGGTCGAGCCGCGGCCTCGGCCGGCACTACGCGATCCGGCTGGCGCAGTGCGGCGCGGACGTCATCGTCCATGACGTCGACAAGTCCGCGGCCGCGGCGTTCGGCGAGGCACCGTCCGGAGATGCGGTCGCGGACGAGATCCGCGCGCTCGGCCGGCGCTCGGGCTTCGTCGTCGGCGACCTGACCGACCCCGCGGCCGCCGAGTCGGTCGTCCAGCAGGCCGTGGAGCAGCTCGGCCACGTGGACCTGCTGGTCAACAACGCCGGCGGTGACATGGGCGCGCGTACGCCGCGGCCCGAGCCCAACAACGGGCTCGACATCAGCGCAGAGGACATCGAGTCGGTCGTGCAGCGCAACCTGCTCACGACGATGTACATGTGCAAGTACGCCGGATCGCACATGCGCGAGCGCAACACCGGCAGGATCGTCAACGTGGGCTCGATCGCGGGCCACGTCGCGGCTCGGGCCGGCATCATCTACGCCTCGGCCAAGGCCGCGATCGCGCACTACACGCGGTGCCTGGCCGAGGAACTTCGGCCGTACGACGTGAACGTCAACTGCCTGGCGCCCGCGCCGACCTACAGCGGGCGGTTCCTGGCGACGCGCGACGTACCGGACGAGAGCGAGAAGTCGCGGCTGCAGCGGATCGCCCAGCCCGACGACATGGCCGAGCTCGTGCTGTTCCTGGTGAGCCCGCAGGCGGCCTACCTGACCGGAGAGACCATAGTCTGCTGGCGATGACGGCAAGCCGCCGGCGATGTGCGGCCGGCGCGAATCTGCTGGCGATACCCTTCCACCGATGAAGCTGCCGTCGCTGTTCCGCTGGGTGTTGCTGCTCGCTGCTGTCGTCGTGGTCGTGGACCAGGCGACCAAGTGGTGGGCGGTTTCCGCGCTGACCGACGCCGAGCCGGTCCAGGTGATCGGCGAGCTGATCCGGCTGCGGCTGCTGTACAACCCGGGCGCCGCGTTCTCGATCGGCACCGGCTTCACCTGGGTGTTCGCGATCTTCGCCGGAGTCGCCGTGCTCGCGATCGCGTACGTCGCGCGGCGAGTGCGGTCGCGGGCGTGGACGGTGGCGCTCGGGCTGCTGCTCGGTGGCGCGTTCACGCATCTGCTGGACCGGCTGTTCCGGCAGCCGGGGTTCGCCCGTGGGCACGTGGTGGACTTCATCGACTACGCCGGCTTCTTCGTCGGCAACGTCGCCGACATCGCGCTGGTCGCCGGCATGGCGCTGACGCTGCTGCTGAGCCTGCGCGGAGTCCGGCTTGCGCCGGAACCCGAGGAGAAGCCGAAAGAGCCGCAGGACGACGCCGCCTAGGCGAGCGCGACGATCGCGAACGACTCGGGCGGCAACGTGAGCGTCGAGCCGCTCCTGCGTACCCCGCGCGAGCCGTAGACGACCTTGGCGACCGGCGCGCCCAGCTTCTTGCGTGCCTGCTGATCGCCGAGGTTGCACGCGACCCGCAGCCGCCCGCGGTGCAGCACGATCGTGCGGGCGGACTCTTCGACCTCGACCCGGAATCCCGGCAGCCGGGGATCGCTCAGCTCGGAGTACTCCCTCCGCAGCGCGATCAGCCGCCGGTACACCCCGAACAGCCCGGCATGCGGCTCCCGGACCGGCTCCGTCCAGTCGAGCTTGGAGCGCTCGAACGTCGCCACGTCCATCGGGTCGGGTACGTCGCCGTCCCACCCGTGGTTCGCGAACTCCTCCCGCCGTCCCGTGCGTACCTTCTCGGCCAGCTTCGCGTCCGGGAACGACGCGAAGAACTGCCACGGCGTGCCGGCACCCCACTCCTCGCCCATGAACAGCATCGGCGTGTACGGCGAGCACAGCACGAGCGCCGCGCCACACGCCAGCAGCCCGGGCGACAGCGAGGCGCTCAGCCGGTCGCCGCTCGCCCGGTTGCCGATCTGGTCGTGGTTCTGCAGGTACGCCAGGAACCGGTGCGCCGGGATCCGCTCCGTGTCGACCGGCCGGCCGTGCCCGCGGCCGCGGAACGCCGACCAGCCGCCGTCGTGCCGGAACACCTGCTCGAACGTGCGGGCGAACGTCGGCAGGTCGCCGAAGTCGACGTAGTAGCCCTGCCGTTCGCCGGTCAGGGTCGCGTGCAGGCAGTGGTGCAGGTCGTCGTCCCACTGCGCGTGCAGGCCGTATCCACCGGCTTCGCGCGCGGTCACCACCCGCGCGTCGTTGAGGTCGGACTCCGCGACCAGGCTGAGCGGCCGGCCGACGTGAGCCGCGAGGGCGTCCGCCTCGACCGCGAGATCCTCCAGCAAGTGGGTCGCCCGGTGGTCGACGAGCGCGTGTACGGCGTCCAGCCGCAGCCCGTCGATGTGGAAGTCGCGCAGCCAGGACAGCGCGTTGTCGAGGACGTAACGGCGGACCTCGTCCGACCCGGCCCCGTCGAGGTTGAGCGACGGGCCCCAGACACCCGTGCCCGCGAAGTACGGCCCGAACCGGTCGAGCAGCGCGCCCGGGCCGAGGTGGTTGTAGACGACGTCGAGCAGCACGGCGAGGCCGCGCCGGTGACATGCGTCGACCAGCCGCTTCAGCCCGTCGGGACCGCCGTAGGCCTCGTGGGTGGCGTACCACAGCACGCCGTCGTAGCCCCAGCCGTGCGGGCCGTCGAACGCGTTGACGGGCAGCAGTTCGATCGCGTCGACGCCGAGGTCGACCAGGTGGTCGAGCCGTTCTGCGACAGCGTCGAAGGTGCCCGCGGGAGTGAACGTGCCGACGTGCAGCTCGTAGATCACACTGCCCGGCAGCGCCCGGCCGGTCCAGGCCTGGTCGGTCCAGTCGAACGTCGTGTGGTCGTAGACCTGCGAAGGGGCCCGGATGCCGCGCGGCTGCCGCCGGGACCGCGGGTCGGGCAGCAGCCGGCGGGCGCTGTCGAGGCGGAAGGCGTAGTCGGTTCCCGGCCCGGCGGCAGGTACGTCGACATGCCACCAGCCGCGTTCGCCGCGCTCCATCGGATGGTCGGCACGACCGGCCCGCAGCTCTACCTGCTCGCGTTCCGGCGCCCACACCGAGAACTCCATGCGCCCTCTCCGTCCGGTCGTCAGCTGCGATGGAGCAGCGCGACCGGATACGTGGCCAGCAGCCTGGACAGCGCGGGCGCCTGCTCCTCGACGGCATACCCGGTGAGCAGGTCGGTCCACCTGCGCGGCCCGGCCGGAAGCGGAAGCACGGTGTCCGAGTAGCCCGCTGCCCAGCCGCCGCGCGCCGCCAGCCCGACCGGCAACCGGGTCACCACGGCGACCAGCTCGCTCGCCCGGCCGCGGCTGAACGCGAACGCATGGTCGGCTAGCGGCCCTTGCGCTTCCAGCGGCCGGTAGCCGGTGAAGCACTCGGGCCGGTCGCGGCGCAACCGCAGCGTGCGGCTGACCACGAGCAGCTTGGCGGCGCCGGACGCGTCGAGCCCGGGTTGCTTGCCGCCGTCGAGCTCGGCGAGCAGCCGTCGCCTGGCCTCGAAGTCGACCGGCCGCCGGTTGTCGGGGTCGACCAGCGAGCCGTCCCACAGCTCGGTGCCCTGATAGACGTCGGGTACCCCGGGCCCTGCCAGGTGCACGAGCTTCTGGCCGAGTGCGTTCGACCAGCCAGGCGGTGTGATCCGCTCGGCGAACGCGGCGACCCCGGCGCTCAGGACCGGGTCGGCCAGGACCGCCGCTGACCAGTGCTCGACGGCTGCGTCGAACTCCGCGTCGGGATCCGTCCAGGACGTGGCGAGCTTCGCCTCCTTGGCGGCCTTCAGCAGATAGTCACGCAGCCGTGCGGTGGTCAACGGCCAGGCACCCACCAGGGTCTGCCAGGCCAGCTGCTCCAGGCTGGGTTCGGGCAGCGGCAGCCGCGCGTGCCAGCGTTCGACCGCGGCGGAGAAGTCGCCGGGGAGCTCGCTCAGCACGGCCAGCCGGGCGCGAACGTCCTCGCCGCGTTTGGTGTCGTGCGTGGACAGCGTCGTCATCGTCACGGGCCAGCCGGCGGCCCGGGCGGCGGCGCGTTGGTGCACCTCGGCGGGCGTGGCACCGAACCGGCCCGGGTCGCCGCCGACCTCGTTCAGAGCGGTGAACCGGTTGTAGCGGTAGAACGCGGTGTCCTCGACTCCCTTGGCCATCACCATGCCCGAGGTCTGCTGGACGCGGGTGGCCAGCTCGCCGGCGGGGTCGGCCAGCATGGCCGCCGCGATCGCGTGCAGCTCCGTCACGAGTTCGGGCCGTGCCGCCTCGGCCGACTCGACGGCCTGGTCGAGCGCCCAGCGGTGCTCGGGCAGGTAGCTCCGGTAGACGGGAAACGCCGCGAGCAGCTCGACCACGGCGTCCTCGACCCGCTCGGGGGGATGGTCCGCCACGAGGCGGGCGATCCGGCGTACCTCGGCGACCAGGATCCGCCGGCCGACCATCCGGCGGCAGTCACGTTCGACCGCGTCGAGCCCGACGTCACCGGGTTCACCCGCCGGATCGACGAACAGGCCGCAGACCTCGCGAAGTGCGTCGTACCCTGTCGTGCCGTCGACGGGCCAGGACGCCGGCAGCTGCTCGCCGACGCCGAGGATCTTCTCCACGACGAGCCACGCCTCCGGAGCGGCTTCGCGCAGGCGGCGCAGGTAGCCGCCCGGATCCGCGAGCCCGTCCGGGTGGTCGACCCGCAGTCCGGTTACGTCGCCGGCCCCGACCCAGCGCAGCACCTCACGATGTGTCGCGTCGAAGACCTCCGGGTCCTCGACCCGGACGGCGGCCAGCGTGGTGATGTCGAAGAACCGGCGGTACGTCAACTCGCGGTTGCCGAGTCGCCAGGAGACCAGGCGGTAGTGCTGGCGTTCGTGCACCTGTTGCGGCGTGCCGTCCGCGGTGCCGGGCGCCAGTGGGAACCGGTGCTCGTGATACCGCAGCTCGCCGTCCTCGACCGTCAGGCCGTCCAGTCCGTCGTCGCCGAGTACGGGGATCAGCAGCGGCCCGCGGCTCCAGTCGATGTCGAAGTAGTTGGAGTAACGCGACTCGTGTCCGTTCGCGAGTACGTCGGCCCAGAAAGTGTTCGCCGCCGCGTCGGCCACACCCATATGGTTGGGCACGATGTCGACCACCAGACCGAGGCCGCGCTCGCGCAGCCTGCGGGCCAGCCGCTGCCGGCCGTCCTCGCCGCCGAGCATCTCCGACGCCCGGGTCGGATCGACCACGTCGTAGCCGTGGGTCGAGCCGGGGGAGGCCTGCAGCAGTGGCGATGCGTAGACCGCCCCGGCACCGAGATCTGCGAGGTAGCCGGCCAGGTCGGCGGCGGCGTCGAAGCCGAGGTTCGGCCCGAACTGCAGGCGGTAGGTCGAGGTCGGCGAGATCACGAAGCGCCCATACCCAGGAAGATCGTGTGCATGTCGATGAACAGAGTCCCAGTCAGTGCGGATGATGTCGATACCGTTGTCCGGTTGTCGATCTCGGCGTTGTCACAGCCGCTGCCGGAGGGCGCGGACTGGAACGCCAAGGCGAGCTCGCTGGAATGGACCTGCTGGGAGACGGTCGAGCACCTGGCCGACGACCTGTTCTCCTACGCCGCCCAACTCGGCCCGCGGCCGGCGCCGCAGGAACGCGAGGTGCGGTTCGCCTGGGCCCGTAAGTACCCAGGCGGACCCGCGAACGCGATCAACGCCGACCCGGAGGCCGGACCAACCGGGCTGTTGCAGGTGCTGGACGCCTGCGGCGCGTTGCTGACGGCGATGGTGCGGACCACACCGGCGGACGTGCGCGCCCACCACGTCTACGGCCTGTCCGACGCGGAGGGCTTCGCGGCGATGGGTGTGGTGGAGACGCTTGTGCACACGCACGATGCGGCAACAGGGCTCGGGCTCGCCTGGAACCCGCCGGCCGGGCTGTGCGACCGGGTGCTGGCCCGGCTGTTCCGCGACGTACCCGCGGACGCCGACCGGTGGCAGGCGCTGCTGTGGGCGACCGGACGGGCGGAGCTGCCCGGCCGGCCGCGGCTGACCACCTGGCGTTGGTACGGCTGACCGCTGCCTGGCTCAGGAGGCGGCCTCGTCGCCCATGGCCTGGAACGGCGTCGGCGGCATGGTGAGCGGCAACGCGGCGAGCCGCATCAGCAGCCAGGAGTTGTCGTCACCGGCGGTCTTGTTGAGCCGGAGCCGGCCGCAGTCGACGCAGCGGTGGACGAGCACCCAGCGCCCGTTGCCGCGAACGGTCACCGCGATCGGCTCCATGCCGCCGGTGCACTTGCTGCCGCGGTCGCCGGGCGCGTTGCGATCCAGGTGTCTGGACCACAGGCAGGCGGGGCAGTGGTTGCGATGAGTCGTGCCCGGCGCGTCGAGCGAGACGGCTACGCCGCAGTGACCGCAGGGAAACGAGCGAGAGAAAGCCAAATCGAACCTTTCGGGGTGAGTGCACCTACACGGGGAAACATCGGTCCGCCTCCTTTCGCTCGCTGACAAAGTCGATGAGTTAGCAGATCACAGCGCGGGCAGGGCGGCAAACGATTTAGTCTCTGATCCATGTCAGATGCAGCGTCGCGCAGGGGCACAGAGAACGTCGTGCCCGACATCCCGTTGATCCGTCCGGCGGGCCGTGAGCGGCGCGCGACGTTCTTCGAGCTGTTCTTCGATCTCGTCTACGTCTTCGCCGTGACACAGCTGTCGCACCACCTGATCGCGAGCCAGCTGAGCTGGCAGTCGGCGATCGAGACGACGTTCATGCTGATCGCGGTCTACTGGGCGTGGAACTACACGACCTGGATGGCCAACTGGTTCGACCCCGACACCGTGCCCGTACGCCTGGTCCTGGTCTTCGTCATGCTGGCCAGCCTGCTGATGGCGGTGGCGATTCCCGAGGGCTTCGGCGAACGGGCGCTGCTGTTCGCGAGCGCGTACGTCGGCCTGCAGGTCGTCCGGAACGCGTTCGTCGTCGCCGTCACGCCGCGCGGGCTGTTCAACCACAACTTCCGCCAGATCCTGGCGTGGAGCGTCCTGTCCGCACCGCTGTGGATCGTCGGCGGTCTGGTCGACGACCTGCGCTGGCCGCTGTGGGTGCTGGCGCTCGGGCTCGACCTGGTCGCGCCGTTCGCGAGGTACTGGCTGCCTCGCCTCGGCCGCACGGAGATGAGCCAGTGGCAGATCTCCGGAGACCACTTCGCCGAACGGTTCCAGCTGTTCGTGATCATCGCGCTCGGCGAGAGCATCGTGTTGACCGGCGTCACGGCGTCGGCGACCGAGCTCGACACTCCGGTGGTGATCGCCCTCTGCCTGGCGTTCCTGGCCTCGACGGCGCTGTGGTGGCTGTACTTCAGCGGAACGGCGCGGGTCCTGGCCGAGCGGATCGCCGGCAGCGGGCTCGAGGAGGCAGGGCTGCTGGGCCGCGACGTCTACACGTACCTGCACGTGCCGGTCGTCGCCGGCATCGTGATGGCCGCCGTCGGTGACGAGCTGGTGCTCGCGCATCCCGGCGAGCCGCTCGGCCTGCGTGGGGCGCTGGTCACCCTGGGCGGACCTGCTCTCTACCTGCTCGGGCTGGTCGCGTGCAGAGCGCGGGTGCGCGGCGGCGTGGCCGCGCCCTACGTCGTGACCGCCCTGGTGCTGCTCGCCGGCGTGCCCGTGGCGGCACGCGTGGCCGGGCTGGCCGGCCTGGCGTTCGTCGTGCTCGTGCTGGTGGCGCTGGCCGGAGTCGAGCACGTCCAGCGCGGGCGGCCGGTTCAGGCCAGCAGCCAGTAGACCTCGGTCTCGAACGCTTCGGGGTCTTCCGTCCAGTCGCCGTAGACCTCCCAGCGGGTGTGGGCGGGCGACAGTTCGTGGCCGTTTCCGGCGCACCACGCGACGACAGCGTCGTGTGCCGGGCCGATGCCCGCGGGGGAGCCGCGATGGACGGTGCGTGCGGCGCGGCCTGCGGGCGTCGTCGACGGCTCGACCCGGCCGGCGGGCTCGAAGCCGGCTTCGACCTGCACGCCGACCTCGACGTCGGCCTGGCCGTCGGCGCGGTCGGAGTAGACCATCACGTTGTGTCCGGCCTTGGCCGGACCGTCGTCGGAGCGCAGGAACGCCCAGACGTCGTCGAGCATCGGCTTCCACAGCGCGTGGAACTCGGTCAGGTCGACCGACGCCCGGACGACGGCCGTCGGCGTGGGCGCGGCCGTCGTGAGCGAGATCTCGTAACCCATAGGGCAGTGTAGGCGCGGAGGCACCCGGTAGAGTCCGCGCTCGTGTCGAGGGCCAAACGTCGCGCGTTGATCGCGCTCGGTGTCGTGGGTGGGCTCGTGTTGTTCGGCTGGCTCAACAACACGTCCCGGTTCGTCAAGTCGAGTGGGCCGCCGGAGCTGCTGGCGCATCGCGGGGTGGCGCAGACGTTCGACCTGGCCGGCGTCCGCAACGACACGTGCACGGCCGAGCGGATCCATCCGCCCGCGCAGCGCCACCTGGAGAACACGATCGACTCGATACGCGCCGCGTTCGACGCCGGCGCCGACATCGTCGAGTTCGACGTGCATCTCACCAAGGACGACCGGTTCGCCGTCTTCCACGACTGGGAGCTGGACTGCCGCACCAACGGCCGCGGCGTCACGCGTGACCACACGATGGACGAGCTGCGGAAGCTCGACATCGGCTACGGCTACACCGCCGACGGCGGGAAGACGTATCCGTTCCGGGGCAAGGGCATCGGGCTGATGCCGTCGCTGGACGAGGTGCTGGGAACGTTCCCGGACCGGCAGCTGCTGATCGACGTGAAGAGCAACGACGCGGCCGAGGGCCGGCTGCTGGCTGCCGCTCTGTCGCAGCTGCCGGAACGCCGGCTGGCCCGGCTCGCGGTCTACGGCGGCGACGAGCCGATCGCGGCGCTGCGGGAACAGCTGCCCTCCGTCCGCGTGATGTCGAAGGCGACGATGAAGTCCTGCCTGCTGCGGTACGAAGCGGTGGGCTGGACCGGCTGGGTGCCGTCGGAGTGTGAGAACACCGAACTGCACGTACCGGAGGGGTACGGCCGGTGGCTGTGGGGCTGGCCGAACCGTTTCGTGGAACGGATGGAGCAACACGGCACCCGCGTCGTGCTCGTGGGAGGCTCGGGCGAGTTCTCGGCCGGCTTCGACACCGCATCCGATCTCGCCCGCCTGCCGGACGGCTTCTCCGGCGTCGTGTGGACCAACCGGATCGACCAGGTGGCCGGGAAGCTGGAACCCTGACCTACGGCCGCGGCCAGCCGCCCACCTGCGCCGTCACCGCACCGGCGACCTCCGGGACCGTGAGCCCACTGGTGTCGATGCGGAGCCCGTCCGCCGCGCCGGTTCGCTCGAGCCGTTGCTGGGTTTCGTAAGCCTGGCGGGCGATCGAGCGCAGCTCGGCGTCGCTCCTGCCTTTCAGGGGGTTGGGGATGCCGGGGCCCTGGGAGCGTGCACTGCCGAGTACGCGCTCGGTGAGCTGCTCCGCCCCGGCGACGAGCCGGCAGAGGGTCAGGCGGGAGCCTGGCAGCGCCGCGGCGTAGAGGGGCAGCAGGCCGGGCTCGTCGAGTTCACCGGAGACGACGACGCACGGGGCGCCGGCCTCCCGGAACCCGCGCCAGACCGCTCCGAGGTTCGCCGCTGTGAGCTCGTGCGCGTCCGCGTTGCCGCTGGGCCCGTGGTAGCCGAGCTGGGCCAGATCGACGAACGCGGCGTTGATCCCCGCCCGCCACAACGTGGCCGCGATGGTGAACCCCGCCGCCTTCTTCCCGACACAGCGCGGACCGCACAGCCACAGCAGCGGGGTGGGGGGCTCCGCCCGAACGTCCTGCGGCTCGACGTCAGGATCGGTCTCCTCGATGGCCCAGCCCTCGCCGGCCGGCGACCATCCGGTGCGCGTCAGTACGGAGGTGGCAGCGGCCACGATGTCCATGCCGCTCGTATCCACACTCAGCTCGGCGAAGTGCGCGGTGTCCATGGCCTCCGCGTCCTCGAGGGCGCGGTCGAGTGCGCCGGGGAAGAGGCCGCGCTCGACATACCGGCCGCGTAGGTCGTCGCGTTCCGCCCGCAGCCGGCACAACGTCACCGCGGCGTCGGGCAACCGGTCGAGGAAGCGCCGCAGCGCGGCAGCGGAGTCGGCGTTGCCGGTCACCACCAGCCCGCGCACCCCGCCGGATCGGAGGCTCGACCAGAGCCGGCCGAGGTTCCCGGCCCGGAGCCGGTCGTTCGGCGGATCTGGCCCGGACCTGCGACGATCGACACCAGCACCGAGGGCGGCGCGGTCTCCAGCGCTTTCTCGATCGGGGGCCCGCTCGGCATCAAAGCCTGCTTGCCGAAGCTGGTCGATCTGGTGAACACCGGCCTCCGCGCATAATGGAGCCCATGGCCGAAGACCTGCGCAAACCGTACGCACCCGACGCCGAAGTCGTCGAGCTGTGCCGCGACCTGATCCGGATCGACACCTCCAACTACGGCGACGACCAGGGGCCGGGCGAGCGCAAGGCCGCGGAGTACGTCGCGGAGAAGCTCTCCGAGGTCGGTCTCGAGCCCGAGCTGTACGAGTCGGAGCCCGGCCGGACGACCGTTGTCGCGCGCTGGGAGGGCGCCGACCCGGCCGCCGACGCGCTGCTGGTGCACGGCCACACCGACGTGGTCCCCGCGATGGCCGAGGACTGGAGCGCCGACCCGTTCGCCGGTGAGATCCGTGAGGGCTGCCTGTGGGGTCGTGGCGCGGTCGACATGAAGGACTTCGACGCGATGGTGCTGTCGGTCGTCCGGGCTCGCCGGAGGTCCGGGCACGCGCCGCGCCGGCCGGTCGTGCTCGCGTTCACGGCCGACGAGGAGGCTGGAGGACGTAAGGGCGCGCACTGGCTGGTCGAGCAGCACCCCGAGACGCTCGAAGGCTGCACCGAGGCGATCGGCGAGGTCGGCGGCTACTCCCTGACGATCCGCGACGACCTGCGGCTCTACCTCATCCAGACCGCCGAGAAGGGCATGGCCTGGATGAAGCTGCGGGCGCGTGGCACCGCCGGGCACGGCTCGATGCGCAACGACGACAACGCCATCACCGAGCTGGCGCAGGCCGTCGCGCGGATCGGCCAGCACCAGTGGCCGCTGCGGCTCACGCAGAGCTCGAAGGAGTTCCTGGCCGCGGTCTCCGACGCGGTTGGCATCGACCTGTCGACCGACGAGGCCGAGCTTTCGGCAACGCTCTCGAAGCTGGGCTCGGTGTCGCGGATGATCGCCAACACCCTGCGCAACAGCACGAACCCGACGATGCTGCAGGCCGGCTACAAGCACAACGTCATCCCCGGCGAAGCCGTCGCGGCGATCGACGGCCGGTTCGTACCCGGTGGCGACGACGAGCTGCTGGCGACGGTCGACGAGCTGATCGGCGACAAGATCACCCGCGAGATGGTCAACTACGACTCCGCGCCGGAGACGGAGTTCTCGGGCGCGCTGGTCGAGGCCATGAAGACGTCACTGCTGTCGGAAGATCCGGCAGCACGCGCGATCCCGTACCTCATGTCGGGCGGTACGGACGCCAAGGCCTGGGCCCGGCTGGGGATCCGCTGCTTCGGGTTCGCGCCGCTGAAGCTGCCGCCGGAGCTCGACTTCGTGGGCATGTTCCACGGGATCGACGAGCGGGTGCCGACCGACAGCCTGGAGTTCGGGGCGCGCGTACTGGACAGGTTCCTGGACAGCGCATAGGCGCCGGGACACACCGGAAAGCCGGTGGGAGGTGCGTAGCGGCCGGCCGCCTTCGCGGTCTAGCCGAAGATGTGCGAGCCGGGGAGGTAGGTCGTTGTCTTCCTGGCGCGGATGATCTTGCGTTTCAACGTGACCACCCGCTGGCCGTCGGGATAGACCCGCATGCGGTCCAGTTCCCATCCGGCATATTCCGCCCGGTCTACCAAGAGCTGCCGCACCACCCGGCGGGACAGTGTGCGCGGCAGCCGCAGCTTCTCTATTTCGTACTCGCTACTGCTCGCCATCGCTCCATGGTGGCACGCCTAGGCCACCTCGCGGCCACCTTGCCGCTACCCGGCCTGTCCTTTCCCGGCCGAGATCAGCAACCGCCGCGTGACGGGCATGCGAGGGAGCGCAATCGTGGCTTCCGCCTGGAAGGCGGCCAGTGCTTGGTCGTCGCGAGAGTCGAGCGCGAGGGCGGCCTCGTAGAGAGCCCGGCGGCGCACCTCCCACTCGGGATGTTCGGTCACCTCGACGCCGGTGAAGCCGGCCTCGTCCAGTCGCTGCTCGAGCCGGTCGGGGTATCGGCCGGCTTCGCCGCGCGGACCGTCCCAGATCGTGAGCGCCAGATGCTTTCCGGGGCGGAGTACGCGGTGGACGTCGGCCAGTGCCGCGGGTAGGTCGGGCGCGAACTGCACCGCGTCCACGCACAGCACACCGTCGACCGAAGCATCGGCGAAGCCGGCAGCGCCCAGCTCTCCGAACTCCCCGACGGTGAACCTGGCGCGGTTCTCGAGCCCGAACAGCGCGCGCCGCTCGCGGGCATGCGCGACCGCGACCGAGGACGGGTCCACGCCGACCAGCGTCGCGCCGGTCTCGCGGGCCACCCACAGGCCAGGCCCGCCTCGACCACACGCCAGGTCCAGCAGCCGGTCACCCTCGCCCAGCTCGAGCCGGTCGGCGATCAGCCGCAACCCGTCGAGCGGGACGAACGAGAACGGCTCGACCTCCGCCGGCAGCGTCTCGTCGAACACGGTGGTGAACAGCTCGCGGAGCTGTGTACCTGCCCGGGCGTAGTTCGTGAACGCGCCGTCGAAGCTCATGGCTTCGCAGGTCGCCGGCCGGCGACGAGCACCCGGTGGAGCCGTTCCAGCATCGGCAGGGCGAGCTCGGCTTCTGCGCGCAAGTTCCGCAAACCGACGTCATCGTCGTCGATCTCCTGCGGGTCGACAGCCAGCGTCGCCCGGTGGAGCGCACGCTGGTGCTCCAGCCACTCCGGGTGCTCGGTGGTCTGGACATCGACGAAGCCGGCGGCGGTGAGTTGCTCGCCCAGCCGAGCCGGAAACTTGAAGCTTCCCTCCCAGCACGTCACGGCCAGCCGACCCCCGGACCGCAACGCTCGCAGGATGTCGGCGAGCGTCGCTTCCAGGTCGGGCGCGAACTGGATCGAGTCGATGCACAGCACGCCGTCGACGCTCTCGTCGGCGACCCCAGCCGCCTCCAACTCGCCGAACGCTCCGATGGTGAACTCGGCGCGCACCTCCATCCCGAACAGCGCGCGCCGCTCGCGAGCATGCGCGACCGCGACCGAAGACGGGTCCACGCCGAGCAACGACGCGCCGGCTTCGCGGGCCACCCACATGCCGGGGCCGCCCCGGCCGCAAGCCAGGTCGAGCAGCCGGTCACCCCTGCCGAGCGCCAACCGTGAGGCAACCAGCCGCATACCGTCCGCCGGAACGAACGAGAACGGCTCCACCTCGGCCGGCAACCTGTCGTCGAACGCCGTGGCGTAAAGCTCCTGCACCTTGGCGGACGCCGCGTAGGCGCTGTACAAGTTGTCGTATCTCACACCCGCTCCGGATATCCGAGGTCGATCGCCGACACGTCGTCGAGGGCCGCGGTGATCTCGGCCGGCAGCTCCACGTCCTCCACGGTGAGCGAGCCCGACAACTGGGCCGCCGTCCGCGCGCCGACGACCGGTGCGGTGACGCCCGGCCGGTCGCGTACCCAGGCCAGCGCCACCTCCAGCGGCGACATCCCCAGCCCTTCGGCGGCCCGGCACACCGCGTCGACGATGCGGTACGCACGCTTGTCGAGGTAGACGCCGACGAACCGCTCGAAGTGCGGCGACGCCGCCCGCGAGTCGGCGGGCGTGCCCATGCGGTACTTGCCGGTCAGCACGCCACGCCCCAGCGGCGACCAGGGGAGTACGCCGAGCCCGAGCGACGCCGTCGCCGGCAGCACCTCGCGTTCGATGCCGCGCTGCAGGAGGGAGTACTCCACCTGCACCGACGCGATCGGCGCGCGGTCCGGCCAGCCGAGCTGGTGCGTCGCGGCCCGTGCCGTCTGCCACCCGGAGTAGTTCGACACGCCGACGTAACGGGCCCGGCCGCTGGTCACGGCGTAGTCGAGCGCCGTAAGCGTCTCCTCCAGCGGTGCCGCGTCGCTCCATGCATGGACCTGCCACAGGTCGACGTGGTCGAGCCGGAGCCGTCGCAGCGAGTCGTCGAGCTGGTCGAGCAACGTACGCCGGGACAGGTCGATCACGCGGCCACCGCGAAAGCGCTGGATGCCCGCCTTGGTCGCGATCACCAGGTCCTCGCGCGCGACGACGCTGCCGACGAGCCCGCCGAGCACCCGCTCGCTGTCACCGTCGGCATAGCTCGCCGCGGTGTCGATCAACGTGCCACCTGCCTCCGCGAACGCGACGAGCTGGTCGCGCGCTTCGTGCTGGTCGGTGTCGCGGCCCCAGGTCATCGTGCCGAGCGCGAGGCGGGAGACCCGGAGACCGGTCCGTCCCAAGTAACGCTGCTGCACGGGTCGAGACTAGTCGGTCGGTGTGGGCCGTTAGGCTCACCCGACGGTTCGGCTGTGCCCAAGACATGACCTGAGTACCACGACTGGAGGGGCGATCGCTATGCGCCTTGGCCTGACGCTCGGTTACTGGAGCCCCGGCGGACCCGGAAACCAGTTCCTCCTGGTCGAGGAGTCGGACCGGCTGGGGTACGACTCGGCATGGGTCGCCGAGGCGTACGGCTCGGACGCCGTGAGCGTGCTGGGCTACCTCGCGGGCCGCACGCAGCGCATCGATCTCGGTGCCGCCGTCCTGCAGATCCCGGCCCGGCAGGCTGCGATGACCGGCATGACGGCCGCGACGCTCGACCTGCTGACCGACGGCCGGTTCCGCCTCGGCCTCGGCGTCTCGGGCCCGCAGGTCTCGGAGGGCTGGTACGGCATGCCGTTCGCCAAGCCGCTCGGCCGCACCCGGGAGTACGTCGAGGTGGTCCGCTCGGTGCTGCGCCGCGAGACCGTCCAGCACGAGGGCCAGCACATCACGCTGCCGTTGCCGGACGGTCCCGGTAAGCCGCTGAAGCTCGCGTTGCGGCCCAAGCGTCCCGACCTGCCGATCTACCTCGCCGCCGTCGGGCCGGCCAACCTCGAGCTCGCCGGTGAGATCGCCGACGGCTGGCTCGGCGTGTTCGTCGCGCCGGAGCAGGCGTCGGAGAGCCTCGGCCACGTCGCCGCAGGCCGGGCCAAGGCCGGCAAGCACGACTCCGCCTTCGACGCCGTGGCGACGGTTCCCGTCGTGATCGGCGACGACCTCGAGGCGTGCGCGGAGCCCGTACGCGGCTACACCGCGCTCTACCTCGGCGGCATGGGCAGCCGCAAACAGAACTTCTACAACGCGCTCGCCGTTCGGATGGGCTACGGCGAGCAGGCAAAGCAGGTCCAGGAGCTCTACCTGGCCGGCAACTACCGGGACGCGATGGCCGCGGTGCCGCAGGAGTTCATCGACCGCACCGCACTGCTCGGCCCGCCCGAGCGGATCGCCGACCGCCTGCACGCGTACGCGGAGGCAGGCGTCACCACGATCTCGGTCCTGCCGTTCGGGTCGACTCCGGAAGATTCGGTGCAAACCTTGCGGACAATGGCCGACGTCCTGGCGGCGTCAGGTCTGGGAGGGTAACGCGTGGTCCACGACGTCGGATACATCGAGGCGATCCTGCTGGGATTGCTGCAGGGGCTGACGGAGTTCCTGCCGATCTCATCGAGTGCGCACATCAGGATCGCCGGTGCGCTGGCCGGCTGGGGAGATCCGGGGGCGGCGTTCACGGCGGTGATCCAGCTCGGCACGGAGACGGCCGTCCTGCTGTACTTCCGCAAGGACATCTGGTCGATCATCAAGCACTGGACGATCGCACTGTTCAAGAAGGACGTACGCAAGCATCCCGATGCCCGGATGGGCTGGTTCATCATCGTCGGGACACTGCCGATCGGCATCCTCGGCTACCTCTTCCAGGACACGATCGAGACCGCGCTGCGGTCGCTGGTCTACGTCTCGATCGCGCTGATCGTGTTCGCGGCGATCCTCGGGTTCGCCGACCACTACGCCAAGAACCGCAAGAAGTTGCGCGACCTGACCTGGCGGGACGCGTTGTTGTTCGGGTGCGCGCAGGCGCTGGCGCTGATCCCCGGTGTGTCGCGGTCGGGTGGCACGATCACTGGTGGCCTGCTGCTGGGCTACACCCGGGAGGCGGCGGCGAAGTACTCCTTCCTGCTGGCGATCCCGGCCGTGGTGGCCTCGGGTGCGCTGGAGCTGCTCGACATCGGTGGCGAGAACTCACCGGCCTGGGGTCCCACGATCGTCGCGACGATCGTGTGCTTCTTCGTGGGCTACGCCGTGATCGCGTTCTTCATGGCGTGGATCAAGAAGCACAGCTTCACGCCGTTCGTGCTGTACCGCGTGCTGCTCGGAACCGCGGTCCTGGTGCTGCTCGCCTTCGGCGTGATCACGCCGTTCGAGTAGGACGCTTCCGGGCGACCAGCAGCCGGCAGCGCGGACTGCCGTCGGAGCGCCGGCCGAGGTCGTCGAGGGGGAGCGTGCCGACCTCGAAGCCGGCCTCGGCCAGGTCGCGGCAGACGTCGTTGAGGCTCCAGGTGCGGTAGTACATGATGAAGCGCGGGCGCCACAGGGCGTTGCGCACGCGCATCGCGGAGTCGAAGGCCAGGGTGACCCAGTAGGCCCGCGACCCCACCCGTGGCGGTCCGCCGATCGGGAACGCGAACAGCCCACCCGGTCGCAGCACCGCGTGCACCTGCCCGAACAGCGCCGGCCGTTCCTCTGGCAGGAAGTGACCGAACGCCCCGAAGCTCACCACCAGGTCGAACGCCGCCTGGAACGGCAGCGCCATCGCGTCGGCCTGTACCCAGCGAGTCGATCCGGGGACGACCAGGCGCGCGCGCTCGAGCATGCCGGCACTGAAGTCCACGCCGGTGGGCTGGCCCGCGCAGACTCGCCGCAGGACGTGCTCGACGCCCGCGCCGGTACCCGTGCACAGGTCGAGACCGTTGGTGAACGGCCCCAGGTCGAGCAGAGCACGGGCGGTCGCGTCCAGGACGAGGTCGGGCGTACGGAACGCCGTGTGGTCGAACTTCGGTGCGAGCAGGTCGTAGCCGCGCTGCGTGGACGACAGCGCCTGCCTGGCGAGCTCGGCCAGCGTCGGGCCTTCGGGTGAGGAGAACAGCGGCACGGCCGCCACGCTAGTAGGGGCAGCTTGACGTCAGAGCGCCGCGGCCACCCTGTCGCGCAGCTCGGGGAGCCGTGCGTACAGCACGTCACCCGGGCACTGCGTGTTGACGTAGTCGCGATGTCCGACGATTCCCTCGTGCGGATCGAGGCCGTAGACAGTGCACAGCCAGGCGCAGGTGGCCACCAGCGAGTCGAACAGCGCGACCGTGGTGTCGACGTCGGTGTAGAGGCCTTCGTTCTCGATGCCGATCGTGTGGCTGTTGTGGTTGGCCGTCTGGGCGCCCACGCAGTGCCGGCCGGAGTTGATCGCCTCCAGGCTGCGGTTGCGGCCCTCCATGACGTACCCGCCCCGGCTGATCGTGAGCTGCTGTCCGGAGTCGCACCACCCGTTGGTGTCCATGTGCAGGTCCTGGATCCAGTGCGACAACGCGAACGCCTGGTTCAACGAGTAGTCGGTGCTGTTCGCGCTGGCCGTGTGATGGACGACGATGTGGTCGGGCGGAGTGGCGAGCACCTGGGCGGGCGCGCACGGCGGGCGTGCGCTCCACTCCGCGCGGGTGTAGACCCGGGGTGCGGCGGCAGCGTGCGCGGTACCGGTCAGGGCGGGTGCTCCGGCCACCGCCAGGCCAGTGATCACGGTTCCGGCCTGCAGTAGTCGGCGACGTGAGAGCTTGTCCATGCTTTTCACGTTCGCGCAGATTTGTTGCGGCGTGAAGCGTTCCGGCAGGAAGCTGTCACCGGCCGGTCAGGTGAGGCGAGGGCCGAGCCGGTCCCGGGTCAGCGCGCGGGCGCCGAACCGCACCAGGAGCACGGCCACGGCCAGGAACGCCAGGCCGGTGAGGAGGCTGAGCCAGGTGCTGAGGAACAACAGGCCCGTGAACTGACCGACCACCAGCGCGACCGTCGGCAGGACGGCGAGGCCGGCGATCTGCTGCGCACCCTGAACGGTGCGCGAACGGGCGGAGATCAGCACCGCGAGTGAGAGCGCCGCGGCGCTCAACGCGGGCCCGAGCCAGCCGGCGATCAGCAGCCAGTGCAGCGTGGGCAGCAGGGGACCGTGCGCGATCGGCCACATCATCACGTCGCTGATCAGCAGGTAGATCAGCTGGCTCCCGGCCGAGACCGCGAGCGCGGGTATGAGCGCGCTGCCGAGCTTGGCGACCAGCAGCTCGCGGTCGGTGACGGGTGCGAGCAGCAGCGCCTCCAGCGTGCCGCGCTCCCGTTCGCCGGCCACCGCGTCGGTGGCGAGGACCATCACGACCACCAGCGGAACGATCAGCGTGAACGGCGGCAGCAGGTAGATCAGGAAGAACGCCGCGACCTTCGCACCGCTCGACCCGGGCAGGCTGTCCAGCAGTTGCGGCGGCGCGGACTGCGTCAGCTCGGCCAGGTCACCCGGTGGCACGGCGACGCGGGCGATCAGGCCGGCCAGCAACGGGAAGACGACCACGAACAGCGTCGGCATGATCAGCAGCGGGCCCATCACGGCCCGGCTGCCGCGTACGACCCGCAGGTCGCGGAGCACGATGGCCCAGATCGCCCGCCAGTTCACCGCTCGCTCCCGGCAGGCGAGCCGGACCGCTCGTACAAAGCCACGTAGACCTCTTCGAGGCTCGGCTCGTGCGGCCGGACGCCGTAGATCCGGACGCCGCCGATCGCCAGCCGGCGGACCAGTTCGGGTAGCCCGTCCCGGCCGGGCCCGGCAGCGCGCAGCACGACCGTGCCGCTGCCGTTGGCCCCGGACAGTTCGGACACCGGACCCTCGAACAGCTCGCGCGCCGCGCCGGCATCCTCGCGCGCCACCTCGATGTCGACCGCGCCGGTGGCGAGCCGACCGGCCAGCTCGGCCGGCGTGCCGGCCGCCGCCACCTTGCCGTGGTCGAGCACCACCACCCGGTCGCACAGCAGCTGAGCCTCGACCAGGTCGTGGGTGCACAGTACGACCGTCCGCCCGCTGTCCCTGGACAGCCGACCGATCAGCTCGCGAACCATGCGTACGGCCAGTGGGTCGAGCGCCGCCGACGGCTCGTCGAGCAGCAGGATCTCCGGCTCCGGCAGGAGGACGCGGGCCAGCGCGAGGCGCTGCCGCATGCCGGCGCTGAACCCCTCTACCTTGTCGTCGGCACGGTCGGCGAGTTCGAACTCCGCCAGCGCCGCCTCGATCCGGCCGGGCATCTCCGCGCGCGGGAGCCCGAACAGGTCGGCGGCGAACTCCAGGTTGCGCCGTGCCGTGAGCCGCAGGTCCAGGAACGACCCGGTAGGCAGCACACCGAGCTTGCGGCGGACGGCGATTCCGTCGGCCACCGGATCCAGCCCGGTCACCCGCACCGAGCCCGCGGTCGGTGTCAGCAGTCCCGCGATCACGCGGACCAGCGTGGTCTTGCCGGCGCCGTTGTGCCCGAGCAGCCCGACCACCTCGCCGGGCGCGATCGACAGCGTGACGCCGTCGACAGCCCGAACCTCACCGCTGTGCTCACTTCGGGGGCGACCCCGGACCCCGAAATGCCGGGCGACGTCCGCGAGCTCGATGACGGCGGTCACTTACAGCCAGCCCGCGCGCTTGAACAGCCGGTGCAGGACGAAGCACGCGACCACCATGACCACCATCACGCCCGGATAGCCGAGCTTCCACTTCAGCTCGGGCATGTAGGTGAAGTTCATGCCGTAGACGCCGGCGATCATCGTCGGGACCGCCACGATCGCGACCCAGGCCGAGATTCGCCGCATGTCCTCGTTCTGCTGCACGCTGACACTGGCCATGTGTGCCGACAGCGCCGACGTCAGCAGGTCGTCGATCGCGTCGATCTGGTCGGAGGTGCGCATCACGTGGTCGGCCACGTCGCGGAAGAACGGCGCGGTCTTGGTCGGGACACCCTGCACACCGCCGTCGGCCAGCCGGCCCATCGGCGCGGCCAGTGGCAACACCGCCTTGCGGCACAACAGCACCTGCCGCTTGAGCCGGTAGATCGACTGCGCGTCGCTGGTGCGCTCGGACGAGAACACCGACTGCTCGATGTCGTCGACGTCGATCTCGAGCTCGGCGGCGATTTCGGCGTACTCGTCGACGACGTGGTCGCAGATGGCGTAGAGCACTGCCGTCGGACCGTGCCCGAGCACCGACGCACGCTGCTCCAGCTCGGCCCGGGTGTGCCGGAGCTCCGAGCCCTCGCCGTGCCGGACCGTCACGACGAAGTTCTTGCCGACGAAGACCAGGATCTCGCCGGCGCCGACCTCGGACTTCGTGTCGTCGTACCAGAGCGTCTTCAGCACCATGAACAGCATCTCGCCGTAGCGCTCGAGCTTCGGGCGCTGGTGGGCCTCCAGCGCGTCCTCGACGGCCAGCTCATGGAGGTCGAACGCCTGGGCCACCTTGCCGAGCTCGGACTCGTCGGGCGCGTGGAGGCCGAGCCAGCAGAACACCTCGGTGTCGTGGTGGATCGCCTCGGCCGCGGCATCGACGTTGTTCGGGCTCGCTACGCGCTTGCCCTCGCGATAGATGCCACAGTCGACGATCACCCGACCTATTGTGCTCGCACCAGGGAAACGGCAACCGTCAGGCGGTCCGGCGGGGTCGCGAACGTGTACGCGGCGCGGAGCTTCCGGGTCTGGACGTCGTAGGTCAGCACCTGCCCGCCGCCCTCGGTCGTGACCGCGACGGTACGCACATCGGGCCAGCCGATCAGGTCGCCCCAGGCGACGCCCTCCGCGCGGAGCTCGTGCCGGCCCGCCACCTCTCCGGTAGCGGTGTCGACCAGCCCGAGCCCGTGGGTGCCGGCCTCGCGGTCCCAGAGGAAGATCGCGAACTGCTTGCCGTCCGGCGACAGGGGATAGCCGGTCCGGCCCTTGGCCCAGCGCTGGCCGTACAGCTCCTCCGGATCGATCGTGCGGACGGTTCGCCCGGTGGCCACGTCCTCCAGCTGGAAGACGTTCGGCTGCGATCCGTACAGGTCGTAGGTGAGCAGCCAGTCCCCGGTCGGCTGCAGGCCGGCGACACAGCAGTCGATGCCGAGCGTCCGGGCGCGCATTCTCGTCGTGTCGACCAGGATCGCCCGCCGGTGCGCGCCGGACGTGAGAACGGCCTGGTAGTCGATCGTGAGCCAGCGGCCGTTCGGCGACCAGGTCACATGCGGGTCGAGCTGATCCAGTGCTTGCCGGGGGACCAGCACGGGCTGGTCGACCGCGCCCGAGCTCAGGTCGCGTACGACGAACCGGCCGTCAGGCTGGAAGTACACGAGCCGCCGGCCGTTCGGCGAGAGCGAGACCGCGGTCGCCGACTGCAACGTCCAGTGCTTGCCCTTCCAGTCCAGCAGCCGCCACGACCAGCACGGCTTCGTGGCGTCGGCGCAGCTCGTGCTGTACGCGAGCACGCCGGGCGGCACGCCACGGTCAGGCAACGGCGGTGCGGTACGCGGGAACCGGATCTCACCTGCGGCACCGGTGCCACGCGGTCCCAGCTTGGCCCGCGGCGGACGTGATGCCGTGGCCGTCGGTGTGGGCACCGAGCGCCGGCCGGTCGGCGGTGCGGCGGTCGGAAGCCGCAGGACGGAGACCATGCTCGCGGTCGGCCTGGCCGCGGCCGGATCGCGCGTCGACATGTGTTCGACCCGGTCGACGAGTACGGGCACGAGCACCGTCGCGAGCAGCAGTACGGCGGCCAGCCCTCCGAGGGCACGGCGGTTCGTCATCTGGATCCCCCTGCCGGAGCTCTTCCGGCCACGCTCAACCGCTCCGGCCGCCGGTTGAGCTGGTAGGTGAGCCGGGCGGTCCCGTCCCGGACGTCGATCGAGTAGACACCCGCCGGGCCGTTCCCGCCGAACAGCGTGAGTACCGTGTGCGGACCGGACCAGCCCAGCAGCTCGGCCGTCGCTTCGCCGGCCGCGTCCAACCCGTCCAGGCGCCGGCGGGTGGAGACTTCGCCGGACGTCGTGTCCACGAGGTCGAGCTCGCCCACGCCGTCCCGAAAGTCGAGCGTCGCGAGCATCGAGCCGTCCGGCGAGATCTGGCTCCGGTTCGAGCCGCTGGCGACGACCCCTTCGGTGGCGGCCGGCAGCTCGCCGGTGACGTCCCCGGACCAGTTCAGCCGCAGCGTCCGCTCGTGACCGGCCTGGCCCGTGGGCTGCGGCACCAGCGGGAGCCAGCCGGCCTCACGGCCTGGCAGGCCGGCCAGGCAACACGCTTCGGACAGTGGATACGTCGCCATCGTGGTCGTGTCGACGAGAGCCGCTTCGCGGGTGTTCTCGCCGGGCTCCCGCGGGAGCGAGTAGTCGATGCCGAGCCAGCGGCCGTCCGGCGACCAGGAGATCGACACCCTGTACCGGTGGATCACTCCCTGCGGGAACTCCAGCGGCCGGTCGACGTCGCCCGATGCCAGGTCGCGCACGACCAGATAGCCCGACCCGTTGCTCTCGTGCTCGCTCAGGTAGGCGATCCGTTTCCCGTTCGGAGCGACCGCCACGGCCCCTGAGTCGAGGCCGTTCCCCGCGGCGCCGGTGACGTTCCACTGCTTGCCGTCCGCGGTCAGGAGCCGCCACGGGTTCGCGCAGGAGTTGCCCGTGCAGGCGGTGGCATAGGCGAGTACGGCGGGCTGGTCGATCCTGGCGGGCAGGGCCGGCTGGTCCTGGGCACGGATGTCGACCTGGGGAACTCCGGCGACCGGCCTGGCGGTCGAGGTGGGTGTGGGGCGTACGGGCTCCAGGCCACGGTTCTGGAGCTGGTTCGGGATCAGCAACGCGGCCGCGGCCACGGCCGCCGCCATCAGTGGTGCGGCGATCATCGCGCGACGCCGGCGCCGGATCGCACCGCTCACCGCGCGGTCGGCCAGGTCGTCGATCGGTCCGGCCCGGTCGGCCACCGCGTCCAGCAGGTCCTTCAGATCGGTCATCCGGCACACTCCTGGGCGGTTCGGGCCGCTACCGGCTGGGATTCGGCACCGGTCACGAGAGTCGCCAGCTCTGGTGCGACCGCGCGCAGCCGGGCCAGCGCCCGGTGGGTCTGGCTCTTGATCGTGCCGACCGAGCACCCCATGACCCGGGCGGCGTCGGCTTCGCTGAGGTCCTCGTAGAACCTCAGGAGGATCACCGCCCGCTGCTGCCTGGTCAGCTTGCCGAGCGCGCGCTCCAGGCTCAGCCGCAGCGTCGTCAGGTCGGTGAAGTCGGTGGCGGCGGAGCTGGACGCCGGCTCGGGCAGCACCTCGGTCGGAATCTCCGAGTTGGGCTTGCGTCGCAACCAGGAGACGTACTCGCGATAGAGGGACGTACGGATGTACGCCTCTGGACTGCCCTTCGCGCGCAGGCGTTCCCACCGGCCGGCGACCCGGCTCAGGACGTTCTGCAGCAGGTCCTCGGCGAGATGCTGATCGCCGGTAAGCAGGTACGCGGCACGCGTCAGCGCCTGCCCGCGTGCCGCGACGAACTCGCGGAACCCCTCGTATCGATCCACGTGCGCATCCCTCCCTGTGCATCTCACACGCAGGGAGGGATGGCCGGGGTTGCCGGACAGATGCGACTATTCCAGGGTTTGGTAAGCGATGCTCAGCGAACGGGCGCGGCGCGGGAAGTGGAACACCTGCTCGCGCGTGCCGCTCTCGAGGTCGAATCGCTCGATGTTGGCCGCGCCTTTGCTCTCGACCGTCATCGGGAGGTCGACGCCCCGGAGGTCTCCGCTCTCGATCAACGCGATCTCAGGTGTGATCCAGCCGGCGAACCTGGGCGACTCCCAGGCCTTCCAGTTGTCGCGGATCGGGTAGCGGACGAGTACCCGCTTGTCCTTCATCCGCACGACCGAGACCTCGGCGGTGAGCCCCTTCGGGAAGCCGATCGAGGCGAATGCCTCGCCGTCGGGCGAGATCGCTCCCTGGAAGCCGTCCCAGCTCTTGCCGTTGGGCAGCTTCGACGGCAGTTCGCCGCGCACCTTGCCGCTGTGATCGACCAGCTTGATCGGGTGCTCACGGAGTCCGTCGCTGAAGGGGATCAGGGCTTCGGTGTCCGGCAGCCCGTAGAAGCAGCACGGGCCGGGCATCTGGCGGGTTCGCATCGTCTGGGTGTCGACGAGTTCGGCGTTCTGGGGGTTCACCGTGGTCGTGTGGTTGCCGATCACATCGGTGTCCGCCATCGCGACGCCGATCCAACGGCTGTCGGGCGACCAGCTGACCTGTGGCGGCCCGTCGTCGAACTTCCACGGCGTGTCGGCCCAGGAGAAGGCCTCCCGGACGCCGCCACTCGCCAGGTCCCGGACGACGAACGATCCGTTGTCGCGAAAGTACGCGATGCGAGTGCCGTCGGGTGAGACCGTGAGGTTGCCCCGGCTGTACTGCTGCGCCTTTTCCTTGTCGTCCGGCCAGGCCGCGTCCTCGACCGTCCAGTGCTTGCCGTCAGCAGTCATCAGCCTCCACGGCTCGCAGCTGTCCACACCGTGCTCGTCCCCCTTGCAACCGGCGCTGTACGCCAGCAGCCCCGGTCCCACGCCCTGGTCCGGCAGAGGCGCTGCCGTCTTGGGAAACGTGACGGTCATGGGCAGCTGGAACGTGCTCGTCGCCGGCATGACCTCGTTGCCCGAACGCTGCCAGGGCAGCAGGCCGCCGGCGGCCAGGCCGAGCGCCGACGCGGCTACCAGTCCGGTGGCGCACAAGGGTGCGACCAGTCCGAGCCTGCGCTTACGCCGGCTGCGCGTGGACCGGGCCAGCGCGCGATCGGCGATCGAACCGAGCGGCGGTGCCTGGTCGGCGTAGTCGGCGAGTGCGTCCCTGAAGCGGGTCATCGGTTTTCTCCCATCTGTGCGACGAGTTCGGTGTCAGACAGCAGGTCGCTGAGCTCCGGGCCGAGCGACCGCAGCTTCGCCAGTGCGTCGTGGGTCTGGCTCTTGACCGAGCCGGTGGAGCACCCGAGCAGCGCGGCGGTCTGGCCGACCGAGCAGTCCTCGTAGAACCGCAGGACCAGCACCGCCCGTTGCCGTGGCGCCAGCCTGGCGAGTGCGCGGTCGAGTGTGAGCCTGCTCAGGCTGTGCTCGGCGAAGTCGGCCGTCGACTGTTCGGGTACGTCGTCGACGGGCAACTCGGTGCTGCGACGCAGACGTCGCCACGAGATGTACTCGCGGACCAGCGCCGTACGGGCGTACGCCTCGGCCTTCTCCTCCTGCCTGATCCGCCACCAGCGGTCGGCGACCTTGATCAGGACGTCCTGCAGCAGGTCCTCGGCCTGGTGCCGATCGCCGGTCAGCAGGTATGCCGTGCGCATCAGCGAGCGCCCACGCGCCGCGACGAACTCGCGGAAGGCATTGTCTCGATCCACCCGAATCACCCCTCCTGTCTCGACCAAACAGACGAGTCCGCCCGGAGTTTCGGTTGGGTCGCCGGTGGTCGCACGCCGGTACGCTCGCATGCGATGGCTACTTTGCTGCTCGTACGACACGGCCGGACCACCGCCAACGCGACCGGTCTGCTGGCCGGACGCACTCCTGGAGTGCATCTCGACGACGAGGGCCGCAAGCAGGCCGACGCGCTGGCCGCCCGGCTCGACAAGCTGCCACTGGTGGCTGTCGTCACCAGTCCACTCGAACGCTGCCGTGAGACCGCGGAGGCGGTCGCGGGCATGCGCCTCGACCCGACAGAAGACGAGCGGCTGGCCGAGGTGAAGTACGGCGACTGGCAGGGCAAGGAGCTCAAGCACCTGGCCAAGGAGCCACTGTGGAAGGTCGTCCAGCAGCATCCGAGTGCGGTGACGTTCCCCGGTGACGGCGGCGAGGCGATGCTCGCGGTGTCCGAGCGGGGCGTGGCGGCCATCCGCCAGTGGGACGCGCGAATCGAGGCCGAGCACGGCCCGGACGCGATCTGGGTGGCGGTCAGCCACGGTGACGTGATCAAGGCGATCCTGGCCGACGCGCTCGGCATGCACCTCGACCAGTTCCAGCGCATCCTGGTCGATCCGTGCTCGGTGTCGGTGATCCGTTACACGCCGATGCGCCCGTTCGTGATGCGTACCAACGACGTCGGCGGCGACCTGTCCTCGCTCGTACCCACCAAGAAACGACGGCGCCGGGCCCGCTCCGTCCGGGCCGCCGAGGCCGAGAGCGAGGCCGCGATCGGGGGCGGTGCGGGAGGCGCGCCAAGTAGTCCCACACGCAGAACAGCACGCGGTAAGAAGGCGTAGGGTTCTAAGTCATGACGCGTGTCGTCCACTTCCACGACGCTCCGGACCGCTTCGTCGCGGGCACGGTCGGAGAGCCTGGTGAGCGTACCTTCTTCCTGCAGGCACGCTCCTCCGGTCAGATCACGACCGTATCGATGGAGAAAGAACAGGTTGCCGTCCTCGCCGAGCGAGTCGACGCAATGCTGGACGAGGTCCTGCGGCTGACCGGTGGCGACGCGGTGATCCCCGCGCTCGCGCCGACAGAGCTGTCCGACGACGAGCCGCTGGAGCAGCCGCTGGTCGAGGAGTTCCGTGTCGGCACGCTGCGCCTGGCATGGGACAGCGAGGCCGAGCGCGTGGTGATCGAGGCCTACGAAGTCACCGAGGAGGAGGCCGACCCACCGCCGCCGATCGAGGAGGACCCCGAGGCGGAAGGGCCCGAGACGCTGGTCGTCCGCATCACCGGAGCACAGGCGCGGGCGTTCGCCAAGCGGGCGCTGGCCGTCGTGTCGCAGGGCCGGCCGCCCTGCCCGTTCTGCGGCAACCCACTCGACCCCGACGGGCACATCTGCCCGCGCCAGAACGGCTATCGGCGTAGCGCGTGACCAGAGGAGAGCTCGACGCTGACGAAGCGCTGCGTCTGGTGGGCGAAGGATCGATGAACGTCGAGGGCCGTCTGGTCGACGCCTCGAACGCCACGTTCTACTGCGAGGTCAGCCTCGACGGCATGACCGGGGCGTGTGTCTACAAGCCCGTACGCGGCGAGCGGCCCCTGCGCGACTTCCCCTCCGGCAGCCTGGCCAACCGGGAGGTCGCGACGTACCAGCTGTCGGCGGCCACCGGCTGGAACCTCGTCCCGCCGACCCTGCTGCGGGACGGCCCGTTCGGTGAGGGCATGTGCCAGCTGTGGATCGAGCACGACACCGACATCGGCATGGTCGACGTCGTGCCGCGCGAGCAGGTGCCCGACGGCTGGCGGCGGGTGCTCGACGCCTACGACGGTGACGGCGACGAGATCGCACTCGTGCACGCCGACGACCCCTCGCTGCGGCAGCTGGCGATCTTCGACGTGATCTGCAACAACGCCGACCGCAAGGGCGGGCACGTCCTGGTCGCGGCCGAAGACCAGTCGCTGTTCGGCGTCGATCACGGCCTCACCTTCCACGTCGACCACAAGCTGCGCACGGTGCTGTGGGGCTGGGCGGGTGAGCGGCTCTCGGCAGAGGAGCTCGAAGTCCTGGAGAAACTGCAGGCCGGCCTGTCCGGCGGGCTCGGCGAAGCACTGGCCGAGCTGATCGATCTCGACGAGATCGTGGCGCTGTCCGCGCGGATCAGCCGCCTGCGCCGGGAAGGCGCGTTCCCAGAACCCGGCGACGGCTGGCCGTCGATCCCGTGGCCGGTCTTCTGAGGACCGATTTCCCGGTGTTTTTTCCGGCGTTCTGTAGGGTCGAAAATCATGGAATCGTGGCGTGCTCCCGAGTTGTCCCGGCTGCCCGGGACTGGTCAGATCCCCGTCGTTCACGACGTGGCGTCCGGACGGCGGAAGTCTTCCTGGCCGGGCGGCGACGAGGCCAAGCTCTACGTCTGCGGCATCACGCCCTACGACTCCACCCACATCGGCCACACCGCCACTTACATCGCGTTCGACTTGTTGCACAGGGCGTGGCTGGACGCCGGCCTGAACGTCCACTACGTGCAGAACGTCACAGACGTCGACGACCCGTTGCTGGAGCGGGCCGAGCAGACCGGCGAGGACTGGAAAGCGCTGGCCGATCGGCAGGGCGGGCTGTTCCGTGCCGACATGGCCGCGCTCTTCGTCGTGCCACCGCGGGAGTACGTCGCCGCGACCGAGGCCATCCCGCTGGTGATCGAGGCGATCACGCGGCTGGGCGAGCTGGGCGCGACGTACGAGATCGACGGTGACGTCTACTTCTCGGTCCGAAGCGACCCGAAGTTCGGGCAGGTCTCCGGCCTGTCGCGAGCCGCGATGGAGACGAGCTTCGCCGAGAACGGTGGCGACCCGGAGCGGCCGGGCAAGCGCGACCCGCTCGACAGCCTGCTGTGGCTGGCGCACCGCCCGGGTGAGCCGGCCTGGGAGTCGCCGTTCGGCCCCGGGCGGCCCGGGTGGCACGTCGAGTGCTCGGCGATCTCGCGGCTGCACCTCGGCATCACGGTCGACGTGCAGGGTGGCGGCTCCGACCTGGCCTTCCCTCACCACGAGATGTGTACGGCCCTGACCCGGGTGCTGGCGGGCGGGGGAGACGCGGTGGCGGCGCACTCCTACGTCTACCAGGGCATGGTCGCGCTCGACGGCGAGAAGATGAGCAAGTCCAAGGGCAACCTCGTGTTCTCGTCCGAGCTGCGTGCCGATGGCGTCGACCCGTCGGCGATCCGGCTCGATGTGCTGTCGCACCACTACCGCGACGACTGGGAGTGGACGCAGGCCGGCCTCGACAGGGCGATCGCCCGGCTGGAGCGCTGGCGTGCCGCGGCCGCCCGGCCCGCCGGAGCCGAGGGTACGAAGGTGCTGGCCGGCGTCCGCGACGCCCTCGCCGACGATCTCGACGCTCCGGCGGCACTCGGCGTGATCGACGCCTGGGCAGAGGCCACCCTGGCCGAACCAGGGCCGGACAGCGATGCGCCGGGCCTGGTCAGCGATGTCGCCAGGACTCTCCTCGGTGTGGAGCTCCGGCAGGACTGACGCCCGGCGTTTCGGGCTCGCGCGGACTGGTCAGGAATCAAGAAGCGCGGGCATCCGAGCCGTAGCTAGCGTGACCGCGACAGAAGCGAAACACCCACTTCAGGAGCGATCATGAGCGGTTCGTCCACCCAGGGAATCAAGACCGTGCTGCACCCGGTCACCGACCTCGAGAAGGCCAAGGCGGTCTACACCGCGCTGCTCGGCGTCGAGCCGTCGGCCGACGCGCCCTACTACGTCGGTTACGACGTCGAGGGCCAGCACATCGGGCTGGTGCCGAACGGCGCCCAGCAGGGGATGACCTCGCCGGTGGCGTACTGGCACGTGCCCGACATCGAGGCCAAGCTGGCCGAGCTGACCGAGGCCGGCGCCGTGGTGAAGGAGCCCGTTCGCGAGGTCGGTCCCGGCCGCGTCGTGGCGACCGTCACCGACCCCGACGGCAACGTGCTCGGCCTGCTGCAGGACGCCTGAGCCGGTACCAGCCCGGCCCGAGCTCTAGCCGACCGGCTGGCGCAGGATCGTCCGCAGCTCGGCCGGGTCCGTCCTGCTGAAGTCGGTCAGGTAGATCTCGTCGTGCAGCCCGCGGACGCCCAGCCCTTTCGCGGTGATCAGGGCGTCCATCCGGGCCAGCGTCTTCGGCTCCTCGGCGAACGGCCCGACGTGCAGCGCCTGGACCACCGAGCCTTCGGTGAAGCTCACCAACTGCACCCGGGCCGCGCCGGGACGCTCGGCGCGAGCCACTTCTCTGGCCTGGTCGAACAGCGCGGCCGGCAGGTCGTCCGGCAGCCGCAGGAACAGCTGCCAGCACCATTCCTCTCGCGGCACCTCGAACGGCGGACGGTCGTCCTCCACCCACCAGCGGCCCTCCAGCGGCGGCATCGAGAACGGCGATCCGGCTGTTGACGTCGCGGCGGCCAGGCCGAGCAGCGGCCCGGCGACGGCGTACAACAGCCCGGTGCTCTCCATATGTGCCGCCGCGCCGGGTGCTCCCTGGCCGGTGATGCCGAGGCCGTGCACGGTGCCGAACTCCGTGAGCTCGGGTTCCTCGGTGGCGGTGTACCAGGTGTTCATCGCGGATCCTCCAGTTCGATCATCAGTTGGGTGACGAGTTGGTCGGGTGCGGTGGAGCGGGGGTCGGACAGGTAGACCTCGCGGATCGGCCCGGCCGGCCGGTGCCCGTGCTCGGCGCACCAGGCGAGCAGCCCGTGCGCGGTGAGGTTGATCCGGTCGTACGAGCCGACGTGGGTGGCCTGCGCGAACTGCCCGCCCGGCAGCACCTCGGCGACCGTGCCGGGCACCGGAGCACCGCACTCGGCCGCCACCACGATCGGCACGGGCTCCCCGAAGTCCAGCGGGAACAGGCCCACGAGCGGCGGCCGCACGGGCTCGCCGGCGGCGGCCAGCGCACCGAGCAGGTTCGCGATCGCGGCGGAGGTGGCCCCGTCGATCTGCCACTCGTCCGGGGCGGCGTCTCGTACGGTGACCGCCCGGATCGCCGGCTGCGTGACGATCGTGACGTCGACGGCCGGCATGCCGGTGGCGAGGATCTGCTCCAGGCTCGCCAGCGCGCGGCGCCGGCGCTCGAGCTCGGCCTCCAGCTGGGCACGCACGTCGCCGAGCACCGCGGCGACCGGCGCACCGGCCAGCACATCCCCGATCACCGGCAACGGCACGTCGAGCGACCGCAGCAAGCCGATCGAGGTCGCGTCCCTGACCTGGCCGGGGCGGTAGTAGCGGTACCCACTGGCAGGGTCGACCCAGGCCGGCGGCAGTAGTCCGAGCTCGTCGTAGTGCCGCAGCTGCTTGACGGACAGCCTGCACAGGCGCGCGAACGCGCCGATCGCCAGGAGCTCCTTGTCAGGTCCCATGCCGAGCAGCATGGCGGCTCCCACAGTGGGAGAGTCCAGCAACCTCAACGACCGCGTAGGCGCAGCACGAACCAGGCGCTGAGAGCGGTGACGATCTCCCCGGCGGCCAGGGCGATCCAGACGCCGGTCGTACCCGCCCGGCCGAGCGCGAGGACGAGCGGCACCTTGATCGCCACCAGCGTGCCGATCGAGATCAGGTATGACGGCCGCGGCCGCCCGAGCGACTGGAAGTACGCCGAGACCAGTGGCGCGACCCCGGCCACGACGAGGCCGATCGCGATCACGCGCAACGCGCCTCGCGCGGTCGCGGCTACTCCGGCGTCGTCGATGAAGGCGGCCGTGAGCGGGCCGGCCAGCAGGACCACCGTGACCGTGACGACGGCGCCGTACAGCACCGACGCACGCAGGGCCAGGGTCCGCGCGCGAGACACCCTCGCCCACAGCTCGCGCCCGGCGTTGTATCCCGTGACCGGTTGCAGGCCCTGGCTGATGCCGAGCTGCGGCATCAGTGCGAACGTCTGGATCCGGGCACACACGGCGTACGCGGCCAGGGCGGCAGCACCGCCCGCGCCCGCCAGCGTCGTGTTGACGACCACCGCCAGCACGGTGGCGCCGAAGCCGGCGAGGAACGACGGCGCGCCGACGCCGATCAGGGCACCGATCGTCGCCAACCGCGGGCGCAGCTCGGCCAGGCCGACACGGTACGGCCGGTGGCGCTGGACGAAGAAGAACCACGCCGCCATCGCGGCCGAGACCGCCTGCCCGCCAACGGTGCCCAGCGCGGCGCCGCGTACGCCGAGGTCCAGCCCGAAGATGAGCAGCGGGTCGAGGACGATCTGCACCAGGATCGCGACCACCCAGACGGCCGTGGAGTAGCGCATCCGCCCTTCGGCCCGGATCAGGCTGGAGAAGCCCGTCGCGAAGATCGCGCCGGAGATGATGATCACCGCGTACTCGCGCGCGGTGTCGCGGAGGTCGCCACGGGCACCGAGCAACGTGAGGAGCGGCTCGATCGCGATCAGGCCGAGCACGGTCACCACGACGGCGGTCGTCCAGAAGACCACGAACGCGTTGCCGGCCGCGCGCGCGGCCGTCGCCGGATCGCCGGCGCCCAGGCTGCGGGAGACCAGGGAAGCGCCGCCCACGCCCACGGTCGTGGCCACGGCGCCGAGCACCAGCAGCACGGGAGCGACCAGGTTGACCGCGGCCATCGCCTCGGCGCCGACGCCACGAGCGACGAACCACGCGTTGGTCAGCGCGTAGATGCCGTAGACGCCGACCGACATCGTGGTCTGCGAGCACGCGTGCCACAGCAGCCGGCCGACCGGCCGGGAGCCCAGCGCCTCGGCCTGGTCGATCCGGGCCGGGGTCAACGGACCGGTCGCCGCCCGAGCAGTGCCATGGTCTCGGTGAGGCGCTCCCGCGCCCAGTCGTAGCCCTGGCTGTCGGTGTGCCCGCGGTAGACGGTCTCGATCACCATGATCAGCGAGAGGTACAGGCAGTAGAGCCGCCTGCGCACCTCCTCCGAAGGAGTCAGCGGCCCGTGCCCGTAGCCGCGCATGAACGCGCTGGGGTCGCCGAACGCGGACAGCTGCGTGCCGGTGAAGCCGGCCTCGATCAACGGGTCGCCGTAGAAGGCGCGCTCGTGGTCGATGATGCCGACGATCGCGCCGTCGCGGACCATCACGTTGCTGTCCCACAGGTCCCACTCGACGTACTGCGGGACGGTGACCTCGTCGAGTGAGTGCGCGTTGTCCGCGAACACGCCGCGCACGAGGTCGTAGTCCCAGCCCAGGTCGACCTGGCGGCGCTCGCCGTCGGCCATGACCGCGTCGAACATGTCCGTGAACACCGCCCGCCAGCTCGGGTCGCCGGGACCGGCCAGCGGCCCGAACGCCGGACCGTGGATCGAGTTGAGCTCGCGGTTGGCCGCGCCGACGGCCTCGGAGTAAGCCACCCGCGTGGCGGCCGGCAAGCCGGCTTTGACGATGCCGAGGTTGTCGGCATCGATGTACGACATGAAGAAGTAGTCGGCGTCGCACAGCTCGTGGCTCTGGTCGGCGAAGTCGACCGCCGGCACCGGCACGCTGGTGCGTTCCCGGATCAGTTTCAGCGCCGCCAGCTCGATCGACATCGCACCACGTTCGTACGTCAGCACCTCGATGCCCGCCGGCGGTGCGATCTTGAGCACGACCTGCGAGTCGTCGCGCAGCCGGATGCGGTAGGCGACGTTGAACCAGCCGTGCCCGAGCTCGCTCGCCCAGTCGTCGCCGTCCGGTGGCGCCAGGTCACGGCCGTAGGCCCGGCCGACCATGGCTCGCAGCGTGTCGAGCGACTGGCGGTTCTTGGTGATGCTCTCCATCAGACCCCTCCCGGGCAGCATGCGACGTGCCAGAGAGAGGGTAGTGAGCCCCGGCTAGTCGGTCTTGCGGCGGCGGAGGTAGCGCTCGAACTCGCGCGCGATCGCCTCGCCCGTGGCCTCCGGCAGGTCGGCGGCGTCGCGGGCCTCCTCGAGCGACCGGACGTATTCGGAGACCTCGGAGTCTTCCTGCGCCAGCTCGTCGACGCCGCGTTCCCAGGCGCGGGCGTCCTCGGCCAGCTCTTCCTGCGGAATCGACAGGTCGAGGATGTCCTCGAGCCGGTTGAGGATGCCGAGCGTGGCCTTCGGGCAGGGCGGCTGCGCGACGTAGTGGGGCACCGCGCCCCAGAGCGAGATCGCGGGGATGCCGGCGTAGCCAAGCTCGGCCTGCAGCACGCCGACGATGCCGGTCGGGCCTTCGTACTTCGACTGTTCGAGCCCGAGCGCCTTGGCCAACTCCGGATCGGTGGCACTCGCATTGACCGGAATGGGCCGCGTGTGTGGATTGTCGGCCAGCAGCGCACCGAAGATCACGCCGATGCTCGCGCCCAGCTCGCCGGCGATCTCGTTGAGCTCGCCGCAGAACTGCCGCCACGAGAGGTTGGGCTCGATGCCGCGGATCAGGATGACGTCGCGGGGCGCCTCGGGCTGGGTGGCGACCAGCACGCGGGTGGTGGGCCAGACGATGCTGCGTTCGCCGTCGTCCTCGAGCTGCACGGTTGGCCGGTTGACCTGGAAGTCGTAGTAGTCCTCGGGGTCGAGCGCGGCGACCGGCTTGGCCTTCCAGATCCGGATCAGGTGGTCGATAGCGCCGGTGGCGGCCTCGGCAGCGTCGTTCCAGCCCTCGAAGGCGGCGATCACGACGGGGTCGTCGAGCTCAGGCACCTGGTCGAGCTCGATCACGCGGCCTCCTGACCGTTTGCTTCGATACGTTTCTTCGCGGGTCGGAAAATGCTGGAGCCAGCCTACGTCCCCACGCTGACATGGACCCATCCGACGCGCTGTAACCTGCGCACTCACATGCCAAGGCCATGTCCGTATAGTGGACGGCCGTCTCGCCGGGCGAGAGATCGGCGGCTGGCGCGGACAGTGATGAGTAGGGTTGACAGTTCTGTAAGGGCTCGCAATCGAACGAAGGGGACACCGCATCGTGGCTGCAGAGACGTTCCGCCAAGTGCTCGGACAACGCGTACTAGTGGCGGACGGCGCGATGGGCACCATGTTGCAGGCCTACGACCTCAGCGTCGATGGTGACTTCCAGGGCCTGGAAGGCTGCAACGAGATCCTGAACGTATCTCGGCCCGATGTCGTGCGTGCGATCCATGACGCCTACTACTCCGTCGGCGTCGACTGTGTAGAGACCAACACGTTCGGCGCCAACCTCAGTGCGCTCACCGAATACGACATCCCGGAACGCATCTATGAGCTGGCCGAAGCCGGCGCGCGGCTGGCGCGCGAAGTCGCCGACCAGCACTCGACGGCGGACCGGCGGCGCTACGTGCTCGGCTCGATGGGCCCGGGCACCAAGCTTCCGACGCTCGGCCACGTCGCCTACGCCAAGCTCCGCGACGCCTATCAGCAGAACGCCGAGGGTCTGGTCGCCGGCGGCGCTGACGCGCTGATCGTCGAAACATCGCAGGACCTGCTGCAGACCAAGGCCGCGATCCTCGGCGCCCGGCGCGCGATCGAGAAGCTCGGCGCCGACGTTCCGGTGATCGCGTCGGTCACGGTCGAGACGACCGGCACCATGCTCCTCGGTTCCGAGATCGGTGCCGCGCTGACCGCGCTCGAGCCGCTCGGCATCGACGTCATCGGGCTCAACTGCGCGACCGGCCCGGCGGAGATGAGCGAGCACCTGCGCTATCTCGCCAGGCACGCGACCGTTCCGCTGTCCTGCATGCCCAACGCCGGCCTGCCCGAGCTCACCGCCAGCGGCGCGCACTACCCCCTGACGCCGGAGCAGCTCACCGAGGCTCACCAGACGTTCATCAAGGACTACGGCCTCTCGCTGGTCGGCGGCTGCTGCGGAACCACGCCGGAGCACCTCCGCCAGGTCGTCGAGGCTGTGCGGGCGGTGGAAGTGCCGGCCCGGCAGCCGACCATCGAGCCGGGGCTCGCGAGCCTCTACCAGCCCGTTCCGTTCCAGCAGGACGCCTCCTACCTCGCGATCGGCGAGCGGACGAACGCCAACGGCTCCAAGGCGTTCCGCGAGGCGATGATCGACGGTCGCTGGGACGACTGTGTCGACATCGCGCGCGCCCAGATCCGCGACGGCTCGCACATCCTCGACCTCTGCGTCGACTACGTAGGCCGCGACGGCGTCGCCGACATGCGCGAGATCGGCTCCCGGCTGGCGACAGCATCGACGCTGCCGATCATGCTCGACTCCACCGAGCCGCCTGTGCTGGAAGCCGGACTCGAGATGTTCGGCGGCCGGTGCGCGATCAACTCCGTCAACTTCGAGGACGGCGAGGGCCCGGAGAGCCGGTTCGCCAAGATCATGCCGCTCGTCCGCGAGCACGGCGCCGCGGTCGTCGCGCTGACGATCGACGAGGAGGGCCAGGCGCGCACTGCCGACAAGAAGCTCGAGATCGCCGAGCGGCTCATCTCCACGCTGACCGGTGAGTGGGGGATGCGTGAGTCCGACATCCTGGTCGACACGCTGACGTTCACGCTCGCGACCGGCCAGGAGGACAGCCGCAAGGACGGCATCGAGACGATCGAGGCGATCCGCCGGCTGAAGCAAGCCCACCCTGACGTCCAGACCGTGCTCGGCCTGTCCAACATCTCGTTCGGCCTCAACCCCGCCGCCCGTCAGGTCGTCAACTCCGTCTTCCTGCACGAGTGCGCGGAGGCGGGGCTCGACTCCGCGATCGTGCACGCCAGCAAGATCCTGCCGATCGCGCGGATCCCGGAGGAGCAGCGGCAGGTCGCGTACGACCTGGTCTACGACCGGCGCAGGCCGGAGGACGAGTACGACCCGCTGCAGCGGCTGCTCGAGCTGTTCGCCGGCGTGAAGACGTCCGACACCAAGGAGTCCCGCGCCCAGGAGCTGGCCGCGCTCCCGCTCGGCGAGCGGCTGCGGCGCCGGATCATCGACGGCGAGGGCACTGGCCTGGAAGCCGACCTGCAGCAGGCCATGGACGAGGGTCGCGCCGCGCTGGAGATCATCAACGACGAGCTGCTCGAAGGCATGAAGGTCGTCGGTGAGCTGTTCGGCAAGGGCGAGATGCAGCTGCCGTTCGTCCTCCAGTCGGCCGAGGTGATGAAAACCGCGGTCGCCTACCTCGAGCCGTTCATGGAGAAGACCGACGACGACGGCAAGGGCACGATCGTGCTGGCCACCGTCAAGGGCGACGTGCACGACATCGGCAAGAACCTCGTCGACATCATCCTCACCAACAACGGCTACAACGTCGTCAACCTCGGCATCAAGCAGCCGATCAACCACATCCTCGAGGCCGCCGACGAGCACCGGGCCGACGTGATCGGCATGTCCGGGCTGCTGGTGAAGAGCACGGTCATCATGAAGGAGAACCTCGAGGAGATGAACGGGCGAGGCGCCTCGGCACAACGGCCCGTCCTGCTCGGCGGCGCGGCGCTGACCCGGGCCTACGTCGAGGAGGACCTCGCGGACCTCTACCAGGGCGAGGTGCGCTACGCCCGCGACGCGTTCGAGGGCCTGCGGCTGATGGACGCGGTGATGGACGTCAAGCGGGGCGTGCCAGGTGCCGCCCTGCCGGAACTGCGCAAGCGGCGCACGCGTACGTCCTCGTTGAAGGAGACGCCGCCGGAGGAGATGCCGGCGCGTTCCGACGTGGCCATCGACAACCCCGTACCCGCGCCACCGTTCTGGGGCGACCGGGTGGTCAAGGGCATCCCGCTGGCCGACTACGCCTCGATGCTCGACGAGCGGGCGCTGTTCCTTGGCCAGTGGGGGCTCAAGTCCTCGCGGGCGGCCGACGGTCCTTCCTACGACGAGCTGATCGAGACCGAGGGACGGCCGCGACTGCGGGCGCTGCTCGACCGGGTGCAGACCGACGGCCTCCTCGAGGCCGGCGTGGTCTACGGCTACTTCCGGGCCGCCTCGAAGGGCGACGACCTGTACGTCCTGGGGGAGTCCGGCGAGGAGCTGAGCCGCTTCACCTTCCCGCGCCAGCGCCGCGACCGGCACCTCTGCCTGGCCGACTTCTTCCGGCCGTCGGAGTCGGGCGAGACCGACGTGGTCGGGTTCATGGTGGCCACGGTCGGGCCGCGCATCTCCGAGGCCACGGCGGAGCTGTTCGGCGGCAACCACTATCGGGAGTACCTCGAGCTGCACGGCCTGTCGGTGCAGCTGGCGGAGGCGCTCACGGAGTACTGGCACGCGCGGATGCGCGCCGAGCTCGGCTTCGGCGGCGAGGACCAGTCGACTGACGTGCAGGACATGATCCACAAGCTCGGCTACCGCGGCGCGCGGTTCTCGCTGGGTTACGGCGCCTGCCCCGACCTGGAGGACCGCGCCAAGATCGTGGAGCTGCTGAAGCCCGACCGGATCGGCGTGTCGTTGTCGGAGGAGTTCCAGCTCGACCCCGAGCAGTCCACCGACGCGATCGTGCTGCACCACCCCGAGGCGAAGTACTTCAACACCTGACGGGTCAGCCGCGGCGGTCTCCTGGCGCGATCAAACCGGTCTCGTACGCCAGGATGACCGCCTGCACGCGGTCCCGCAGGCCGAGCTTGGCCAGGATCCGCTTGACGTGCGTCTTGATCGTCGACTCCTCCACCACCAGCGAGGCGGCGATCTCGGCGTTCGACTGACCACGCGCGATCAGCTCCAGCACGTCGCGCTCACGCGGAGTCAGCTGACGCAGCCGGCGGGCGGACGCCGTGTCCAGCCGCGGTTGGCGGGCGAGCTTGCCGATCACGGTACGGGTGACCGCGGGCGACAGCAGCGCCTCGCCGGCGGCGACGGCGTGGATGCCGGCGATGAGCTGTTCCGGCTGCGTGCGCTTCAACAGGAAGCCGCTCGCACCCGCACTCAGTGCGCCGAAGATGTACTCCTCGTCCTCGAACGTCGTCAGTACGAGGATCCGGGCGGCCGGTGCTGCCGCGACGACCTGCGCGGTCGCGGCGATGCCGTCGAGCTCGGGCATCCGTACGTCCATCAGGACGACGTCCGGCGCCAGGTCCGCGGCGGCCGTGACTCCGGCCCGCCCGTCGCCGGCCTCACCGACGACCTCGATCCGGTCGTCGCTGGAAAGGACGGCCCGCAGCCCGGCCCGCATCAGGTCGTCGTCGTCGACGACGAGAACTCTCACCATGCCTTGTCCTCGTGGTACGGAAGCCTGGCGCGCACCCGGAACGCGTCGCCGGCCTCGGTGAGGCCGGCTGACAGCGTGCCGCCGAGCAGGCTCGCACGCTCGCGCATCCCGATAATGCCGTGCCCTCCACCGGCAGCCGGCCGGTGGCCGGCACCGACCGGGTTCGTCACGGTCGCCTCCACCGCGGCCGGCTGGAACCGCAGCACCACCGAAGCACTGCCGGTACCGTGCCGGCTGGCGTTCGTCAGCGCTTCCTGCAGGATTCGGTACGCGGCCCAGGCCACGCTGCGCGGCACGCCTTCGCGCGAGCCGCTGACGTCGAGCGAGACCTCCAGGCCGTCTGCCCGCTGCCGCTGGACCAGCTCCTCCAGCGCGATCGGGTTCGCCGGCAACAGTGCCGCCGGGCCGTCGTCGCCCGAGTCCCTGCGCAGCGCCCGCACCATCCGGTCGATCTCGCCGATCGTGTCGTGAGCGACCTGCTCGATCACGCCGATCGCCTGCCGGGAGCCGTCGGGGTCGCGGTCGTACAGCAGCCGCGCGGCCCCGGCCTGCACGAGGATCACGTTGATCGCGTGTGCCGCCGAGTCGTGCAGCTCCCGCGCGATCCGGGTGCGTTCCTCCGCGGCGGCCAGCTGGCGCTCACGCTCGGCCTCCCGTTCGGTCCGGATCGCGCGGTCCTCCAGCGCCGCGTACCGTTCGCGGCGCAGCCGGGTCCGGTCACCGGCCACCCAGGCGCCGGCGAACCCCGCGGTCCAGATCAGGGCACCCGCGAGCGACGTGCCGGGGTCTCGGTCACGTTCGAGATAGATCGCGCTGGTCGCGAGCAGGTACACGGCGGTGGCGAGCAGAGCGGCGTACCGGCGCCGGCGGTCGGCGTCGCCGCCGTAGCGGTCGGCGACCGTGTAGAGCGCGACGACCGCGCCGAACGGGAAGTCAAGCGCGTAGGTGAGCCCGACGAGCCCGAGGCTTGCTGCGCTCACCGCCAGCTGGACAGTGAACGGCGCCACCCGCCGAAGCAGCAGCGGCAGGGCGGTCGCAACGGCCAGCACGATGCCCAGCGCGTCGAGGCCGATCGTGCCCGTGCTGTCGACGCCGTACCGGCCCTCGGACAGCATGCCGAGCGTCACCAGCAGGACGGCCAGTGCGACGCCGGCGTCGGCCAGAAACGTTCGGGCAGACCTCACTTCGAGCACAGGAGTGAGCGTATTCCGGTGAGACCCTGAGCCGAATCGCCCGCGAGGGGCATCCGGTGTGCTCCCGCGGGGGGACACCGGAATCACCCGGCAAGGCGTTTCGAGCAAGTGGCCGGCGTACCTACCGTCACCGGCATGTCCACTTCCCTCACCACATCGAGCCGGTTCGAACGCCTCGCGGGCTGGTCCCAGCGTCATCGCTGGTGGGCTCTCGCGCTGTGGGTGCTCGTCCTGGCCGGCGTCACCGTCGGGTCGAACGCGATCGGCGACGCCTTCCGCAACGACTTCTCGCTGCCGGGTACGCAGTCGCAGCAGGCCCTCGACGCGCTGGAGACGCATGCACCCGACCAGGCCGGCGCCACGGTCCAGATCGTCGTCACAGACCAGGCCGGGCTGCGCGAGCCGGCCACTCAGCAGGCGGTCGAGGCGATGCTCGCGAACGTACGCGACCTGCCGCACGTCGAGGACGTCCGCAGCCCATACGCCGACCGGTCCGCGATCTCCGAACCCGGAACGATCGGATACGCCACGATCACACTCGACGCCCAGTCGACCGACGTACCGCCAGACGACGTACGCCGCATCATCGACACCGCGCAGGCGGCCGAGGGCGGCGGCCTCCGCGTCGAGCTCGGCGGCGACCCGGTCCGCGGCGCCGAGGAGGCTTCGGGCGGCGCGGCCGAAGGGATCGGCCTGCTCGCCGCACTGGTGATCCTCGTCCTGCTGTTCGGCTCGGTGCTGGCCGCGGGCATCCCGATCGTCATCGCGATCTTCGCGGTCGGCAGTGCGATCGGCCTGGTCACGCTCGCCTCGCACATCGCGACCGTCGCCGACTTCACCACGCCGCTGCTGATCCTGGTCGGGCTCGGCGTCGGCATCGACTACGCGCTGCTGGTGTTCTCGCGGTTCCGTTCCGAGCTGCTCGCGGACGCGCCGCGCGAAGCCGCGATCCGCAGGGCGCTCGACACAGCCGGCCGGACCGTCTTCTTCGCCGCGTGCACCGTGGTGATCGCCCTGCTGGGCCTGGTTGCGCTCGGCCTCGGATCGCTGCAGGGCGTCGCTGTGGCGGTCGCGGTGACCGTGCTGGTGACGATGCTCGCGACGCTGACGTTGCTGCCCGCCCTGCTGTCGATCCTCGGCGGCCGGATCGAACGCGCGGTACGCCGCCGGGCCGCCCGCAAGGGCACCGCCCGGGTCGACGGCGAGCGCTGGCGCCGCTGGTCGAGCTTCGTACAGCGCCGCCCCTGGCCCGCGCTGCTGGTCGCCATCGCCGCCCTGGTCGCACTCGCGGCACCGCTGCTCGGCATGCGGCTGGGCTTCGCCGACTCCGGCAACGACGCATCGGAGACCACGTCGCGGCAGGCGTACGACCTGCTGGCCAAGGGCTTCGGCCCGGGCTTCAACGGCCCGCTCGTCGTCGTGTCCGAGGGCAGCCCGCAGGCGGCGGCCGAGCTGCGCGGCACGCTCGTCGCGACCGACGGGGTGGCAGCGGCCACGCCGGTCATCCCGGCCAGGAGCGGCGACCTCGCCACGGTCATCGTGTTCCCGGACGCCAGCCCGCAGGACCCGGCGACCACCGACCTGGTCGAGAGGCTGCGCGAGGACGTACTCCCGCCGCTGGAACGCGAGACCGGCGCGACCTACCTGGTCGGTGGCTCGACCGCGGCGGTCGTCGACTTCGCGGGCGCGGTGGCCGACCGGCTGCCGCTGTTCATCCTCGTCGTGGTCGGCCTGTCGGCCCTGCTGCTGGCCGTGGTGTTCCGCTCGCTGCTGATCCCGTTGAAGGCCGCGATCCTCAACCTGCTCAGCGTCGGCGCCGCGATGGGCGTGATCACGCTGGTGTTCCAGGAGGGCGTGCTGAGCGGTCCACTCGGAGCCGAGCCAGGCCCGGTCGAGGCGTACGTGCCGGTGCTGATCTTCGCGATCGCGTTCGGCCTCTCGATGGACTACGAGGTGTTCCTGCTCGCACGCATGCACGAGGTCTGGGAACGCGACGGCGACGCTCCGGGCGCGATCCGCGAAGGACTTGCCACGACCGGACGAGTGGTGACGGCAGCCGCAGCGATCATGGTCGTCGTGTTCAGCTCCTTCCTGCTGAGCCCCGACCGGATGCTCAAGCAGTTCGGCCTGGGCCTCGCGGTCGCGGTGCTGCTGGACGCCCTGGTGATCCGCTGCCTGATCCTTCCGGCCGTGATGCACCTGCTCGGCAGGTGGGCGTGGTGGCTGCCGGCACCGATCGCTCGCCGGCTGCCAAGAATCGCGCTCGAACACCAGTAGGAGGCGCTCGACGGCGTGTTCGTGCTCAGTTGCGCCGACAGCTGCTTCACGAACTCGGCGGGAAAGCGATTCAGCGGTTCGACCTTCGGCTATGCCAACCCTGTCTTGACGGCGACCACTCGACGTCGCCCGCGACTACGAGGCGTTCCGCGGCCGGCTCACCCGCCATTTCCCGCTCGCGCGGTATCGGGTAATCCAGGACTTGTGAACAAACCCGCACGTAATGTGAAACAAGGGGCGTCGCCGATCGCGGCGCCCCTTCCGGTTTCCCGAGTCCGGCGGAAGCACTACGATCTTCTCTGCTTGGGGATGGGCGAGAGACACCGGTGAAGGGGCAAATGTACCAAGGTCGCACGCAGCGCCAGCGGATGTTGCCGGTCGCCGTCGTCCTCGACCTGGAAGGGACCCTGGTCGAGACCGAGACCGTCTGGTGGCAGGCGGAGGAGCAGTTCGTCAAGGCCCATCGCGGGCGATGGAACGAACGGCTCGCCCAGTCGTTGCTCGGTGCCACGATGGATCAGATCGGAGGCCGGCTGTTCGAGGCCGTCGGCCGGCCTGACGACCTGGCGCCGGGCGAGATCGTCGACGAGCTGGTGAAGAAAGTGGTCAGCGCGCTGCGCAGGGACGTGCGCTGGCGACCGGGTGCGCTGGAGTTCCTCGGCATGCTCGCCACCCGGCACGTTCCGCTCGCCGTGGTGACGCCCGCCTACCGTCCGATCGTCGACGTCATCCTGTCGCACCTGTGGGGCGAGATGATCTGGGCCACGGTCGCCGGCGAAGAGGTGAAGCGGCCCCGGCCACACCCGGAGTCCTATCTGCTCGCCGCACGCAAGCTCAACGTCGACCCGCAGGACTGCATCGCGGTAGACAGCTGGCCGGCCGGACTCGCTGCGGCCGAGGAGGCCGGCTACTGCACGGTCGCCGTACCCAACCACGCCGAGATCCGACCGGCGCCGGGCCGGATCGTGCCGCGTTCGCTGGCCGAGGTCGACATGGGCATGCTGCGCACGCTCGCCGAAACGGAGCTGTAGCCGCCGAGCCCGCGTTGGCAGCCGGTGCCTAACGGGACAGAACGGCCTCGAACGGCAACGTGCGGTACTGGAAAGAACGCGGTTGGTAGGCATTGTCGGGCCGGTAATTCGCGGTAGTTACCAGCCAGTAAATTGGGCACCTTGGCGCCAAAGGGTTGGTTACCCAATTGCGACATTGGCTCGGCTGCAAGTCGTTCACAGCCGCGCCAATGGCCAGATATGGTGCCTGGACGGGCCCGGATCGGACCCGATCTCATTCGACGACCGAGGTGGAACATGCGACACAGCACGAGCCGCAAGGTCTTCGCACTAGCGGCCGGCGTTGCGCTGGTGATGGCCGCTGCGGCCTGCGGAGGCGATGAGGGCGACGGCGGCAGCAGTAATACCCAGAAGCAGGTGCCTCTGATCTTCGGCACAACGGAGAACTTCGTTGGCGCCGATCCGGCGGCATCCTATGACTGGCCGAGTTCCTTGTTGCTGACCAACACCTCACAGACCCTGCTGGAGATCCCAGCCGGTGGCAACAAGCCTTCGCCCGATGTCGCGGAGAGCTGCAAGTTCGACGACCCGAAGACTTACACCTGCAAGCTGAAAAAGGGCCTGAAGTTCTCCGACGGCAGCGCGCTCGACAGTGCGGACGTCAAGTTCAGCATGGACCGGATGATCGGCATCGCCGATGACCAGGGCCCGTCCAGCATCTACGAGCCGTCGCTTGCCAGCACCGAGGCGCCCGACCCGCTGACGGTGACCTACAAGCTGAAGTATCCCGACGCCACCTGGCCGATGCGGCTCACCTACGGCGGCGCCGCGATCGTGCCGAGCGACAAGTACTCCGCGACGGCGATCCAGAAGGACGGCAAGAAGTTCGTCGGGTCCGGTCCGTACAAGATCGTGAAGTTCGACCCGAGCCAGCAGATCGTGCTCGAGGAGAACACCAACTACACCGGTTCCAACAAGCCGATCCACAAGCAGGTCATCATCCAGAAGTTCAAGGACGAGGCCTCGCTCAAGGCAGCGGTCGAAAACAACGAGGTGCAGGTCGCGTTCCGCACCCTGTCGCCGACTCTGATCTCCGACCTGGAGAAGAACGGCGCCAAGAAGGGCGTGAAGGTCCTCAAGGGTGACGGCGTCGGCATCAGCTACGTCGTCTTCAACCTGTTGAACGGCCCGTTCAAGCAGAAGGAAGTCCGGCAGGCCTTCGCCTACATGATCGACCGCAAGTCGATCGCGACCGACATCTACGACGGAACGGTCGACCCGCTCTACACCATGGTTCCGTCCGCGTTCGCCGGCAGCACCGAGACGTTCAAGACCAAGTACGGCGAGGCGCCCAACCCGGCCGAGGCCAAGAAACTGCTGCAGCAGGCCGGCGTGACGATGCCGGTGAAGGCTCAGCTGTGGTGGAACCCCGACCACTACGGCCAGACCTCGGCCGACATGTACGCCGAGATCGAGCGCCAGGTGGAAAAGGACGGCGTGTTCGACATCTCGCTGCAGAACGCCGCGTGGGACCGCTACAAGGTCGACTACCCCAAGGGTGTCTACCCCGCGTTCCAGTTGGGTTGGTACCCCGACTTCCCGGACGCCGACAACTACCTCTCGCCGTTCTACCAGACCGGCAACTTCATGGAGAAGGGCTCCGGCTACTCCAGCAAGCCGATGGACAAGCTGCTGACCGACGAGCGTTCCAACGCCGAGCCGTCCAAGCGTGAGCCGAGCATCGTGCAGGCTCAGACACTCGGTGCGGAAGACGTGCCGACGCTGCCGATCTGGCAGGACAAGATGATCGCCGCCACCCGCGACGGTGTGACCGGTGTCGAGAAGACGTTCGACGCCGCCAACCAGATCCGGTTCTGGCTGATCGACGCCACGAAGGCCAAGTAGGCCGAGGGGGACAGGCTCGGTGTGCTCGAAAAGAGCGCGAGCCTGTCCCCCTCGTTTGTAACTGTGGGGGGACGACCCCCCACACCCCCCGCGGGGGAGACGAGAGGCGCTTGTTCCTATGTCGGCCAGATCTGGCTCGTTGCGCCGGTACCTCCTGGTGCGCCTGCTGCTGGTGATCCCCAACATCTTCGTCCTGCTCACCATGGTGTTCGTGTTGCTGCGGGTGGCACCGGGTGACCCGATCTCAGCAGCACTCGGTGGCCGGCTGCCGCCATCCGAGCTCGCGGCCAGGCGCGCCGCCGCCGGCTACGACCGGCCGATTCTCGTGCAGTACTGGGACTATCTCACCCAGGTCGTGCAAGGTGACCTGGGCACGGCCATCACCGACAACCGCCCCATCACCCAGATCATGGCGGTCAACGGCGCCGCGACGTTGAGCCTGACGCTCGCCGCGATCATCGTCGCACTCGTGATCGGCATTCCGTTCGGTCTGCTGGGCGCGAGGTTCCGCAACAGCTGGATCGACGTCGCGATCCGGATCTTCGGCGTGCTGACCTACGCCGCTCCGGTGTTCTTCGTCGGTGTGCTGGCGATCGTGCTGTTCACCGGCACGCTCGGCCTGCTGCCGTCCGGCCAGCAGGCGAGTCCGATCCTGCAGTACACCGTGACGTCACACACCAACATCTTCCTGCTCGACACGTTGATAGACGGCAACACCGACGCGTTCGTCGACGGCTTGAAGCACTTGGTCATGCCTGCCGTCACGCTCGGCCTGCTCGTGGCCGGTGTCTTCATCCGGATGATCCGGGTCAACGTTGCACAGACGCTGCGCGACGACTACGTCGAGGCGGCCCGGGCCCGTGGCATCTCCGAACGCCGTGTGGTCTTCCAGCACGCGTTCCGCAACGCGATGGTGCCGTTCGTGACGATTCTCGGCCTGCAGTTCGCGTTGCTGCTGGGTGGGGCGATTCTCACCGAGACGACGTTCAGCTGGCCCGGGATCGGCGCGGAGTTGGTGCGCTACATCAACTCCCGCGACTACGTGGCAGTGCAGGGAATCATGACGATCTTCGCGCTGGCGGTGGTGCTGATCAGCCTGCTGATCGACGTGGTCAACGCACTCATCGACCCGAGGGTGAGGTACTGACATGGCGATCACCCCCACCGTCGAGACCGGCGGCCCGCTGCACCCCGTCTCCAAGCGGCGTTCTCCGCTGGTCCGGCTCACCGCACTGATCGCGCTTCCGTACCGTCGTTCCAGCGGTGTCGCCCGCGGCATGCTGGTCGCCGGCACTGTGATGACCGGGCTGGTCGTGCTGGTGGCGGTCTTCGCGCCGCTGCTGGCACCGTTCGGCTTCAACCAGGTCGAGGACGCCTCGGGCCAGCGGTTCCCGAAGCAGGTCGGGCCGTCGGGCGAGCACTGGTTCGGCACCAGCGTGCAGCCCTACGACGTGTTCTCCCGCGTCGTGTGGGGCGCGCGCACCGAGATCCAGGTCGTGATCCTGTCGCTGATCCTGACGGTCGCGATCGGCGTGCTGCTCGGACTGATCTCCGGCTTCGTCGGCGGCTGGCTCGACCGCGTGCTCGTGCTCGTCATGGACGCACTGTTCGCGTTTCCCTATCTGCTGCTGGCGATCGTGGTCGCGTTCCTGCTCGCCGACAAGATTCCGGACGCGCTGGGAGGCGGCATCGCGATCGCCGCGGTGGCCATCACCGTGGTCTACGTTCCGCAGTACTTCCGCGTCGTCCGCAACAGCACGGTGAGCGCCAAGGAGGCGACCTACGTCGAGGCGGCCCGCGCGATCGGCGCACCGCCGATGGTCATCATGCTGCGCTACCTCTTCTCCAACGTCGTGCAGAGCGTGCCGGTGATCGCGACGCTCAACGGCGCCGACGCGATCCTGACGCTGGCCGGCCTCGGCTTCCTGGGCTACGGCATCCAGCCGACCGACGCGTCCGAATGGGGTTACGACCTCAACCGCGCGGTCGACGACGCGGCCTCCGGCATCTGGTGGACAGGCGTGTTCCCGGGGCTGGCGATCGTCTGGCTGGTGGTCGGTCTGACGTTCGTCGGCGAGGGCCTGAACGAGACGCTGAACCCGACGCTGCGCGTACGCCGGCTGCTGCCTGTCGTGCTACCGCCCAGGCAGCCGAAGGGCATGGCCGCGGGCGACGAGGGGAAGGCCGCCGAATGAGTGACGTGATCCAGCTGCACAGCAGCGACGAGCCGGTGCTCGAGGTCGACCACCTCCGGGTCTGGTACGGCACCGAACGCGGCCCTGTGCGCGCGGTCGACGACGTCTCGTTCGACCTGCGGCCGGGCGAGACGCTCGGCCTGGTGGGGGAGTCCGGCTGCGGCAAGTCGACGCTCGGCCGTGGGCTGCTCGGCCTGCTGCCGGGCGGTGCGAAGGCCGACGGCCAGGTGATGTTCAAGGGCACCGACCTGCTGACCCTCGACCGGCGCGGGCTCGACCGCATGCGCGGGCCAGAGCTCGGCATGATCTTCCAGGAGCCGCTGACCCGGCTCAACCCGCTGATGCGGATCTCGGAGCACTTCGAGGAAACCCTGCGCAGGCACGAGAAGGGCATCGGCAAGGCGGAGGTCCGGCACCGCTCGATCGACACGTTGCGGCGGATGGGGATTCCACCGAGCCGATATCGCGCGTACCCGCACGAGTTCTCCGGCGGCATGCGGCAGCGCATCATGATCGCGCTCGCGCTCGTGCTGCGCCCGGCGTTCATCGTCGCCGACGAGCCGACCACCGCGCTCGACGTGCTGGTGGAGGCGCAGATCATCCAGATCCTGGCCGACCTGCGGCGCAACTTCGACACCGCGCTGCTGCTGATCACCCACAACCTCGGCATCGTGGCCGAGGCCTGCGACCGGGTGGCGGTGATGTACGCCGGGCACCTGGCCGAGATCGGTGACGCCCGCGAGGTGTTCTCGGCGCCCAAGCACCCGTACACCCGGGAGCTGCTGCGCTCGACGATCTCGCTGGAGACCACCGGCCTGCACTTCATCCCCGGTGCGCCACCTGACCTGGTCGACCCACCGCCGGGCTGCAAGTTCCATCCGCGCTGCCCGGACGCGATGCGGGTGTGCGTCGAGCAGGACCCGGTCGAGACCACCCAGCCGAGCGGCCAGCGGGTCGCGTGCTGGCTGCACGGTCCGGCCGGGCAGATTCCCGAAGGCGGCACCGAAGCCTTGGTACGCGAGGAGATCAGCGTTGCCGACGAAGCCTGAGACCCCGGAAACCCCAGTGACCGTCACGGACGCGGACGACGTGCTGGTCGACGTCCGCGATCTGGAAGTGCACTTCGCGTTGCGGGGCAGCGCGCTCGGCCGGCTGTTCGGTGCCGGCGGCGGTGTCGTCAAGGCCGTCGACGGCGTCAACTTCCAGCTCCGTAAGGGCGAAGTGCTCGGCCTGGTGGGGGAGTCCGGCAGCGGCAAGACCACGCTCGGCCGCGCGCTGCTCGGCCTGGTCCGCCCGACTGCCGGCTCGATCAGCTACCTCGGGCAGGACCTCGCGGAGCTGCGCGAGCGCCAGCTGCGGCCGATGCGGCGCAAGCTGCAGATGGTGTTCCAGGACCCGTCCGCGGCGCTCAACCCGTCGATGGACATCGAGACCGCGGTCGGCGATCCGCTGCGGATCCACAAGCTTGTTTCGAGCAAGGCCGAGCGGCGGGCCGGCGTCGAGGCGGCGCTCGAACGGGTCGGGCTGGCGCCGGTCGAGCAGTACCTCAGCAAGTTCCCGAGCGACCTGTCCGGTGGCCAGAAGCAGCGTGCGGTGTTCGCGCGGGCGCTGATCCTCAACCCGGACCTCGTCGTCGCCGACGAGCCGATCTCGATGCTCGACATGAGCGTGCGCGCGAAGATCCTGCAGCTGATGCTCGATCTCAAGCGCGACCTCGACCTGACCTACGTCTACATCACCCACGACCTGGCTACTGCGAAGTTCTTCTGCGATCGCGTGGCCATCATGTACCTCGGCCGGATCATCGAGATCGGCGCGACCGCGGAGATCTTCGCCGATCCGAAGCACCCGTACACCAAGGCGCTGCTGAAGGCCGTGCCCGAACCCGACCCGAGCAAGGCGGTGCCGCGGGACCTGCCGCGGGGCGAGATCCCGGATGCCGCGATGCCGCCGCTGGGGTGCTCGTTCCACCCACGCTGCCCGCTGGCCTTCGAGCGCTGTGGCTGGGAGAGCCGCGACCTCAAGGCGCTGTTCGAGCAGCGCTGGCTCGGGCTGGAGGAGGAGGCCTACCGCAACGAGCGTGCGGTGATCGGCAACCTCGACGACCTCGACGAGCCCTCCCACCGGGCGGTGCTCAAGCCGGGCAGGGGTTTCACGGCAGAAGACCTGCTGGACCTGACCAAGCGCCTGCGCGCCGCCGACGAGGACGAGCCGCTGTGGCGTGGCGTACGAAGCGTCGAGATCGCCGGCGAGACGGTTGTCGTGGACTTCGAGGAAGGCGAAGACCCGGCACTACGCCCGTCGGCCGGTGTCAACGTGGCGTGTCACCTGTACTGAGCCCACGCAGCGCCCGCAGGTGTCGAGCGTAGACATCCCGGCCGTCCCGCGTGAGGTAGACCTTGTACGTGTCCTTGGCGTGGAGGGTGGTGGCCAGCTTGTCGTCGATCAGAGGCTGCAGCCGGCCGGCCAGCGACAGCTGATCGATGCCGAACGCATCGCGGATGAACGCCAGGTCCACGAGCTCGCCCTCACCGAGCAGGGCGGCGACGCCCAAGGTGTCGGGTGGCAGGAGGGCTGGATGGGGTTCCGCGGCGCCGGTGGGGGTGGGCTGTTCGCCGCGCGCGAGCCGTCCCAGCAGGAACCGCGAGCCGGCGCGCAGCGGGACGATCGCGAACCCGGCGACGACGTTGGGTCGTCGCAGTCGGCTGCGTCGCAGCAGGAAGACGACCAGACGTTCCGAGACGGTCATGGCTGCCACGATGGCGGAGGTCGTCGCCACCGGCCGTTTCATCGACTGCTTCGAACCGAACGAAGGCATCCGGGAGATGACGGGTGCTCTCATGCTGAGAGCGAAGAGCGTCCCCTGCCACGCACCGCGGATGGTCCAGCGCAGGAGCCGGCTGCGGATCAGATCCTTGGGTGCGTACTCCACCAGCGGAGCCAGCGCGAAGAGGATGTGCTGGAGGTACCGCCGTCCACGTCCGGTCGCTCGCTCGGCCTGGATGAGGCCGCGGCTCTCCTCGATCGTGGCGAGCGCGGCGGCAGCCTGCTCCTGGCTGATTCCCTCGCTGTCCATGAGCCCTCCCCGAGGCTGGGTGGACAGCCTACCTCTCGGCCGAACGTGCCAGTCTTACGAAGCTGTGACAGCCCACCGTGGGCCGGACAGCGGCCGGAGGCGCTGCCTACACTCGGTCGGTATGGCAGAGGCAGGGGACCACGAGGCGCCAACGCACTACGTTCTCGTGGTCGACGATGATCCGACCGTCGCGGAGGTCGTGCTGGCTTATCTGAAGAAGGCCGGCAACGTCGTGCAGCACGCTGCCGACGGCGAGACCGCGCTCGCGATGATCGCGCAGCGCCGTCCTGACCTGCTCGTTCTCGACCTGATGCTGCCTGGCGTCGACGGCCTCGAGGTGTGCCGCCGCCTCCGGGCCACCGACGAGGGCCGCGACCTGCCGATCGTGATGCTGACCGCGCTCGGCGGCGAGGCCGATCGCGTGCTGGGCCTGGAGCTCGGAGCCGACGACTACGTCACCAAGCCGTTCAGCCCGCGCGAGCTGGTGCTGCGCGTCCGCTCCGTACTGCGGCGGCACGGCGGCACCGGCACCGGTGCCGCCCAGCCCTGGGCGTCGGCCACCGAGCCGCGCACGCTGACCGACGGCGACCTCGCGCTGGACCTCGCCGCGCACCAGGCGACCCGCGGCGGGAAGCAGCTCGCGCTCACCGTACGCGAGTTCGACCTGCTCGCGTTCCTGCTCGGCCATCCGGGCCAGGCGTTCACCCGTGAGCAACTGCTGGAGAAGGTCTGGGGCTGGACGTTCGGCGACCAGTCGACGGTGACCGTCCACGTCCGGCGGCTACGCGAGAAGGTCGAGCCCGACCCCGGCGAGCCACGCCGGCTGGTCACTGTGTGGGGCGTCGGCTACCGCTGGGCGCCGGCCGGGGAGGAGCCGGCCACGTGAGAGATGTTCTGCTGATCGTCGCGATCGCGGGTGCCTGGTCGGCCGCGATCGGCGTCATCGGGCTGCTGGCCGTTCCCGCCTTACGCAAGGGCTCGGTCCGCCGCTCACTCGTCGCGATCGCCGTCGTGGCCGTGCTCGCGTTCGTCGCCGGCCTCCTCGGCACCGCGCAGGCGATGTTCCTGTCGCCGCACGACTTCCAGGTCACACTGATCGTGATCGCACCGGCCGGGCTGGTGAGCTTCACGATCGCGATGCTGCTGGCCGGTCAGCTCGCCAAGGACAGCCGCGCCCTGGGTGCCGCGGCCCGCACGTTCGGAGAAGCGGGCAGCTACACACCTCCCGACCGCACGCCGAGTGTGGAGCTGGCCGAGGTGTCCCGCGAGCTGGAGGCGGCCAGCCGCAAGCTCGCCGAGTCGCGGCAGCGGGAGCAGGCGCTGGAGGCCTCCCGCCGGGACCTGGTCGCCTGGGTCTCACACGACCTGCGTACGCCGCTGGCCGGGCTGCGGGCGATGGCCGAGGCGCTGGAGGACGGCGTCGCCGAGGATCCACGGCGCTATCACAAGCGGATGCGGGTCGAGGTCGACCGGCTCACCCGGATGGTCGACGACCTGTTCGAGCTGGCCAGGATCCACGCCGGCGCGCTGCAGCTCACGCTGTCGCAGGTCTCGCTGCCCGACCTGGTGAGCGACACGCTGGCCGGAGCGGACCCGCTGGCCAGAGCCAAGGGCGTACGCCTGTCCGGGCACGCCGGCCGGCTGCCGGGCTCGGTCCGGGCCGACGCCCGCGAGCTGTCCCGCGTCCTCACCAACCTGGTCACCAACGCCATCCAGCACACGCCGCACGACGGCGCCGTCGTGGTCGAGGCGGGAGCGCAGGAGGGGGTCGCCGTGTTGTCGGTGACCGACGCCTGTGGAGGCATCCCGGACGGCGACCTCGACCACGTCTTCGAGGTGGCCTGGCGGGGGAGCACCGCACGTACGCCGGCGCCCGGCGAGGGCGATCGAGGCGGTGTCGTCGGCCCCGGAGCGGGTCTCGGGCTGGCGATCGTCCGCGGCATCGTCGAGGCCCACCAGGGCTCGGTCCAGGTGCGCAACATCGGGCAGGGCTGCCGCTTCGAGGTCCGGCTTCCGCTCGGTGTCGCGTGAGCATCGCGTAGCTTGAAGGCGTGACCGAGCCACAAGTCGTCCGTACCCGCAAGGCACTGCGCGAGCTGCTCTCGGCCGACCGTCGCGCCGGCCGGACCATCGGCCTGGTGCCCACGATGGGCTACCTCCACGACGGGCACCTCTCGCTGATCCGCGCCGCCCGTGAGCGCTGCGACACCGTCGTCATGAGCCTGTTCGTCAACCCCACGCAGTTCGGGCCGAACGAGGATCTCGCGGCCTACCCGCGCGACGAGCAGCGCGACGTCGCCCTGGCCGGCGAGGCCGGCGCCGATGTGATCTACGCGCCCGAGGTGGCCGAGGTCTACCCCGACGGCTACACCACCACGGTCGAGGTCACCGGCGAGCTCACGAACGTGCTCGACGGCGACCCGTCCCGGCGTGGGCCGGAGCACTTCCGCGGCGTTACGACCGTCGTGGCGAAGCTGTTCAACGCGGTCGGGCCCGACGTCGCGTACTTCGGCCAGAAGGACGCGCAGCAGGCCCTCGTGATCCAGCGCATGGTGCGCGACCTGGAGTTCCCCGTCGAGATCGTGGTGTGCCCGACCGTCCGCGAGGCCGACGGGCTCGCGATGAGCTCGCGCAACGTCTATCTGCAGCCGGCCGAACGTGAGCAGGCGGTCGCGCTCAACCGGGCACTCAACGTCGCGGTCGAGAGCGCGCGGCCGGGCGGTACCACCGCCGAGGCACTGGCGCGGGCGCACAAGGTGCTGGCGGAGGCCGGGGTCGTACCCGAATACCTCGAGGCGCGCGACGCCGAGACCTTGGCGCCGGTCGAACGGTTCGGCGACCGGCCGGTGCTGATCGCGGTCGCGGCGCGCGTGGGCAAGGCCAGGTTGATCGACAACACCCAGATCGACAGCGTGGTCGTCAACCGGACCCAGAATCGAACCCAGAATCGAACCCAGCGATGACGAGCCTGTTCCGGCTTGCGGAGCTGAAGGCCGAGCGCACGCCGATCGTCATGGTGACGGCCTACGACTTCCCCTCGGCGCGGGTGGCCGAGGCGGCGGGCGTCGACGTCGTCCTGGTCGGCGACTCCGCGGCCACCACCGTGCTCGGCTACGACTCGACCGTCCCCGTCGGCATGGCCGAGATGATCATGTTGGCGAGCGCCGTCAGGCGTGGCCTGCGGACACCTCTGCTGGTCGGCGACCTGCCGTTCGGCTCGTACGAGTCCTCCGACCAGCAGGCGGTCGACAACGCCGTCCGGCTGGTCAAGGAAGCCGGCTGCGACGCGGTGAAGCTCGAACGCGGCGGCCGGTCGGCCGACCGGGCCCGGGCGATCGTCGAGGCCGGCATTCCCGTGATGGGCCACATCGGCCTCACGCCGCAGACCGCCGTCCAGCTCGGCGGGCTGAAGGCCCAGGGCCGGTCGGCGGCGAGTGCCCGCCGGCTGCTCGAGGAGGCCACGGCGCTGGAGGCGGCCGGGTGCTTCTCGCTCGTGTTCGAGGCGATCCCCGCGGCCCTGACCGAGTTGCTGATGCCGCGGCTCGGCGTCCCCGTGATCGGGATCGGCGCGGGCGCGGCCACCGACGGGCAGGTGCTGGTCTTCCACGACCTCCTGGGCCTGCTGGAGGGTCCTGGCGCACGGTTCGTGAAGCGCTACGCCGGCTTGCGCGAGCAACAGATCGAGGCCGTACGAACGTATGCCAAAGAGGTTCGATCGGGCGCGTATCCCGCCGCCGAGCACACATATCCGATGCCTGATGCGGAGCTTGCGGCGTTTCGGACTGAAATCGCCGAGTAACTGAACGGGAACCTGAAGCGGCATCCACGTGTCCAAGTGCCGTCATGGTGGAGGGTGTTGAAGGCGGCGCCGAAGAATCGGCTCAGGCTGCCCAGGAGCATGCGCTGCATCGCAGGATCGGCTACGCCTTACGTCGTGCCGATGCCGCGCTGCGAGGCGCGATGGAGTCGGCGCTGCGGGTCTACGATCTGACGCTCCCGCAGTACGCCTGCCTGGACCTGCTGGACCAGCGGCCCGGGCTGTCGGGTGCCGAGCTGGCCCGTGGCGCGTTCGTCACGCGCCAGTCGATGCACCAGGTGCTGCAGGGCCTGCAGACGGCCGGCCTGGTCGAACGCGACGCGGTGTCGACGCGCGGGCGCGCGTTGCCGGCCAAGCTGACCTCGCACGGGCGCAAGCGGTTGACCAAGGCACGGACGGCGATCGTGGCGATCGAGCAGCGGATGGCGTCAGGCTTACCCGAGGCGGGGCAGCACCGGCTGCTGGCCGACCTCGACACGATCACGGCGTGTGTGCTGGCCAGGCCCGCGGAGACGCCTGGAACCGCTGGGCCTGTCGCACAGTCCAATCTGTCAGAACCCGGCGAAACCGGGTAACTGCATACTGCGAGGCCGGCCCGGCCTGATGGCGGACGCCATACCGGGACAACCCTACGGTGGGGGTTAAGCGTCGAAAAGGTATGCAAAAGATGACAAAGCACCAGAAACCTCTCTCCATCAGCGTGTTGGTCGGCTTTGCTCTTCTGCTGGCCGGCTCGCTGAGCGGCTGTGGCCGCCCGTCGGCCAACGCCTCACCCGGGCCGACAGGCGCTCCGGTCGACGCCGAGGTGGTGGCGTTCAAGCTGGTCGGAGGCACCAAGCCCTACGCCACGGTCCTCGACGACAAGAACGACGTGCTCGCCTACACCAGCCGGCTCACGTTCAGTGACGAGTCGCTGGCCACCGACCTCCGGGACAAGCTCGAGACCTACGACCTCGGCGGTAAGGCGTTGCTGGTCTTCCACGCCGGCATCGGCTGTGACACCGCGAGTGGCGTGGAGCTGCGGCGGTCTGGCGACGACTTCGCGATCCGCTACCTCGACGTGACCGAGCACGAGGAGTGTGTGGCGCAGAAGAGCACGGTCGCGGTCTTCGGCATCGACCGTGCCGACCTGCCGGCCAACCCGAAACTGCAGGGCGACAGCCCCGATCCGGCCGCGCTCGGTGAGCTGGTCGGCTTCCAGCAGTTCGGGAAGAACGGCCTGCGGGTTCCGGAGGTCGACGCGACCGAGATCAGCCAGCCGGACCAGGCCGAACGTTTCCTGGCCCAGTTCCCAGACGGCTTCCCGAAGCTGGCCGCCGACGTCCACGGCGCCGGCCGGACGGCGGGCACGCGGATGTTCGCGTTCCCGGTCAGTGGGTGCCGCAACGACGGCGCCGTGCTCGTCGTGGAGCCGGAGCAGCTGTCGGCCGTGCCGACAGGAGGCGAGAACGTCCGGTGTGTGATGGCCGAGCACTACATCGCGGTGTTCAGCATCGACGCCGACGACGTGCCGGTCGACGCCCGGATCACGGCCGCGACGTCTCGCTGAAGCTCGTCAGGCGTCGTCGACCTGCCAGCGGGCGACCCGTCCGTCCCGGACCACGGCGGTCCAGCGGGCGGGTCCGGCGAGCCGCGCGTCGGCACACTCCGAGCGGCCCTCGATCGTCACGACTGCCCCGTCGGCTGCGTCAGCCACGAGTGACGTGAAGACGTTGCGGTAGTCCGGGAAGGCCTCGAAGAAGCCGCGCCAGGCATCGACGCAGGCGGGCTTGCCGGCGACGGTTTCGCCGGCACTGTCGACGAACGTGTGGTCGTCGGTCATCAGGCCGGCGAGCCGATCCAGGTCACGCGCGTTGATGGCCGCGTTGAACGCCTCGGCCACCGCGGCGCTGTCCACCACGTCGCCGGATACTTCGGTCGGCCCCATGTTCCGACCGTAGTACCCGGCGAGCGTCTCGAGGCTCGAAAGCTAGAGCTGGCGCAGGTTCACGTCGTCGAGCTGGAACCAGGTGTCCTTGCCCTGCGACCAGAAACCGCCGTAGAGCTCGACGAGTGTCTCGTTCCCGGCCTTGAAGTCGAGGGTCACCTGCTTGTACGCCGATGCCGGACCCGCCGGCTTCTCGGCGATGACGCCACGCGCACCGCGTACGCCGAGCACGGAGTTGGTGGCCGAGGCCGACGTGCGTACCCAGGCGGTCAGGCGGTACGACTTGCCGGGCCGGACGGCGACGGTCTGGCTCAGGCCGTTCCAGCCCTGCCAGGCACGTACGTAGCCGTTCTTGTCGCCGGAGTGCGACTGCGTGCCGCCCTCGTCGATGCCGCCGGTGCCGGTGATCCGCCACGGCGCCGGTTTGCGGCTCGCGACCTGGTTCTCGAAGCCCGGATCGCTCACCAGGTTGGCGGAGTCGACGGCGCGGTCGAGCGTCGTCTTCATCAGGTAGACGTTGTAGCGCGGCCACCACGACATCGCGAAGTACAGGTCCGGCGAGCCGGAAGCGGTCGACCAGGGGTGGATCGTCGGGGCGTAGAGGCCGCCGTACTGGCCCTCGGCGCCGCCGCGGACGACGACCTTGCCGCCGCTCCACGGACCGAGCGGCGAGCTGGCCTCGCGCATCACGATCGCGGCCTGGTTCTCGTCGAGATACATCATGATCCAGCGGCCGAGGTACTTGTTGTACGCGACGCTGAGCTCACCACTCGGCGCGGCGACGATCGGGGCCGCCTTCAGGTCGTCGGACTGCCAGCGGTTGCCGTCCCAGTAGCGCCAGGCCGCCTTGTCCAGCACGCTTTTCTCGGGTACCCGCGCGAGGTGGATGTTGCTGAGCCGGCCGTTGGCCGTACCGAAGAGGTAGACATAGCCGCCGTCCTTGGCGAACGCGCCGATCTGGAACGGGTGGTTCCAGTCGGCGGTGTTCTGCCAGCGGGCCTCGGGGGACTTGGTCCAGGTCTGGCCGTTGTCGTCGGAGTAGGCGATGCCGGCGTAGTTGGTGTTCCAGGGGCACCAGCAGTTCTGCGAGAAGTAGTGAATGTACTGCCGGTTGCCGACACTGATGCCGGAGTTCGGGATCACCGTGTGCTCGTCGCGGTCGATCTTCTTGCAGTCGAGCAGCTGGCCGGCGTGGTTTGGCCGGTCGACGATCATGTCGTCGAACGTCACGCCGTCGGCGAGGTTCTGGTCGCCGGAGCGCGCGAGCACGTTGCACCGCCAGTCCGCGGTTGACGGCCCGGCACCGTTGCCGCCCCAGCCTTCGCCGTAGGTGTCACCGAAGGCCATCAGGACCTGACCGGAGCCGTTGTCCCACATCATGCCGAGGTCGGTGCCCATCACCTGATAGGCCGTGTCGGTGTTGTTGATCGAGCCGGCACCGGTGAGCTTGGCCACCTGCTCGGCCATGCTCGGGCCGGGCACGGCCTGGGTGCTGGCTTCGGTTTCGCGTACGGGTTCGATCGGGGCTCCCAGAGTCTTCGAGCTCGAAGAGCCCTTTCCGTACGTGTTCATGCTGACCGGCTCGTTCTGCGCGAACGAGGACGAGGACAGCGGCAGTATCGCGAGTGCGCTCAGCGGCACCAGCGCGAGAAGCAATGACTTCCGACGACGCATGGGCTACATCGTGGTAACGCCCGAGGTCCGGCGCCACCTCCAGACCGGCTTCGGCCTTGTCTCGTTTGTTTCTCGTCGCGTTCTTGCAACCAGCCACGTCGTCGAGCAGACGAACGCCGGCGGTGCGCTCGACCCTGCGCTCGACCTACCGTGGCGGCCGGTCTACCTGAAGATCAGGAAGCGCTGACGAGTGGGAGCTCCTGCTCGGCCTGACGCTTCCACCACAGCCGGCCCTCTTCGGGGAGGGTGTCGATCGGGTCGTAGTACTCGTAGCGGCGGTCGAGGGCGGTGCTGTCTTCGCGCTCGATGCCGGTGAGGTAGTTCTTCTGCCAGTACGAGATGCCCCGGATCTCGTCGTAGCTCTCGACCTGATGGACCCAGCGCTTGCCGACGTACGGCACGTCGCAGACGATGCGCGGGGTGGCGAAGCCCGGGAGGTAGCCGAGGATCCCGTGCTGCAGGGCCTGCGCGTCGCGCACCGGCACCCGCCAGTGCTCGCTGAACGGGATCATGTCGCACATGTAGAAGTAGTACGGCGTGATCATCGCGCCGTCGAGCAGGTTGAAGCTGAGGTCCAGCAGTTGCGGGATCGAGTCGTTGACGCCGCGCATCAGCACGCCCTGGTTGCGTACGTCGCGGATTCCGGTCGCCAGCACGGCCTTGGCGGCCTCGGCGACCAGCGGTGTCACCGACGAAGCGGCGTTGACGTGCGTGTGCAGCGCGATCATCACGCCACGAGCGCGGCCTTTGGTAGCCAGCCGCTCCAGGCCGGCCAGGACGTCGGACTGCAACCAGTGCTGCGGCAGGCCCATCAAGGCCTTGGAGGCCAGCCGGATGTCGCGGATGTTGTCGATGTCGAGCAGGGCGTCGACGAACGCCTCCAGGCGGGCGAACGGCATGTTCGCCACGTCGCCGCCGGAGACCACGACGTCGCGTACCTCGGGATGCGTACGGAGGTAGTCGAGCATGGCGTCGAGCCGGTTGGCCGGCTTCAGCCCGAACTTCAGCTTGTCGATCACCGGCGTGGAGTTGCCGACGAGGTCCATCCGCGTGCAGTGCCCGCAGTACTGCGGGCAGGTCGGCAGGATCTCGGCCAGCACCTTGGTCGGATAGCGGTGGGTGAGACCCTCGGCGACCCACATCTCGTGCTCGTGCAGGGAGTCACGCGCGGCCCGCGGGTGCGACGGCCAGTCGGTACGCCGGTCGGAGAACACCGGCAGCATGTAGCGCCGCACCGGATCGGAGTAGAAGGCATCCGTTGTCGGCGGGCCGTCCGGCTGACCCATGGTGTTGAGCATCTGCGGCGGCAGCAGCATCGACATCGTGGCCCGCTCGGCCTGGTCACGTTCGAGGTCGGCGTAGAACGAGTCGCTCAGCAGCGAGCCCATCACGGCTCGTAGCTGCTTGAGGTTCTTCACGCAGTGCGCGCGCTGCCACTGAGCGGAGCGCCAGTCGGCCTCGCTCACGTCGCGCCAGCCTGGCAGCCGCGTCCAGTCGGGCTCGACCAGGCTGCGGAAGCGGTATTCGTACGGCTGGTGCGGCACCTGCACTGCGTACCTCCCAAGGTGAAATCCCGGCTTGCCGTCCGGTAAGTATGGCACTGAGACGAAGAAATTGCAGTATATTCACCCTATGCCCGCAAGTTTTACATCCATACCTTCGCTCGGCCACTCTCGCGTCCTCGAACCGCCTGGTGCGCTGCCGCAGGCGGCGCACCGGCTGGACGCCAGTCCGGAGGTCAGGGCCGACGAGGTGCGGGTGAGCGTCGAGCGGCTCAACCTGGACGCCGCGTCGTTCCGGCAGCTGCGCGAGCAGTACGGACACGACGGTGCCGCGGTCCGGGACGCCGTGCTCCGGATCGTCTCCGAGCGGGGCAAGATGCACAATCCGGTCACCGGATCCGGCGGCATGCTGATCGGCACCGTCGACGAGGTCGGCCCGGAGTCACCACTAGGACTACAGAAGGGCGACCGGATCGCGACCCTGGTGTCGCTCACATTGACCCCGCTCGCGATCACCGACGGGCTGACCCGCTGGGCCGGCGACAGCGAGCAGGTGCCCTGCGACGGCCACGCGATCCTGTTCGGCCGCTCGGTCGTGGCGAAACTGCCCGACGACCTGCCGGCCGAGCTCGCACTGGCAGTGTTCGACGTCTGCGGCGCCCCGGCGCTGACCGCGAAGGTCGTACGCGAGCAGCGCAGCGCGGCCGCATCGTCGGCAAAATCGTCTGCAATTCCGTCGCCAGGATCGCAGGCAGGATCGTCGCCGGGATCGTCGCCAGGATTGCCGCCAGGATCGCAGGCAGGATCGTCGCCGGGATCGCAGGCAGGATTGCCGCCAGGATCGCAGGCAGGATCGTCGCCGGGATCGCAGGCAGGATTGCCGCCAGGATCGCAGGCAGGATTGCCGCCGGGATCGTCGCCAGGATTGCCGCCAGGATCGCAGGCAGGATTGCCGCCGGGATCGTCGCCAGGATTGCCGCCAGGATCGCAGGCAGGATCGTCGCCGGGATCGTCGCCAGGATTGCCGCCAGGATCGCAGGCAGGATCGTCGCCAGAATCGCAGGCGGGATTGTCGCCGGAAACGTATGCAAAATCGTCTGCGAGATCGTCGACGAAGCTGACGGTGTGCGTGCTCGGCGGCGCCGGCAAGTCCGGCTCGCTCGCGCTGGCCGCCGCTCGCCGCAGCGGCGCGACCAGGCTGATCGGGCTGGTGCCGACGAGTGCGGAAGCCGCCGCGCTGGAGGCTTCCGCACTCGCCGACGCGGTCGTCGTCGCCGACGCCCGCGACCCAATCGCGGTCGCCGAGGCGGTCCAGGGCGCCGGGGGACCGGCCGACCTGACCGTCGTCTGCGTCGACGTCGCCGGCTGCGAAGGCGGCGCGATCCTCGCCACCGCTGCTCGCGGCACCGTGGTGTTCTTCTCGATGGCGACGTCGTTCTCGGCTGCCGCGCTGGGCGCGGAGGGCCTGGGCGCCGACGTCACGATGCTGATCGGCAACGGATACCTGCCGGGCCACGCGGAATATGCTCTCGATCTGCTCCGAACCGAGCCAGGGGTTCGGAAACTGTTCGAGGCGAGGGTGCACTAGTGACTTCTTCTGGAGCTCTGACCAGGCTTCCGGCGTTCGTCGACGCGCACGTCCACCTGTCCCAGACCGGGTTCCGGCTGTCCGGGCTCGGGCTGGAGCCGGCAGCCAGCAAGGCCGATCTGCTGGCCGCGCTCGAGACGTACGCCCGCGGATCCGACGACGCCGTGATCCTCGGCTTCGGCTGGGACGAGACCGCGTGGCCGGATCAGACGCTGCCGACGTCCGCCGAACTCGACCGGGCCGCGCCCGGCCGGGTCGTCCTGCTCAGCCGGGTCGACGGGCACTCGTCGCTGGTCTCCGGCGCGCTGCTGGCCAGGGCTCCGCGGATCGCGTCTGCCGAGGGCTGGAACGGCACCGGCCGGACCGAGCGCGACGCCAACCACCACGCCCGCGAGGCGGGTCGTGCGCTGCTCACCCGGGCGCAACGCAAGGCCGCGATCGCCCGCGCGCTGGACGCCGCGGCAGCAGCCGGCATCGGCTGCGTGCACGAGATGGCGGCACCGCACATCAACGACCCCGAGGACATCCTGCTGATCCGCGAGCTCGCCGAGGAACGGCCAGGCGTGACGGTCGTGCCGTACTGGGGCGAGCACGTCTCCGACGGCGGCGTGGCCAGGGCGCTCGAGCTCGGCTGTGCGGGCGCGGCCGGAGACCTCAACGTGGACGGGGCGTTCGGCTCGCGGACCGCGGGCCTGCTCGAGCCGTACGCCGACCGAGACGGCCATCACGGGCACGTCTACCTGCCCGCCGAAGCCGTCGCGGAGCACGTGATCGCGTGCACCAAGACCGGCCTGCAGGCAGGTTTCCACTGCATCGGCGACGCCGGTACGGCAGCCGCGGCCGAGGGCTTCCGGCTCGCGGAGAAGGCGATCGGCGCCGAGGCGCTGCGCGCGGCCCGGCACCGGCTGGAGCACGCCGAGTCGGTCGACAGCGAGGACTTCGCGATCCTCGCCGAGTGCGGCGTGGCGCTCAGCGTGCAGCCGGCGTTCGACGCGTTCTGGGGCGGCGAGTCCGGCATGTACGCGCAGCGGCTGGGTGCCGAGCGCGCGCTGGCGACCAACCCGTTCGCGGCGTTCGCGCGTGCCGGACTCGTGCTGGCGTTCGGCTCCGACTCACCCGTCACTCCGATGGACCCGTGGGGTGCGATCCGGGGTGCGACCGGGCATCACAATCCCGGGTCCCGGCTGACCTACGACCAGGCGCTCGCGGCCCACACCCGCGGCGGTCGCTGGGCCGGCAAGCTCGACGAGACAGACGACGGTACGGGCGACTACGCCGAATGGGACCTCAGCGGCGAGCAGGCCGTCTGCATGCGCACGGTGGTCGGCGGCCGGACGGTTTACGCGAGGGAGTGAGAGACAGGTGAACAAACTCGGGCTCGACCCGGCCGTGGTCCGCAAGGCGCGCTCGCTGGCAAGGCGCGCCGGACGGCCGATCGTCAAGCTGGCAAGGGCGCACACAACCGTGTCGGTCGAGCGGGCCGTGCTGCGGCTGGCCGGCCTGACCGGTGCGGATGCCGACGGCACTCCGTGGGTCAACCGGCTGGCCGATGCCGTACGCCACGACGTCGGGCTGGAGCCGGGCGTCGCGCTGCCGGTGTGGCACGCGTTGCTGCGAGGCGAGGCGGAAGACCTCGAAACCCTTGCGCAGAAGGCGGCCTCGGGTTCGGTGCGGTTCTCCGTGCCGTCCGGCCGCGACTCGACGCGGGCCAGGACGGCCTCCCGCCGCGCGGCCGCGGCCGGACTGAAGCGGATCGACGCCCGGCGCCGCGAACGTTCGCGGCTGGTGAAGAAGCTCGGCGATCCTCCCCAGCGCCCGTGGATCTACCTCATCGTCGCGACCGGCGACATCGACGAGGACATCCCGCAGGCCCAGGCGGCCGCCCGCGAAGGCGCCGACGTGATCGCGGTGATCCGTTCGACCGGACAGTCGCTGCTCGACTACGTGCCCGAGGGCGCGACCCACGAGGGCTTCGCCGGCACGTACGCGACGCAGGAGAACTTCCGCCTGATGCGCTCGGCGCTGGACGACGTGTCTGCCGAACTGGGCCGCTACGTCCGGTTGACGAACTACGCCTCGGGCCTGTGCATGCCCGAGATCGCCACGCTGGCTGGGCTCGAGCGGCTCGACATGATGCTCAACGACTCGATGTACGGCATCCTCTTCCGCGACATCAACCCCGTCCGTACGTTCGTCGACCAGCGCTTCTCGCGGCAGATCCACGCCCGGGCGGGGATCATCATCAACACCGGCGAGGACAACTACCTCACGACCGCCGACGCGGTCGAAGCCGCGCACACGGTGACGGTGTCGCAGTTGCTCAACGAGTACTTCGCCCGCGAGGCAGGCCTGGAGGACTGGCAACTCGGTCTGGGCCACGCGTTCGAGATCGACCCGGAACGGCCGGAGTCGTTCCGGATGGAGCTGGCGCACGCCCTGCTGGCCCGCGAGCTGTTCCCGAAGGCGCCGCTGAAGTGGATGCCGCCGACGCGCCACATGACCGGCGACGTCTTCCGCGGCTACCTCCTGGACGGCTTCTTCAACCTGGCCGGCGTTCTCACCGGCCAGCAGATCCTGCTGGTCGGCATGATGACCGAGGCCGTCGTCACGCCCTGGCTGTCGGACCGCGACCTGGCACTGCAGAACGTCCGCTACGTGATGAATGCCTGCGGCAACCTCCACGAGGACTTCCAGCCACGGCCGGACGGCTTCATCGCCCAGCGCGCCAGGCAAGTCCTGTCGGAGTCCATCGACCTCCTCGACCGCATCGCCGACGACTCCCTTCTCACCGCGATCGCCGAGGGAACCTTCGGCCTCATGCACCGCCCACCCGACGCCGGCAAGGGCCTGGACGGCGTTGCCAAGCAGGCGAAGGACTACTACAACCCGGCGACCGAGCTGCTGGAGGAGGACGCATGAGCGGCATCCCGGGCCTGAGCCCAGAGCCGGCGATCGTCCGGCCGTACGGCGACACGACCGGTGACGGGATGGTGCAGATCTCGTTCACGTTGCCGGTTCCGCACGACCGGAAGGCCGAGGGTGCCGCGCTGCAGCTCGCGAACAAGATGGGCATGGATCCCGCGCTCGTCGTGCACGCGAAGGCGATGGGACCGCGGTTCACCTTCTTCGTCGTCTACGGCAAGGTGTCGCATCTCGTCGAGCTCGACAAGGTGGTCGTGACCGAACGCGAATACCCCCTGCTCACTCCCAAGGAGGTCAACCTCGCCATCCGCAAGGGCCTGCGCCGCCGCCTGGTCGTCGTCGGCGCCTGCATCGGCACCGACGCGCACACGGTCGGCATCGACGCGATCCTGAACGTCAAGGGGTTCGCGGGGGAGAAGGGCCTGGAGTACTACCGCGAGCTCAAGGTCGTGAACCTCGGCGCGCAGGTCGACATCCCCGAGCTCGTCGACCGTGCCAAGCACGAGCGCGCCGACGCCGTCCTCGTCTCCCAGGTCGTCACGCAGAAGGACGCCCACGTCCTCAACACCAAGCTGATGTCCGCGGCGTTCGACGATTCGACCCGGGCACAGGGGCCGCGGCCGCTGCTCGTCGTCGGCGGGCCGAGGTTCAGTGAGGACATGGCGCCGAACCTCGGCGTCGACCGGGTCTTCGGTCGCGGCACCACACCCGGTGAGGTGGCCAGCTACCTCGTCCACGCACTCGTCACCGAAAGGCAGGCGGCATGACCGGCAACGACAACAGGCTCGGCCTCACCGTCACCCATCGTCGTTACGTGTCGTACGCCGACGCACACTATGGCGGCAACCTGGCCGCGGGCGCGTACGTGCTCGGCCTGTTCGGCGACGTCGCCACCGAGGTGTGCATACGTACCGATGGCGACGAGGGGTTGCTGGCGTCGTACTCCGACATCCAGTTCCAGGCTCCGGTCCGGGCGGGCGATGTCGTCGAGGTGACGGCCACCGTCACGCGTGTCGGCAACCGGAGCCGCGACCTCGAACTGACGGCCGCGGTAGTCTGCCGAGCCGAGCCGGAGAAGGCGGAATCGGCGGCTGCTGTGTTACCCGAACCGATCCTCGCCACTACGGCTCGCGCAACCGTTGTCATACCAAAGTGACCCGCCCTCGACGACACGCCGACGGACGCGAAAAAACTTCGCATCTGGTACGTGTCGGAACAGCCTTGCTGACCTGCGGTTTCCTGCATCGGCGCAGGTCAGGGCGGAGTTGACAGTGAGGGGTGCGGATCGGCAAGGTCATATCTTGTCCACCGCAGTCGCATACAACGCACGGGGTTCCGCGCCGAGTGGTCGCGTGAGGCGCCGAGGCTGGTAACCGACAGTCTCTTCTACGATCACGGGGCTTAGCTCAGGACATTCCCCGAAGGCGGTGGGGTGGCCACGGAACGGTCCGCTGCCCAGTAGACAACGGCGCGAGGCACGCATCCGGCGCGTCGCGGGTCGGTCCGAAGGGTGCGCGGGCCGTTCCGTTTCACTGTTCCCGCTCGGCTTCGAGCCGATCAGTCCGCAGCGGGGTTCCGGGGATCGCCCTCAGGCAGGCACAGCGACCACGCCGGCGATTCGGTGTCCAGCCACCAACCGTGGCACCCTTTCTCTTACTTCCCCGTTGTACGGTTCTGACAGTCTTTTCACGCCCAGGAGCGCAGGCTTCGAACCCCATGATCGATCAGGAAGGGCGGTGGCGGTGAGCGTCGAGGAGGACACCGCCGTTCGGTTGGAGAAGGACGACGGGCCACAGCGTGGCACCGCGGGCCCGGTGCCCGACCCTGGCCGGATCCACGACCTGACCTGGCGGCTGCGCTACCGCCTGCCGCTCGCGCTGGTCGCCGGGCTCGCGCTCGCGCTGGCGTTCCCGCCGATCGGCAGGGGCTGGCTGTTGCCGTTCGCCGTCGCCGCACTGACCTGGTTGTGCTCTGGCACCGGCATTCGCCTGCGAGGCGCGGCCCTGGTCGGCATGGTGTTCGGTCTCGCGTTCTTCGCGCTGCTGGAGCAGTGGATGCGGGTGCCCGGTATCGATGCCTGGCTCGCGGTCGTGGTGATCCAGTCGTTCTTCACAGCCGCCCTCGGCGCCGGCATCGCCCTGCTCACCAGGCTGCGGGGCTGGCCGGTCTGGGTGGCCGCGCTGTGGGTGCTGTTCGAGTACGCCCGTGCCCACATCCCGTTCGGCGGCTTTCCGTGGGGCCGGCTGGCCTACGGGCTGGTCGACACGCCGCTGGCGGCCACCTCGGCGCTGGGCGGTGCCGCGTTCGTGACGTTCGTCGCCGCGCTGGCCGCCAACCTCGCGCTGTGGGCTTTGCTGGCCTCGCCGGCCAGGATCTGGCAGCGCGCGGTCGCGTTCGTCGCCGCCGTCGGTATCGCGCTCGGCGGTCTGCTGGTGCCGCTGCCCACTGACGCACCCAAGTCCTCGACCGTGGCGGTCGTGCAGGGCAACATCCCGGGCAAGGGCCTGGAGTTCCTCGGCCGGGCCCGGACCGTCACCAACAACCACCTCGCCGCCACGATCCAGCTGATGCGCGGCGTCGACTCCGGCACATATCCCAAGCCCGACTTCGTGGTGTGGCCGGAGAACTCCACCGACATCGACCCGTTCGAGGACCCGATCACCTTCGACGTGGTCGACCAGGCGGCCAAGATCGCAGGCGTCCCGATCCTGGTCGGCGCGATCCTCGACGGGCCGGGGCCCGACCACCGGCGCACCACCGGCATGGTCTGGGACCCGGAGAAGGGGCCCGGGGAGGTCTACGTCAAGCAGCACCCCGTCCCGTTCGGCGAGTACATCCCGATGCGTGACCTGCTGCTGCCCTACATCGACCGCCTGCAGCTGGTCGGCCGGCAGACCTACGCAGGCGACAAGCCGGGCAACATGCAGATCGCCGGCGTGCACATCGGTGAGGTGATCTGCTTCGAGATCGCCTACGACGAGATCGTCCGCCAGGTCGACACTTCCCAGGTGCTCGTGGTGCAGTCCAACAACGCGACGTTCCAGCAGACCGGGATGCCCGAGCAGCAGTTCGCGATCACCCGGTTGCGGGCGATCGAGTACGGCCGGTCCGCTCTGGTCGCGACGCCGAGTGGGATCTCGGGCGTGATCGCTCCGGACGGCTCGATCGTCGCGCAGTCGAAGGAACGTACTCGCGAGATCTTCGTCGAAAAGGTGCCGCTGCGAACGACACGCACGCTCGCCGCGATCTTGGGCCCGGTTCCCGAGATCGGGTTGGCTAGTGTCGGGTTCCTGGCGCTCGTCGTCGCTGTCGTGGCGCGACGCATGGCCCGCAGGCGGACCCGGGAGGCAACATCGTGAGCGACGTCTTCAGCGACCTCGGCCGGGTCCTGGTCGTCATCCCGACCTACAACGAGGCCGACAACGTCGAGCCGATCGTGCAGCGGACCCGGGCCGCCGTTCCCGACGTCGACGTGCTGATCGCCGACGACAACTCGCCCGACGGCACCGGCGAGCTCGCCGACAAGCTGGCAGCGGCCGACGACCAGGTCCACGTGCTGCACCGCCCCGGCAAGCAGGGCCTCGGCATGGCCTACCGCGCCGGCTTCGCCTGGGCGATCGAGCACGGCTTCGACGTGATCTGCGAGATGGACGCCGACGGCTCGCACCAGCCGGAGCAACTGCCCGACCTGCTGCGTGCCCTGCGCGAGGCCGACCTCGTGATCGGCACCCGCTGGATCCCCGGCGGCCGGGTCGAGAACTGGTCGCCGCTGCGCAAGGTGTGGTCGCGCTGCAGCAACTTCTACGCCCGGCTCATCCTCGGCATTCCGCTACACGACGCGACCGGCGGCTTCCGTGCGTTCCGGCGCACCACGCTCGAGGGCGTCGCACTCGACGACGTCGAGTCGCAGGGCTACTGCTTCCAGATCGACCTGGCCTGGCGGGCCATCCGGGCCGGCTACTTCGTCGACGAGGTCCCGATCGTTTTCCGTGAACGCGAACGTGGTGCCTCGAAGATGGATCTCAAAGTGATGTTCGAATCGTTCAGGAGAGTGACAGGCTGGGGCCTCCACCATCGGTTCCGGCAACTTCGAAGACTGGTGAGCGCCGGAAGCAGGTGACCCGAAATGGCGGTACTCCTCGTACTGCTGTTCATCCTCGTCCCGATCGTCGAGATCTACCTCATCATCCAGGTCGGCCAGGTGATCGGCCCGTGGTGGACGATCGCGGTGCTGGTCGGTCTCAGCGTGTTCGGCTCCTACCTCATCAAGCGCGAGGGGCGGCGAGCCTGGCAGGCGCTGCAGGCCGCGGTGTCCGGCGGCCGCCTGCCCGACCGTGAACTGCTCGACGGCGCCCTGGTGCTGGTCGGCGGCACGTTGCTGCTGACGCCGGGCTTCATGACCGACGTGTTCGGGCTGTTCCTCGTGCTGCCGTTCACGCGGCCGCTGGCTCGCGGGGTGGCCCGCCGGATGATCCGCCGCCGCGTGGAGGCCGCCGTAGCCCGCGGCGCGACGGGCTACGGCTTCCCGCCCGGCGCAGGCGGCACGCCGAACGGCAACGACCGTTCCGGTGCCACCGGCCAGGTGATCCAGGGCGAAGTCCTCGACGACGACAAGCGCCCCTGAACGTTCGAGCTTCCAGCAAGCTGCTTCGAGCGGTCCGGCGAGCCGTTCAGGAGGGGACGCTAGCCGGCCACGGGCTCGGCGGGCTCCGGGTCGCGCGCCGTGGCGGTGGCCGCCTGGCGCTTGGCCCGGTTGGCGGCCGCGCGCTGCTTGGCGCGCTTGCGTTCGGGGTCGGTGTGGATCAGCCACCACTCGGCGATCAGCAGGTTGACGACCCAGCTCAGCCAGACCGAGGCCTCGGCGGCCTCCATCGTCAACGCGGTCTCGTCGCCGCCGAAGGTCGTGTCGAGCTGTGGCAGCAGGACGAAGTAGAGCGCGATGCCCCACAAGCGGTTGACCACGATCGAGGTGGTCAGGGCGAAGCTGCGGATCATCCACCTGCGGTGCTCGGGATACCGCCGCTGCCGCGCCATCCGGTAGCCCGTGACGCCCGTCACGAGCCACAGCACACCGAGCATCGTGTTGCCGATCTGGGAGACGAAGCCGGAGCTGCTGAACGGAGCCACGCCCAGCACGGCGATGCCTGCCGGGAAGATGCCGAGGAAGAAGTACGACCGGCCGATCCACCGGTGCGCCACCGGGAACCGGCCACGGAACCATGGCCAGACCTGCATGCAGCCGGCCAGGAGCGCGACCGTGCCGCAGAAGATGTGCGTCACCAGCAGCGCGTAGAACGCCGGGTGGTGGTCGACCGGCAGCCGCGACCGACTCGGGTCCAAGGTCAGGTAGGGCGGCAGCGTGTAGGCGAGGAAGGCCACCGAGACCAGTAGCAGCGGCACGACCCAGGGCCGCCGCCAGAACCGTCGCCTCGTCCGCCGGTCACCAGGCTGGGCCGGCCGTTCGGCAGATGTCAGAACTCCCGTCTCTGTCATGGCCGGAACGGTACAGTTGTCTTAGACATATGTCTAGCACGATTGTCTAAGACGGCTAGGATCAGCATCATGGGAAATCGCGAGGACCTGCTCGAGGGTGCGAAGCGCTGCCTGCAGGAGAAGGGCTACGCGCGTACGACCGCGCGCGACATCGCCTCGGCCGCGGGCACGAGCCTCGCGGCGATCGGGTACCACTTCAAGACCACCGAGGCCCTGCTGAACGCCGCGCTCGTGGAGGCCATCGGCGACTGGGGCGCGGAGATCGAGCGCGCGCTGAAGGTCGAGCTGGCGCCGGATGCGACGCCGATCCAACGGTTCGAGGCGGTGTGGCCGCGAGTCCTGGACACGTTCGAGGACAACCGGAGGCTCTGGGTGACGCAGTTCGAGTTCCTGCTGCGGGCCCAGGAAGTGCCGGAAGTACGCCAGCACCTGACTGTGGCGCTGGAGAAGGCCAGGTACGGCCTCGGGATCGTCTTCGGCGGCATTGACGTCGAGGCGGAACCACGCAGGGCCTGGCAGGTCGGCGCGTTCTACGACGCCGTGCTCAACGGCCTGTTGGTGCAGTGGCTGATCGACCCCGCGACCTCGCCGAGCGCCGGCGACCTGACCGACGCGTTGTACGAGATCGCGACGGGGGAGCGCCGGCCTGCTCCGGCCGAAGGCTGACGGCCGGCGACTGACTCGTTGGAAGCACGCGAAGAAAGCCGGAAACGCAGAAAACCGAGCCACGTCGCCGGGGGGTAACGACGTGGCTCGGCGGAAAAAAGCCAGTTTGGTCCGGTTTTGTCTAGCTCAGCCTGAATCAGGCCGACCTACGCTGCTTTCCACCGGTGTCGCGATGCAGGTGCTCCGGCCCGATCTGGCCGGAACGAAGCATCTCCAGCCGCTCGGACAGCAGATCTTCCAGCTCGTCGATACTCCGGCGCTCGAGCAACATGTCCCAGTGAGTGCGGGGCGGCTTCACGCGCTTGGGCTCCGGCCGGTCGCCGTCTTGCAGGACCGCCTCCGAACCACAGCGCGGGCACTCCCACACCTGCGGAATGTCGGCGTCAGCGGCGAACGGGAGCTCGACGCTGTGGCCTTCCGGACAGTAGTAACCGACCAGCTGACGTGGCGCGGGCGCCACCTCACGGTCGTCTTCGTAGCTCGCCGCACCGAGCCTCGAACCGCGCAGTGTACGTTCCGACATGACGCTCCATTCCCCCTCGGTCGCCCCTAGGGTCGTTGTCTTCAGATGGCACAACGCTTCGCCACCGCCAGAGATTCCCCGCTTGTGCCATCGTGACACCTGAAGGCATCCGGATAGCTGTCCGGATGCGGTCAGGACAGTTCGACGATCAGATTCAGTCCCGCCCGAGATAGCTCAAGTTTAAATCACTGCCGGCTGTTCGTTCCCCGCATCGGAAATAGCCCGCCTGGCGTCCACCCGCAGCAACAGGACGAATCCGACCACGAAGAACACCACCAGCGTGAGGATCGCCGGGCGGTAGGAGTCGGTGATCTGGTGGACGACTCCGAATGCGAGCGTTCCGAGCCAGCTCGTTCCTCGTTCACAAGCCTGATAAAGACTGAAATATTCGGCTTCTCGCCCTTTCGGCACGAATTGGCTGTAAAGCGAACGAGAAAGGGCCTGAGTGCCGCCGAGCACGATTCCCACCGCCACCCCGAACACCAGCACCGGTACGAGCTGCTTGGCTGGCAGGAAGAACGCTCCGCAGACGATCACGATCCAGACGAGCAGCGCGCCGAGGATGGTCCGCTTGCTGCCGTAGCGCTGGGCGATCCGCCCGAACAGCAGCGCGCCGCCGAAGGCGACGAACTGCACGATCAGGATGATCATGATCAGCACGTTCGAGCCGAAGCCGAGCTGCCCGGAGGCGTACAGCGAGGAGGCGTAGATCACCGTCTGCACGCCGTCGTTGAAGAAGAGGTACGCGATCAGGAACAGCAGCGTCATCGGGAACGCACGCGACTGCTTCAGCGTGACGAACAGCTGCCCGAAGCTGCGGTGCAGCGCACCGCCTCGCTCCGGCACGACCCCGATCGGTGGCCGGCTGCGCAGCCGGAGGTACGGGATCAGTGTGAAGCCGCCCCACCACAGCCCGGCCATCAGGATGCTGATCCGGACGGCGGCGCCCGTCGACAGCCCGAACGACTCGTGGCCCTGCACCAGGACCAGGTTGATGACGAGCAGCAGCCCGCCACCGAGGTAGCCGAGCGCCCAGCCGCGGGACGAGACCCGATCTCGTTCGTCCGGGGTGGCGATGTCGCAGAGGATCGCGTCGTAGACGACGACCGACGAGGCCAGGCAGAGGTTGGCGACGAACAGCAGGACCACGCCGAGCTGCCAGTTGGGGCCGGCGACGAAAACCATGGCGCTCGCGGCCGTGGCGCCGGCCCAGGCGAGGCCGCCGAGCAGTTGTTTCTTGTGATGCGTGCGGTCGGTCATCGCGCCGACGATCGGCAGCAGGATGGCCGAGATCAGCGTCGTGAGCGTGATGACGTACAGCGAGAGCGACCCGGGTGCGACCGGGATGCCCAGGACGGACAGGTCGGTGGTGCACTTGCGGTCGTCGGAGCTGACGAACCCGCAGGCCGCCTGCTCGGCGACGGAGGTGAGGTACGGGCTGAACAGCACCGTGAGCGTGGTGGTGACGTAGGCGGAGTTCGCCCAGTCGTAGAAGTACCACGCTCGTTGCTCGCGGCGGCGCGAGGCAGCGTCTGGGTACGCGGCACCGGCCGCGTCTTCGGTCGCCGAGGTCATGGAGGAATCATGTCGTCCAGGTGCCGCGCTGGACGAGGACATCCCGCAAAGTGTCGGGCCGATCCGTGATGATTCCGTCGACGCCGAGGTCGAGCAGGGCGTTCATCCGCAGCGCGTCGTCGATCGTCCAGACGTGCACCTGCAGGCCGAGGTCGTGGGCGCGCTTGACGAAGCGCCGGGTGACCACGCGGACGCCGCGCCAGCCGATCGGCACCTGCACACAGGCCGCGCGGGTGCTGGGCAGCAGCCGGCCACGGCTCTTCAGCCGCCAGATCTCCGATGGGCCGAGCCCCGTGGCGAGGTCCGGGCCGAGCAGCGCGCGGATCCGGCTGATCCGCTCCTGCGAGAACGAGCAGACGCAGACCCGGTCCTGCGCGTTGGCCGCTTTGATCACCTTCACCAGAGGCTCGACCGCGCCGTCGGACTTCGCGTCGATGTTGACGCGTATGTCGGGCCAGGTGGAGAGGATCTCGCTGAGCAGCGGGATCGGCTCACGGCCGCCGATCCGGGCCTTGGAAACCTCTTCGTACGACAGAGCCGGGATCTGGCCCTGCCGGTCGGTCACGCGGCCGAGGGTCTGGTCGTGGAACGCGACCACCATGCCGTCAGCCGTCGCGTGCACGTCGGTCTCGAGGTAGCGGAAGCCGAGCTCGACGGCGTTGGCGAACGCCGCCATGGAGTTCTCGATACCGACGTTCTTTGCATACGCGGCACCCCCGCGATGGGCGAACGGGATCGGCCCTGGATGGTCGAGGAACGCAAACCTGCGCAAGTCCACTCGCAAAGTATGGCCCAATCCGACGCGGCCGAAATTCGGGTCAACCAAGGGTTGACCCACTCGTTGGGTCAACCTATGGTTGACCTCATGACACCCGCACCCAACCTCCAGGAACTCATCGAGACGATCCGGCGGGACGCCGGCTCCGACGACCCGCTCGACCAGCTCGCGATCGCCTCCAGCACGGTCACCGAGCTGAACGAGACCTCCGACGCCGCGCTCGGCTACTTCGTCGACCGGGCCCGTTCGTCCGGAAAGTCCTGGGTCGAGATCAGCCGGGTCCTCGGCGTCTCCAAGCAGGCCGTGCACAAGCGCTTCGGAAGCCAGTTCGGCCGAACCAACTTCGAACGCTTCACCGATCGCGCCCGGGCCGTCCTCGACGCGGCGTCCGACGCAGCGATCGAGTTGTCGCACCCCTACGTCGGGACCGAGCACCTCCTGCTCGCGCAGTTCAAGCAGCCCGACGGCGTCTCGGCGACTGTCCTGGCCAAGGCCGGCGTCGCGGCCCAGGATGTCCTCGAAGCCATCCTCGCACGCACGCCAATGGGGCAGGAGGAAGTCCTGGGCCCGCCTCCATGGACGCCTCGCGCGGCCCAGGTGCTGCAGAGCGCACTGAGCGAAGCGCTCGGGCTCGGCCACAACTACATCGGCACCGAGCACATGCTGCTCGGCCTGTTCACGAACTCCGAAGGCATGGCCGCGAAGATCCTCGGCGAGCTTGGCCTGGACGCCGAGACCGCGCGCACCAAGGTGATCGAGGAACTCAGCAGCTACCAGGCGAGGAAGAAGGCGTAGCCGATGTCGTTGTCGAAGCTCGCGGCTGGGTACCACGTGACGCACTCCCCGGGTCAGGCCCGGGCGACCTTGCGGCGGACGCTTCGGTTCGTCGCGCCGTACAAGGCGAAGCTTGCCGCATACATCGCGCTGCTTGCGGGCTCGGCTCTCGCCGGGGTCGTGCCGCCGCTGATGTTCCGGCGGCTGATCGACGGTGCGATCCCGGGCGGCGACCTGGCCGAGGTCAACGTGCTGATGGCGATCGCTGTCGGCGCGTACCTGCTGTCCAGCGTCGTGCAGCTGGCCGGCGGCTACCTCGGCACGTTGATCGGCACCGGCATCATCCGTGACCTGCGACGGACGCTGTTCGACCATTTCCAGCGCTTGCCGGTGGACTACTTCGTCAAGCACAAGTCCGGCGAGGTGCAGAGCCGGCTCAACAACGACGTGATCAACGCCCAGCAGATGTTCACCGGCCAACTGTTCACCGGCAGCGTCGGATCGGTGGTGAGCGACGTGCTCGTGCTGGGCTTCATCCTCGGCGCGATGTTCGCGCTGAGCTGGCAGATCTCGCTGGCCACGCTGGTGCTGACGCCGCTGTTCCTGCTGGCCTCCGGTGCCGTGGCGCGGCGCGTCCACCGGCTGGTGCGCGAGCAGATGGAGCTGTTCGGCGACATGAACGCGTTCACCGCTGAGCGCTTCAACGTCGCCGGAGCGCTGCTGGTGAAGCTGTTCAGCCGGCACGACCACGAATCGAGGCTGTTCGGCCATCGGATCAACGCCCTGCGGCGCAACAACATCACCGTCAACACCTTGGCGTTGGTGGTCGGCGGGGCCATCGCGCTTGCCGGATTCACCGGCGTGGCGATCGTCTACTGGACGGGCGGCGTGCTCGCGGTGTCGGGCACCGTCACGGTCGGGACGGTGGTGGCGCTGGCGGCGTACATCCAGCGTGCGTACACACCGCTGGTCGACCTGGCGTCGGCGCGGATGAACATCCAGGGCGCGTTGGTCTCGTTCGAGCGGGTCTTCGAGATCATCGACACGCCGTTCGAGGTCGACGAGCGGCCGGACGCCAGGAGTGGGCCGATCGACGGCACGATCCGGATCGACCGCGTGGGTTTCCGCTATCCGGACAGCGAGTCCGAGGCGTTGCGGGACGTCAGCTTCAGCGTTCCGGCCGGCACGATGACCGCGCTGGTCGGACGTTCCGGGGCGGGGAAGTCCACTTTGTGCCTGCTGGTGCGGCGGCTCTACGACGTGACCGGCGGCTCGATCACTCTCGACGGGGTCGACGTGCGCGACTATGCGCTCGACGCCCTCGCCGACCAGATCGGCGTCGTGACGCAAGACCCGCACTTCTTCCACGAGTCGGTACGCGCGAACCTTCGCTACGCCAAGCCGGACGCGACCGAGCGCGACCTGGTGTCGGCGTGCGAGGCCGCGCAGATCCACGAGCTGATCGTCGGACTGCCAGAGGGGTACGACACGGTGATGGGCGAGCGCGGCTATCGGTTCTCGGGAGGGGAGAAGCAGCGGCTCGCGCTGGCCCGGATCCTGCTGCGCGACCCGCGGATCGTGATCCTCGACGAGGCGACCGCACATCTGGACACGCGGACCGAACGGCTGGTCCAGCGGGCGCTGGAGGAGGTGCTGCGCGGTCGTACGTCGATCGTGATCGCGCACCGCTTGTCGACGATCGAACGGGCGGACCAGATCGTCGTGCTAGGTGAGGGGCGGGTGCTCGGATCCGGCACACACCAGGCGCTGCTCGCGTCGAACGCGGCCTATCAGGAGCTGGCGCGGGCTACAGCTTCGACGTAGAGAGTCCGACCCACTGTTCGAAGCGGGCGTACTCGGAGAACTTGCCCATCGTCGTGGGTTCGGGCCAGTCGACCAGCGCGTCGGCGGCGTCGAGCAGGTCCCAGTACGGGTGGTAGGCGTCGACGCCGCCGATCTCGCGGTAGAGGCCGAGGAAGTGATCGGAGGTCTCGACGCCGTAGCGGCCGGCGAGGTTGAGCCGCATGCGAGCGAGGTCGATGCCGCGCGGGCCGAGGCAGCCGGTCGTCCAGTCGACGATGCCGACCATCCAGTCGTCGTTCCAGAGCGTTTGGCCGGGGTGGTAGTCGCGGTGGATGAAGCCGAGCGGCACGCTCGGCGGACCTGCTCGCAGGATCTGGAACACCCGCTGCCACAGCGCCGGCTGCCGCGACCACCTGGGCGGATGGCGGTAGCCGTCGAGCTGGGGGTCGTAGTAGGGGCGGTACGGCGGCAGCGCGCGCACCACCGGCAGGTCGACCTCGTGGATGCCGACCAGGGCCTCGGCGAGCTTGCGCAGGAAGTGCGGGTCGGCGCCGGAGTTGTTCGGCGGCTTGCCGGGCACGCGGGTGGTCAGCAGTGTCGGCAGGTCGCACATCGTCGCCTTGGTGTCGGCGGCGATCAGCCTGGGTGCCGGAACCTCGGTGCTGCCCAGCAGGCCCAGCACGGTGGCCTCGTTGGCCGGGAGGTACCACGGATCGGTACGCAGGCGTTCGGTGTTGTGATAGCGGCGCAGGCTGAGCTTGTGCAGCAGGCCAGTCGGTCCGACGACGTCGACGGCGTGCATCGCCGTGGACGCGACACCCATGGGCCGGAGGCCGGCGATGACGCTGCCCGCGCCAACGGCCTCGCGCACCCACTGGAGTGTGGCCTCCGTTGGTTGCGTCGAGGTTGCCTGCCGCACTGCGTTCATCGGCTGTGAATCTACCCGCCAGACAATCCGGTGCCCAGCAAGGACGCGCCAAACGATCGCCCGCAACCGTTCCGTATCGGCGTCGAACCGGCCTTGCTGTTCGAACATGCGTTCGATAAGCTCAGTGGGTGCGATGGGGAAATCTGCAGTACGACCGCGAACCCACGGGCGATGGGCCGGCCCAGTTGCCGCTGTTCGGACTGGAGTCGGTGGCCCGCACCTTCGACACACCCGAGTTCAAGGGGATGACGTTCTACGAGGTCCAGGCCAAGTCGATCATCAACCACGTGCCGGGGGAGTCGCGGGTCCCGTTCAGCTGGACCATCAATCCCTATCGCGGTTGCAGCCATGCGTGTGTCTACTGCCTGGCAGGCGACACCCGCATCCTGCTCGCCGACGGCACCACCAAGCCGCTGGCGTTTCTCGAGGTCGGCGACGCCGTGATCGGCACGGTGCCCGGCGGCCGGCATCGTCAGACGGTTGTCACCCATGTGCTCGGTCACTGGTCGACGATGAAGAGCGCCTACCGCATCCGCGTCGACGACGGGCGGCAGCTGGTCGCCAGCGGCGACCACCGGTTCCTCACCGATCGCGGCTGGGCCCAGGTCGCGCCGGGCACCCACGACGAGGCCAGCGACGAAGCCACTGACGAGGCCACGCCGAGCGCCCGCTACGACCGGCCGCGGCTGCTGGCCGAAGGCAGCATCCTGCTCGGCTCCGACATCACCCAGCGCACCAGCCCCACCGAGCTGGTCGGACGTCCGATCACGCCGAGCGCCGGCGGCGTGGTGATGAGCGTCGAGCCGCTCGGTCCCGAACGCGCGATGTTCGACATCAGCACCGGCACCGGCGACTTCATCGCCAACGGCCTGGTGAGCCACAACTGCTTCGCCCGCAACACCCACGAATACCTCGACCTCGACAGCGGCGCCGACTTCGACCGCAAGGTGATCGTCAAGGTCAACGCGCCGGAGCTCCTGCGCCGCGAGCTCCGCAAGCCGAGCTGGGCCGGCGAGCCGATCGCGATGGGCACCAACGTCGACTGCTACCAACGCGCCGAGGGTCGCTACCAGCTGATGCGCGGCATCCTCTCCGAGCTCCGCGACGCCCGTAACCCGTTCTCGATCCTCACCAAGGGCACGCTCGTCCTCCGCGACCTCGACCTGCTGCGGCAAGCAGCTGAGGTCACCGACGTGTCCCTGAACGTCTCGGTCGGCAGCATCGACCGTGAGCTCTGGCGCAGCGTCGAGCCGGGCACGCCGAGCCCGCAGGCCAGGCTCGGCATCTGCCGCACGCTGGCCGACGAGGGCCTGTCCTGCGGCGTCCTGATGGCGCCGATCCTGCCCTACCTCTCCGACTCCCCACGCCAGCTCGACGAGACCGTCCGCGCGATCGCCGAGTCGGGCGCCCGCAGCATCAGCCCGATCGTGCTGCACCTGCGGCCGGGTGCCCGCGAGTGGTACGCCAAGTGGCTGGCCCGCGAGCACCCGGCGCTGGTGCCGCGCTACCGCGAGCTCTACGGCAACCGCTCCTACGCCCCTTCCGCCTACCAGCGAAGGATCGCCGACCAGGTGGGCCGGCTGGCCCGCAAGTACGGCCTGGCCGCCTGACCCACTCGCTCCCGGCGCGAATGACCACGTTAACCACGCCAACCGGACCTTCCCCACGCTCCGGGGCGTGGTTAACCAGCTAAGAGCGTGGTTAACGTGGTCATTCGCGGCGACCCGGCTAGAGCTTCGACAGCGGCACGGCCCCGGCCATCGCCTGGCAGCCGGCGTCGTTCGGGTGCAGACCGTCGCCGACGTCGTATGCCGCCAGCAATCGCTGCGGATCCGCCGGATCCCGGGTCGCGGCGTCGAAGTCGGCCACGCCGTCGAACGTCCGGCTCGTCCGGATGTAGTCGTTCACCGCGACGCGGGTCGCCTCGAGCGTCTCGTCCCAGACCCGCCAGCCCTTGAACGGCGTCATCGTCGCGCCGATCACGCGGATGCCGCGCGCATGTGCCCGGCGCGCGATCTCCTCGTACGCCGCCGTGATCTTGCCCGGATCGGTCTGGTGCGGTTCCTGCTGGATGTCGTTGATGCCGAGCAGCACGATCATCGTGCGCACACCCGGCCTGGAGAAGACGTCCTCGTCGATCCGTGCGAGCGCGTTGATGCCGAAGTTGCCGCCGTCGAGCAGCAGCCGGTTGCCGCTGATCCCGGCGTTCAGCACGCCGTACTGCCGGCGGGCCGGCGACTCGGTGCGGATCCGGTCGTACAGCAGGTCCGGCCAGCGGTGGTTCGCGTTGTCCTGGGTCGCGTTCCCGTCGGTGATCGAGTCGCCGAACGCGACGATGCTCCCGGCAGCGCGGGACGCGACCACGTCCACGCCTGTGAGGTAGTTCCAGTGCCAGGACTGGCCGCCGAACGCCGCGGCGCCGGCGTCGGCGGCATGGTCCGCGCCGTCGGAGGCGACGAAGTTGACCTGCTTGGTCACCAGGTGCGCCGTCACCGGCCCGGACACGGTCCTGAGGTACGTCGTGACCAGCAGGTTGGAGTCGGCGCGTACGTCGATCCGCACCGGGTCACTCACGCGGTCGGCACCGGCGGGCAGCGTGACTCGCGCCCGGCCGTCGAACCTCACCGTGCGGATAGTGCCTGGCACGGCTGCCGCGCTGTCGGTGCCACCGGCCTGGAGGGCGACCGTCACGTGGTCGAGTACTTGCGCCCCGGTGCCGAACGCGTTGGAGAACCGCACGCGAACGGCCAGACCGCCGACGCTGACGTGCACGACGTTTCGGATCGTGTAGCCCGGCGCGACGTCGGGATGGTCGGTCAGGCCGACGACGGGCGCGGTCTCCCACGTTCCCGTCCACGCGGATCGATCGGACGACAGGGCAGGGGTGGCGGTCACCGGTACGAGCGCGGTCGCCGCGGCCACGACCGCGGTGAGCAAGACACGCCTGCGCAGGGTGCCGGTGACGCGGCTTGGAGTAGTGGCTGTCATGCCCACAGGGTGAGCGGCGAGGCGGTTCCGGTCCAGACAAGCGGCCAGGCCGGTAAGGGACTCCGACGCTCCGTTCGCTGTTTCGCGCAGCCCTCTCACGATATGAAAACGCCAGGTTCCACGTAGAGCCGTGACATGACCACTATGTCGGAGTGATCCTCGAACAGCGGGAAAACATGTCGTGGGTCACTGGCATCCGCGACAAGGTTGATCCAGTGTTTGATCGAGGGCGGAAAACTCGAGGCCATCAAAGCTCGACGGATGGTCGCACTGGTCGACGAACTGCTTGGAGGAGCGAAGATGAGCAGCGCTGACACGGCGGCGCGGGTCGAGCGCGAACTGACCGTCTGCCGTACGTTCGTCCGGCTTGCCGACACCACCGCTCCCGACTTCGATCTCGAGGACTTCCTCGACACGCTGGCGCAGAACTGCGCACAGCTGCTCGGGGTGGGCGGCGCCGGCATCGTGCTCGCCGATCACGACGGTGATTCGGGACGGGCCGCCGGGTCGACGCACCACCTGCGGGAGCTGGCCGGGCTGGAGCTGGCCGGGTCCGATGGTCCGAGCATCGACTGTTACCAATCCGGCCTGCCGGTTCAGTGGAACGCCCTGGACCCCTCGCACCACGGGCGATGGCAACAGTTCGTCGCGGCCGCCCGCAAGGGTGGCTACCAAGCCGCCCACGCGCTGCCGATGCGTTACGGCGACTCGCAGATCGGTGCGCTCACCCTGCTCGTGGAGGACTCCGCCGGGATCGACCAGCGCACCGCCGAGCTCGGGCAGGCCCTGACCGACGTCGCGACCATCGCGATCCTGCAGCACCGGTTGATCCGTCAGCAGGAAGTGCTGGTCGAGCAACTGCAAACGGCTCTCGACAGCCGGATCGTGATCGAGCAGGCCAAGGGCATCCTGGCCGAACGTCATCGCATCTCGGTCACCGAGGCGTTCGGCATCCTGCGTGGACATGCCCGCCGTAACCGGCAGAAGCTGTCGAAGATCGCCCAGGGCGTCATCGACCGCACAGTCGAGATCTCGCATCGGCCCCGGTGACGGAAGGTCGCCGCATCCTCGTCTGCCAAACTAGGCACTTCAGCGCTGACGAGAAAGGCACCTGGTGACCGAGCACGACGAGTCGACCTTGCTCGAAACCATCCGGACGCAGCGGGTCGAGAAGATCCAGCAGCTCCGAACCCTGGGTATCGAGCCGTACCCCGCCGGCCCGATCGAGAAGACGTCCGCCGCCGAGGCAGCCAAGCTGCCCGACGACACGACCGTCACGATCGCCGGCCGGATCATGCTGTTCCGCGTCATGGGCAACATCGCCTTCGGGCAGTTGCACGACGAGAGCGGACAGATCCAGTTCATGCTGTCCAAGCGCGAGCTGGAGCAGACGGCGCCGGAAGGCCAGGGGTTCAAGTTCTGGGTCAAGCAGCTCGACCTCGGTGACTTCATCGCCGTCGAAGGCGTACGCATGGAGACCAAGACGGGCGAGCGTTCGGTCAGCGCGCGCCAGATCACGATGCTCAGCAAGGCCCTGCGCCCGCTGCCCGACAAGCACGCCGGCCTGTCCAACGAGGACATCCGGCTGCGCAAGCGCTACCTCGACGTCCTGCTCAACCGTGACGTACAGGAGATGATCTACCGCAAGGCCCGGTTCTGGAGCTCGATCCGCCGCCACCTGGAGAACCGCGGCTTCGTCGAGGTGCAGACGCCGGCCCTGGAGTTCACCACCGGCGGCGCCGACGCGCGCCCGTTCGTCACCCACCACAACTTCCTCGACGTCGACGTCAACCTGCGGATCTCGATGGGCGAGCTGTGGCAGAAGCGCCTGCTGGTCGGCGGACTGGAGAAGGTCTTCGAGATCGGCCGGCAGTTCCGCAACGAGAGCCAGAGCCGCGAGCACCTCAACGACTACGACCAGGTGGAGTTCTACTGGGCGTACGCCAACTACGACTGGGGGATGCAGCTGGTCCAGGAGCTGCTCGTCCAGCTCGTGCAAGAGGTGTGGGGGACGCTGCAGTTCACGCTGCATCGCAACGGCCGGGAGTACGACGTCGACCTCGGCGGCGAATGGCAGCGCTACGACTACGTCGACACGGTGAAGCAGATCACCGGCGTCGATGTGCTGAGCGCGTCGCTGCAGGAGATGGTCGACCGGCTGGAGGAGCTCGAGGTGTCCTACGAGAAGGACGGGCTCAACCGCGCGCGGGCGATGGACTCGCTGTGGAAGCACTGCCGGCGGCAGCTGGCCGGTCCGGGCTTCCTGGTCAACGAGCCGCTGGAGGTGTCGCCGCTGGCCAAGCGCAGCCCGGCCAAGGAGGGCATCGTGGAGCGGTTTCACGTGCTGATCGCGGGCAGCGAGCTGGGCAACGGCTATTCCGAGCTCAACGACCCGGTGGACCAGGCCGAGCGGTTCGCCGAGCAGCAGGCGCTGCGCGATGCCGGCGACAGCGAGGCCCAGATGGCCGACCACGAGTTCGTGGAGGCGCTGGAGTACGGCATGCCGCCGGCGTGCGGGTTCGGGATGAGTGAGCGGGTGTTCGCGTTCTTCGAGGACAAGAGCATCCGCGAGTGCCAGATCTTTCCGCTGCTCAAGCCGATGTCGTCCTGAGCGCTCAGCGCGGTCACGGTCCCGGGTGCGGCAGCAGGTCGGTGACGAGCGGCCGGTGGTCGGACGCCTGGGTGTCGACGACCTCGGCCGAGACGATCCGGATCTGCCGCGTCGCCGTCACGTAGTCGATGCGGCGGTCCGGGGTCGTGGCCGGATAGCCGAAGCCGCCGTCGGGACCGTTCGCGGTCGCCCAGGCGTCCTGCAGGCGGTCCCACAACGGAGCCAGCTCGGGCGCGTCCGGGCGGGCGTTGAAGTCGCCGACCAGGATCTGCTGCTGCTCCCCGTGCCGGGCCAGGATGCGGTGCTTCGACAGCAGCGCGACGCCGAACTCCCGCCGCGGCCGGCCCGGCTCGATCGGGTCGAGGCTGTAGATCGGGGCGAAGAACCCGTGCATGCCGAGCTTCCGGCCCAGCACCGACGCGGTGTCGCGGCACTGGCTGCGGGCACCCCAGTGCACGTCGACCTCCTGCAGGCCGATCACATCGGCTTCCAGTTCGCTGATCGCGGCGGCCGTCCGGTCGAGGTCGAAGACGTGGTCGGAGCCCGCCCCGGCCTGGATGTTGTACGACGCGACGCGCAGGGTGCGGGCCTGACCGCCACCGGCCTCGGCGCCCGGGTTCGGCCTGCTCAGCGGCGGTGGGCGCGGTAGGTGACAGTGACGTAAGGCAGGTCGAACGTCTCCTTGCCCGCCAGGTCGGGATGCTCGTTCGCCAGCGCGCGCACCCCCTGCTCGATCGCGGCCTGTTCGTCCGCGGACGCCGTCAGGTAGTACGACCGCGATCGCACGAGCTCGACGAGACTGTCGGCGGTGTGCGTCGTGGCGTGCCGGAACTCCGCTCGTTCGACCGCGCCGAACTCCGGTCCGAAGTCGTATACAACGCCGTCGGCCCGGCCGGACCCACCAGGCTCGGTCGTTCGCGCGATGCGGTAGAGCGTTCCGTCGGCGCGTTGCCGCGTGATCACGCTCAGCTCGCGCACCCAGGCCGCCGACTCGTCGCGGAGGTTCCAGATCGGCGCGAACACGCCGCCGGGCCGGATCGCGCGAGCCAGCTCCGGGTGGGCTTTCTCGCGGTCGAACCAGTGGTACGCCTGACCACAGACGACAGCGTCGAGCGAACCGTCGGCTACTGGCAGGGCCTCGGCCGAACCCTCGCGGGAGACGGTGCCGGGCGTCGCGGCGTCGAGCTGGGCGCGCATGCCGGCGTCCGGTTCGACCGGCACGACGTCGTACCCGAGACCGAGCAGGACGCGGGTCAGCAGACCGGTGCCGGCGCCGAGGTCGACGACCGTCGAACCGTCCGGCACTGTCTCCAGTGCCCACCGCAACGCGTCGGGCGGATAGGTCGGCCGGATCCGGTCGTAGCGTACGGCGGCCTGTCCGAACGACAAAGCCTGCTCACGTAGGTGATTCCCCTGTGCGTTCATCAATCTCAGACACTAGCCGATGACCACGGAGTGGACACACCGTCTCGCTCTGCGGGCAATAGCTGGCCGTGGTGTCACATCACCTGCCGGATCTGGTTAACCTGGGCGGCACACATTGCACCAACTGCAGTTATTCGTTGTTGCCCACCGAGAGGAAGCACGTGACCCGTCGACTGTTCACCTCGGAGTCGGTCACCGAGGGCCACCCGGACAAGATCGCAGACCAGATCAGTGACTCCGTCCTGGACGCACTGCTCACCGACGACCCCAAATCCCGGGTCGCGTGTGAGACGTTGGTGACCACCGGTCTGATCGTCGTCGCGGGAGAGGTCACCACCAACACGTACGCCGACATCTCGTCGATCGCCCGGCAGAAGGTGCTGGAGATCGGCTACGACACCTCGGCCAAGGGCTTCGACGGCGCATCCTGCGGCGTGAGCGTTGCCCTCGGCTCCCAGTCGCCCGACATCGCGCAGGGCGTCGACACCGCGTACGAAGGCCGCGCTGACGGCTCGGCAGACCCGCTGGACCTGCAGGGTGCGGGCGACCAGGGCATGATGTTCGGCTACGCCTGCGACGAGACGCCCGAGTTGATGCCGTTCCCGATCACGCTGGCCCACAAGCTGGCGCGCCGGCTGTCGGAGGTCCGCAAGAACGGCACGCTGCCCTACCTCCGTCCCGACGGCAAGACCCAGGTCACGATCGAGTACGACGACGACCGTCCGGTCCGCGTCGACGCGATCGTGGTGTCGAGCCAGCACGCCGCCAACATCGACCTCGACGCGATGCTGACGCCTGACGTCCGCACCCACGTCGTGGAGCCGGTGCTCGCGGAGTACGACATCGACACCACCGACTACAAGCTCTACGTCAACCCGACCGGCCGGTTCGAGGTCGGTGGCCCGATGGGTGACGCCGGCCTGACCGGCCGGAAGATCATCGTCGACACCTACGGCGGCTACGCCCGCCACGGTGGCGGCGCGTTCTCCGGCAAGGACCCGTCGAAGGTCGACCGGTCGGCCGCGTACGCCATGCGCTGGGTCGCCAAGAACATCGTGGCGGCCGGGCTCGCCAAGCGCTGCGAGTGCCAGGTCGCCTACGCGATCGGCAAGGCGCAGCCGGTGGGCTTCTACGTCGACTGCTCGGGCACCGAGACCGTGCCGTTCGAGCAGATCGAGAAGGCGGTCGAGCAGGTCTTCGACCTGCGGCCCGCGGCCATCATCCGCGACCTCGACCTGCTGCGCCCGATCTACGCCGACACCGCCGCGTACGGCCACTTCGGCCGCACCGACGTCGACCTGCCGTGGGAGCGCACCGACCGCGCCGACGCGCTGCGGGCCGCGGCCGGCGCTGCCTGAGGTATCTGTTCACTGGAGGGCCCCGGACACGTTCCGGGGCCCTCCGCCTTTTCCGGACAGGGGTGGGGCCGATGGGTGTGGCGTACGAGGCGGTGATCTTCGACTTCGACGGCCTGCTGATGGACACCGAGTCGACGATGGTCGAGAGTTGGCGGGCAGAGTGGGCGCGGCACGGCCTGGAGCTGGACCTGTCGACGTTCTGGCCTGGTCATGGCGGGGACGTCACGGAGCACCGCTACACGCAGCTGGCGAGCCGGGTCGGCCCCGGCTTCGACCTGGCGGCGAGCCGCGCCTGGCGGATCGCCTACCGTGACCGCCTGCACGAGGAACTCGACCTGTGCGCGGGGATGCGCGACTGGATCCAAGCCGCCCAGGAACGTGGGCTGCGGCTGGCGATCGCGAGTAGCTCGCCGCGGGAGTGGGTGCGGGCGCACCTGTCCCGGGTTGGCGCGCTGTCATGGTTCGACGTCCTCGCGACCGGCGACGAGGTCGATGGGCACAAGCCCGATCCGGGTGTCTACGAGCTGGCACTGCGGCGGCTCGAGGTCAAGTCCGCCGCCGCGGTGGCGGTCGAGGACACGCCGCACGGCGTCGCGGCGGCACAGGGCGCCGGCCTGGCAACCGTCGCGATTCCGAACCCGTACATCGCTCCGGCCGACCTCGCCGCAGCCGACCTGATCCTCACCAGCGCCGCAGAGCTGTCGTTTCAGGCGGTTCTGCAACTGCTGCGGCGCTGAGCCGACGCAGCCGGCGAGCGTCCGAGCTCGTTGTCACACCGGCCCGGACCCGTGACGCAGCACAAGTCGTGCCCCGTGCCTTGAGCGCACGGGGCATGACACAGCGATGGGGCCGTCAACCTTTCGCGGCACCGACGGCGGTCAGGAGGAAGGCCTGGACCTGCGCCTCGTCCTTCCACGCGTCGTAGCGGCCGGAGGGGCCGCCGTGGCCGGCGCCGAGCTCGGTCTTGAGCAGGATCGGGCCGCCGCCGGTGGAGCGGTCGCGCAACCTGGCGACCCACTTGGCGGGCTCCCAGTAGGACACGCGAGGGTCGTTGAGGCCTGCCGTGGCGTAGATCGCGGGGTAGGCGGCCGAGCGGACGTTGTCGTACGGCGCGTACGAACGCATCACGGCGTAGACCTCGGGGTCTTCGATCGGGTTGCCCCACTCGTCCCACTCGCGGACGGTCAGCGGGAGCGACGGGTCGAGGATCGTGGTCAGAGCGTCGACGAACGGGACCTCGGCGATCGCCGCGGCGCAGAGGTTGGGGCGGTGGTTGAGCACAGCGCCGATCAGGAGCCCACCGGCCGAGCCACCCCGGATCGCCAGCGCGTCGCGCCGGGTCCAGCCGGTGCGCACCAGGTGGTCGGCGCACGCCACGAAGTCGAGGAACGTGTTGTTCTTCTGCAGCTTCTTGCCGTTGTCGTACCACGCCCGGCCCATCTCGCCACCGCCCCGGATGTGGGCGATCGCGAACGTCACGCCGCGGTCGAGCAGCGACAGCCGGAACGTCGAGAAGTAGGGGTCGATCGAGTGCTCGTAGGAGCCGTAGCCGTAGAGCAGCATCGGCGCCTCGTCCTGGCGTTCGTCCTTCCACACCAGCGAGATCGGCACACGGGTGCCGTCGGGCGCGACCGCCCACTCCCGCGCGGAGTGGTAGCGCGACAGGTCGACGTTGAGCACCGGCTGCTGCTTGCGCAGCGTCCGCTCGCCGGAGACCAGATCGATGTCGATCGTCGACGACGGCGTGGTCAGCGAGGTGTAGCCGATCCGCAGCACCTGCGTGGAGTATTCGCGGTTGACGCCGAGCCCCACCGAGAAGATCGGCTCGTCGAACTCCAGCCGGGTGCGCTTCTCGGTCGCCACGTCGATCAGGTCGAGCTCGGTGCGCCCCTCGGCGCGATAAGCCAGCACCAGGTGGTCCTGGAACGCGTCGATGTCGACGATCCGGACGCCGGCCTGGTGCGGGATGAAGTCGGTCCAGTTCTCCGGCCCAGGCGACGAGACCGGCGCCTGCGCGACCCGGAAGTCAGGCCCCTGGTCGTTGGTGACGATCAGGAACCGGTCGCCGTGGTGGTCGAGGCCGTACTCGATGCCGGGCCGCCGCTCCGCCACCATCTGCCACTCACCCGTCGGGTCCGACGTGCGCAGCACCCGCACCTCTGAGGACTCCGTGGCGTAGAGCTGCATCACCAGCCACTCGCGCGACCGGCTGCGCCCGACGCCGAGGAAGAACGCCTCGTCCTCCTCGGTGTAGATCAGCACGTCGTCGGACGCGGGCGTGCCGAGCCGGTGCCGCCACAGCTTGTAGGGCCGGTGCGCCGCGTCCAACGTGGTGTAGAAGAGGTAGTCCTCGTCGGCCGACCACACCGCGCCGTAGCCGGTCGGCGCGATCTCGTCGGAGAGCAGCTCACCGGTGCGGAGGTCTTTCACCCGCAGCGTGAACTCCTCGCTGCCGTTGGTGTCGGAGGAGTACGCGAGCAGGTTGGCGCTGGGGGAGACGGAGTAAGCGCCGAGCGCGAAGTATTCGGTGCCTTCGGCCACCTGGTTGCAGTCGAGCAGCACCTGCTCGTCGCCACCGCCGCGCGGCTTGCGGCAGTAGATGGCGTACTGCTGGCCCTCGACGGTTCGCGTGTAGTACTCCCACGAGCCGTCGGGGTAGGGGACGTCCTCGTCGGTCTCCTGGATCCGCGACTTGAACTCCTCGAACAGCTCCGTGCGCAAGCCCTCCTGGTCGGCCAGGACGGCTTCGACATAGGCGTTCTCGGCTTCGAGGTGGGCGCGGATCTCGGGGTTCTTGCGCTCGTCGTCACGCAGCCAGGCGTATTCGTCGGGACGTTCGTCGCCGTGCTTGACGCGGACGGTGAGATCTTGCTTAGGACGGGGTGGCGTCGGCATGGCCCGACCCTACCTGGCGGCACCCTCAGCCGACGGGCTCCGTGTCGAGCTTTCGCCGAAAGCCGACAAGGATCAGCTCGATGCCATAGGCGAAGCGCTCGTCCCAGCCGCCGAAGACCTCCCGGCCCGCCGCCAGCGCCAGCGGATACCGCTGCGGGTCGATCCGCTCGTCGCGGTTCTCGAGCTCGTAACGCTCGTCCTGCTCGCCGGCCACGGGCGTCACGCCCTGCTCCTCGATCGTGAAGCCGATCGTGTACGAGTAGATCGTGGCGTAGCCCTGCACGGCGTCGCGCAACGTGAAGCCCGCGGCGGTGAGCCGCCGCAGGCTCTCCTCCATCGCACCGAACAGCGACTCGTCGGTGAGGTAGGTGCCGGCGAACATCTTGGCGCCGTCGCGGTAGGCCAGCAGCCCGGCCCGCAGCCGCCGCGCGCTCACCGCGACCCATTCGTCCCAGGGCAGATCGTCCAACGGCGAGCTCCAGAGGTCGCGCATGATCGTCGTGGCCATCTCGTCGATCAGGTCGCCCTTGCTCTTGAAGTGCCAGTAGAGCGCGGGCGCCTTCACGTCCAACTCCTTGGCGAGCGTCCGCAGGCTGAGCCCGTCCAGACCGACGTCGTTCAGCACCCGGAGCGCGGTCCGGACGATGTGTTCTCTGGTCAGCGGCACGCTTGACAGCTTAACAGTGTTCGAGCTAGCTTAACGATGTTCAATTTAACAACGTTAAGGGGAGGATCTTATGAACGCACAGCTTCCGGTTCTGATCGCGGGCGCCGGCCCGACCGGGCTCACGCTCGCGGTCGACCTGGCTCGCCGGGGCGTGCCGGTCACCGTCGTCGAGAAGGCCGGAACGCCATCGAACGGCATCCGCGGCAAAGGGATCCAGCCGCGCAGCCTCGAGGTGTTCGACGACCTCGGCGTGGTCGGCGACCTCCTGGCCGCTGGTGGTGACTACCCGCCGATCCGGATGAGCGTGGGTCCGGTGCCGTTCTTCCAGAGCAGGATGCACCGGCACGTCGAGCCGACCGCGGACGTGCCGTACCCGAACATCCTGATGGTGCCGCAGTTCCGGACCGAGGAGATCCTGCGCGAACGGCTCGGCGAGCTGGGCGGCCACGTGGAGTGGGGCGCCGAGCTGGTCGACCTCGTGCAGGACGAGTCCGGCGTGACCGTCACCCTCGACCGCGATGGCGCACGCGAGGAGGTCCGCGCGACATATGTGGTCGCGGCCGACGGTGGGCGCAGCCCGATCCGCAAGCTGCTCGGCGTCGGGTTCGAGGGCGAGACCCACGAGGAACAGCGCATGCTGCTCGCCGACGTCCGCATCGAGGGCCTGGACAAGTCGCACTGGAACGTCTGGATCAATCCGCTGCGCCGCAACAAGTTCGGGGTGGCGCTGTGCCCGCTGCCGGGCACCGGCCTGTTCCAGCTGACCGCGCCGATCGAACCGGGCGAAACCCCGGAGCTGACGCCGGAGACCTTCCAGCGTGTGCTCACCGAACGCAGCCATCGCAAGGGAATCCGGATCACCGAGCTGGTCTGGTCGTCGATCTACCGGGTCAACGTCCGGATGGTCGACAGGTACCGCGTCGGCCGGGTCTTCCTGGCCGGCGACGCCGCGCACGTGCACTCACCGGCCGGCGGGCAGGGACTGAACACCGGCGTGGGCGACGCGTACAACCTCGGCTGGAGGCTCGCCGCGGTGCTCGACGGGGCTCCGGCCGAGCTGCTGGACACCTACGAGGCCGAACGGCTGCCGATCGCCGCCTGGGTGCTCGGCGTCTCGACCACCTATCTGCAGGGAACCCGCAGCACCAAGGGCCTGAAGCGCGGCAAGGAGACCGACCAGCTCGACCTGACCTACCGCGGCGGCCCGCTGGCGATCGACGACCGTCCTTCGCACACCGTGGCTCCGGGCGCGGTACGGGCCGGCGACCGGGCGCCCGACGGGGTACTGGGGGACGGCCGGCGGTTGTTCGACGTGTTCCGCGGCCCGCACGCCACCCTGCTTGCCTTCGGCGACGACTGGGACCTCGACGCGCCCGCCACTCAGGTGACCGGTCCGCAGATCCGGGCGGCGTACGGACTCGGCCCGGATGAGCGCAGGCTGGTCCTGGTCCGGCCCGACGGGCACATCGGCATCGTGACCGATGACCCGCAGGCCGTCCAGAACTACCTCAAGCGCATCAGTTCGCCTGGCTGACGCTCGACATGTTGAAGTCGGGCACTCGCACCGCCGGCATCGCCACTCGCGGGAAGTAGTCGCCCCACTCCCGCGAGAACGCCGGACCGGTCGTGGTGGCCTCGGAGATCCGGCCCAGCAGGTCGACCGGGCTCTCGTTGAACCGGAAGTTGTTGACCTCGCCCACGACCTCGCCACCCTCGACGAGGTAGACGCCGTCGCGGGTGAGGCCGGTCAGCAGCAGCGTCTGCGGGTCGACCGCGCGGATGTACCACAGGCAGGTCAGCAGCAGCCCGCGTTCGGTCGAGGCGATCAGATCGTCGAGCGACGCCGACGAGCCCGGCACGTCCAGCACGAGGTTGTCGACGAACGGTGTCGGCGGCAGCCCGGCCTGCTCGGCCGTGTGCCGCGACGAGACCAGCGAAGTGAGCGTTCCGTCGGAGATCCAGTTGGTGCCTTCGACGGGCAGGCCGTTGTCGAAGACGCTCTGCATCGATCCCGAGGTGTGCGCGAGTACGAACGGCGGGCACTCCAGCCCGGGGTAGGCCGGATCCGAACGCAGGTCGAGCGCGACGGGGGACAACCGCTCGCCGACGCGGGTGCCGCCGCCGGGCTTGGAATAGACGTTCTTGCCGTCGTTGGCGTCGCGTGCCGACATCGTCCAGTAGGCGTAGATCAGCAGGTCGGCGACGGCGGTGGGCGGCAGGATCGTTTCGTAGCGGCCGGCCGGCAGGTCGACCTTGCGCGCCGCCCAGGCCAGCCGGCGGCCGAGCTCCTCGGTCAGCGCGGTCGCGTCGACGTCGGCGAAGTCGCGGGTGGCCTGTCCGACCCAGGCCGAACGCGACAGGTCGGGCGACTTGCCGGTCATCGACGCGAAGCCCGACGGCTGGACGTGCCGCAGCCGCAAGCCTGTCGAGGAGCCGAGATAGGTGGTGGTCATCTCGTGCTCGACGTAGCCGTAGAGCTTCGAGCCGGCGCTGCGAGCCAGCCCGAACGCGTCACCGAGCGCGGGTGCGAAACGGTCGAACACCTCGATCGAGGTGGCGGCCGGCGCGTCGTCCCAGTCGGCGGAGCTGTCACCGGGCTCGACCAGGGGGCGGGCGTCCTCGGCGGGGTCGTTGGCCTGGGCGGCCTCCTCGGCCGAACGTACGACCGCGTCGATCTCGTCGGCTGTGACCGCGTTGCGCGAGACCACGCCGCTGGACACGCCCGTGCCGCCCTTGACCGTGGCGATCACCGTGAGCGCGCGGTTGGACATCACGCCGTTGGTCGTCAACGTGTTGTTGGCCCAGCGCAGGTTGGCGCTCGAGGTCTCCTCGGCGATCACGACGACGCCGTCCGCCTTGGAACGGGTGAGGGCACGTTCGACGGTGTCCTGAAGGCTGAGTTCGCTCACCGGCCAGACTCCTGCGTGGTGTTGAGAATGCGGATTCCGCGAAACAGCGCGGACGGGCAACCGTGGCTCACCGGCGCGACCTGGCCCGGCTGGGCCTTGCCGCAGTTGAACGCGCCGCCGAGCACCCAGGTCTGTGGACCCCCGACGGCCTCCATCGAGCCCCAGAAGTCGGTGGTCGTGGCCTGGTAGGCGACGTCGCGCAACTGGCCGGCCAGCTTGCCGTTCTCGATTGCGAAGAACCGCTGCCCAGTGAACTGGAAGTTGTAGCGCTGCATGTCGATCGACCAGGAACGGTCGCCGATGACGTAGATGCCGCGCTCGACGCCGCCGATCAGATCCTCGGTGGACGGGCCGTTCTCGGCCGGCTGCAACGAGACGTTGGCCATCCGCTGGATCGGCACGTGGCCGGGGGAGTCGGCGAACGCGCAGCCGTTGGAACGGTCGTAGCCGTAGAGCTTCGCGATCCGGCGGTCGAGCTGGTAGCCGACCAGCACGCCGTCCTTCACGATGTCCCACTCCTTGGTGGCGACGCCCTCGTCGTCGTACCCGATGCTCGACAGGCCGTGCTCGACGGTGCGGTCGCCGGTGACCTGCATGACGCCGGAGCCGTACTGCAGGGTGCCGAGCTTGTCGGGTGTGGCGAACGACGTGCCGGCGTAGTTGGCTTCGTAACCGAGCGCGCGATCGAGCTCGGTGGCGTGGCCGATCGACTCGTGGATCGTCAGCCAGAGGTTGGAGGGGTGGACCACGAGGTCGTAGGTGCCGGCCTCGACGCTTGGTGCCTTCAGCTTCTGCGCGAGCAGGTCGGGGAGCTCCGCGATCTCGGCGTCCCAGTTCCAGACGTCGTTGCCGGCGACGTACTCCCAGCCGCGCCCGACCGGCGCCGCGATCGTGCGCATCGAGTCGATCCGGCCGGTCTCGGGGTCGGTGGCGAACGCCTCGAGCGTCGACTGCAGGCGGACGCGCTGCTGGGTGGTGACCGTGCCGTGGCTGTCGGCGTAGAACTTGTGCTCCCGGACCTGCTGCAGCACGGCCGAGGCGTGCGCCACGGCGTCGGCGGCAAGCAGGCGGCGGCTGCGGTCGGCCAGCAGGTCGACCTTGTCGGTCACGGGGATGCTGAACGGGTCGATGTCGTACGACGAGATCCAGGTCTGGTCGGGATAGATCGGCTCGTCGGCCAGCTCGATGCGTTCGGCGGTGATGGCCGCGGCCACCCGCGCGACGGCGACGGCCTGCTCGGCGACGCGGACGGCCTCGGCGGGCGTGAGGATCACACTGGCCGCGAAACCCCACGAGCCGTTGTAGATCACGCGGACGGCGAAGCCGGTCTGCTCACCGTCGACGGAACCGTCGAGAACGGCGTCGCGGAGGCGGACGTTCTGGGACTGGATGCGCTCCAACCGGAAGTCTGCGTGCTCGGCGCCGAGGTCGCGGGCTTTGGTGATCGCGGCATCGGCGAGGGTACGCAGCGGTAGCGCCAGGAATTCGGAATCGATCGCTTGCGGCACGTCGCAGAGCCTACCCGCCGGTTCGGGCGGCACGAACGCGAAAATACGGCGGCAGGTGGGATCGAACTGGCCGGTTCCGGAGGGAACTCTGGTTGCGAGGGTGGGAAGGACAGACACATGCGCGCTGTGCGGGTGACTCGCTTCGGGCCGCCTTCGGTGCTGGTGGCCGGCTCGGTGGCCACGCCGTCCGTCGGGCCGGAGCAGGTGCTGGTCCGGGTGGCGGCGGCCGGGGTGAACTTCATCGACACCCTGATCCGGGCCGACGACGGGCCGACGTCGTCGCCGCGTCCACCGTTCGTGCCCGGCAACGAGGTCGGCGGAACGGTGGTCGAGGTGGGGCCGGACGTGTCGCCCGCGCTGGTGGGGCAGACGGTGGTGGCCGGACTCGGCGGTTTCGGTGGGTATGCCGAGCTGGCGGTGGCACCCGCGGGTCTGGTCGTACCCGTGCCGGCGGGGCTGGGCGTCCGCGAGGCGGTGGCGGTGATGACGTCCGGGCGGACGGCGGTGGAGCTGCTGAGGCGGGTCCGCCTCGTCGCCGGCGAACGTGTCCTCGTACTGGCGGCGGCTGGTGGCCTGGGCAGCCTGGTCGTACAACTGGCGTTGGCCGCGGGCGCCGGGGTGGTGGTCGGCGCGGCCGGGGGAGCGCGGAAGGGCGAGCTGGTGTCGTCGCTCGGTGCCTCGGCGGTCGACTACTCCATGCCGGACTGGATCGAGTCCGTATTCGACGCGACCGGTGGCCTCGGCATCGACGTGGTCTTCGACGGCGTCGGCGGTGCGATCGGCCGGGCCGCGTTCGAGCTGCTGGCCGAGGGGAGCGGGCGGCAGGTGGTCTACGGCTACGCCAGCGGCTCGCCCGTCCAGATCGAGGCGGCCGAACTGGCGGGGCACGGGCTGTCCCTGCTGTCGGTGGGCGGTCCGCAGCTTCGGGAGCCGGCGTACGTGCGGGAACTGGTGGGAGAGGCGCTGGCCGCCACCGCCGCCGGCCGGCTCCGCCCGACGATCGGGCAGACCTTCCCGTTGGAGGACGCGGCCGCCGCCCACGCCACCATCGAAGCCCGCCGAGCCGTCGGCAAGACCCTGCTCATTCCGTAGCGGGCTTCTCGTCGTCGAGAAGACCACAACGCGCGATCAGCGCAGCGGTACGCCCGCGATCGGGTCGGTGGTGGGTTGGTCGGAGCCGCCGGTGGGTTCGATGGTGAGGCCTACGGTGTCGGCCGCTGCGACGCCGCGGTCGAGGATGACGTCCTTGGGGTCCTCCGCCACCTCGACCGTGCCGGCGGAGGCGGCCGTCTTGCCGCTGATCAACCACAGCTGGTGCGTCCGGTCGGCCGGTGGGGCCGGTACGCCTTCCAGGATGATCACCGCCGCGTCCTTGCGCTTGGACGAGACCACGGTGATCTGCCCGCCGCCCGAGACGGGGGACTTCGACGTGACCGAGTCGGGCTCGGCCAGGATCGCCAGCAGCTCGTCGCGGTTCTGGGACGTGCGGCGCACGACCCACGCCGCGACTCCGCCGGCGCCGAGGATCCCGGCCGCGGCGGCCGCGAGCAGGAACTGACGACGTCGGGGCCTGCGCAGCTCTGGCGCGCGGCTCGGCACCGGAGGTGGAAGTTGCCTGGTCTGCGCGACCTCGGCCAACACCCGCGCCTTCAACCCCGGCGGCGGTGCCTGCGCCACAGCGGCGCCCATCCGAGCCGCGGTCGCGCGGAACTCGGCGACTTCGGCGCGGCAGGCCGAGCACACGACCAGGTGCGACTCGAATCGAGCTCGCTCCTGGTCCGTGAGCGCGTCGAGGGCGTACGGACCGGCCAGCGAGTGCAGGTCGCCACTCATCCCGACACCCCGATCTGTACGGCCAGACAGTCACGCAGCCTGATCAGGCCGTCGCGCATGCGGGTCTTGACGGTCGGCAGGCTGGCGCCGAGCAACTCGGCGACTTCACGGTAGGTGTATCCGGCGTAGTACGCCAACGTCACCGCCTCCCGCTGCAGCTCGGTCAGCGTGCCGAGACATCGGCGTACCTGCTGCTGTTCGAGCGCCGTCGTCACCTGCTCGACAGTCTCGTCGTACGCGGTCTCAGCGGCCTGCGCGGCCGCGCGTCTTTCCCGGTCGCTGCTGGTCTGCTCCTTGCGTACCCGGTCGACGGCCCTGCGGTGCGCCAGCGTCAGCGCCCATGTGGTCGCCGATCCCTGCTTCGCGTCGAATCTGGTGGCGGTACGCCACAGTTCGACGAAGACCTCCTGCGTCACCTCCTCGGCCTGTGCGGGATTACGCAGGACCCGGCGCACCAGGCCGAAGACCGGCGTGGACAGCCGGTCGTACAGCGCCTCGAAGGCGGCTTCGTCACCACGCGCAACCCTGGAAAACAGCTCCTCAGGGGTCGGCCCGGGCGCGTCTCCGCCACGTCGCCGCAGGGGTGTGGGCTCGCTGGTCACGGTGCTCACCTTAGATTGACCCGTAGACGTTCACTGAGATATTCGAAGCCACGCGGCCGGTGGATGGGTCACGGATCGGTCACTTCCGCGCGGGCAACCGCGTCCGGACACAGCACGGTACCCCGCGCAGGGGGGATGGACGCGGGGCACCGTGGTCTGTGGAGCCTGTGGGTCAGCGCAAGCGGAGCTTCTCACCTGGGAAGATCAGATCGGGGTTCTCACCCACGACGCTGCGGTTGAGCCGCGCCAGCGTCTGCCAGCCGCCCTTCACATGCTGGTCCGCCGCGATCTCGGACAGCGTGTCCCCGGCCTCGACCGTGTACGAAGCGCCCGGAGCGGCGACTCGCTCGGACTTGGGGGTCGTGGTCGTGGAACGGTCGGTGTCGCGCGACGCCTGTTTTTTCGCACGGCTCCGATCGCTGCTCTGCTTTTCCGGCGTGGTACCAGGGTTGCCGCCCTTGTCGTCGGAACCCAGGCCGAGCCTTGACGAACAAGCCGGCCAAGCCTGCCAGCCCTGTCCGTCGAGTACTTTCTCGGCAATCGCGATTTGCTGCGATTTGGTTGCCAGGTCCGCACGCGAGGCGTATTTCCCGCCGCCGTACGCACGCCAGGTCGACGCGGTGAATTGCAAACCGCCGTAAAACCCATTCCCAGTATTGATGTGCCAGTTACCGCTGCTCTCGCAGTTGGCCAGCTTTTCCCAAGTGGAAAGGCTGGCGGCGTCTGCGGGAGTGCTCATCGCGACCATCGGAACCGCGGCGATACTGCTGATGGCAGCAGTCGTCGTAATTTGCTTTGCCGCATTGTGTGATCGACTTGAGCCGCGATGTTTGCCTTTATAGGGCACGCTGAACCCGCCTCTCATCGCCTGCGGAGTTAGCTGACGGGTTCGGGCGAGAGGAATGCCCGGCCCACTGCGGTGTCGTGGTCGCCCCAAAACAACACAGCGTGACTTCACCCCAATTGGACCAATAGAAAGTCCAACTAGTGGGTCCTCCGTCTCCGCCCTTTCGTTGCTAGTAGATACGACACCGCCGGGCGGGGTTCGGCGAAGCGGGCCGTAATCGCACTGGTTTTGCGCGACCCGTCAGAGACTAGGGCGTGATCACCCCGTTATCAAGTGGGGCGAGCATCATCCAGATTTGCCCAGGTCGCGCGAAATGTCTGAAATCCCGCTGTTTCGTAAGCATCGCAAACAGCGGGTTCGTCATCGACGACGACGGCTACCGGCTGTTGTTTCGCCAGCTTGCGCAGGGTGGCGAGCTTCATGACACTGGCCGGACGCCGATCGTGGTCGCGGCGCAGCACCAACCGGCCCTCTGGCGCCTCGTGCTTGGTGAGCCAGCGCTGCGTGGCCTCGCGGATGCGCTCCGGCCGGCCCGAGAGATAGACGATCTCGTAACGGGCAGCCAGCTCGCGAACGACGGCGAAGCCCTCGGCCAGCGGCTCGTCGTAGGGCGCGGCGCGGAAGAATGCGTCCCAGTTCTTCGGATAGACCTGGACGTGGTGCTGCCGGTGCCGGGCGTCGGCGAGCACGCCATCGATGTCCACGACCGCGATCGCTGAGTCCATCCAACGAATCTAGCGCCCCCGACCTGATGTCAGATGTCGAGAGGAGTGGTCACCGTGGCCGAGAAACGGGTGCCGCCGAGACCTACGTACGTTGTTCTACGGCAGGTCGGCGACGGCCGGTTCGAGCTCGTCGGAGAGGTGGAGCGGAGACCTGGTCTGACGGCCAAGGTGGGACGGCGTGCCGCCATCGTCGAAGCGATCGGCCGCGAGCCCGATCCCGGCGAGGTGTACGCCGCGGTCGCGCGGAGCGAGTGGCGGATCGGCTTCGACTGGTAGCCGGCTTCTCATGACGGCGACGGCATCCGCGTGACGAACCTTTGTTCGGACGGGATCGGGCCTGCGCGGCGTGGCAGCGTGAGCGTTGTCGGTGCCTTTCGCTACCGTGCAGAGCACTATGGCCGAGTCTCCTAGATATCGCCTGACTCGCGACGCCCCGCATCCGCGCTGCCGGCACCGCGAACCTCGCGAGTATGCCCGACACGAGCGTCGGCCCGCGGCAGCGCGGCGCGGCTGCGCCACGAGCTTGACCGGCCCTCTCTAGGAGACACGACCATGGCTGACATGTCCGCTCCGCGGTCGAGGGTCACGTTCGTGCACTCGGCCGACTGGCAGTTGGGCATGGTCCGGGCGTTCCTCGGACCGGAGGCCCAGGCACGCTACGGCCAGGCCCGCATCGACGCGATCGATCGCATCGGCCGGGTCGCGGCCGAGGCCGGTGCCGCGTTCGTCGTGGTGGCGGGCGACGTGTTCGACGCCAACCAGGTCGACCGCCACATCGTTCTTCGCGCGTGCGAGGCGCTGAAGACGATCCAGTGCCCGGTCTACCTCCTGCCCGGCAACCACGACTCGCTCGAGCCCGGCTCGGTGTGGACCAGCCCGATCCTCGCCGCGCATCTGCCGGACCACGTGGAGACCCTGACCGACACCACGCCCCGCACACCGGTGAAGGGCGTCGAAGTGGTCGGCTTCCCGTGGCGCTCCCGCCGTCCATACTCCGATCCAATGGCCGAGCTCGCGCAGCTCGAGCCCGCGCCGGACGGCGTGCTGCGGGTCGCGGTCGGCCACGGTCAGGTCGACATCGTGGCGCCGGAAAACCCCACCATCGCCCACATCGAGCTCGCCGCGCTCGAAGCCGCGCTCTCCGACCGCCGGATCCACTTCGCCGCACTCGGCGACCACCACTCGGTCAACGACGTCGGCACCACCGGCCGGATCTGGTACTCCGGCACGTCCGAGCCCACCCGTCCCGAGGAGACCGACCCGGGCAAGGTGCTGCTCGTCGACCTGTCCGCCGACGACTGCGAGGTCACACCCGTCCAGGTCGGCACTTGGCACCTGATCGAGCGCCTCATCGAGGTCGACGGCGACGCCGCGCTCGACCAGCTCGAGGAGTGGCTCGGCGACCTGCCCGACAAGGCCCGCACCGTCGTCCGGCTCGGCGTCAGCGGCACGCTCTCCGTCGCCGGCCTGACCCGGCTGGAGATGCTGCTCGACGCTCACTCCGAGCTCTTCGCCGCGATCCAGCGCAGGCACAAGCGCTGGTCGCTCCAAGTGCTCCCCGACGACGAGGCTCTCGACAGCCTCTCGGTCAGCGGCCCGGCCCGGGCCGCGCTCGACGAGCTGCGACTGGCGACCGGGGAAGGAGACGGCGTCGCCGCCGACGCGCTGGCCCTGCTCCACCGGCTGGCGGGAGGTGCCGCGTGAAGCTGCATCGGCTGCGCATGCACGACTTTCGCGGCGTGAGCGAACGGGTCGTCGAGTTCGGCGACACCGGCGTCACGGTGGTCGTCGGTGACAACGAGACCGGCAAGTCCAGCCTGCTCGAGGCGTTCACACTGCTGCTGGAGTTCCCCGACGACTCCAAGCACATCCGCATACGCGCGGTCCAGCCCGCCGGCCGCGACGTGTCCACCGAGGTCGAGGCCGCGTTCTCGCTGGGCGCGCGCGAGATCGTCTACCGCAAGCGCTGGTTCCGGCAGCGGCTCACCGAGCTGCAGGTGACGTCGGCCACCGGCGCCGAGACGTTCATCGGTCGCGAGGCCCACGACCAGGCCGGCCGGCTGTTCCGTGCCGAGGTCGACGAGACGCTGTGGAGCGCACTGGTCGTCGGGCAGGAAGACAGCCTCGCAATGCCCGCACCCGGTGCGGTGACCGCCGTGCTCACCGCGCTCGACGGCCAGGCCGGCGGCGCGGTCGACCACGGCGAGTCGGCACCGATCGTCGAGGCGGTCGAGAAGGAGTTCCTCCGCTACTTCACACCCGGCGGCCGGCCCACCGGCACCTACTCCGAGGCGTTGCGGCGCAAGGACGAGGCCAGGGAGCTGGTCGATGCCGCCAACGCCGCCGTGGCCCAGGTCGAGCACGACGTCAGCCGTGCCGAGAGCCTCGTGCTCGAGCGCGGCCGGCTCACGGCGCTGGCCAAGGACCAGGCCAAGGTCGTCGCCGCCTTGCAGCAACGCCGGCGCGCCGCCGACGAACTGCTGACCAGGGTCGAGCGGCTGCGCCACGAGCACACGCTGGCAACCGAACGCCTGACCGCCGCCCGCGGCGAGCTCCAACGCCGGGAGGCGCTGTCAGCCGACCTGGCGCGTCGCGAGCAGGGTGTGGTCGAGGCCACCGAAGCCGCCAAGGTCGCCGCCGAGACCTTACGTACCGCCGAGGCCGAGCTCACCGGTTGTGCCGAGGCGCTGGCCAAGGCTCGCGACAAGCACGCGGCCGCGCGGGAACGCGTGGCCGGGCTCGATGCCCGGATGTCCCGGCTGCGCGACGAGGCCGATCTGGCCGAGCTGACCCAGCGGCTGGCCGCGGTCCAGTCGGCCCAGCAGGAGGAACGCAAGGCGACGGCGATCCTGGCCGGCAACCGCGTCGACCCCGACGTCGCCGATCTGGCCGAGCGGCTGCACCGCGACGTCCTCACGGCGCGGGCCGCGTTGAGTGCCGGCGCTCCCCGGCTGCGCGTGCGACGGCTGGGGGAGTCATCGGTCCTCGTCGACTCCACGCCGCGCACCGACGACGACTTCGAGGTGATCGCCGAGCGTCCCACCGAGCTGGCCGTCGACGGCGTCCTCTCGGTGACCGTCCATCCGGGCGAGGGCATCGGCAGGCTCACAGCAGCGCTCGAGGAGGCCGAACGTTCCGAAGCGTCGTTGCTCGACGAGCTCGGCCAGCCCGACATCGCGGCGGTCCGGCAGGCGGCGCGCGATCGCCAGGTCGCCGAGCGGGCCCGCTTGGTGGCGGAGGAGACGCTGACCAGGCGGCTCGACGGCACGACGGTCGAGGAGCTCCAGCAACGTGAGGCGGTACTCACGGCGCGGATCGCGGCCGCGGGCGGGCCGGTCACACCTTCGGAGCCGGCGCCCGACGGTGGTCGCAAGTCACGGACGAAGAAGAAGACAGCCGCGGCCCGGCGTGCCAAGCGCGAAGAGCCCGCCGACGACCAGGACGCGTTCTTGTTCGATGTCGACGTTCCGGCCCGGCCTCCGACCTTGGCAGCCGGCGCGGAGGAAGCCGACCCCGAAGACCTCATGACGCTCGACGCCGTACGCGACGCGCTGGCCGAGGCACGTTCCGCCGAGAACGCCTCGGCCACCAAGCTCACCGAGGTCGAGCACGCCGAAGCGCTGGCCCGCAAGGGTTACGAAGGCGCCAGCAGCGGCATGGCCGCGGCCCGCGTCCGTTCGGAACAGGAGACCGAGCACCGCGACGACCTCGCCAGCGCCCTGGCTTCCGCGCGCGAGGCCAGGCCCGACGAGGCGCTGGCCGAAGCCGTCGAGATCGCCGAGCAGCACGCCGGCCAGATCGGTGAAGACCTCGCGGCCGCCACCGAGGAGGTCGCCGAGAGCGGCGCCGGAGAGATCCATCAGGAGCTCGAGGACGCCACTCTCGTACGCGACCGGCTGGCGGGCCAGATCGAGTCGCTGCAGGGCGAGCTGCACCGGCTCGAGGGCGCACTCGACCAGGCCGGCAAGCAGGGTCTGGCCACCACGCTGGAGAAGGCGAAGGCCGACTTCGCGCACGCCGAACGCCAGGCCGACCTGCTCGACCGGCGGGCAGCCGCCGCCAGGTTGCTGCGCGAGACACTGGCCAAGCACCGCGCCGAGGCCCGCCGCCGCTACTCCGCGCCGTTGCGCGAGCGCATCCAGAACCTCGGCCGGGCGCTGCACGGCCCGACGTTCGACGTCCAGCTCGGCGACGACCTCGAGGTCGTCACACGGATCGTCGACGGCGTGGCGCTGCCGGTGGAGTCGCTGTCGGTGGGGGCCCGCGAACAGCTGGCGACGCTGGTCCGGCTGGCGATCGCCGGCCTGACCGCGGCCGACGGCACCGGCGTCCCCGTCGTACTCGACGACGCGCTCGGCTGGTCCGACCCCGGCCGGCTCCGGGCGATGGGCGGGCTGCTCGACCGGGCAGGAGCAACCGGCCAGGTGATCGTGCTGACCTCGATGCCCGACCGCTACGCCCACATTCCGCGAGCGACGACCGTCAGACTGTAGTCCACAACATAGAAATTTCCCGTTGCTGGAACATTACGCCTGATGTAGCTTGAGCTCGTGACCGACTCACGACGGGAACGCAAGAAGCAGGAGACCAGGCAGCGGATCGTGCTGGCCGCCGTCCGGCTCTTCGAGGAGCAGGGCTACGAGCAGACCACCGTCACTCAGATCGCCGCTGCCGCTGATGTCGACCCCAAGACGTTCTTCAACTACTTCGGGAGCAAGGACGAGGTCCTGTTCACCGACTTCGGAAGCGACTTCGACGTGCTGTTCGAAACGATCGCCGACCGCCGGCCGGACGAAAGCCCGGGCGAGGTGCTACGGCGCTCGGTCCGGGCGTTCGCCGCGCTTCGCCGGACCAGGGTTCCGGCCAGGGACGCCGGGGAGTTGTCGGCGATCTCCCGGCTCACGATGAGCACACCCGCTCTGCAGGCCAAGGGCCTCTACCTGCAGCTGGAGATCCAGCAGCGGATCGCCGGCGAACTCGCGAACGCGTTCCCCGGCGAACTGGGTCCGATCGACGCGGCGGCGATGACCGGCGCGGTGATGGGCGCGATCCAGCAGGCCAGCCTGACCAGCGTTCAGCTCGGCCGCTCGCAGAAGGAGCTGTGGGAAGCCGCCGACCGTGCACTCGAGATCGCCACCCGCGGCTTCACAAACAACGGGGAAGGAATCCGGCCATGACATCGATCGGACAGCGGTTCGCCCGCGAGTCCAAGCGCGCCCTGCAGGGCGGGCGCGAGGGGATCGCCCTGGCGCAACGAGAACACTTCGCCGAGGCTGTGGCCCACGCCAGGGCCGGCTCGCCGTACTATCGCGAGCTCTACCACCGTCTGCCGGACAGCCTCGACGACCCGAGGCTGCTCCCGGTCACCGACAAGCAGCAGCTGATGGCGCGCTTCGACGACTGGGTGACCGATCCGGAGATCACGCGGGAGAAGGTCGAGGCGTTCGTCGCCGACCCGTCCAACGTGGGCGATCGTTTCCTCGGCAAGTACCTCGTCGCCACCTCGTCCGGCACCAGCGGCCTGCGTGGCCTCTACATCCTGGACGAGCGGAGCACGAGCATCGAGGCCGCGCTCGGCTCACGCGCCGGCGGCCTGCTCGGACTCCAGGAGATCCTCCGCATGGCCACGCACGCCGGCCGGACCGCGATCGTCACCGCACCCGGCGGCCACTTCTACAGCGTCGCGGGGACCGCCCGGTTCCAACGCGACCATCCGCACCTCGGCAAGATGATGCGGCTGTTCTCGATCGATCAGCCGTTGCCGGAGATGGTCGAGGGGCTCAACCGGTTCAACCCCGCTGTGCTCAGCGGTTTCCTCGGCATGCTCCTCCTGCTGGCCAACGAGCAGGAGGCCGGCCGCCTGCACATCAAGCCCGCCCTCGTCATCCCAGGCGGCGAGACCAGCACGATCGGCGACCGTGAGCGGCTCGCATCGGTGTTCGGCGCGAAGGTCCGTGCCGCGTACGCCGCGACCGAGTGCGGCTATCTCGGCATCGGCTGCTCGGAGGGCTGGTACCACGTCAGCACTGACTGGGTCGTGCTCGAGCCGGTCGACGCCGACTTCCAGCCGGTCCCGGCAGGCGAGCTGTCGCACACGGTTCTGCTCAGCAACCTCGTCAACCAGGTGCAGCCGTACCTTCGCTACAACCTCGGCGACAGCGTGCTGGTCCGCCCCGATCCCTGTCCCTGCGGCAGCATCTTCCCGGCGGTCCGGGTCCAGGGGCGGGCGGTCGACCTGCTCGACTTCCCCACGCCGGCCGGTGAGTCCGTCACCCTGTCGCCGATGCACTTCGGCACGCTGCTGGACAAGGTTCCCGGTGTCGGGCAGTTCCAGGTCGTCCAGACCGATCCGGCGACGCTGCGCGTACGACTGCGGGTGACCGACGGCGCCAACCGCGACGGCGTATGGCAAGCAGTCCACGGCGAGATCGGCCGGCTGCTCACCGAGCACAAGGCCGGCCAGGTGTCGGTCGAGTTCGCCGACGAACTTCCGGAGCAGACGTCCGGTGGCAAGTTCCGCCGGGTCATCCCGCTCGCCAAGTCCTGACGCCGCTCCGCTCGCCGGTCTCGGGTGGACGGGCGCACAATGGAACGCATGCAGCGCACCCAACCGTCGCGCCCCGGCACCAGCGTCCGGGTGAGGGTGCGCGAGGTCAACGGCGAGCAGTCCCGCTACCGCGACGACACGGTGGCCACCGAGGAGCCGATGGAGATCCGGATCGGCTGGCCGGGGCGCGAGCCGCGTTCGGTCGTGGTGACGATGCGCACGCCCGGCGCCGACTTCGAGCTGGCCGCCGGCTTCCTGCACAGCGAGGGTCTGGTGGAGTCCGCCGACCAGGTGGTGCGGATCCGCTACTGCCCGGACGCCGAGCAGCTCTACAACATCGTCACCGTCGACCTCGCCGGCCCGCCGGCGTACGAGCCGGCCAAGCGCTACGGTGCCGCCACCGCGGCCTGCGGCGTGTGCGGCAAGGAGAGCCTCGACGAGCTCGAACTGCGTGGTTGCTCACCCGTCGCCGATGGACCGGTGGTGAGCAAGGACGTGCTGTGCGCGCTGCCGGACCAGCTCCGCGAGGCGCAGAACGTCTTCGACCGTACGGGCGGCCTGCACGCCTCGGGCCTGTTCACGCCCGACGGCACCGCGGTCTGCGTACGCGAGGACATCGGCCGGCACAACGCCGTCGACAAGGTCATTGGCTGGTCGATGCTGGCCGGCCACACGCCGCTGCGGGACCACCTGCTGCTGGTCTCCGGTCGCGCCGGCTACGAGATCTGCCAGAAGGCGCTGGCCGCCGGCATCCCGTTCGTCGCGGCGGTCGGCGCACCGTCCAGCATCGCGGTCGACCTGGCCAAGCGCTTCGGGCTGACGCTGGTCGGCTTCCTGCGCGACGAGCGGTTCGTGGTCTACACCGCGCCTCAGCGCGTCGGCGGGATGTGAAACTCCAGCATCGTGCTGGCGTGGTCGACCCGCGGAGGGTACTGCTCGGTGCGCTTCACCGGCCCCTCGCACACCGACTCCACCACCTGCGGCCAGAACTTCCGCGCGCCGTCGTTGTTGTGGTCCATCTCCAGCGACCAGTCGCCCGGATACTTCCGGAACAGCCGCGTCGCAGCCAGCCGCCCGATCCCGCGCCGGCGATGCGCCTTCAGCACGAAGAACTCCGACAGGTGGTTGACCCCGTCGATGCGCCGCATCAACGCGAACCCCGCCAGCTTTTCGCCGTCCCAGATGAAGAACGGATAGCGGCCGGCCTCGGTGAAGTAGTTGTCGAGCCAGAGATAGGGGTAGGTCCCGTGCGCGGTCAACTCCAGCGAACGGATCTCTGAGAAGTCGTAGCGATAGAACTGGATGAGGTTGGCCAGCACCGGTTTGTGCTGCAGTTTCACCCTGTGCAGGTTGACTTCCGGCTCACCCGGCTCGGCCGTTTCTGTCACTGAGGCACCGCGATTCCTACGTACTTGGTCTCCAGGAACTCGTCGATGCCGATCCTGCCACCCTCGCGCCCCAGCCCGGACTGCTTGACACCCCCGAAGGGCGCGGCTGGGTTGGACACGAAGCCGGAGTTGATGCCGACCATGCCGCTCTCGATGCCCTCGGCCAGCCGCAGCGCGCGGTCGACGTCCTGGGTGAAGACGTACGACACCAGGCCGTACTCCGTCGCGTTGGCCAGGGCGAGCGCCTGCGCCTCGGTCTCGAACACCGAGATCGGTGCCACCGGGCCGAAGATCTCCTCGCTCGCCATCCGCGCCCCGGCGGGTACGCCGCTCAGCACGGTCGGCGCGTAGAAGTAACCGTCGCCGTCGACCGGTCCGCCGGCCAGCACCGTGTGGGCGCCGCGCCGCAGCGCGTCGTCGACCAGCTCGGAGACCTTGCTCACCGCACCCGCGTCGATCAGCGGGCCGACGGAGACGCCGTCGTCGACACCGCGGCCGAGCTTGAGCTCGCCCATCCGCGCGGCGAGCTTCTCGGAGAAGGCCTCCGCCACGCCGGACTGCACGTAGAACCGGTTGGCCGCCGTGCACGCCTCGCCGATGTTGCGCATCTTCGCCAGCATCGCGCCGTCGACCGCCGCGTCGAGGTTGGCGTCGTCGAACACCACGAACGGCGCGTTGCCGCCGAGCTCCAGCGAGACCTTCAGCACCTGGGAAGCGGCCTGCGCCAGCAGGATCCGCCCCACGGCCGTGGAGCCTGTGAACGACAGCTTGCGGGTACGTGGGTCGGTCAGCAGCGGCTCGATCACCTCGCCGGCGCGGGTGGTGGGGATGACGTTGACCACGCCCTCGGGCAGGCCGGCCGCGCGCAGGATGTCCGCGAGCGCCAGCATGCACAGCGGGGTCTGCGGAGCCGGCTTCGCGACGACCGTGCACCCGGCCGCGAGCGCCGGCGCGATCTTGCGCCCGCCCATCGCCATCGGGAAGTTCCACGGCGTGATCAGCACTGACGGACCCACCGGCTGCTTCATCACCAGAAAGCGGCTGCGGCCGTCGGGCGAGGCCATGTAGCCGCCGTCGATCCGGACGGCCTCCTCGCTGAACCACCGGAAGAACTCCGCGGCGTACGCGATCTCGCCGCGGGCCTCGGCCAGCGGCTTGCCCATCTCGAGCGTCATCAGCAGCGCGAGGTCTTCCTGGCGCTCGAGCAGCAGCTCGTGGGTGCGCCGCAGGATCTCGCTGCGTCCCCGCGGTGGGTGCTGCGCCCACCCGGCCTGGGCCGAAGCCGCCGCGTCGAGGGCGGCCAGCCCGTCGGCGGGGGAGGCGTCGGCCACTTCGCACAGGACCTCGCCCGTGGAGGGATCCTCGACCGGATACGTGCTCGTGGACTCGGCGGGACGCCACTGGCCGGCTATGAAGAGCTGTTTCGGTGCGGCCTCGACGATCGCTCGTTCGCGCTCTGCGGACACCATGCCTCCACCTTAGTAACGGCGACAATGACCACGGTTGCTCGGTCTTTTAGGCCTACCCCTGGCAAATCTGCCTGGCACCTGCGAAATGACCGAGCAACCGTGGTCTAGGGGAGAGCGGCGATGATGGCGTCGGTGGCGCTCGCCGTGGACGCGGTACCGCCGAGGTCGGGCGTCCGGTTGGCCGGATCCTGGGCGGCGGAGTCGACCGCCGTCTCCACCGCGCGGGCGGCCTCGGTCTCGCCGAGATGGTCGAGCATCATCGCGGCGGTCAGGATCTGCGCGACCGGGTTCGCGATGCCCTGGCCCGCGATGTCCGGCGCGGAGCCGTGCACGGCCTCGAACATCGAGGGGTACTCGCGTTCGGGGTTGAGGTTGGCCGCGGGAGCGATCCCAAGCCCGCCGGCCACCGCCGCGGACAGATCGCTCAGCAGGTCGCCGAACAGGTTGGACGCCACGACGATTCCGACCCGGTCGGGCGCCATCACCATGCGGGCGGCCAGCGCGTCGGCCAGGCACTGCTCGGAGACGACGTCCGGGTAGTCCGCCGCCACCGACCAGAAGACCTCGTCCCAGAACGGCATGGTGTGCACGATGCCGTTGGACTTGGTGGCCGAGGTGACCGGCTCGCCGGTCTTCCTGGCGAGCTCGAACGCGTAGCGGACCACCCGCTCGATGCCGTGCCGGGTGAAAACCGCGGTCTGCAAGGCCATCTCGTGATCGCCGACGCCCTGACGGCCACCCACGTTGGAGTACTCGCCCTCGGCGTTCTCACGTACGACGGTCATCCGCAGCTCGTCCGGCGAGCGGTCGGCCAGCGGGGATCGGACACCGGGGAGGAGGCGGGTGGGGCGGACGTTGACGTACTGCTGGAACGTCCGGCGGATCGGAATCAGCAAGCCCCACAGCGAAACGTGGTCGGGAACGCCGGGGTAGCCGACGGCGCCGAGCAGGATCGCGTCGAACGGGCGGAGCTGGTCGAGGCCGTCGGCCGGCATCATCGAGCCGGTCTGCTGGTAACGCTCACAGCTCCAGTCGAAGCTCGACCACTCGGCCTGGAAGCCGAAACGTTTGGCGGCGGCGTCCACGACCCGGCACGCCTGCTCGGTCACTTCGACGCCGATGCCATCGCCCGGGATGACAGCGATCCGATGAGTTGTCATGCCTTCTACGCTGCCACGCCGGGTGCCGCCGTGCTCGGCCCCGGTCCGCTACGTGGCGGGGATGCGTCCGGGATCGGACCTGCCTGCGGCCGGCCCCAGAACTTCGGGCGGTCCCGCGCGGCGCTTACGGAGCCACGGCGGGACCGGAAGCCTCAGCTGCAGGCGTTGGTGCAGTTGCGGCGCAGGATGGTGTCGATGATGATCGACTCCATCTCGCTCGGGTCCTTGGCCCGGTAGGCCTTTCCACCGCCGGCCTGCGCGATCTTGTTCAGCACGCCGAGGTCGACGTCGGGGCCGAGGCCGACGAGCACCACGGAGACCGGCCGCGCCGGGTCCTGCTCGTTCTTCAGCGCGTTGATCAGCTGGTTCAGGTCGAGCGCGCTGCTGTTGTCCTCGGTGCCGTCGGTGAGCAGCACCATCGTGTTGGTCCGGTCGGAGTCGTAGCCCTGGACCGTACGGAAGCCCGCGAGCACCGTGTCGTAGAGCGCGGTGTTGCGGCCCACGTCACCGGGCAGCTTGTCAAGCGACTGCGACAACGCCTTGCGCTGTTCCGAGTCGAGCGACCTGGTCGGCGTCATCACCTTGTGGTCCTGGCTGCCTACCAGGCCTTCGGAGTATTCCCACAAGCCGAACTCCGCGCTGTCCGGCAAGTACGTCAGCGCGGAGCCCGCGGCGTCCCTGGCAAGTTCGATCCGAGTCCGGCCGTCGTCGCTCGCCCGGTTGTCCATCGTTCCGGAGATGTCGACGATCGCCAGCATCCTGGTGTCGACGGACATCGCCGCCCAGCTTCGGATGACGTCGTTGGCGTCGGTGCCGCTCACGTCGTGGAGCAGCTTCAGCTCGCCGCTGGTGGTCGCGCCGGGGGGCGGCTTGAGCCCACGGACGTCGCGGAAGCCGGCCCGGTTGAGCGCGGTCTTGCCGGTGGGCGTGTCGACGTACCGCATCAACGCCGAGCCGGCCTCGATCACCCGCTCGATCTTGCGCTTGTCGTGCAGGACGGCGATCAGCGGATAGTCGAGGAGCACGGTGCCGGACTTCGGCAGGATCGGGACCACATGGGCGCCCTTGGCCCGGTTGAGCGCGAGCACCTGCTGCTCGGTGGTGGGAACGCCGTACCGGAAGCCCTTCTTGGTGGCGTAGTCGAGCTCGCTCTGCACGTCCTGGACCTTGTTGCGAGTCAGGCCGAGAATCATCTCGCCGATCCGGTGCCGGTAACGCTCCTGAGTGACTTCGATTTCCTCGTCTTCGGGAGCCTTGATATCCAAAGAACGGCGAATTGCCAATAAGCCGGACAAAGCGACCGCGGATTTCTCCGGATTCGACATCGCCATCTTTCCGGCCGGTGCAAGCGTTTCCCAGCTTTGCGCCTTGCCGGCGATTTTCTCCGCATTGGCCTGATTGGTTGCCAGGACGAGGGGAGAGGCGGCGACGGTCGGGCTGATCGGCAGGACCCGGTCGGCCGGGATGCCCGTGCGGCGGAACCACTGCCAGCTGTCGGGAATCCACAAGTCGGCATCGGAGTCGCCGCCGGAGCTGGTCAGCTTCTCGTACATGTCGGCCGGACGCTCGGAAACGACGTCGACCCGCAGGCAGTTGTCACCGACCGGGACCTTGCTCTTGGCGATGTCGGCGGCGATCGTACGCATCGGCCCGAGGATCTCCGGAGCCGTGGCTACCCGGACACTGAACGTGCCCTCGCACTCCTTCGTCTTTTCACCCGGCGAAGCCACGCTGAGTGCGCGTACGCCTACAAAGGAAAGAGCGGGCACGAGGATCGCGGCAGCTGCGATCAAAATGCCGCGTCCGATCCGAGGGCTTCGCACCTCGGATGTGTGGCGTCCGTGTCTTCCGGGCATGCCTGGTCATTCCCTCCCCACCCCCTTCGACTCGGTTGGGGAGCCTACCGGAAGAAGACAGCGGAATTCGCAAGGGCCAATTGCAGCCATAGTGCCCGGATTCGAGCCGATCTGGGAGCCGGCCCCGTAGACCTGGTTGGTGGCTCGAAGTCACCCGTCGGCGCCGGATCGTAAGAACACTAAGGTGACGGCGTGGTCGAGAAAGGGCGGCGATGACTCGGAGCGCTGGACTGCGCGTCAGGATTTCACACGTCCGAAACAATCTTTTCCTGCTCGGGCCCGCGTTCGTCGCCGCCATCGCCTATGTCGACCCCGGCAACGTGGCAACCAACATCACGGCGGGTGCGACCTACGGCTACCTCCTGGTGTGGGTGATCGTCGTCGCCAACCTGATGGCGGGCCTGGTGCAGTACCTCTCGGCGAAGCTCGGGCTGGTGACCGGACAGTCGCTCGCCGAGGCCGTCCGTGACCGGATGCCGACGCCAGCACGGCTGGCGTACTGGGGGCAAGCCGAGCTGGTCGCGACCGCCACCGACATCGCGGAAGTGATCGGCGGGGCGATCGCGCTGCAGCTGTTGTTCGGGCTGCCGCTGGTGGTGGGCGGCGTGATCACGGGCGCGGTGTCGATGGTCCTGCTGCTGGTCCAGGACCGGCGTGGCCAGCTTCCGTTCGAACGAGTCGTGAGCGGGCTGCTGCTGATCGTGGCGATCGGCTTCTTCGCGGGGCTGGTGGTGTCGCCGCCGTCGGCTGGAGGTGTCGTCAACGGCCTGGTGCCGAGGCTGGAAGGAACCGAGAGCCTGCTGCTGGCGGCCGGGATGCTCGGGGCCACGGTGATGCCGCACGCGGTCTACCTGCACGCGGCGCTGTCGCGCGACCGGCACGGCAAGCCCACCGGGCCGCGGCTACGCCGGCTCGTGGTCGCGACCCGATTCGACGTGGGCGCGGCGATGGTGCTGGCGGGCTCGGTCAACCTCGCGATGGTGCTGTCGGCCGCGAGCACCCTGCAGGGACTGCCGGACGTCGACAACCTGGTGGGGGTACACGCGGCGTTCGGCTCCGAGCTCGGCAGCGTGGTCGCCCTGTGCTTTGCCATCGGGCTGCTGGCTTCCGGGCTGGCGTCGACGTCGGTCGGCAGCTACGCGGGCGCCGTGATCATGGCCGGACTGCTGCGCGTGCGGGTGCCGCTGATCGCGCGGAGGCTGATCACGCTGGTGCCGGCGCTGGCGCTGCTGGTCGCCGGTGTCGAGCCGACCTGGGCGCTGGTGCTGTCGCAGGTCGTCCTGTCGTTCGGCGTGCCGTTCGCGTTGGTGCCGCTGGTGCTGCTGACCTCGAGGCGCTCGGTGATGGGCGAGCAGGTCAATGCCTCCTTGACGACAGTGCTGGCGTGGATCGCGGCCGGCCTGATCATCGCCCTCAACCTCGCGCTGATCGTTCTCACCATCACCGGCTAGCGACGTGCCCGGGCTGGTCGACCAGCTGGGGAATGACGTCGTGGGCCAGCCTGCTCAGCTGCTGGAGCCCGTCGAACAGTGGGTTGAGCAGGACCAGGTGCGCACCGGCCGCGGCCACGTCGCGTAGACCGGCGACGCAGTCGTCGACGGTGCCCGCGACCGCGACGGCGGCCAAATCGCCCATCCCGAAGTAGTCGTACCTGCGGTGGAGAGCGTCGGCGATCCGGGCGCGGGCGGTTTCGGCGTGGTCGTCGACGGCGATGTAGACCCGCTTGGCGACGGTGAAGCCGGCCGGGTCGCGCTGCCGATGCCGAAGCTCCGTTCGGATGGCGTGGGCGTGCCGGGCGAACTGCTCGGTGGTGGAGGATCCGGCGCCGATGAAGCCTTCACCGAGTTCGACGGCTCGCCGCAGCGCGTTTGGGTGGCCGCCGCCGAGCCAGATCGGTGGGTGTGGCTTCTGCAGCGGCTTGGGCTCCAGCGCGGCGTTTCGCAGCTGCCAGAACCGCCCGTCGAAGTCGACCTGCGCGTTGGTCCACAGGCGCTTCATCAGCCGCAGTCCCTCGCCGAAGCGGGCGACGAAGCCGGCCGGATCGACCTCGAACGCGGAGAACATCCGAGACGGGCCGCCGGTGACCAGGCCGACCTCGAGCCGGCCCAGGCTGAGCTGGTCGAGGCTGGCGATCGACTTGGCCAGGTGCACGGGGTTGTGGAGGGAGCTGACGAACATCGCACACCCCAACCGGATCCGGCTGGTGCAGGCCGCGGCGTAGGTGAGGGTCTCCAGCGGGCTCAGCATGGGATGGGTGCCGAGTACCTGCTCGCCGGTCCAGGCGCTCTCGAAGTGCTCCTCGGCTTCGGTCAGGTAGGCGCGGAAGTTGGCCGGGTCGAACGAGCCGTCGGCGACGACCTGGGGGATCGAGATCGCGAATCGCATGGTTACTCGCCTTCGGGCTCAGCTGCCGGCGAGCTTCGCGCGCAGCCAGGCGCCTGCCTCGGCGATGCTGGCGTCGGCTTCGGGCACTCGTCCGGCCATCAGTTGGTAGGCGTGCTGCATGTCCTCGCCGGCCCGCAGGACGACATCGACACCCGCTTGCCGCGCCTGCGCGGCGAACAGCTCGATGCTGTCCTGCAGCGTCTCGTGGCTGCCGTAGGTCAGGAAGATCGGTGGAAGCCCGGTGGGGTCCGCGTACAACGGATTGGCCAGCGGATCGGTCGGGGAGTGCCCGCCGAGGAACATCGGTCCGAAGGTCTGGACGAGCTCCCGGGAGATCGCGGTGTCGGTTGCCGCGTTGGAGTCGAACGTCTTGCCGTTGGCTTCCATGTCGTACCACGGCGAGAGCGCGACGATCGCCGACGGCAGTGGCCGGCCGTCACGCCGGGCTGCCAGCGCCGTGGCGGTCGCGATGTTGCCGCCGGCGGAGTCCCCGGCCAGCGCGATGCTTTCCGCCTGGAAGCCCTCCTGGAGCAGCCACTCGGACACCGCGCGCGCATCGTCGAGCTGGGCTGGGAACGTGTGCACGGGAGCCAGCCGGTAGTCCGGGATCAGCGCGCGGCAGCCGGCGGCCTTGGCGAGATGAGCGGCGAGCTTGCGATGGGTTTCCTTCGAACCGCTGACGAACCCGCCGCCGTGGAAGTAGACGAGCACGCGGCCGGTGTCACATCCGACCGGGTTCGCCCAGATCGCCGGCAGGCCGGCCGCGTCGACCTCCTCGTAGGTGACCTCGGCCGGTTCCGCGGCCAGGCCGTACACGCCGTCGAGGCCGCGGAGGTCGATCTCCGGGTTGGCCGTCATGACAGTCGCCGTCAGGTTGGCCACGGTCTTCGGGGCGCAGGCGACGAACATCTCGCGGAGAGCGGACCATTCCTTGCTCACCATGTGCTGGTTTCTCCTCATCGATCGGTGTTAGTTAGGTAACTAACTTAGGGCAATGGGTGGAGGCTGTCTAGACTGTTGAGTGAGATGACTGACTCAGAACAGATCGACCAGGCGGCTTCGGCCGCGCGGCCGGGGAAACGAGAGCGACTGATCGCAGCCGCGTGCGAGCTGGTGTACCGCCAGGGCGTCGCGCGTACGACGCTGGCCGACATCGCTCAGACGGCCGACGTGCCGGTGGGCAACGTCTACTACTACTTCAAGACCAAGGACGACATCATCGCCGCCATCCTGCAGGCGCGTGCGGAGGAGCTCGCGGGCGGTCTGGCGGCGCTGGAACACCGGCACCGCAGCCCGAAGGCCAGGCTTCAGGCGCTTGTCCGGCTCCTTGGCGAGCGGCGTGACGCGATCGCTCAGTACGGCTGCCGCTTCGGCACGTTGTCCCTCGAGTTGACCAAGGGCCTGAAGGAAACAGATCCGCACGCCGCGCCGCTGGTGCGGATCCCGCTCGACTGGGCCGAACAGCAGTTCAGCGCCATGGGGCGTCGCGACGCGCACGAACTGGCGGTCGAGCTGGTCGTGTCGTACCACGGCAGCGCCGTTCTCAGCAGCACGCTCGGACAACCCGAGCTGATGGCCCGTCAGACCCGGCGCCTCGAACGATGGATCGAGACGGTGGACGCGGTCGACGCGTGACCCAGGCCGCCCCCGGCCTTGGGCTGACGTTCAGCGGCGGCTCTCGATCGCCCGTACCAGCTCGGTCGCCAGCGCCACGGAGTCCGCCTCTTGGAGCGTGCCGAGATCGGCCGAGCGTTCGAAATCCACCTCGAGCACAAGGTTGTCGATCCGGACCAGGAGCACTACTCCGTCGGTGTCCTCGGAGTCGATGGAACTGTCGTACCAACGCCGGGTCGCCTCGTCGCCGAGCTCGAAGTCGACCAGGGTCTCCCCGTCTTCGTCCGCCTGCTCCCGCTCGGACTGCAGCTCGTGGGCGGCCTCGCGCTCGTTGTCGTACTTCGTGACATCGAGGCCGAGCTCAGCAACGTCACCAGAGGTTCGCCGCCAGTCGCACGAGACATAGCCGGGCTCGGAGCCCTCACTCGTCTCCCGCTCCGGGGGATCCGCGATGAACTTCGCGACCTGCTCCTGCGAGACGACATACGTCGCGCAGATGTTGGGGACGGAAGTGAAGTCGTCGAGGCTGTCGATGTACCGGGCCAGCGCCTGGCCGCCGGCGAGGACCGGGATGACCAGCGCGGCGATCGCCGTCGCGATCCGCGCCCCTCGCCTGGGCGGTTCGGTGTCGCCGGCTGCTACGGCGGGAATGACCAGCAGGCCGACGATGACCACGAGGACGCCGACGGTCACGAGGATGCCGAGGACGTAGTTGCCGCCGAACCAGTCGTACTTCGGCTGGAGCCAGAGGTAGCCGCCGGCGAAGGCCCCACCGATCAGGATCCCGGCGAGCCCGGCCACGTGGAAGCCCGCTGTGACCTGGCCGAGCTGCTCGGCCGGCACGACCCGCCGCCGCATCGACCCGGCCAGCCGGTGCCAGGCGGCGAATGCCACCAGGGCGATCCCGGCCACGACGATCGACGGGATCGGCGTCTCCGACGTGCCACCCGCACCCACACCGGCGATCGACTCGCCCATGAGCAGCGCCGTCCCGATCAGTGCCGTCGTGAGGCCGAACCAGCGCCCGAGGTGGGGCGCCAGCCAGGCGCCGAGTCCGCCGCCGAGCCCGAACGCCACGGCCAGTGCCGCGAGTATCCAGACCGGCATTCCCTGGGACAGCCCGTAGGCGGCCAGGCCCAGCAGCGCTCCGATCGCCGCGTTCAGCGCTACCAGCTGGCCGCGAAGCGCACGTACGACTCGGGCGGCGCGCGGCTCCAGGCCAACCGGCTGCTCGAGCTTCCTGGTCGGTTGTTGAGGAGTGCCGAGTCGTTCGGTCGGAGGCTCGAACGTGGGGTGTCCTCCGGCGATCGCCAGCAGCTGTTCCCTGGCCGCGGTGGCCGTCAGGCGCCGGGTGGGATCGCGTTCCAGCAAGCCGGCGATGACGGGTGTCAGTGGCCCGGCGTGCCTGGGCGGCTCGGGGTCGCGGGTCAGGATGGCAGCGATCAGCGCGGGCAGGTCGTCGAGGTCGTACGCATGGCGTCCCTCGACCGCGAAGTAGAGCGTCGCGCCCAGTGCCCACAGGTCGGCCGCGGGTCCGGGGGCATCGCCGGAGAGTCGTTCCGGCGCGATGTAGCCGAGCGTGCCGGTCACCTGCCCGGTGCCGGTGAGCGTGCGGGTCGCGCCCTCGACCGAGGCGATGCCGAAGTCCGTCAGCATCCAGTTGCCGCCGCCGTCGAGCATGACGTTCTGCGGTTTGACGTCGCGATGCAACACACCGTTGCCGTGCGCGGCCGTCAGCGCGTCGAGCACACGCACCCCGAGCTCGGCGGCCCGGCGCGGGCTCAACGGCCCGTCCGCGCGTACGACCTTGTCGAGTGACCGCCCCGACAGAAGCCGCATCACGATCCAGGGCATCCCACCCTCGTCGACGACATCGTGGATCGTGACGATGCCCGGATGATCCAGCCCGGCGGCCGCGCGCGCTTCCCGCATCGCCCGCTCCCGCAACGTCTCCCGATCCTCTGGGCTCAACCCCTCGGGGATCCGCAGCTCCTTCACAGCAACCTCGCGATGCAGGACGGTGTCGTACGCCTTCCACACCGTGCCCATCCCACCTGCGCCGATCGGCGGCTCACTCAGGGCATACCGGCCGTTGGCCAAGGTCCGCGCGGTCACCCGCCGACCCTAGCCGCTCCAGGTGCTGCCGCGTCTGGCCGGCTTCGCTGTCCCGCCGTTGCGTTTCGTAGAGCTCGAGGGCCCGCAACCAGGCTTCGCGGGCCTGCGCGGGCTTGTCCAGTGTGATGTAGATGGCGCCTAGTTCTGACAGAGCCATTGCTGTGTGGTAGGTGTTCTCGAGCTTCGAGAACAGCCACAGGGACCGCTGGTAGAAGTGCAGGCTGTGGTAATACCGGCCGGTTTGCTGGGCGGCATAACCGAGGCTGTCCAGCGTGTAGGCCTGGCCGTCCGCATCGCCGAGCTCGCCGAACAGATGGAGAGCTTGCTTGCAGTGGGTCACGGCCTCGTCGAAGTCGCCGAGCTGTGCGTTCCACCAGCCGATGGAGTTGTGGGAGCCCGCGACTCCGCTGTCGGATCCAGCCGAGTGGAACAGCTCGAGGGCGTGCGTTGACGCGGCGATGGCTTCGGGATAACTGCCCCTCTGACCAAAGACGGCTGACAGTGCCTCCAGCGTGTCCGCCTGCCCGATCGGGTCGCCAGCTTGCTCGAAGAGGGCGATGGCCCGCCGCAGGTACGGTACTGACGCCTCCCACTGGCCGGTGCGGAGCATGGCAGCCCCGAGCCGATGATGGCATTCCGCGAGCAGCAGCGGATCACCGATCCGCTCGGCGGCCGAGATCCCAGCCCGCCACACCAGGATCTCGCTGTGGAAGAAGGCTCGCCAGCGGTGGAAGTGATTCAGTGTGCGGGCGAGCTGCCAGACCAGCAGATCCCAGCCGTACGAAGCCGCCGCCGCTTGAACCGCGACGAGGCTGGTGTGCTCGGCCTCGAACCAGGCGATCGCTTCCGCGTGGTCCGATATCCCGTGCACCACGTGATCGGTCGGCGGCGGCTCGAGCTGGATCGGGCGGGAGTGTTTCGGTGCGAGTCGCCGGTCGGCCGTGAACGCGGTCTGCAGGTAGTAGCCGACCAGGCGCAGGATCGCCTGCCGCTGATCCGGCTCGCTCTCTTCGCGCTGGGCGCGTTCGGCGGCATGGACCCGCAGCAGGTCGTGGAATCCGTATCGCCCGCCCGCGCGGGGTTCGAGCAGGTGGGCATCGACGAGTGACTCGAGAATCGCCTCAGCTCGAAGCAGTTCCAACCCTGCGAGCGCGGCTGCGGAGTACGTGTCGAAGTCGGAGCCGGGGTGCAGGCCGAGCAGGCGGAACACCCGTTGCTGATCCGCACTGAGTGCCTGGAAGGAGAGATCGAACACGCCGGTAACGCTTCGCCGGCCGGTTTGCAGCTGGCGAGCAATGTCCCTGAGTTTCCACGGTGACCGGTCCCTGAGCTTGGTCGCGGCCAGCCGGATGGCGAGTGGGAGGCGTCCACAGAGCTCGATGACCTCTCGTACCCGGGCCTCCGGCTCGCCCTTGATCCGCTCGGTTCCAACGATCCGCGTGAACAGCGCGACGGCATCGGCGGGCGGCATCGGGTCGACCGCGATCGGGTGGGCGCCGTCCAGGTCGCCGAGCCGGCAGCGGCTGGTGACGAGGACGAGGCACCCGGACGAGGCCGGCAGCAGCGGACGTACCTGCTCGGCTGTCGCCGCATTGTCCAGCAGGATCAGGAACCGCCCGTCAGCCATCCGGCTCCGCCACCTGGCGGCACGGTCGTCCAGTTCGCCCGGGATCTGCTCGGGCGGTGTGCCGATCGTGCGGAGCAGCCGGTCGAGCGCCCGGAACGGCTCGACCGGAGGTACTCCGTGCGTGAATCCGTGCAGGTCGAGGAAGAGTGTTCCCTCGGCGTACTTGGCCGCGAGGGTGTGCGCGGCGTGCATGGCGAGGGTCGTCTTTCCCACCCCGGCCATCCCGCCGATCACGACGACAGTCGGCCCATTGGTCAGCGCCTCCGCCTCGGCAGCTGTGAGGACGGCCGCGAGCTCCTCCTCGCGGCCGGTGAGGGCGATGAGTTCCGGTGGTAGTTGAGCGGGTCGCTTCCCAGCCTGTCGGCCGAGCTTCGGATCCCTGTTGAGCATGGCCACGTGCAGGTCGGAGAGTTCGGCGCCCGGTTCTACGCCGTGCTGCTCGATCAACGTGTCGCGGGCGCTTCGATAGATCTGAAGGGCCTCGGCCTGCCGTCCCGAACGGTAGAGCGCGAGCATCAGCAGGGCCGCGAACCGTTCGCGGTCCGGGTGCTCCGTGACCAGCGCCGACAGTCGAGGTAGCAGGTCGGCGTGGCGGCCCAGCTGAAGGCCGATGTCGGCCTGGACCTCGAGCAGGTGCAGGTACAGCTCTGTAAGCCGCTGGACTTCGGCGGTCAGCAGGACGCACTCGTCGGCACCTGGCACTCCGGAGTACGGCTGTCCGCGCCACAAGGCCAACGCCCGCTCGACCAGCCGGCCCGCCTGGTCGAGCGGACCGGACTGCCGGGCCGACTCGGCCTGCCTGGCGAGTTCGGCGAACTCCTGCGCGTCCAGGTCGCCAGGCTGCAGGCAGATCGCGTAGCCGGCCGGTCCGCGAATGATCAGATCCGGTTCGCCGAGCTCACGCTTCAGCCGGGAGATGTAGATCTGGACGTTCTTGTACGCGTTCCTGGGTGGAGCGTTCGGCCACAGCGCGTCGACCAACTCCGCGACACAGACAGGTTCAGGCGCGCGTGCCAGCAACACCGCCAGCACCCGGCGCTGCGGATCGGCGCGTAGGTCAAGCTCGTCGCCCGCGGTGCTTATCCGCAGGGTTCCGAGAACGTCGAACTGCATTCCCCCTCCCAACAGCCAACTGACGGCTGGACCACATACAAGTGTGTTCGCCTTGGGTGAACCTTGAGGGCTTCTTACCGAGACTGTGTGGGGGATGATCCTTCTGCGTAGAGCTGTGCGATCACCGACTCGATCGTGGGCTCCTGCACCGACAGGTCGGCCAGCGGGTAGCGCGCCGCGATGTCGGCCAGCAGGGGAGCCGCGCTCGCCGACGCCGGAAAGGCCAGCCACTGCCGCGGGCCGTCGACCCTGACTACGCGGGCGCCGGAGACGTCGATCGGCGACGGGATCGGTTCGGTCAGGTCGACGACGAGGGTGCGTTCGCTCTCACCCAGGTCGTGGAGACCCGAGAGCGAGCCGTCGTAGACGAGGCTGCCGTGGTCGATCACCATCACGCGCGAGCACAGCTGCTCGATGTCGGTGAGGTCGTGCGTGGTCAGCAGGACGGTCGTGCCGGCGGTTTCGTTGAGCTCCTTCAGGAACTCCCGCACGCTGGCCTTGCTCACGATGTCCAGGCCGATCGTCGGCTCGTCCAGGTAGAGCACCTCCGGGTCGTGCAGCAGCGCCGCCGCGATGTCACCGCGCATCCGCTGGCCCAGCGAGAGCTGCCGGACGGGCACGTCCAGCAGCTCGCCCAGCTGCAGCAGCGAGACGAACGTGTCGAGGTTCTCCCGGAACCGCTCGTCCGGGATCTTGTAGATCCGCCGCAGCAGGCTGAAGCTGTCGCGCAGCGGCAGGTCCCACCACAGAGTCGTGCGCTGGCCGAAGACCACGCCGATCCGCCGGGCCAGCTTGACGCGTTCCTTCGCCGGGTCGGCGCCGGCGACGCGCAGCTGACCCGCGCTCGGTACGAGGATGCCCGTGAGCATCTTGATCGTCGTGGACTTGCCGGCACCGTTCGGCCCGATGTAGCCCACCATCTCGCCCTCGGCGACGTCGAACGTCAGCTCCGAGACCGCGTGCACCTCGTGCTTGACGCGTTTCAGCCGCCCGGCCTTCTTTCGTACGACGAAGGTCTTGGCGACGTCCCGGACCTCGATGATCGCGTTCATTTTCAGCTCCCTGTGCTGCGATAGCTGCGGATGGCCACCCGCCAGGCGACGGCGGCGACGAGTGTGAAGAGGACGGCGACGACCGGTGAGGCGAAGCTGGCGAGCTCCGGCAGTCCGAGCGGGTCGTCATGGCCGAGGATGTACAGGCCGGGCATCCAGTTGACGAACGCCAGCGGCACGATGAACGTCACGCCCCTGACCAGGTCACGGGCGAAGATGCTCGGTGGGTACTGCGTGAGGAAGTTGCCCCCGTAGGTGAAGGCGTTGACGACCTCCGCCGCGTCGTTGGCGGCGAACTGGAACGCCGCACCGAGCACGAAGATCGCGCAGAAGATCAGCGCTCCACTGAGAATCATCAACGGCAGCAGGACGATCCGGCTCCAGTCCCAGTCGATGTCCAGCGCGAGCAGCGACCAGGCGAAGACCGCACCGGACTGCGTGATCCGCCCCAGCCGGCGCAGCGCGAACTGGTCGGCCGCCGCCTGCACGAACGCCGACACCGGGCGGATCAGGAAGATGTCGAACGAACCGTCGCGGATGCGTACGCCGAGCCGGTCGATGCTGCCGATCGCCAGGTCGGCGATGCCCAGCGCCAGCCCGGATGTGGCGTACAGGAACGCCACCTCGGGCAGGGCGAGCCCGCCGAGGATGTCGGTCTGAGCGAACATGATCCAGATAACGACAAAATCGAGCCCCGTCACGAGGAACTGTGAGACCGTGAGCATCAGGAACGAGGCACGATAGACGACGGTGGACCGGATCCACATCGCGACGATGTGCCCGTAGAGCGTGAGTGCGTCAGCCACCCTGCACCACCACCCGGTTGGTGGCGAGCGACGTGAGCAGCCGGCCCGCGATCCACAACACCACAGCCCAGATCAGCTGAAACCCCAACGGCTGCAGGAGTTCTAGGCCTTGGTACTTCTCGAGATAGACGTCGATCGGAATCTGCAGCGCGGTCGACCACGGCAGCACTCGGGCCAGCTCACCGAACCAGCTCGGGAACACGTTGATCGGCAGCAGCATCCCGGCGAAGAAGCCGCCGAGCACCGTGGCGATCTGGAGCACCCCGCGCGAGTCCATCAGCCAGAACGTCGTGAGTACGAAGAGATAGTTGATGCAGAAGCACACGACCGCGCCGAGCACCACTGCCAGCAGGAACGCCAGCCACGTCACCGCGCTGGTGGGGAACGCGATCCGGAAGAGCAGCCCACCGATCAGCGTCGGCGGGATCCCGCGGGCGAGCACGTGGAACCCCGCTCGTCCGAGGTCGGACGCCAGCCACCACGCCTGCAGGTCGATTGGGCGGTAGAGGTCGATCGCGACGTCACCGCTGCGGATCCGTTCGGACAGCTCGTCGCGGAAGCCGCCGCCGAACAAGGCGCCGATCAGCCCGATCGACTGCGCGAGCCAGGCGTAGGTGATCGCGTCGTTGAGGTCGTAGCCGCCGGCGTTCGGCCGTGCGTGCCACAACGCGGTGTAGGTGAACGCGGTGATCAGCCCGAACGCGATGCTGGTGAAGATGCCGGCGGCGGTCGCCGAGCGATAGGTCGCGTAGCGGCGGAACGCTCGTAGGGCAATGGAAAGGTAGACCATCGTTCAGCTCCCCGTGCTTCGGTAGCTGCGCAACGCGGCCCGCCACGCCAGGCCCGCGACCAGCGCGACGAACAGGGCCGCGGCCGGCGAGCCGAAGTCGAGGATCCGCGGCAACCCGAGCGGGTCCTCGTGGCCGAGCACGTACATCGCCGGCATCCAGTTGACGAACGCCAGCGGCACGATGAACGTCGCCGTCCGGACCAGTTCCTTGGCGAAGATCGTCGGCGGGTACTGCGTCAGGAAGTTGCCGCCGTAGGTGAACGCGCTCGCGACCTCGGCCGCGTCGCCGGCGGCGAACTGGAACGCCGCGCCCAGCACGAAGATGCCGGCGAAGATGACCGTCCCGCACACGAGCATCACGGGAATCAGCAGGATGCGGGCCGGAGTCCAGTCGACGTCGACCGCCCAGAACGACCAGCCGAGCACGATCGCCGCCTGCAGGACCCGGCCGATCCGGCGCAACCCGAACTGGTCGGCCGCGGCCTGGGCGAACGCCGGGACCGGCCGGATCAGCATCACGTCGAGCGAGCCGTCGCGGATCCGGGTGCCGATCTTCTCGATGCTGCCGAGCAGCAGGTCGGCCAGACCGATCGCCACGCCCGACGTGCCGTACAGGAAGGCGATCTCGGCGAGGTCGAACCCGCCCAGCGCGTCGGTGTGCTGGAACATGATGAGGATGCCGACGAACTCCAGCCCGACGCCGGCGAACTGGCCCAGCGTCAGCATGACGAACGAGGCGCGGTAGGCCACGTTCGACCGGATCCACATCGCGACGATCCACCAGTACGCGCGGAAGCTGTCAACCACCTTGGACCACCACCCGTTTGGTGGCGATCGCGGTCAGCACCTGGCCGGCCAGCAGCAGCACCAGCGCCCAGATCGCGCCGAATCCGAGCACCTGGAAGAGCTCCGCGCCCTGGTACTTGCCGAGGAAGATGTCCGCCGGCACCTGCAGTGTCACCGACCACGGCAGTGCGTTGGCGACCTCGCCGAGCGTGCCGGGGAAGATGTTGAGCGGCACGACCATGCCGGACAGGAACATGCCGAGGAACCCCGCCACCTGGTCGACCCCTCGCGAGTCCAGCAGCCAGAACGCCGACAGGCAGACGAGGTAGCGGATGCCGAAGCTGACCGTCAGCGCGAGGAACAGCGCGCAGGCGAACGCCAGCCAGGTCGTGGCTTCGGCTGGATAGTGCAGATCGAACACGAGGGCGCCGAACAGCATCGGACCGCCGCCGCGTACCACCAACTGGAACGCGGCGCGGCCGAAGTCGGACGCCAGCCACCACAGCTGCAGGTCGATCGGACGGTAGAGATCGATCGCCACGTCACCCTTGCGGATCCGTTCGACGAGCTCGGTCTGGAATCCGCCGCCGAACAACGCGAGCGGGGCGAGCAGCGCCTGCCCGAGCCAGACGTAGGTGACGGCGTCGGCCACGTCGTAGCCGCCGAGGTTGGGCCGGTGCTCCCACAGCGCGATGTAGGTGTAGGCCATGATGAAGCCGAACACCGACTGGGTGAAGACGCCCGCGACCGAAGCGATCCGGTAGGTGGAGTAGCGGCGGAACGCCCGCCGCGCGACGCTGAGATAGAGCCGCACCTTGGTATCACCTGCCTTTGCGTCGTTTGCTTGCTGAGCCTTTCGGGCACGCCAAATTGCCCCCGGAAAATGGCATCCCGGGGGTTGGGGCGCGAAGTTCGCGCACAACTGTGCTCCCGCTGGAGCGCCTTCGAGCGGCGCGGGGAGATTTTTGGCTGGCGGGCCAGCGTAGCCGGTGTCGGGCGCTATGGGAAACGGGTTTTAAGCTGCTCGACATGCTGTTCACCGTCTACCGCGTGCTGGCCTACGTCACCGGTGTGGTTCTGCTCGCCCTCGTCCTGGTGGCGGTGCCGTTGAACCACATCTGGCACCAACCCGGTCCGTCGTCCGTGATCGGCCAGATCCACGGTTTCCTGTACGCGGTGTACGCGGTGGTCGCGTTCCTGCTCGGATACGTCCGGCGCTGGCCGTGGCTACGTATCCTGCTTGTGATCCTGGCCGGCACCATCCCGTTCGCCTCGTTCTACGCCGAGCGCAAGCTCACGGCGCTCGAGCGGGAGCCCGCGCCGGCCGACTCGTAGGGAGCAGGAGCACGATGGACGCACTTGGGCTGGCAAAAGAGCACGCACAACTCCTGGTCGGGGTGCCGGGCGTCGTCGGCGTGATGCTCGGCGGCAGCCAGGCGCGCGGCACGGCCGGGCCGTCGTCCGACATCGACCTGGGCGTCTACTACCGCGGTCCGGGGTCGCCCCCTGAGTCGTCTCCGGGGGAGCAGAGCCGGGACGGGCTCGACGTCGAGGAGCTCAAGGTGCTGGCCGAGCAGGTCACCGGCCGTCCGACCGACGTGGCTCGCCCGGGAGGGTGGGGCCGCTGGGTCAACGGAGGCGCCTGGCTCGACATCGGCGACCTGCGCGTCGACTGGATCCTGCGCGACCTGTCGCGGGTCGAGGCCCAGTGGGACGAGGCGCGGCATGGGCGGTTCTCGGTGCAGCACCAGCCGGGCCATCCGTTCGGCTTCCTCTCCACGACGTACGTCGCCGAGGTGGCGCTGGGCCTGGTCGCGGGTGATCCGACGGGGGAGTTGACGGCACTGAAGGCCGTGACGACGGCGTACCCGCAGGCGCTGCGCAAGGCGTTCGCCGACTGGCTCTGGGAAGCGGGCTTCAGCCTCGACATCGCCTCCAAGGCCGCCGGCCGTGGCGACGCGGCGTACGTCAGCATGTGCGTGACGCACGCGATCGGTGTGATGGCGCACGCGCTCCACGCCCACGCGGGCGCCTGGGTGACGAACGAGAAGGGCCTGATCGACTCCGCCGGCCGGCTGGCGGGCGCGCCGGAAGGCTTCACGGAGCATGCCCACCTCCTGTGCGCGGGCTACGGCCCCCGCCCCGACGACCTGCAGGCACAGCTCGCCGCCGCGAAGCTCCTGCTTGGCGAGGTCGAAGCCGCCGTCCGTCCCAGCTGACCGCTAGTTCGGCACCTCGCCACGCTATTAGGTGCTTCGCCACGCGCCGGGGTGTGTGGTTAACCCGCTAATTGCGTGGTTAACGTGGTCATTCGCGGAGAAGCTAGGGGGCTACTCCGACTGGGTGGCCGCGGCGGGTGCGGGCTCGGGCTGGCCGGCCTTGGGCGGGCGGGTGATCAGCGGAATCACGATCGAGACGAGCGCGATGATGCCGATCGTGGTGAAGGCCAGGGTGTACTCCGAGCCGGAGATCAGCGCCGCCGCGATCTGCGGGCCGAGCACGCCGCCCAGGCTCCAGCCGATGATCATCAGACCGTAGATCGCACCCGCGTTCTTCAGGCCGAAGAAGTCACCTGCCGTCGCCGGCATGGTGCCGAAGCCGCCGCCGTAGCAGAGATAGATCACCGCGCCGAGGATGGCGAACAGCGCCGGCGCCGACGCGTGCGGCAGGATCAGGAAGCAGACGCCCTGCAGCCCGAGCATCGCGATGAACGCCGTCATCCGGCCGATCCGCTCGGAGATCCAGCCCCAGAAGATCCGCCCGCCGCCGTTGAACAGGCCCATCACACCGGTGAACGTCGCCGCCGCGGCCGCGCTGTAGCCGGCGATGTCGCCCGCGGCCGCCGTCGCCACCGAGATCAGCGCGATGCCGGCCGTGACGTTCAGCGTGAGGACCGCGGTGAGGAGGTACCACTGCGGAGTCCGCAGCGCCTCGCCCTGGGAGTATTCCCGCTCGCTGCGAACCACGCGCCCGGTCTTCGGCGGAACCCAGCCCGGCACGGCGTAGCCCTCGGGTGGGTTCTTGAAGAACGACGCGCCGACCAGCACCATCACGAGGTACGCGACACCCAGCCAGAAGAACGCCCGCGTCGGCACCGCCGGCGACTGGTCGATCAGGACCTGCGCCACCGGAGAGGTGATCACCGCGCCGAACCCGAAGCCGCCCACCGCGATGCCGGTGATCAGCCCGCGCTTGTCGGGGAACCACTTCTGCAGCATCGCCACCGGCACGATGTAGGCCAGCCCGAGGCCGAAGCCACCGAGCACGCCGTAACCGAGGATCAGCAGCCAGAACAGCCCGTCATTGCTCGCCAGCCCTGACAGCAGTACACCGATGGAGTAGATGACGCCACCGGCGAGCGCCACCACCCGCGGCCCCTTGAGGTCCTGGATCCGCCCGCCGACGTAGGTACCGACGAAGATCATGCCGATCGTCACCGAGAACGGGATCGCGGCCTCCGACTTGGTGAGGTCGAACACGCTCCCGTCGGCGAGGAGCGCCTTGGAGAACGTGCTCCACGCGTAGACCGCGCCGAGGGCGAGCTGCATCAGGACGGCCGCGCCGGCCAGGAACCACCGGCCGCTGGTTGGATTGTCGCTTGCAACGGTGGCCATGTTTCACCCTTCTGGCTTGCTTTCTACGTGAGCGTGGTTACCTTCGGCTGTTCGGCGGTGTCTCGCTCGACCGGCTCGACGCGAACCACGGCGTCCTTGTACGCCGGGATCTTGCCTTGCGGTGAACGGCTGGACCGGTCGAGCAGCACCTGACCTTCCGGCCAGTGGACCTGGAGGGTTCCCGGCATGACCGGCGCCTTCAGCACGCGGCACTTGAGCGTGCCGAGCTCGTTGGACAGCACGACCTCGTCACCGTCGGCCAGGCCGAGGTCGGCGGCGTCCCTCGCGTTCATCAGGACGGCCTCGCGAACGGCCCCCGTCAGGCTGTCCTTGCTCTCGTGAACCATGCTGTTGAACTGTTTACCCCGCCGGCTGGCGACGATGAACGTGCCTTCGGGGTGCGAGATGTCGGGGATCGGCGTGACGGAGAAGTGGGCTTTACCGTCGTCGGTCGGGAACTTCCAGCCCGCGCAGAGATGCGGGCCGCCGTACTGCACCTCGTCGCCGAACTCCTTCAGCTTCTCGATGCCGGCGTAGATGGGTACGGCCTCGGCGATGTCGTCGCGGATCGCCTGTGTGGTCTTGTAGGTGACCTGGTCGGCGAGGTCGGGCCGGACGCGGGCGGCCAGCTCGCCGAAGATCTTGTACTCCGGCCAGGCCTCCTTGATCCGCGGGCCGGACACCTCCGGGCTGAAGATGATCCGGCGTTCGGTGGACGTCTCGGTGACGCCGCCGGTCATCTCGTAACGCGTCTCGGCGGGCAGGATCAGCACGGTGTCGGCGGGGTCGACCAGCATCTGACTCGACACCATGATGTCGATGTGGACGCGCAAGGGGATGCGTTGCATCGCCTCGTTGCAGAACTCGGGATCGGGCAGCACCTCGAGGAAGTTGCCGCCGGAGCTGATCATCACGTCCAGCTCGCCCTCGTGGGCGGCGTCGATCATCTCGGGCGCCGTCATGCCGACCTTGTGCGGGACGTCGAACCCCCACAGCTTGGAGAACTTCTTCGCGCCGTCCTCGGTGATCGGCGCACCGCCCGGCAGCACCGTGGCGTAGGCGCCCATCTCGGCGCCGCCCTGCACGCCGGAGTGCCCGCGGATCGGCATCAGGCCGCAGTTGGGCCTTCCGACGAAACCCTTCGTCAAGCCGAGGTTGATGATCGCGCGCACGTTGTTCTCACCGAACTCGTGCTGCGTGATTCCCATGCTCCACACGAAGATCGCGGTCTTCGACTCGTGCAGCATCTTGGCCAGCGCGGTCATCGCGTTCTTCGTCGAGCCCGACGCGGCCTCGAGATCGTCCCACATGTGGCCGTCGGCTTCGGCCTTGGCAGCGTCGAAACCGCTCGTGTGGTCGTCGATGAACGAGTGGTCTACCCAGTCGTTGTCGACCATCGCCTTGAAGACGCCGGTCAGGAAGCCGATGTCGCCGCCGACTTTGATCTGGAAGAAGCGGTCGGTGACCTTGGTGCCGAAGACGGCGCTTTCGACGTTGGACGGCACCCAGTAGCGCGCCATGCCCGGCTCTTCGTACGGGTTGACGCAGACGACCTTGGTGCCGGCCTTCTTGGCGTGGTAGAGGTATTTCATCGCGACCGGCTGGTTGTTGGCGACGTTCGAGCCGACGAACACGATCAGGTCGCTGCCGATCCAGTCGGAGTACGAACACGTCGTCGCCGCGACACCGAGCGCGCCCTTCAGGCCGAACGTGCTGGGGGAGTGGCACACCCGCGCGGCGTTGTCGATGGAGTTGGTGCCGATCGCGCGGACGGCCTTCTGTGCGGCGAAGTAGTTCTCGTTCGGCATGCCGCGGCTGGTGAGGTAGACGCCGAGCTTGTCCGGGCTGGACGCGCGAATGCGTTCGGCGGCCAGGTCGAGCGCGTCGTCCCAGGAGATCTTGGAGAAACCGGCGTCACCCTTGCGGCGGACCATGGGGTGCGGGATCCGGCCGAGGTCGCGAAGCTCGGCGCTCTTGCGCTTCGCGAGCCCGGCGGCGTCCTTCATGACGTTGGTGTCGAGCGCCGGCATGGTGTTGAGCCGGAGCAGGCGGAGCCGGATGTTGCACAGGTGCACCTGGTTGAGCGTCCAGTCGTGCATGCCCTTGGTTCCCAGGGCACATCCGTCACACGTTCCCTGGTTGAGGATGCGCCAGGCGTAGCGCAGGCGGCCCTTGTTCTCTCCGACCGCACGGATGATTTCGAGGTAGTTGTTGGGCTTGTTCTCACCTATGCCGAAAGGCTTCAGACTCGCCCAGTTCTTCGGATCGATCCACTTTTCACGCCTGGCCATACCTCGGAATACCGCACACTGACCGTCCGGTCAAGCACCCACGCTCACCCAGTGGAATCGGCCTGTCCGAGATCGGCGAACAGGTCGACTGGATTTCCGTCGGGGTCGTGGACGCTGGCCCAGCGCATGCCCCAGAAGGCGTCCCAGGGCTCCAGATGGCCGCGGTGCCCGAGGCCGGTGAGCTCACTGTAGGCGGCGTCCACCTCGGCAGGGCTGTCGAACTTGAACGCGAGCGCCATCTTGTGGCCCGGGCCGGTAGGTGGCTCCCACTCCTTGTCGAACGAGCGAATGGTCTCGACCGTGTCCCAGGCGAGCTTCAGCCCGCCGGGCAGGTCGGCGTCGACGTGCGGCTCCTGGTCCGCGCTCGCCGGAATCTCGAGGCCGAGCGTGCGGTAGAAGGCCAGCGATGCCGCCATGTCCTGAGTAACGATCTGGATGACCGCGAGGGATGTCTGCATGTCCCCAGCCTGGCCCGCGCCCTGCCGGGGCGTCTTGTACGGATCGGACCGAGTCGGGCCCGCGCACAAATCGATCGCGCGACGACGACGCCCGCCCTACGCTCGGATCGCATGAACCTCGCGGGTGTCGAGTCGGTGGCCACGAATCTCGGACTGCCCCTCATCGAGCACCTGTCCGGTGGACACTTCGGCGCCACGCTGGTGACCACCGGACGCGGCACCAAGGCGGTGCTCAAGGTCCTGCCGAAGGACGAGCACTGGTCCGAGGAGCGCGTGCGGTCCGCCATCCAGACCGCCGACACCCTCCGCCGCGACGGCTATCCGATCCCGCGCTTCCTCGACAGTGGTGTCGTCGACGGTCTGGTGTTCACCCTCCAGGAGTTCGTCGACGGCGCGTCGCCCAGCCGGCTCCGGCCGGCACATGCCGAGCGGCTCATCGAGCTGCGGCAGCGGCATGTCGGAGCCGCCCCCGCGGCGGATCGCGGCTGGGGCGATCGGCTCGTGGCCTCGATCCGTCCCGATACCGGCGAGGTGCAGACGCTCCTGCGCTACGCCGGCGACGAGCGGGTCCTCGGCCTGCTCGACGAAGCACTGACCGCCGGTGAACGGATCGACCCGGCGGGCTTCCGCGGCGACGACGTGATGCACAACGACTTCGGCATGGGCAACGCCCTGGTCCGGGGAGACGAGGTGGTCGCCGTGATCGACTGGGAGGGCGCCCGAGCCGGCGACTCACGCTCGGATCTGGCGACGCTCGCGTTCTACCACCTACCCGAGACAACCGACCCCGCCGTGTTCCGGCGGCTCGAAACGGCGATCGGGGAGATGCCGGCTGGGATCAGCGCCGCGCTGGCCGTCAAGTTCGCCCTGGGGAGGCTCTACTTCGCACTACGCGTGGGCGATCCCGCTCTGCTCACCTTCACCCTCGACATCGCCGGTTGCTGGCTCCGCCCGCTGTGGCGGGGCTTCCTGCACTGACCTTCCGCGCGAAGAATCATTCCCAATCCTTCCCTATCGTGCTGTACGGTAGGGCAGCATGCAGCACGACATGTACTCCGTCGAGCAGGTGGCAGACCTGCTGGACCTGCACGTGAAGACCGTCCGCGGTTACGTACGCGACGGCAAGCTGAAGGCCGTCCGGATCGGGAAGCAGTACCGCATCGCGCGGGGTGATCTGGAGGAGTTCACCGGTGGCATCGCACCGCGGCCGGCGCGGGAGACCGCCGCCCGGACGCGCCATTCGGAGGCGAGCACGATCGTGCAGGTCGATGCCATCGACTTCGACACGATGAGCCGTGTTTCGACGACGCTCTCGGGCGCCGTGCAGGGCCGTGACCACACCGGCCAGCCGTTGCGGGTCGACACCGTCTACGACGAGGAGCGGGCCAGCCTCAAGGTCGTCGTCATCGGCGGGCTGGAGGACACCGCCGCGCTGCTGAACCTCACCGCCCAGCTCCTGGAGAGGACCCGATGACCACCGCACCTTACGAGCAGGACTACCGCGACCTCCTCGGCCAGTGGCCGGTGCCGAGCCTGCAGCGGCACCTGCCCACGCGCGAAGGCGACACGTTCGTCATCAGCAGCGGCCCGGACGACGCCCCACCACTCGTCCTGCTGCACGGCTCGAACAGCAACAGCCTGATGTGGCTGGCCGAGATCGAGAACTGGTCGGCGTACTTCCGCGTCCACGCGGTCGACACGATCGGCGACCCGGGCCTGAGCCAATGGAGCCGCCCACCGCTGGCCTCCGGAAGGTACGCCCCCTGGCTGGCCGACGTGTTCGACGGGCTGGACCTCGACCGGGCGGCCATCGTCGGCGTCTCGCTGGGTGGCTGGTTCGCGATCGACTTCGCTGTCAGCCAGCCCGAACGCGTCGAGCGGATGGCGCTGATGTGCCCTGGCGGCGTCGGAAAGCAGAAGTACGCCAAGCTGCTGGTCGCACCGTTCCTCATGCTGTTCGGCGACTGGGGCCGGCGCAAGACGTTCAAGCTGATCGCGGGTATCGACCACGACTACGGCGTGCAGCTCAACAAGCAGTCGAAACCACGCCGCGAGAAGCTCCCGATCTTCACCGGCGAGCAGCTCGAACGGCTCACGATGCCGATCTACGTCGCCGTCGGCGGCAAGGACGCGATGCTCGACTCCAGGCAAACCAAGGAGAGGTTCGAAAAGCACGCGAAGCACGTCACCGTCGACCTACGTCCCGAGGCCGGACACTTCGTTCCGGGAGTGTCCGACAGCGTGCTGGAGTTTCTCCGCAACCCGCGATGAGTTCCTGCAATCCTCCTGGTCTCTTCTAGCGAATACCAGATGAACCAAGAAGAGCACTGAGCCCGTACAGACCAAGAGGAGGCGATGAAGATGTCGAACCAGTACACCACCACCAAGCTGGCCGAAGCGATCCACGACGTACGCTGCATGGCCGCCGGATGCCACGCCGACACCGTGCCGCGGGTACGGTCGTGCTGGGAGTGGCAGGAGGGCCGCTACACCCGTGAGGCCCAGAAGATCCTGGCCGAGCTGCCCGTCACGCAGAGCTCACCCGCGCTGCTGGGAGTCTGAGGAGCCGGCATGTATCCGACGAACGCTGAGCGCGAGCCCGAGCATGGCGACCGCCATCACGATCATCACAACACCTACATCGTGCAGGCCGTCGCTGCTGAGATTTGTCTCGAAGACCAGCGCGAGCACGGTCGTGGCGCCGATCGCACCGAGGTAGCGGAAGAGCTGGAACAGCCCGCCCGTCGACCCCGCACGATCCGGCGGGCTGGCATCGTAGAGCGCCGTCTGCAGCCCAATATTGTTGAACCCATTGGGGAATCCGAGGACGACGACGATGAGGACGACGAGCGCGATCGGCGTCGCGTCGCCAACAAACTGCAGCAGAAACGTCGCCGCTAGCAGCACCGCCGTGCCGAGCAGGAGCACGGCCCGCGAGCCCCACCGGCGGATCAGCCTGGTCGCCAGCGGCGCCACGAGCACACCGCTCAGCGTCAACGGCAGCACCAGCAGCCCCACCGCCCCAGGATCGAACCCGCGTACGGTCTCCAGCCACATCGGCAGGCCGAACGCGAGGCAGTAGAACACCAGGTTCACCCCGCCCTGCTGGCCGAGCACCGATGCCAGCGCCCGGTTGGCGGCGATGCCCCGGACGTCGAGGAACGGAGTCGCGGTGCGCAGCTCCCGCCAGACCAGGCCGATCGCGAGCACCGCGCCGAGCGGCAGCAGCCACCAGCGAGGGTCCCGCGCCGCGGACAGCAGGAACACCAGGAACGTCGCGACCGCACCGCCGAACAGCACGATGCCCGGCACGTCGATCAGCCGGATGATCTGACCGAAGCTGTTACGGCTCTCAGCCGCGGGCGCCGGGTCGCGGGGGAGGAAGCGCAGCGCGAGCGCCATGCCGATCAGCGTGAGCGGCAGGTTGACCAGGAAGATCGCGCGCCATCCGGCCAGGGTCATCAGCAGCCCGCCGAGCGCCGGCCCGAGTACGGCGGTCATCGACGCGCTCACAGTCAACGCGGCGAGCGCACCGGCCGGCGGCTTGTCGGACAGCTTGCGCGCGGTCTCGCGGATCAGCACGAGTGCCGCCGGGAACGCCGTCGAGCTGCCGATCCCTTGCAGCACGCGCAGGGCGACCAGCCACCAGAAGCCCGGCGCGAACGCCGCCAGCCCAGAGACCAGGCACTGCAGCGCGAGCCCGCCGATGAACAGCCGCCGGGCGCCGAACAAGTCGACGAACCGGCCCATCAGCGGCTGCCCGATCGAGGCCGCGAGGTAGAAGCCGGAGACCAGCCAGCTGGACGTGGCGACGCCGACCTCGAACTCGTGCTGCAGCCCGACCAGCGCGATCGCGATCATCGTGGAGTTCAACGGGTTGAGGACGACGCCGAGCGCGACGACGGCGACCAGGCGCGCCGGGACACCCAACCGTTGTTCAGACATCAGTCCCATTTGTACTCCCTGACGACGACGTCCGAAAATGGCGAGTGTTCGCGTGGCCGATCCCGGATGCTTGGCTGCGTGACCAACGACCTCAACATCACAGCGCGGCGCCTGCGCGCTCTCCACGACGACGGTGTGCTCGTCCTCCCCAACGCCTGGGATCCGGCCAGCGCCGTCCTGATCGCGGCCGCCGGTGCGCCCGCGATCGCGACGACCAGTGCCGGGGTGTCCTGGGCGCACGGCCGCGGCGACGGCCAGCACCTGGACCGCGACGAGATGGTCCGGGCCATCGCCGGGATCACCGCCGTCGTGGACGTTCCGGTGACGGCGGACATCGAGGGCGGCTACGACGACCTGGCCGCGACCGTGCGAGCAGTCGTCGCCGCCGGCGCGGCCGGCATCAACCTCGAGGACTCAAAGTCCGACGGCAGCCTGTTCTCCGCGTCCGAGCAGGGCGAACGGCTCGGTGCCGCCCGGGCCGCGGCTGTGGATGCCGGCGTTCCCGATCTCGTGATCAACGCGCGCACCGACGTCTACCTGTTCGGCGTGGGCGAGCCGGAGGGCCGGTTCGACGACGTGGTCGCGCGGGCCGGCGCCTATGCCGACGCGGACTGCCTCTTCGTTCCCGGGCTGCTCGACCTCGGCGTTCTCAAGGCGCTGGTCGACGCCGTCCAGCTGCCGGTCAACGCGATGCTGCTACCCGGCGGGCCGACCGTCGCGGAGCTCGCGGCCGCAGGCGTACGCAGGGTGAGCGCGGGCTCGATGCTGGCCCAGGTGGCCTACTCGGCGACCCGGCGGCTGGCCGCGGAGCTGCTCACGACCGGAACCTACGCCGTCGCGGACCAGGCACTCGGGTTCGGGGAGGTGAACGAAGCCTTCAGCCGGCTCGGTCCGCGCTGAAGTCCGGACGGAAATTCCAGGTTGGCGCGACCTTGGACAGGTGCGGTAAGTGGGCGTTCCACCGGTCGGGTCCGGCAGGTGTGATCGGAAGCCGCGTGGGGCGCCCGGCACGTAAGTCATAACCCCAGCCGAACCCGGTCAGGGCGACGATGTCGTTCTCCCCGCTCGGATAGGCGAGGAACGTCTCGGCCAGCCACCGCATGTCGGGGTGGCCGGGGTTGGCGGGAGCGTCGAAGAACATGGGCAGGTAGCCGAACGGGAACAGCGGGACAGCGCCTTCCATCGTGGTCGGGTGCCGGTCGACCTCGGTGTAGGGCTCCCGTCCCGTGTCGGCGAAGACATGCGTGATCAGCTGGATCCAACCGAACAGCCGGCGGTAGCCCGTGCCGTCGTAGTCGACGTGCGCGGTGACCACCGGAAAGCCTTTGAACGACTCCTCCTCATAGCCGACCGCCACCAGATTGTGTCCGGTTTCCACCGGATCCTCATTGGTCGCCAGGTCGACGAGAATTCGTCCGTCGATGCCATGCGCTCGAAACGGCAGCACCAGCTCCTCGATCTCGATGCCTGAAGAATCGGTCATAACCGTCAGCCTAGAGGTAGAGAGGCCTCCATACGGTTGACTGTTGCCCTGGTGGCGGCAGATGCTGGAGTCGACCTCCATAGAACCATTGGAGAAATGGCACGGCAGGAAGGGCTCAAACCCATGCGGCCATTCATCGCGCGTCAAGGGGACGTTCTGCTCGTCTTGGTCGACAGCCTCCCCGAGGGCGCCACCGAGGTACCCCGCGACGGCGCCGGCCGGATCGTCCTGGCGCTCGGCGAGGTCACCGGACACGCCCACGCCGTTCACGAGTCCGGCGCGAAGCTGTGGTCGATGCCCGACCACGAGGTCGAGCGGCGCTTCCTCGAGATCACCGAGGCCTCCGCGCTCGTACACGAGGAGCACCAGGAGATCCGCCTGGAGCCCGGCGTGTACGAAGTACGCCGGCAGCGGGAGTACGTCTCGGCCGACCGGCCGACTCGCCGGGTCGTCGACTAGGGCGCCAACCGGTGCCCCCTCAGCTCGACCACCTGGCCAGGGAGCGGCTGGCGACCGCACCCGAGTGGGTGGCGCGCTGGACCGCGGCAGGCCTGCGTACGGGCGAGGCCGACTGGGCCACGTTCGAGGCGGCTGCCAAACGGTGCTACACCTACGCCGGATTGCCCTGGCCTGGCAGAGTGGTCCGGGTTTCGTCGCCGATCGTCGGTGCGCTGGCCGCGCCGATCGCCGACCAGCTGCTGACCAAGCGGAAGCCCAACGTCGTCCGGCAGGTCCGGCGTACGCTCCGGCGCGGGGTCGACGCAGGCACCCGAGCGGAGGTCACGGCCGCCGTCGGGCGAGCAGTCGGGGACAGCTCGGCCAAACGCGACGCGGGCGGCGAGGTCGCGGCCGAACCGCTCACCGACGCCGAGCGCGACTCGATGGACAGCCTGATCGCGGTGTTCGTCGTCGCCGGCGCGATCGTCGGTACGGTGCTGTTCCTCCTGCTGGGCGTACCCGTGTGGGCGCTGCTCGGCGGCGCGGTCGCCGGGCTGGTGTGCTTCACGATCGCGGGGAGCTTCGCGGTCGGGGCGCTGGTCGGCATCCGCGGCGATCCGACGTTCGAGGTCGACGCGATCGACTATCCGGGCAGGGGCAAGCTGAACCGGCTGACGCTGCTCGAGGTCGGCGAGACCGTGCGCACGCAGGTCGACCGCCGGATCTTCGAGCCGGTGGACCGGGCCGTGCGGGCCGCCGTGGGGGAGGCCGTGATCGAGGCTGTCGACAGCACGGTGCTGGGGATCGCCAAGGCTTCGATGATCTCGCGCGTACGGCCGGAGTCGCGGTTCCTGTCCGGTCAGTGGGGTGTGGCGCACCAGGCCCGGTCGTCGTTCTATCGCGACGTGTGCGGGCTGGAGCTGCCGCCGGAGGTCTGGGAACGGGAAGCGGCCTACGCCGCCGCGCAGGCCGCCGTCGGCTGGTGGTGGCCGCATCGTGGCTTCGTGATGGTGTGCGACCGGCCGCGGGCGTCGCACGTACAGGAGAACGACCCGACCGATCCGGGCAACGCCCGGCTGCACTGCGAGGACGGACCGGCGCTGGTGTGGGCGGACGGGTGGTCGCTGTACTACCTGCGAGGCGTGCGGGTGACGCGGCAGACCGTGCTGGAGCCGGAGACCCTGACGGCCGCGCAGATCACGCGCGAGCGCAACGCCGAGGTGCGGCGGATCATGATGGATCGCTACGGCACCGAGAAGTACCTCCGCGAGGCGATGGCCCGGCAGGTCCACACCGACGACTTCGGAACGCTGTGGCGCCTGCACCACGTCGGCGGCGAGCCGATGCAGCTGGTGCAGGTCGTCAACTCCACGCCCGAGCCGGACGGCACGTACCGCGACTATTTCCTGCGAGTCCCGCCGGACATGAAGACCGCGCAGGAGGCGGTCGCCTGGACGTTCCAGCTCCCGTCAGACACCTACCGACCGTCCACCCAGACCTGACCCGGCGCGGACCCCGCGGCGGGGTCTCAGGCGAGTTGCTCGGTGAGGATCGCGAGGTAGCCGGGCTGCGCCTCGGCGTGCCGGTCACGCCCGGCGTCCGTCAACCCGACGGTCACGCCGCGGCGGTCCTGCGGGCACATCTGCCGCTCGACCAGGCCGTCCTTCTCCAGGCGCGCGATCGCCCGCGACAGGGCGCTCTGCGTCAGATGGATCGAACGCTCCAGCTCCTGCGCGCGGACGCCGGTGCACTCGTACTCGGCGAGGCGGTCGAGGATTTCGTACTCGCTGACGCCGAGCCCATGCTCTCGGAGCACGTTGTCGAGCAGGCAGGAGATCTGTGCGTGCTTGCACAGCACCTCTCGCCACGCGTCCACAACGCGCGTCTGCTTGACGGATGCGTGACTCACGGCGGCCACCATAGCACATGTCCACGCATTGATTGCGGATGCATTAAATGCTTGCACATTGAATGCAGACGCATGTACCTTCTCCTCTCGTGTCTACAACCGCACCCGTGACCACCGGCCCCGCAGCGGCACCGGTGACCGTCAACCCGAACTCCGACTTGGATCCAGCCGCCTCGAGCGGCAAGCACGTTCGTTGGAGCCCCGCCTTGTGGGGCGCGTTGTTCGTACTCTGTGGCGCCTTGTTCCTCGACGGCCTCGACGTCTCGATGGTCGGCGTCGCGCTGCCGTCGATCCAGGCGGATCTCGGCCTTTCGACGTCCGCCCTGCAGTGGGTGGTGAGCGGCTACATCCTTGGTTACGGAGGGCTTCTGCTGCTGGGCGGCCGGGCCGCCGACCTGCTCGGCAGGCGCCAGGTCTTCCTGATCGCGATCGCCGTGTTCGCGGTGGCGTCGCTGCTCGGCGGCCTGGTCGACGACGGCGGGCTGTTGATCGCGACCAGGTTCGTCAAGGGGCTGAGCGCCGCGTTCACCGCGCCCGCGGGCCTGTCGATCATCACGACGACGTTCCCCGAAGGACCGCAGCGCAACAAGGCCTTGTCGATCTACACGTTGTTCGGCGCCAGCGGCTTCTCGATGGGCCTGGTGCTCGGCGGATTGATGACCCAGATCGGCTGGCGCTGGACGTTCCTGCTGCCCGCTCCGATCGCGTTGATCGTGTTCCTGGCCGGCCTGAAGCTGATCCCCAGGCATGGCAGGCCGGAACAGCGTGGCGGGTACGACGTCGGCGGCGCGGTCACCGCGTCCGCGGCCATGTTGCTGCTCGTCTACACCGTCGTGCAGGCGCCCTACACCGGCTGGCTGACGTTCCAGACCCTCGGGCAACTCGCCGTTGTCGTCGCCCTGCTGGCGGCGTTCGGCTGGATCGAGCACCGCAGCGCGCACCCGCTGGTACGGCTCGGCATCTTCCGGCGCGGTCCGCTGCTGCGCGCCAACCTGATCGCGGTCGTCGGCCTCGGGTCGTACGTGTCGTTCCAGTTCATCACCGCGCTGTACCTGCAGAACCTGCTGCACTGGTCACCGCTGAAGATGGCGCTGGCGTTGCTGCCGGGCGGCGTGATCGTGCTGGCCGGCAGCCAGTTCGTCGACAAGATCATCGACCGCTTCGGCTCGGCACCGGTGATCGCGGCCGGCATGACGGCGTTCCTGCTCGGCTACCTGTGGTTCCTGCAGCTCGGGCCGGAGCCGGAGTACGCGACGCTGCTGCTGCCGACCATGCTGCTGATCGGCACCGGCTTCGGGCTGTCGTTCCCGGCTCTGAACGTCCAGGCGACCAACGGCGTCGTCGACGACGAGCAGGGCATGGCGGCCGGCATCCTGCAGACGGCGTTCCAGGTCGGTGGCGCGGTCATCCTCGCCGTCGTCACGGCGGTCGTCGTGGGTGCGAACGCTCCAGCCGACAACCCCACGGCGACGCTGGCCAGCTACCGGCCCGCGCTCGGCGTGGTGGTGGGAGTCGCGGCCGTCGCGGCGGCGATCGGACTCAGCGGCCTGATCCGCCGGCGGCAGCGCGCGGAGAAGGAGCTGGCAGAGCTCGCATAGGAAGGCCGGCAGGCCCGCGCGATGAGGCGGTACGTCCCGGACGGCAACGAAAATGTCCGGGCGGACCGCCTCATCGCGTGTCCTGGCGGGAGGGCTCTCAGGTCGCGGCCAGATCCAGTTCGGCGAGGGCGATCAGCCGTTCGATCGCCGCGTCGCAGGCGGCTCGGTCGCCGGTGGCGAGCAGGTCGAGCAGGAGTCCGCGAGTGGCGGCCAGCCCGAGCCGGGCCTGCGCCCGGGCGTGCCCGGCCGGAATGCCGTAGCGCTCCAGCAGCTGCGCCGTGGGCGCCAACCACGACTCGACGATGCCGTCCAGCAGGAGAGTGACGGTCGGATCTCCCTGCAGCGCACGGCCGTAGAGCTCGAAGAAGAGCCGCTCGTACGGCGCGAGCTCCGGGTCGGCGAGCCGCTGCCACATGGTGCGGGTCAGCGAGGCGGGCGAGATGGTGCCGGACGCGGCGAGCTCACTCTCGATCTCGGCGAGCGCCACCCGCTGCCGATCCTCCATCGCCTGGACGACGGCGACGAGCAGGCCGTCCCTGGAGCCGAAGTGGTAGATCAGCATCCGGTGGCTGGTCCCGATCTCGGCGGCGACCTTGCGCAGGCTGAGGTCGGCAACGCCGTTGGTCGCCAGATGGTCGATGGTGGCGGCCAGCAGTCGTTCCCTCGGGCTCATGGTTGTACCGTATGGTACATGTACCAGTTGGTACAACATTGGTTCAGCCAGGGAGACGCATCAGATGGCCCGCTATCGAATCGAGACGACCGCGCACACCTCGGCGACACCCGAGCAGATCTGGGCGCTGCTCGCCGACGGGCCGAACTGGCCCACCTGGACGCCGATCGACTCCTACGAGCTGGAGAAGGCCGGTCCCGTCGACCGCGACGGCCTTGGCTCGATCCGGATCTTCAGCACCAAGCGCCCGACCGGCACTGTGCACCTGCGCGAGGAGGTCGTGGAGTTCGAGCCGGAGAAGAGCCTCCGCTACATCGTGCACTCCGGCCTCCCGGTCCGCGGCTACGAAGGCAACGTCGAGCTCACGCCGGATGCGAACGGCACCACGATCCACTGGTACTCCACGTTCGAGGCCAACCCCCTGCTCGGCTGGCTGGTCAAACGCAGCCTGCAGGGCGTCATCGAGGCGACCGCGCGGGGCCTGGCCCAAAACGCTTGACCGTACGCAGGATCGGTGCGGCCTCGACCGCGTTGACACCGGGGAGGCCGGCGACTCGCACGGCGAGGTAGCGGTAGAGCTCCTCCGGACTGCGGCAGACCACCGCGGCCAGCACGTTGGTGGCACCGGTCGTCGCCGCGGCGAAGTAGATCTCGGGGTGGGAGGAGAGGGCCCGGCCGGTCGCTTCCAGTGCCGACGGTTGGACGGAGATCCAGAGGCGGGCCTCGGTGCGGTAGCCGAGCGCTCGCGGGTCCAGGTCGAGGTGGAAACGCAGCATCCCGGCCGCTCGCAACAGCGCCATCCGCCGCTTCACTGTCGACTCCGACCACCCGGCCTCGGCCGCCAGGTCGCGGTAACTGGCCCGGCCGTCCCGGGCCAGCGCCCCCAACACGGCGTGGTCGGCCTCGCCGAGGACGATCGCGCTCGGGTCGGCCGTTCCCAGCCGTGGCCGTACGTGTCCCGCCTGCTCCGGCGTGAGGTGGGCCAACCCGGCCCAGCCGCCCGGATCGGTGAAGCCGTTCAGCAGCAGGTGCGCCGACAGGTCGAGGATGCGAGCGGTCCGCGGCAGCTTCTCCAGCAGCGGCGGGGCCTGCGTCATGCAGGAGAGCTCGGTGCCGCCGGACAGCAGGTGGATCCAGTACGTGTCGGGCCGCCTGGCCAGCGCCTCCGCGATCGCCTCGGCGGCATCGGGGGTGCAGCGCAGCCGCAGCGTCCAGGTGCTGGCGCCGGCCGGTGCGCCCACGGCGCTGCCCAGCACGCGTACGACACCGTCAGCGCGCAGCCGCTGGTAGCGCCGGGCGATCGTGCTCTCCGACACGGAGAGCGCCTCGGCGATCCGGCTGAACGCCGCCCGCCCGTCGATCTGCAGCGCGTGCAGGAGACCGCGGTCAGTGTCGTCCAGCGTGAGGGATTCCATCACCAACACAGTTGCACACGCAGGAAAGCGAAGCCAACCCCCCTGCGGATGGCTTGATGACCGTTCGGAAAGGAATCGTAGCGACCATGACAGCAATCGACTTCGAAGCCATCTACCAGGGCCGACCGCTAGCCGCCGGCCTGGGACCCAACGACGTTCCGTGGGACATCGAGGCGCCCCAGCCCGCGATCGTCGAGTTCGAACGGGACGGCCGGATCCGCGGCCACGTGCTGGACGTCGGCTGTGGCCGGGGCGACAACGCCACGTTCCTCGCCGGCCAGGGCCATCCGGTGACCGCCGTCGACGCCTCGCCGACGGCGATCGAGCAGGCCCGCCGACGAGCCGGGGAAGCCAAGGTCACCTTCGCCGTGGCGGACGCGCTCACCCTCGACGGGTACGAAGGCCGCTTCGACACGATCGTCGACAGTGCGCTCTACCACTGCCTGCCCGACGCCGACCGTCCTCGTTACGCCAACGCCCTCCACCGAGCGGCAAGGCCGGGCGCCACCCTCCTGTTGCTCTGCACCTCCGACCAGGCACCGGAAGGCATGCCCCCGTCCCGGGTCACCAGAGAAGACCTGCGGACCACGCTCCCCGCCGCCGGCTGGCAGATCGAACGCCTGGAGCCGGCCACCATCACCGCGGTGCTGCCCCCACCGGTCATCCAGTTCCTGAAGCTGAACCTGGAGACCGGCGAGGGCGACCGGGCCGACGTACCGGCCTGGCTGGTGGAGGCCCGCCGAGCCTGAAGGCCTTGTGTCAGCCCGCGGCCACCGGCTCTCGTTCACGGCGCCGCTGGGGCAGGGTGTAGGCCCAGTGCCACACCCACTCCAGCGGCCCGCGGGAGAAGCGGCGCAGCCACAGGCTCGACGCGGCCATGAACAATGTGCTGATGAACACCATCGCGCCGACCGCCCACCAGGGCCGCAGGCTCTCGAACCGGACGGCCAGCCCGAATCCCCAGCCGTAGCAGAGAATGCTCGCCACCAGGTTCTGGAAGACGTAGCAACTCAACGCGGTCCGGCCGATGTTGTTGAGCCCAGTACGCAACAGCCCGGGCTGTTCCCGCAGCCGCAGCACGATCGCGGGCACCAGACCCAGCAGGCCGAGCGCCACGACGGGCGCGAGCACGTACCGCTCCAGGAAGAACCACTCCGGTCCGCCCAGCGAGGTCAGCACCGTCAGCGGCGCGGCGACACCGAGCCCGATCGCCATCAGCCGGTTGCGCAGCTGCGTACCCCTGGCCGTGGTCTCGAACAGCCCACCCCGCAGCAGTTTGGCGCCGAGCAGGAACAGCACGATGCCCGACGGCACGATGAAGACCGCCTCGATCCGGAACGCCATCCAGTTGACGAGCCGGTTGGTGACCTGGTCCAGCCAGGTGCCGTCGGAGAACAGCGTGGTCGGGTCGCTGGCGAAGGCCTGCTGGGCGCTCCGCGGCGCCAGCACCAGGCCCACGGTCAGCAGGCAGATCAGGGCGACATGGATGCTGCCGACTGTGATCATCCAGGTCCGGATCGCCCGGTCGCTGCGTCCGATCAGATACGCGACGAGCATCGAGGTGACGGCGTAACCCATCAGAACGTCGAACTCGAAGATCAGCACGTAGTGCAGCAGGCCCTCGGCGAACAGCAGGCCTGCCCGCCAGAGGTACCAGCCCGGCCACTTCTGCCCACGACGCTGGGCCGAGCGGTACTGCAGCTCCAGGCCGATGCCGAACATCAGCGTCAGCAGGCCGAGGAACTTGCCGTTGGCGGCCGAGCGCAGCAGCGACTCGGCCGCGCCGGTGAACGTCGACGGATCGGGCAGGTTGCTCATGAACCCCACCGGGCCCTGCGGATCGGTGAAGATCCAGATGTTCGTGCCCAGCGTTCCGATGATCGCGACACCACGCAGAATGTCGAGGGCGACGATGCGGGTGCTTCTCACTTCGCGTGCTCCTTCTCGGGTTCTTGGGGAACGAAGACGGTGACGCGTACGGGCCAGCCGACCAGCCAGATGATCAGGACGGTCGAGAGCCGGGCGATCCAGCCCCACAGGGCTTCGGCCCGGTCGGGCGTGCCGATCCCGTACATCAGCAGGAGCATCAGGCCGCAGGCGATCGCCCATGCCAGGAGGCACTTCAGCCACTCGCGCCACTCGTAGCGGACACGGTCGGCGCCGTACTTCGGCGGCTTCCACGGTGGCGGGCCACCGGCGAACCGGTGCGCGAACCGCTGATCGGCCCAGCGCACCATGCTGTGGCCGAACGCGACGCTGAAGCCGAGGTACGCGGCGGCCAGGCCGTGGATCTGGGTCGCCTCGCCGCCTCCGCGCAGGTCGATGGCGGTGGCGACCAGCAGCACCACGTCGACCAGCGGAACGCAGACCAGCAGGACCGCGCTGGTCCGGCGCAGCCGCAGGAGGTAGCGCGCGACCAGGCCGGCACCGAGGACCACCCAGAAACCGACCTCGCAGGCCGCGATGACGGCTACCAGCGGGTTTTCGCCTACCAGGTTGAGGAAACCGCTCATGGCCCTCATGCTTTCCCAGCCGCGGCCCGGTGCCATCCGCCAACCGGGCCGGACGGGCGTCATCACTTCGTAGGACCGGCCCGGCACACCGGTCGCACCTTCCGACGACGGCGCGTACCCGCCCGCGTGGTGAGATGGTGTCGTGCCGGTACTGCAACAAGTGAGAGCCAACCTGACCTGGCGCGACGGCGGTCACCCGCTGGTCGTGATCGTGATCGGGTTCGCGATCTACCTGGCCGGCGGGTACACCCTCTGGTCCACCGGCACGCCGCTCTGGGCGCACCTGATCGGCTTCACGGTCGCCGGCTGCGCGCTGGTCGCGCTGCGCCGAAAGCACCCGCTGATCGCGCTCGGCGTGGGCGTAGCCGTTGCCGGCGTCGACATCTTCCTCGGGCTGACGATCCCCGTCATCCTGATCCTCGGCGACTTCGTCTACAACGCCGTCCTGTACACCTCACGCCGTACGTCCTACATCCTCTCCGGTGTCGTGTGCGGCGGCGCGATCGTCCAGGGCGGCGTCCTGGCCGCGTTCGCGCCGAACTGGCGGCAGGGCCTGCTGACGTTCCTGTCGACGGCCGCGATCCTGTCGATTCCGGTGGGGTGGGCGACGAGCGTGCGGTGGTATCGCGAAGCGGTGAAGGCCGAACGCGCCCGCACCGAGCAGCTGGCGCAGCTCGCCGAACGCGACCGGGCGGCGGCGGTGAGCGGAGAACGTTCGCGGCTGGCGGCCGACCTGCACGACGTCATCGCCGGGCACCTGTCGGCGATCGCGATCCAGTCGGAGGCGGCACTGTCGATGGCGGGCAAGGATCCCGCGACCGTATCCACGGTCCTGCGGTCGGTCCGCGAGAACAGCCTCAGCGCCCTGCGCGAGATGCGAGAGATGATCGACCTGCTGCAGGCCGACGGCACCCGGACGGCCCCGGCCCGCCTGCACGACCTCGACCGGCTGCTGGAGTCGGCCGGGGCCAGCGGGCTCGAGGTGTCGGCCGAGGTCGCGTTGAGCGGCAGGTTGCCGGTCACGGTCGACCTCGCCGCGTACCGCATCGTCCAGGAGGCGTTGACGAACGCGGCCAAGCACGCGCCCGGGGCGGACATCAGCGTGTCGTTGTCGCAGGATCGCGAGGGCCTCGTGGTCGACGTACGCAACACGCTCACCCGGCCCGCGGGCGGTGGCGACGTGGAGGAGGGGACGGGCTTGCGGAGCATGCGTACCAGGGCGGAAGCCGTCGACGGGTCACTCTCCGCCCGGCCGACGCCGGAGGGCTGGCAGGTGCGGGCGGTACTCCCAGTGGAGGAACGGGAAGGCGAGACGCTGTGACGGTACGAGTGCTGGTCGCCGACGACCATTCGGCGATCCGGGCGGGTCTGGTGATGATCCTGGGCGGCACCGACGGCATCGAAGTGGTCGGCGAGGCCGGCGACGGCGCGACGGCGGTGCGGATGGCGCGCGCGTTGCGACCGGACGTCGTGCTGATGGACGTACGCATGCCCGGCACCGACGGCATCGAGGCCACCCGGGAGCTGGTGGGTGATCAGGTGTGCGAGGTGCTGGTGCTGACGACGTTCGACATCGACGAGTACGTCTACGGCGCGTTGCGTGCGGGTGCTGCCGGCTTCCTGCTGAAGTCCGTCGAGGCGCCGAAGCTGATCGAGTCGGTGCAGCAGGTGGCCGCGGGGGAAGGCGTGCTCGAGCCGGCCATCACGCGACGGCTGCTGACCGCCTTCGCGTCAGCCGGACCGTCGCCGCGGCCGCAGCGGCCGGCCGGGATGGACCAGCTCACCGAACGCGAGACCGACGTGCTGGCCTGCCTGGGCGAAGGCCTGTCCAACCAGCAGATCGGCCGTCGCCTGCACATCGGTGAGACCACCGTCAAGACGCACGTGTCACGGGTGCTGACCAAGCTGTCGTTGAGCTCCCGCGTGCAGGCGGCGATCCTGGCGCAGGAGCTCGACCTCGGCGGCGATCTCAGCCACTAGACCGAGTGAACAACGCGACCGCCGACGACGGCAGCCGGTAGGTGTAGGTCGACTCACCCCACTGGACCGGGAACGAGACGACCGAGCGGCTCGCGTTGTAGAACGCGGTCACCTCGGTGCCGTCGGGCAACCTCGCCGCCTTGGTCTGTACCCGGCCTCCGGTCGCTGCCGGCGCAGGCTTGGCGGCGGTGGCGTCTGCCGGGCCGAAGACTTTCAGCTCGTGGATCGACCACCAGCTGCCCGAGCTGCCCTGGTTGACGATCCGTACGTAACGAGCCGAGACCGTCGGGAACAGGGCACGGGTCAACGTCCGCCCGCCGCCGGTCGCGATCGGCTGGCCCCAGGTCACGCCGTCGGACGACACGGAGATCTCGTAGCCGCGCGCGAAGTCGCCCGCGGACGCCCCGGCGTCGAGCTCGACCGAGCTGATCGGCTGCTCTTTGCCGAGGTCGATCTGGTACCAGTCGCCGGGCTGCATGCCGCGGCCCGTACTCCAGCGCGTGGCCGGGTCGCCGTCGACGGCGTTGCCCGGTGGGTCGGAGTCCGCGCTCGCGATCGCCGACACCGTCCAGCCGGTACGAGGCAGCGTGACAGCCGGCGTCGGGGGCGTGAGCGAAGCGCCCGTCGGCAGGGAGTAGCCCAGCCACTCCGAGCCGATCCGCACCCGGTCCTGCAGGGCGGCCAGTCCCGCGTCGAACGTGACGACCGGGTCCTCACCCGGCGCGCTGAACTTGATGTCCACACTGCCGATCGCCGCGTCGGAGACCGCTCCGCGCTGCGTGCCCGACCAGGTGAACGTCGCCGCCGCACCGGGGTTCAGCGCGTAGCCGAACCACCGGTCACCGAACCGCACGTTGAACGCCTGCCGCGACGTACCCGAGTTGTACGCCACCACGGCCTTCGACCCGTCCGGGTTGCGATAGGCCACGTCCTGCACGCTCCCGGCGCCCAGCGTCGACGACGCGATCCGCCGGGCGCCGACCTGGACGAACTTGCCGGCATGGCCGAGCGCGTAGTAGTCCACGGTCTTCGCATACGTCCACGAGCCGTCCGCCTGCTGCGTCACCTTCAGCACGCCGCGGCAGGTCAGGCAGCCGCCGTTGGTCGGGCCGTTCTGCCCGTCGAGCGCCATGTTCCACCGCACGACACCCTTGGCCCACTCGCGCGGTGCGTTGACGACGAGGTTCATCGCACCGGTGAAGCCGGCCTGGTCGTCGCCCTCCCACTCGCCGCCCGAGCACTCGGTGTGGAACGCCGGCTTGCCGGGATAGTCGTTGTGCGACACCGACTGTGCCCGCACGTCGCCGCCGTAGCAGTGCCACGCCGTGCCGGCGACGTACCGCGACACGCCGGGGTCGGCGTACAGCGACTCCGGATAGCCCACGACGTCCCAGTTGTGGTCGTAGCCGAGGATCTCGGTGCCGAGCCCCTCCCGGCGCAGCGTCGGGCCGAGGTTGTCGCGGATCAGCCGGGCGGCCTGCTCGGCGCTCAACGACATGCCGGGATAGCCCGACGGTACGTACAGCGGCTCGTTGTTCGGTGTGATGTACCGGATCGGCACGCCGTGCCTGGCGTAGGCCCGCACGAACTTCGCGAAGTACGTCGCCAGCGGCTGGTAGGCGTCCTCGCGCAGCGAGCCGCCGATCATCGAGCCGGACGTCTTCATCCAGCCGGGCGGGCTCCACGGCGACGCCATGATCGTGAGGCGGGGATTCTCCCGCAGCGCCTGCCGCAGCACGGGTATGACGTACGCCTCGTCGTGTCCGACGGAGAAGTCGGCGAGCGTCGGGTCGGTCTGCCCGGCCGGCTGGTCGTCGTAGGAGTAGTTGCCGTCGACCGCGAAGTCGCTCGCGCCCATCGGCTGCCGGACGAAGCTCAGCCCGATGCCGTCGCGCCGGCTGAACAGGTCGCGCAGCGCGGCAGCGCGCTTGGCGGGGGACAGCCGGGTGCCGACCAGCCAGGCGGACGAGTCGGTGAACGACGCGCCGAAGCCGATCATCGACTGGTACTGCCGCCGCTCGTCCAGCGTGATCGCGGGGTCGCCGGAGGGCGGGCCCGAACGCCAGGTGAGGTCCGGCTGTCGCGCCAGCCGCGCACCGGCCGGCAGGTCCGTCAGCCAGACGCCGACCTTCGAGGCGGCTGAGCCGGTTGGGCCGGTTGATGAGGACGAGCCGTCGTCGGCCGTCGCGAGCTGGGCGGCGGCCGTACCGGCGAGAACGGTGGTGAGGGTCGCGACGAGAGCCGCCGCGCGGTTGACCTTCCGGCTCATGTTGGCGCTCCTTGCCATCCGCCGGAGTGCTGGGAACGGCCGTTGGGCGAGCCCAGCGGCGGAGGCGCCTGCGTGGGCGCTTGTTGTGGAGCCTGTTGCTGTGCTGGTTGTGCCTGTTGTGCTTGTCCTTGTTGTTGTACTTGCTGGGGCGCCGGTTGGGAAGGTGGACCCATCGGCGGTGGCCCGGGCGCCTGACCGGGCTGAGGTGGTGTGAGTACGCCGGCGAGCCGCGGGTCGGCGACCGAGCCCACCACGATCGGCGTCACCGACCGCTTGCGCTTCGACGTGGAGTTCGTGATGTCGGCGACAATGCAGGTGACGTTGTCCGGCGCGCCGGCGCGCAACGCCAGGTCGACGAGCGCGGCGGCCGCGCGGTCGGGATCGGAGTGCTGCTCGAGCGTCTCGCCGATCTGGGTCTCCGGTACGGGCGCGTCCATCAGCCCGTCGCTGCAGAGCAGGACGCGGTCGCCGGGCTCGACCAGCTCGGTGTACAGGTCGGGCCGGGCCCGCGGTCCTTCCATGCCCTGCAGGGCGCGCGTCAGCATGCTGCCCTGTGGGTGCCGTTCGGCGTCCTCGCGGCTGGCCCGGCGCTCGTCGATCAGCATCTCTGCGACGGTGTGGTCGCGGGTGAGCCGGCGCAACGCGCCGTGGCGCAGGAGGTAGGCCCGCGAGTCGCCGACGTGGATCAGCGCGAGCGACTTGGCGCCGTACAGCAGCACGGCTGTGAGCGTCGTGCCCATGCCCTCGGACTGCGGGTTGGATCGCACCCAGGCGCCGAGCCGGGCGTTGGCGGTACGCACGCCCGAGACCAGTGACCCGAGCGGGTCGGCGTTGCGGCCGGCGTAGACGCCGTCGATCTCCTGGATGGCCGCGGTGGTGATCGCGCTGGCCAGCTCGCCGTGTGCGTGTCCGCCCATACCGTCGGCCACAGCCAGCAAACGGGGACTCGCGTAACCGGAGTCCTCGTTGAGCTCCCGGCCCCTGCCGAGGCCTTCGTGACTGCGGGCGGCATAGCGGAATACGACCGTCACGCACGCGAGCCTAGACGATCACCACCACGGCCTGTCAGGTCAGACGAAATCTGACCGGTGTTTGACGATCCACTCGGCGAACGTCGTGCCTGGTCGGCCGGTCAGCTCACGGTAGGCCGGCGACACCGGCATCGGGTGCGCGGTCAGCTGTGCCATCCCGTCGACGTACCAGGTCGCGAACTCGCCCATGCCGAGCTCGGCGAGGATCCGGACCATCTCGTCGTGGTCGCACGGCTCGATCGGGAGGTCGCGGCCGAGCAGCTCTCCGATCGTACGAACGACCTGGCTCACCGGCATCGGCTCCGGCCCGGTCAGCCAGTACTTCTTGCCGATGTGCCCGGCGCCGTCGTCGAGCAGGATCTCCGCCGCGGCCGCCGCGACGTCCTCCAGCGCGATCATGCCGCTGGCGTAGTCCGGGTACGCGCACTGGATCTTGCCGTTCGCCCGCAACATGCCCAGCCAGGTCAGGCTGTTGGTCATGAACTCGCCCGGGCGCAGGTGCGTCCACGGCAGTCCGGAGTCCTCGGTCGCCTTCTCGACCGCGTAGTAGTGCCAGCCGGCCGGGTCGCCGGCCTTCTCGTCGTCGGCGTTCGAGCTGGACAGGTCGACGACGTGCTTGACTCCGGCGGCCTTGGCCAGGTCCAGCACCTGCGGAGCAGTCCGGGGGAGCGGTGCCAGGTAGAGCTTGTCGACACCCTCCAAGGCGACCGGCATGGTCGAGAGCTTGCCGAGGTAGCCCTCGACCACCTCGACGCCCTCGGGCAGGGCCGCCTTGACGGGGTTGTTGGTGAGCGCGCGTACGTCGGTCGCGCCTCGGGCCAGCAGTTCGTCGACGACGTACCGGCCGACGTTTCCGGTCGCACCGGTTACCAGAATGGTCATTGCTTGTCCTCAGCGGCTCAGGCGCTGGTAGCGCCGTACGGAAAGGGGCAGGAACACCGCGATCAGCAGCAGGGGCCACCCGATCGCCATCAGAAGTGCGTTGTCGGCGACCCACGACTCAGTCCCAAGCCCTGGGTTGCCGAACAGCCGGCGGATCGCCTCGACGGTCGCCGACAGTGGGTTCCAGTCGGCGACGAAGCCGAGCCAGGCCGGCATCTGCGACGGCAGGACGAACGTGTTGGCCAGCATCGTGAGCGGGAACAGCAGCACGGTGAGGTTGTTGGCGGTCTCCGGACTCTTCACCAGCAGGCCGAGGTAGATGCCCACCCAGATCAACGCGAACCGCAGCAGCAACAGCAGTCCGATCGCGGCCGCCGTCTCCGCGACCGTCCCGTGGGCGCGCCAGCCGACCGCCAGCCCGCACAGCAGCAGGACGATCAGGTCGAGGCAGGAGTTCAGCATGTCGGCGATGCTGCGGCCGCCGACCACGCCGGAACGCGCCATCGGCAGCGAGCGGTACCGGTCGGTCACGCCCTTGGCCGTGGACGTGCAGACGGTGATCATCGTGGCCGAGAGGCCGAACACCATCGCCTGCCCGAACATGCCGGGCATCAGGAACTCGCGGTAGTCGCCGCCTCCGGTCACCGACATCGCGCTGCCGAAGACGTACCCGAACAGCAGTACCGACATGATCGGCCAGGCCAGCCCGAACGCGATCGTCGTCGGCTCGCGCATCCAGTAGATGAGGTTGGAACGCGCCACCGTCCAGGAGTCGGCGAGCGCCCAGCGGAGCCGGTCGAGGACGGTCCGCGGCATCTGCGGTGTCACGGTGAGCGTGGTCGGTGTGGTTGGTGTGTTCAGTGTCGTCATGCGGCGGCTCCTTCCGGCTCCTGGCTCTCGGCCGGCTCGGCGTGGTGCCCGGTCAGGCGCAGGAACACCTCGTCGAGCGTCGGACGGCGCAGGCCGATGTCCTCCACCGCGACGCCGGCAGCCGCCAGCTCGCCGGCGATCCGGGTCAGCGCGGCCACCCGCTCGCGTACGGGCGCGGTGAGCTGCCGCCGGTCGGTGTCGATGGTGGGCCGGGCGCCGCTGACCTCGGCGACCACGGCCGCGGCCTTCGGCAGGTCCGCCGCGGTGTGCACCACCACGTCGATCTGGTCGCCGCCGAGCCTGGCCTTGAGCTGCTGCGGCGTACCGTCCGCGATCGCCCGGCCGGAGTCGATCACGACGATCTGGTGGGCGAGCTGGTCGGCCTCGTCGAGGTACTGCGTGGTCAGCAGCACCGTCGTACCGCCCGCGACCAGGGCACGGACCGCCGCCCAGACCTCGTTGCGGTTGCGCGGGTCGAGCCCGGTCGTCGGCTCGTCCAGGAACAGGACCTTCGGCGCGAGGATGAAGCTCGCCGCCAGGTCGAGCCGGCGACGCATGCCGCCGGAGTAGTGCTTGGCCTGCTTGCCGGCGGCGTCGGTGAGGCCGAACTGCTCCAGCAGCTCGTCGGCCCGGCACCGGGCCGCCTGGGCCGGCAGGTGGTGCAACCGGCCCCACATCGTGAGGTTCTCCATGCCGGTGAGCAGTTCGTCGACGGTCGCTTGCTGACCGGCCAGCCCGATCCGGTAACGCACCTCGGCCGGCTCTCGGAACACGTCGTAGCCGGCGACCTCGGCCCGCCCGGCATCTGGTCGCAGCAGCGTGGTCAGGATCCGGATCGCCGTCGTCTTGCCGGCCCCGTTCGGCCCGAGCAGGCCGCAGACCGTGCCCGGGGCGACCGTCAGGTCGAATCCATCCAGTGCGTGGGTGTTGCCGTAGTACTTGCGTAGTCCCTCCGCGAAGACCGCGGGACTTTCGGGCACACTTCCTCCCTTGAACTCGGTACGGCGTACGGAGAAGGCTACCAGGGAATGCCGTACGCGCTACGGAGTTTTACGATGGGTGCCCATGACGACGGAGTACAGCGGCACCGGCGATCCCGAACGCACCCTCGCGCTGCTCTGGCGCAAGTTGCCGCTGCCGAGCCGGGGTCCGAAGCCGAAGCTCACAGTCGACCAGATCGTGCGTGCCGCGATCTCGGTCGCCGACGCCGAAGGGCTCACCGCGCTGTCGATGCGCCGGGTCGCCGCCGAGCTCGGCGTCGGCGTGATGTCGCTGTACACGTACGTGCCCAGCAAGGCCGAACTGCTCGAAGTCATGCTCGACGAGGTCATCGGCGAGCCCGACCGGCCCGGACCCGAGGGCGGCGACTGGCGCTCGCGCCTGGAGGCGGCCGCGCGGGCGGAGTGGCGGATGTACCAGCGGCACCCGTGGGTGCTGCAGGTCTCGACCGTGCGGCCGCCGCTCGGGCCGGGCGTGATGCGTGCCTACGAGGACCTGCTGGCCACCATCGACGGCGTCGGGCTGGACGAGCTCCAGATGTTCCGGATCGCCAACCTCGTCTCCGACTACGTGAAGGGCGCCGCGCGTAGCGCCGTCGAGTGGACGCTGGCGGAGCAGAGCACTGGCCTCAGCCACGACGAGTGGTGGCTGGCGAGAGTGCCGTTCATCGAGAGCTACGCCGAGGGCGACTACCCCGTCTCCAGCCGGCTGGCGGAGGCCGAGCTGTACATCCCTGACCCGGCGGGCGACTTCGACTTCGGGCTACAGCGGCTGCTCGCCGGCATCGAGCAGTTGATCGAGTCGCAGACAGACGTCTAGGGGGTGTCCTGTAAGTGTCGGTGGATAGCGAGGACGGTCATGGCGCCGAGCTGGCAAGGCGGGCGGAGTCGTTCGTATCGGTTATACGGGCGATCTTCGTCCAACGCAGCCAGCGTGGGGCCAGGGCCGCCGCAGCCCGGCGACACTTGCAGGACACCCCCTAGTCCTTCGGGCTGGGCTTCGGGCGAGCACGGACGTGCATGCGCTCGCCCTGCGGGCCGAACAGCGCGAGCACCTCGACCGGCCTGGTGTCGGCGCTGATGAACGCGTGCGGGGTCCTGGTGTCGAACTCCGCGACCTCACCGGGCTTGAGCACCAGGTCGTGCGCACCGAGCAGCAGCCGCAGGCGGCCGGAGAGGACGTAGAGCCAGTCGTAACCCTCGTGCGCCCGCTGCTCGGGCAGGTCGTCGTCCGGGTGGCGGCCGGGGTAGATCGCCTTGTACGCCTGTGGGGCGCCGAGACCGCGAGTGAGCGGAAGGTAGGTGATGCCGTTGCGGGTGAACGACCGCAGGTGGACGCGCGGATCGCCGGTGGGTGGCGCGCCGACCAGTTCGTCGAGCTGCACACCGAACGCCTTGGCGAGCGGCAGCAGCAGCTCCAGCGTCGGCTTGCGCTGCCCGGACTCCAGCCGCGACAGCGTGCTGGCGGAGATGCCGGTGGCCTCGCTCAGCTGAGTCAGCGTGAGGTCGCGCTCGCGCCGGACCGCGCGCAGCCGCGGACCGACCGCGTCGAGCACCGTCGCCATGTCGTCGTCGTTTGCCATCTTGGCAACAAAGTTTGCCAGATCGCCGGGTCACGCGGACGCTGTGGCACATGGACGAGAGACACGAAGCAGTGGTGATCGGTGGTGGCGCCGCCGGGCTGAGTGGCGCCCTGGCACTGGCACGGGCCCGGCGTTCCGTGCTGGTGATCGACGCGGGCGAGCCGCGTAACGCGCCGGCGTCCCACATCCACGTCTACCTCGGACGCGAAGGCCTCGCGCCGAAGCGGCTGCTGGCGACCGGGCGGGAAGAGGTCGAGGGCTACGGCGGCCAGATCGTGGCGGGCACCGTCACCGGCGTACGCAAGGACGCGAACGGATTCGTGGTCGAGCTGGCGGACGGCTCCTCGGTCGGCGCCGACCGGCTGCTGGTGGCGACCGGCCTGGCCGACGAACTGCCCGACGTGCCCGGGCTGGCCGGGTTGTGGGGCAAGGACGTGCTGCACTGCCCGTACTGCCACGGCTGGGAGGTGCGCGACCAGGCGATCGGCATCCTGGCGACCGGCCCGCTGGCCGTACACCAGGCGTTGTTGTGGCGGCAGTGGAGCGACGACATCACGCTGTTCCTGCACACCGGGCCGGCGCCGAGTGAGGAGGAGTGGGAGCAGCTCGCCGCGCGCGGGATCTCCGTCGTGGAAGGCGACGTGGCCGGCCTGGTGGTCACCGGTGGGCGGCTCACCGGCGTCCGACTGGCGAGTGGAACCGTCGTCCGGCGGGAGGCACTGGCGGTGGGGGCGCGGATGGTCGCCCGGACCGACTTCCTGGAGGGGATCGGCCTCCAAGCCGAGGATTTCACGATGATGGGCCAGTTCGTGGTCGGCACCCACATCCCGGCCGTCGACCCGACCGGCCGGACGGCCGTACCCGGCGTCTGGGTGGCCGGCAACGCCACGAACCTGGCCGAACAGGTGATCGGCTCCGCCGCAGCGGGCGTGAAGGCGGGTGCCGCCATCAACGCCGACCTGATCGCCGAGGAGACCGCTGCCGCGGTGGCGGCTCGCCGCACGCCGGCCCCGGCGTAGCGCCGGCCGCTACCCGCGCGGGGCGGACAGCTGCCAGAGATTGCCCTCCGGATCACGAACGACGAACTGGCGGCTGCCGCCGTCCCAGCTGTCACCGACCGGCTCGACGACCGCCGCGCCGGCGGCGACGGCCCGGTCGTAGACCGCCGTCAGCTCGTCGCCGCTGGGAACGGCGAGCAGAACGTACGTCGGGCCGAGTGACTCGTAGATCCCGTGCTTGTAGTTGACCGAAACGCTGCCCGATCCCCAGCGCAGCGAGGCGTGCTGGACCGGGCCAGACTCCGGATACCGCCACTCCTCGGCCAGCCCCAGCACGTCGACGAGCCAGCGGACGGCGGCGGTCGCGTCCCGGTAGTGCAGTGCGAAGTCGACGTGGCGTACGGGCGCGGTTGTGGTGGACATGGCGTCTCCTTCGAGTGCGAGCCCGAGCTCGGCGTGAGCCCGGCGTCGTAGCGCGGTCACGAACTCCTCCCGCGGCCGCATCGGGACGATCGGCAGGTAGAGGCCGTCGAAGGGGTCAGGCGTCATGGCTGTCGTCCCCTTCCTGGTAGATCCGGCGAAAGGCCGCCCGCGAACGGACCAGCAGGGTCTCGGTCGCGTGCAGGCTCCGGCCGAGATGTGCGGCGACCTCCGCGACGGGCAGGCCGTCGAGATATCGCAGCGTGAGCGCCAGCCGTTGCGGCGGCGAGAGCTGGGCGAGGACCGCGTGCGCGCGTTGTGCCTCGAGGACCTCGTCCCACGGATCGTCGGGCTCGGGCGGACCGGCATCCAGCAGCGCGATCGTCCGTCGCTCCCGCTCGAGCCGACGCCAGTGGTCGACGAGCTTGTGCCGGGCGATGCCGACCAGCCAGGCGACCGCCGCACCGGGTCATCGGGTTCCGGCGGGTGCTCGGGGAAGCTCATACCTCATCATCGTTCGAGGCCGCCGGCTTCCGAACACTCGCAGGCACATGCCTTGCCAGCAATATGCCGGATGCGTTATATTCCTGGCGTGGCATCCACTTTCGAGGTTCTGGCCGAGCCGACCCGACGACGCATCCTCGACCTGCTGCTGGAACGGCCCAGGGCGGTCGGGGAGTTGGTCGAGCAGCTCGGCATCAGCCAGCCCGGCACGTCGAAGCATCTACGGGTGCTGCGCGACGCCGGGTTGGTGCGGGTACGCCAGGACGCGCAGCGGCGGTGGTACGAGATCGCGCCGGAGCCGTTGGCGGAGATCGACACCTGGCTCGAGCCGTACCGGCGGTTGTGGGAGCACAGCCTCGATCGGCTGGAGCGCCGCCTCGACGAGCTGGACCACACAGACGACTCCGACCCCGATTCCGCTACGAAGGAGCACCAATGAACGGCACCCTACGGACCGCGGACGGGCGTTGCGTGCTGCGTTTCGAACGCAAGCTCGCGCACCCGGTCGCGAAGGTCTGGCGGGCGATCACCGAGCCGGACGAGCTCACGCACTGGTTCCCGAGCCCGATCCGGGCCGACTTCCGGGAGGGCGGCGACATCCACTGGCTCGGCGCGGACGGCGAGCCGGAGATGACCGGCACGATCACCGAGTGGGAGCCGCCGCACCGCTGGGCGCACGTAGCGAACGAGGAGACGATGCGGTTCGAGATCCAGCCCGACGGTGACGGGTGCCTGCTGACGTTCACCCACATCTTCGACGACCGTGCGGGCTCGGCGAGCTTCGCCTCCGGCTGGGACCTCTGCCTCGACGGCCTGGAGCAGTCGCTCGACGGCACTGAGATCGACTGGACCATGGACGCCTGGAAGGACAGGCACGAGGCCTATGTCGAGGCGTTCGGCCTGCTCGAGGGCAGCGTCGATCCCGACGGCACCGTACGTTTCGAGCGGGTCTTCACCCTGCCCGTCGACGAGGCATGGAAGCTGCTCACCAGCGCGGAGGGCGCCGACCCCCGGGTCGGAGAGCAGCCGCCACGCGGGTTCCGCGCCGACGACTACGTCCAGCCCGGCCAGGTCACCGCGGTCGACCTGGAGCTGCCGGCCAAGACGTTGTGGGGTGAGACCGGCAAGCTGCTGGAGTACGCCTGGCAGGCCGACGGCAAGGACGCCGGCCTGGTGCGCTGGGAGTTCAAGGCCGGCCCCGGTGGCACCCGCCTCACGCTCACCCAGACCGTGCCGGCCGAGCACGCCACCCGTCGCGTCACGGCGCTGGCCGCATGGCACACGCACCTGGAGCTGCTGGCCAAGCACATCAAGGGCAGCACCGAGTGCTGGTCCGCCGAACGTACGCAGGAGCTGGAGAAGTTCTACGCCGGCCGGTAGCTCGACAGCGTGCAGCTGACGGTCGCTGAGTACGGAAATCCCAACTCCGCAAGGCGTTCGGTCAGATCGTCGGGGGAGAGATGGTGGGCCGACGGGCCCATCAGGACGAGGTTGCGCACGTCGGCCTCCGACAGCGTGAGCCCGAACTCCACCTCCTGCTTGCCCAGAGGCTCGAACCAGCGGCCCAGCGCCGCGTCCAGCCGGTCCTGCTTGGCCGCGTCGACGCTGAGCAGGTCCAGCTGGGAGACCAGCTCGGCCAGGTGCCGGCCGGTCGGGGTGACCACGAGCAGCACGCCGTCCGGCCGCAGCACACGTGCGAACTCCGGTCCGTTCCGGGGCGCGAACACGTTCAGGACAAGCGATACCGCCTGATCGGCGACCGGCAGCCGGGCCCAACTGTCGGCGACGGCGGCCATCGCCCGCGGATGCGCCTTGGCGGCCCGCCGCGCGGCGTACTTCGAGAGGTCGAGTGCCAGCCCGGTCGCACCACCGGCCCGATCGAGCACGGCGGCGAGGTAGTGACCGGTGCCAGCTCCCGCGTCGAGCACCAGCCCGTCGCGCGCGTGTGACGCCAGAGCCGACGTCAGCGGCGCGTAGTGCCCAGCACCGAGGAACTCCGACCGGCAGCGCACCATGTCGGCGGTGTCGGCCGTGCCGGTGGAGCCACCGCCCGGCAGCAGGTTGACGTACCCCTGCCGGGCCACGTCGAAGCTGTGCCCCGTGTCGCACCGCAGCGAGCCCTCGGCAAGGGCCAGCCCGCGGTCGCACACGGGGCACAGCAGGACATCGACGACCTCGCTCAGCACAGTTCGGAGCTTAGGTCACCCGATGTCGCGCCGCCGGAAGCCGGCCAGGCCCGCCGCGGTCAGCACGACGGCCACGCCGGTCAGCCAGGCCAGCGGGGCGATCGCGAGCTCACCTCCTGGCAGATTCGGCACGTGCGCGTACGGCGAGATGTCGAGCACGGCCTGGTTGAGCTTGAACAACGACCCGAACTCGCCCAGCAGCAGGAAGAACACCAGGAACACCCACGCCAGCGAGCTCCACCGTGGCACCAGCCCGAACAGCGCGGCGACGATGCCCACCAGCACCCAGGTCGCGGGAATCTGGACGAGTGCGGCGCCGACGACGCGTTCGAACGCGCCGGCCAGGTCGTCGGTCTGCACGCCGTGGGCGAAACCCGCGAACACGCCCATCACGAGCACCAACCACGCCGTGCCGGCGAACGCGATCAGCAGGTGGCTCGCCGTCCATCGGTTCCGGCGTACGGCCGCGGTAAGCACGGGCTCGGCCAGTTGCCCGGCTTCGTCCGAACGCAGTCGCAGTGCCGCCTGGACACCGTAGGCGGAGGCCAGGACACCCATGATCCCGAGAACGGCGGAGAAGAAACCGTCGGTGATGCCGTCGGTGCCACCCATCGTCTGCAGGATCTCGCGGAAGCGCGGGTTGTCGTCCAGCATGCCGCCGATGCTGGCGGCGATGTTGCCGAGCAGCAGCCCGCCGAACGCGAAGCCGATCGTCCAGGCGATAAACGCACCACGTTGTAGCCGCCAGGCAAGACCGAGGGGCGTGCCCAGCCAGCCGGCCGCGCGGGAGGGTCCAGGCCGCTCGGCCAGCAGTCCGGCACCCAGGTCACGGCGGCCCGCCAACGCGTACGCACCGGCGGTCATCAGGGCGACGAAGCCCAGTGGGATCAGCAGCACCCACCAGCGGTCGCCGGCGAACGGGCGCACCGCCACACCCCAACCGGACGGCGACAGCCACGACAGCCACTCCGGCCCCGAGGTGTCGCCGACGGCCCGCAGCACGAACGCGACGGCCAGCGCACCCGCGGCGATGCCGTTGGCAGAGCGGGCGTTCTGGGTGATCTGCGCCGCGATGGCCGCGATCGAGGCGAACGTGCACGCCACCATCGCCCACATCGCGCCGAACGCGAACGAGCCGCCGGCCGGGAGCCCGACGCCGGTCAGGCCGAGCGCGACGATCAGCCCGATGACGATCGCGGTGCTGTAGGAGACGGCGAGAGCCGCCGTCAGCGCCGCGTAACGCCCGACGACGCCGGCGCCGACCAGCTCCAGCCGGCCGGCGTCCTCTTCGGCGCGGGTGTGCCGGGTGACGGTGAAGATGGCCAGGACGCCGAGGAACAAGGCGTACAAGGCGATCATCTTGATCATCGACACCGCGCCGAGCGACGTGGGGTCGTAGACCCGGCCGTACAACGCGACCAGCGCGGGCGCGTTGTTGACCGCCAACGCGGCGTCGACCCTCGACTGCACCGTCGGGAAGAGCTCGATCGAGGCCTGGGCCGACCCGACCGCGATGCCGGCGAAGATGACGATCCACACCGGCAGCAGGATCCGGTCGCGGCGCAGCGCGAGGCGTACGAGTCCGCCGGTTCCGGCAAGAGCGTTCATCGCGACGCCCCCGCGTGGTTGCTGTTGTGGTTGCCGTGCTGATTTCCGGCCAGCTCGTCGGAGTAGTGCCGCAGGAACAGCTCTTCCAGCGTCGGCGGCTGGCTCACCAGGCTGCGTACGCCGGCCGCGGTCAGCTGGCGCAGCACGGCGTCGAGCTCGGTGGTGTCGACCTCGCAGCGCACCCGGTTGCCGTCGATCTGAAGGTCGTGGACGCCGGGCAGGTTCGCCAGCCCGTTGGCCGGTGCGGCCAGCTCGGCCTGGATGGAGGTACGCGTGAGGTGCCGCAGCTCGGAGAGCGTTCCGCTCTCGACCGCCTTGCCCTGCCGGATGATCGTCACCCGGTCGCACAACGCCTCGACCTCGGCGAGGATGTGGCTGGAGAGCAGGACGGTCCGGCCGGCCCGGCGTTCCTCCTCGATGACGTCGCGGAAGACCTCTTCCATCAGCGGGTCGAGGCCGGAGGTCGGCTCGTCGAGCATCAGCAGCTCGACATCGGAGGCCAGCGCGGCGATCAGAGCGACCTTCTGCCGGTTGCCCTTGGAGTAGGTGCGGCCCTTCTTGCGCGGGTCGAGGTCGAAGCGCTCGAGCAGGTCGGCGCGGCGCTTCGGGTTGAGTCCACCACGCAGCCGGCCGAGCAGGTCGATGACCTCGCCGCCGGACAGGTTGGGCCACAGCGTGACGTCACCGGGGACGTAGGCGAGCCGCCGATGAAGTGCGACGGCGTCGTTCCACGGGTCACCCCCGAGCAGGCTCGCGGTGCCTCCGTCGGCACGCAGCAGGCCGAGGAGGACGCGGATCGTCGTGGTCTTCCCGGCGCCGTTGGGCCCGAGGAAGCCGTGGACCTCGCCCGTGCTCACGGTGAGGTCGAGACCGTCGAGAGCCTTGGTCCGCCCAAATGACTTGGACAGGCCCTGGACGGAAATGGCAGATGTCATGAGACCTCACTGTACACTTCATTCATAAACTTGTGAATCTAGTGAACACTAAATCAATCAGGGAGGATGGGCGCCATGCCAGGGAGAACAGGGTCCGGGTCGCCGCCGGCACCCGGAACGAGACCAGAATCACAACGCGACCCGACCGAGGTCGAACGCTACGTCGAACGACTGGCCGGCGCACTTGTCGAGATGGGCACCAACCGGATGGGCGCACGGGTGTTCGCGGCACTCGTGGTCTCGGAAGAGGGACGGCTGACCGCCGCCGAGCTGGCCAGGCGGCTGAAGGCGTCACCGGCGGCGATCTCAGGCGCGGTGCGCTATCTGGAGCAGGCCGGCATGCTGCATCGCGAACGCGAGCCCGGCTCACGGCGTGACCTCTACGCCCTGCACAGCAACCTCTGGTTCGAGACGATCGTCGACCGCGAGCGGCTGATGGGCCGCTGGGCGGACCGCATGCGCGAGGGGATCGACATCCTCGGACCCGAGACGCCTGGTGGCAAGCGCCTGATCGAGACGACAGCGTTCTTCGACTTCGTCGCCAAGGAACTCCCGGCGATGCTCGAGCGCTGGCGGGAGTACCGCGAGACGCTCCACGTCGACTGACCCGCTCCACCTGACCTCTCCTTCCACCCGCACGGGCGCCGGTAGCCGATCGGCGCCCTTTTCGTTTGCCCTGCGCATACCCATGCTATACAGATGACTTGTGAGCCATACAATTGTATTGGAGGTCGTGGATGCGACCCGCTGACGACCTCACCGCCAAGGCCCGGATCCGGGATGCGGCTCTGGAGCACTTCGCCGAGCACGGCAGCAAGGGCGCGACGATGCGGGCGATCGCTGACCGTGCGGGCGTTTCGCTGGGGCTGGTGCAGCACCACTTCGGCAGCAAGGCCGGGCTGCTCGACGCCTGCGACGCGTACGTGCTGGCGTTCGTCCGCAAGCAGATCACCCTGGCTGTGGACGAGCAGCAGCTGTCCGAGCCCGCGTACGTCGCCGAGGCGCACCAGCTCGCGCCGCCCGTACTCCGCTATCTCGGCCGGGCCCTGGCCGACGGCACGCCGGGTGCGGCCGCCCTCTACGACGAGCTGGTCACGACGACCGAGTCGTTCCTCGCCGAGCACACGCCCTCGGCCGACCCGCGCGGCGAGGCCGCGGTGTTCGTCGCGATGCGGCTGGGTGTGTACGTACTGCACGAGCACCTGTCGCGGGCGTTCGGCGCTGACGCGTTCTCGCCCGGATCGCTGCCACGGATCGGCAGTGCGCTGCTGTCGATCGTCTCGCCCGACCTCTTCGGAGCGGACCTGACCAGCCAGGCACGCACCGGATTGGAGCGGCACGGCAAAGGTGAGGGGACCAACCGATGAGCGGGACACTTGCGGGAACCGGTGGCCTGGTCCGGCTCGTCCTGCGCCGAGACCGGCTGGTGCTTCCGGTGTGGATCGCGGTCGCGGCGCTCGTGCCGCTCGGACTGGCGTCGGGGGCCGGCGACCTCTATCCGACGGCAGAAGCACTACGGCAGTACGCCGACGACGCGATGAGCAACCCGGCGCAGGTCGCCATGCGGGGAATCGTCTACGCGCCCACGCTCGGCGGCGTCACGGCCTGGGGTGCGGGCATGTCGAGCACGCTGATCTTCGCGATCGCGAGCCTGCTGATCGTGATCCGGCACACCCGCGTCGAGGAGGAGACCGGACGGCGCGAGCTGCTCGGATCGACCGTCGTCGGGCGGCCTGCGAGCCTGACGGCTGTCCTGGCGGTGGTGTTCGCCTCCAACCTGCTCGCGGGACTGCTGCTGGCGGGTGGTCTGGCGTCCACCGGACTGCCGCCGGCCGGCGGCTTCGTGCTCGGGCTCTCGGCGGCCGGTGTCGGCATCGCCTCGGCTTCGGTGGCCGCGGTCGCCGCGCAGCTGACGGCGAGCGCGGGCACGGCGCGCGGTGTCGCGTTCGGTGCGCTGGGATTCCTCTTCCTGCTCAGGGCAGCTGGCGACGCGCGCGGCGAGGCTTGGCCGGCGTGGCTGTCGCCGTTCGGGTGGGCGAGGCTCACCCGCGCCTACACCGGCGACCGCTGGTGGGTGCTCGGGCTGTTCGCCGGGTTGGCCGGCGTCGTGTGTGCGGCCGCCTTCGCACTGGCCGGCCGGCGCGACCTCGCGGCCGGCCTGTTGCCCGCCCAGCTCGGACCTCCGGCGGGTGCGCCGGGCCTGCGGACCGCGTTCGCACTGGCCTGGCGTACGCATCGGGCGAGCCTGCTGGCGTGGACGGCCGCCTACGCCGTGGTCGGGCTCCTGCTCGGCGTCGCGACGCTCGGGGCGACCGACCAGCTGGGTGGCCTGTTCTCCGGTGCCGACGCGCTGTTCACGTTCAGCTCGCTGGTCCTGAGCCAGGCCGCGGCCGGGTACGCGATCCTCACCGCACTGCGCCTGCGCACAGAGGAGCAGAGCGGGCTCGCCGAACTGCTGCTCGCCACCGCGCCCAACCGGATCCGCTGGGTCGCCGCGCATCTGGTGTTCGCGCTGCTCGGGCCCGCGGTGCTGCTGGGCGCGGCCGGCATGTTCGCCGGCCTGGCATACGGGCTCGCCACGCACGCCGTCGGAGAGCAGCTGCCGGCCCTGCTGGGCAGCGCGCTGCTCTGGCTGCCGGCCGTGTGGGTCGTGGCCGCGATCGCCCTTGCGCTGCAGGGATTCCTGCCGCGGTTGGCGACGGCGGTAAGCTGGGCGCTGCTCGTGGTGTTCCTGTTGCTGGAGCTGGCGTTCGAGTTCGGTCAGGTCAGCCAGGCGCTGCTGGACCTGTCGCCGTTCACCCACATCCCTCGCGTCCTGCTCGGTGTGCCGCTCACACCCGGACCGATCGTGGTGCTGCTGGCGCTGGCCAGTGCCCTGGTCGCGGCCGGCCTGGCCGGCATCCGCCGCAGGGACGTTGGATAGGCCGGTTCGGCCGCAGGCTTTGGAGGACGACGAAAATGCTGGCGAGATCACTGGGTGACGACGGCGCGGAGCTGCGCCCGCTCGAGCCGTGGCAGGCCGAGGAGTTCCTGACCCACATGGACCGGGCGCGCGAACAGGTGAGCCGCTACATCGGGCTGGCCGACGCGGTCAGCGACCTGGCGTCCAGTCGCGCCTACCTCCAGAGCTACGCCGACAAGACCGCGGCCGACACCGGCCGGATCTGGGGCATCTGGGCCGACGGCAAGCTGGTTGGCGGTGTGCTGTTCCGGGTGATGGACGTCGTACGCAGCAGCGCCGAGGCGGGCTGCTGGCTGGAGCCGGCAGCGGTCGGCCGGGGCCTGGTCACCCGGGCCGCCCGCGCGATCATCGACTGGGCGATCGAGGAACGCGGCTTCCATCGCGTCGAGTGGGTGGCCGCCACCGACAACCAGGCCAGCATCGCCGTCGCCCGGCGGCTCGGCATGCAGAAGGAAGGCGTGCTGCGGGAGAACTACCCGCACCGGGGAACCCGGCTCACCTCGGAGATCTGGTCCGTGCTCGCATCCGAATGGCGGACCGCGAAGCGGGCCGGCTGAGCACCGGCCTGCCGCAGGCGGACAAGGAGCGTGTGCCGGCTCAGGCCGGGCGGGCGAGGTAGTCGGCCAGCTGGTGCAGGCGGTCGAGCACCCGCGAGAGATCGGCTGGCTCGGTGTTGCTGGTCCACACAGCGATGTCGAAGGCCGTCGCCGCGACGCACAACGCGAGCGCCGACGGGCCCGCGACCGCCTCCGCGGCCGTGCGGATCATCGCGAGCGTGGCCCACTGGTCGGGCTGGCCGGCGCCCTCCATCCAGGCCTCGCGCAGCAGCCAGGCGTAGTCGATCACCCGGCTCCCGCTGCCCAGCGCCTCGATGTCGATGACGCCGCTGATTCGCCGGTTGTGAATGAGCACGTTGCAGCTGTTGAAGTCGCCGTGCACCAGGTCGGTCGACGGCAACGCGGTCGGGCCGAGCCGGCCGAGCAGCCAGTGGTAATGATCGATCAGCATGAGTCCCGGCTGGCCGAGACCCTCCAGCGTCTTGCGCGAGCCATAGGCGGGGGAGTCGAGCACGGTCGCCGTGACGTATTCCGACCAGTCGCGTTCGGGCAGCGGATTCAGCCCGGCCTGCTGCTCCAGGATGCCGACCAGTTGCGTCGCGTTGTGCAGAGTCAGCGGTGTGGCGGGCTCACCTGGCGTGTATTTGGTCAGCTGATAGACGCCTTCGTCGGTGGCCCCGACAACCAGCCAGGCAGGGGTGGGGTAGCCGACCGAACGGACCGACTCGACGGCTTGCGCGACTCGTTGCAGCTCCTGCAGCCGGCGCGCGTCCGGGAACCATTTCAGGACCGCGACCCGGCCGTCAGGGTCTTCGAGCAGATAGGCCCCACCTTGCAGGCCACCGGAAAACCTCGACCGGAGCGCCAGCTGCGCGCCATAGGAGCGGTTGATGTCCGCGATCGCGCGATGGATGGATGGCGAGACCTGATCGGTCAAGCCATCGGACTGAGGGAGGGCCACGCGCCCCAGGTTAGCCCCCATTTATTACCGCGATGGTCAAACCGTCCCATCCCTTGCTTCCGACCGTTTGCAGGGTGGTCGCGTCTACTCGTGGCTCGGATTTCAGCTGATCGTGCAGTCGCCGGATGCCCTGCACATCAGCGCTCTGACTGTCGGCTTGAACAACGCCTCCACCGCGTACGACGTTGTCGATGACCACGACGGTTCCAGGCCGCGAGAGCTTCAGCGCCCAGTCGAAATAGTCCGGAATGCTGGCTTTGTCGGCGTCGATGAAGATGAAGTCGAACGGACCGGCACCTTCCGCGTCCACCTTCGGCAGCGTGTCGAGGGCCGGTCCGACTCGCAGGTCGACGCGATCGGCGAGCCCGGCTGCCGCGATGTTGGAGCCCGCGACCTCGGCATGCTTCGGGTCGGCCTCCAGCGTGATCAGCCGGCCGCCGTCCGGGAGCGCGCGAGCCAGCCAGATCGTGCTGTAGCCGCCGAGCGTTCCGATCTCGAGGATCGAACGAGCGCCCTGGATGCGGGCCAGCAGCTGCAGCAGCTTGCCCTGGTTGGGCGCGACGCTGATGGTGGGCAGTCCGGCCTCGGCACTGGCTGCGAGCGCGCCCTCGAGCGCGGGATCGGCGGGTATCAGGGCATCGGTGAAGTACTGGTCGACGTCGGACCACAGCTGCTGATTCACCCGGCCGACCATACGCGATCCCGCTCGGCGACAGAACGCCCCCGCTGGTGGCCAGAAACGGAATCCTCGATGTCAAGAAAGCGGCGTGCTGTGCCGTGTAGATGATTGATGGAGATGCACACGACCTGCACCGAGTCGTTCACCCGGGTGCTGCGAGTCACCACCAACCTGGCGATCGACCGCGTACGCGGCAAGGAGCGGCCGGCCGACCTGGCCGGTGACCATTTCCCACCGGTCGCCGACGTTCAGGACGGCTTGACGTTGCGGCTCACGCTGACGCAGGCGTTACGGGAGCTGCCCCGGCGTCAGCGCGAGACGGTGGCCCTGCACTATCTGGCCGGCCTCACGCAGGCGGAGGTTGCCAGGGTCCTGGAGATCAGCCCGGGATCGGTTGCCCGGCATGTCCATCGCGGGCTCGCGGCGTTGCGGGTCCAACTCGTCGAAGAACTCGTCAGAGGAGGGACATTGCGGATCAGGACCATGGAGGAAGCGCTGCGACTGGCGGGCACCGACCAGCTCGTGACGGCGAAGGTGACCGGCCAGCTCGGCGGAACGCCCTTGTACACAGTGGATATCGGCATGCCTGCGGTTCTGCTGCTGCCCGGACAGGCCGAACGCCGGCCGGCCGGCGGCGAGCTGATCGGTGAGGAAGTGGAGTGCGTCGTCGCCGAGGTCGACCAGCAGCGTTCGCGCGTACTGGTGGCCAAGGTGCCGCGACGCCAGTCAACCAGTCGGTCATCCGATCAGTCATCCAGGCGAGGTGCTGGCGGTCGGCGAGAGCGTCCGGGTCGAGATCGACGCGACCAGTCCGGCTACCGAACGGGTCTCACTGCGACTGGCCGGGAGCGAACGCGGCACGGACGAGTAGCTCGTAGATCGGGCGTGGGTCGGTCTCGTCGTGGCGGGCGATGCGGTGCAGGATCAGCCCTTCGGAACAGGCGGCGATCGCGCCGGCCGCGGTGACGGGGTCGGCCGCGCCCAACCTGGCCAGCATGGACACGGCGGCGGCCTCCATCAGCGCCCGGCCACGCGACACGGCCGTACGCAGCTGCTCGTCGTGGCCGGCTTCCAGGAACAGGGCCAGTCGCGCGGTCGTGGCGGGCCGGTTGACGCCCGTGAGGTAGTCCAGCACCTCGCACAGGCCGTCGACGAGCTCGCCGGCGGAGGCCGGTGCCAACGCGGTGTCCACCTGCGGCAGCTCGCGTTCCAGGATCCAGTCCAGGACGCCGCCGAGCAGCGCCGCCCGGGTCCGGAAGTGGTTGGACGTCGAGCCTTTCGGCAGTCCGGCGCGCGCGTCGACGCGCGCGTGGGTGAGAGCACGCAGCCCCTGGCTTCCGACCAGGTCGACAGCGGCCTCGAGCGCGCGGATCTTCGTGGACTTCACGACGGGATACTATAAACGTAGTGCCAAAGCACTACGAACGTAGTACCGTGCTGCCATGTCAGGCACCACCGCACTTCCGGCGCTCGACGGAGTCGAGCACCACGACATCGAACTTCCAGGACTGCGCATGCACGTCGTCGAGGCCGGCCCAGAAGTCAGCACAGCAGGCAGCACAGTCGAGCCGGTCCTGCTGCTGCACGGATTTCCCCAGCACTGGTGGGAATGGCGTGCCGTGATCCCCGGGCTGGCCGAGCACCACCGCGTGATCTGCCCGGACCTGCGCGGCGCCGGCTGGACCGACGCTCCGGCCGGCGGATACAACCGCGAGCAACTGCTCGCCGACGTGATCGGACTGCTGGACGCGCGTGGGCTCGACCGCGTCCACGTGCTCGCACACGACTGGGGAGCGATCCTCGGCTTTCTGCTCTGCCTGCGCCATCCGGAACGGGTCGGCCGCTACATCAGCTGTGCGATCCCGCATCCGTACCTGAGGTTCGACCACCGCATGCTCCCGGCGATGTGGCGGATGTGGTTCCAGTTCGCGATCGTCACGCCCGGCCTCGGTCCCCGCCTGCTGGGCTCGGGGAGGCAGCCGCTCGCTCGCCACCTGCTGGGCGAGCGCGCCGCAGGCCGGCCCACCTGCTCGGAGGCGGACCTCGAGATCTTCCTGGCCCGGATGCGCGAGCCCGCGCGCACGCGGGCCGCCGCGGCACTGTATCGAGGGTTCATCCAGCCCGAGGGCAGGCGGATCATCGGCGGCGCCTACCGCGACACCCGGCTCACGACACCGACCCGGCTCCTGATCGGGGCCGAGGATCCCGTCGTCCGGGCCGAGTTCATGGGTGGGTACGAGCCGTACGCGGACGACCTGCGGGTCGAGACGATCGCGGGTGCGGCCCATTTCCTCGTCGACCAGCAGCCGGAGGCGGTACTCGAGCGCGCACTGGAGTTCTTCGGCTAGGTTGCTAGCATAGTAGCCGTGAACGCCATCCTTGTTGACGACCTCGTGCACCGGTTCGGTGCCACCAACGCCTTGGCCGGTGTGAGCTTCGCCGTGGCCAAGGGCGAGGTGTTCGGCCTGCTCGGCCCGAACGGTGCGGGCAAGACCACCACGATCAAGATCCTGTTGACGCTGCTCAGGCCGACCGCCGGCCGGGCCTACGTCGCGGGGTTCGACGTACGGAACGAGCGCGAGGCCGTCCGGCGCTCGGTCGGCTGGGTGCCGCAGGAACGGGCGGTCGATCCGCAGCTGACCGCACGGGAGAACCTGCGGTTCATCGCCGGCCTGCACCACCTCGGGCGGCGCGAGAGCCGCGAGCGAGCCGACGAGTTGCTCGGGCTCGTCGACCTGGCCGCCGACGCCGACCGGCTCGTCCGTGACTACTCCGGCGGCATGCGCCGCAGGCTGGAGCTCGCAATGGGCCTGGTGCACCGGCCCGCTGTCCTGTTCCTCGACGAGCCCACGCTCGGCCTCGACATCGCGGCCCGGCGCAGGCTCTGGGAGCACGTCCGCCGGGTCCGCGAACAGGGCACGACCATCCTGCTGACCACGCACTACCTCGACGAGGCGGACGCGCTGTGCGACCGGGTGGCGGTGATCGATCACGGGCGGATCAACGCGATCGGCGCTCCCGTCGAGCTGAAGAGTGAGTACGGCCTGGGCAGCCTCGACGAGGTCTACCTGACCCTGACCGGAGCGGGGAGTGAGCTGTGAGTACGACCGCCGGTAACCCCGTTGCCGTCCCTGGCCCTGTCCCCGTTGCCGTGCAGGTCTGGCGCGAGCACCGTGCGCTGCTCGGACGCTGGCTGGCGAGGCTTCGCCGGGAGCCGTTCGCGATGGTCGGCGCGATCGTGCAGCCGGTGATCTGGCTGCTGCTCTTCGGCCACCTGCTGTCGCGGATGGCCGCGCAGGCGTCGATTCCGGGCGGCGACTACCTCCGGTTCATGACCGCGGGCGCGGTCGTGATGACCATCTTCAACGCGTCGATCGTCGGGGGAGTGGAACTGCTGTTCGATCGCGAGAGCGGGCTCCTGGTCCGGCTGTTCGCCGCACCCGTACACCGGATCTCCTTCGTGACAAGCAGGTTCTGCTACGTCGTCGGGCTGAGCTGCGTCCAGAGCGTGGTGATCCTGCTGGCCGCGTACGCACTCGGTGTCCGGTACGCCAGCGGCCTGCCGGGCATCGCCGGCAGCCTGCTGATCGGTGCGCTGTTCGGCGCCGGCATCACGTCGCTGTCGATGACGCTGGCGTTCGCGCTCAAGAACCACGCCGACTTCTTCACCATCACGGGGTTCGCCGGGCTGCCGTTGACGTTCGTCAGCAGCGCGCTGGTGCCGCTGAGCCTGATGCCGGACTGGCTGCGCGCGATGGCGCGGTTCAACCCGATGACGTACGCGATCGATGCGGTTCGCAGCCTTGGGCTGGACGGCTGGTCGTGGTCACTGCTGGGCCGAGCGACGGCCGCGCTGCTGCTGTTCGACCTCGCCTGCCTGCTGCTGGCGACGTTCGTGCTGCGGCGCGGCCTCGCCCGTTGATGCTGCGGATCGTCAAGCCTGGCAGAGGATCTCACCGTGCAGGGTGGCGAACCAGCCGTCGTCGGCGGCGACCCAGGTGAGCCAGCCACCGGAGATCCGCCGCAGGTCGGCGGTCGTGGCCTCGCCGGCTTCGACGGCCTGCCTGGCGAGTGAGGACGACACGATCCGCTCGGCCCACGACTCGCCCCACCAGGCGCGATCCTCCGGAGTGGCGAAGCACCACACCGACGCGCCGCCGGTCACCTGGGTGAAGCCGGCGGCCTTCGCCCACGACACCAGCCGCCGGCCGGCATCCGGCTCGCCGCCGTTCGCCCTGGCCTGCTTGCGATACAGCGCCAGCCACTCGTCGAGCTCGGGCACGGCCGGGAACCACGTGAACGCCTCGTAGTCACCGTCGCGGGCCGCGACATAGCCGCCCGGCTTGCAGACGCGGCGCATCTCGGCCAGTGCCTTGACCGGGTCGCTCAGATGCTGCAGCACCTGATGCGCGTGCACGACGTCGAACGTGTCGTCGTCGAACGGCAGGTGGTTCACGTCGGCGACCTCGAACGCGAGGTTGCCCTGCTGCTGCCGCTCGGCCTCGGCGCGGGTGAGCGCGAGCGCTTCGGCGGTCACCTCGCACGCGGTCACCAGGCCTGGGGCGACCAGCCGGGCGAGGTCCACAGTAATCGTGCCGGGCCCGGATCCCACGTCCAGTAACGACATTCCGGGCTGAAGGTGCGGCACGAGGTAAGCCGCGGAGTTCTCTGCCGTGCGCCACCGGTGGGAGCGCAGGACCGATTCGTGGTGGCCGTGGGTGTAGACGGCCGCGTTCGACGTCATGGCGCGACCGTAGCACCGCGACGTCTCGCATAACAAGACTTGAGTCTTACGATGTGGACGGCGCTGGAGCGGCCTCCACGTCGTTCGACTCGTTGCGCAGCGACCACAGCAGCATCAGCGCGGCTGCGACACAGCAGGCGGCGACGGCCCAGAACATCGCGGTGAGGCTGGCCTCGGCGAGGGCGCCGCCGAGCCAGTTGCCGAGGATGCGGCTGACGCCGAACACGAACATCACGTAGAAGCCCTGCACCGTATAGCGAATCCGCTCGGTCGCGTGCCGGTCGAGGAGCGCGCGCGTGCCCACCAGCGTGACGATGATGATCATGCCGTGCACGAGCTGCGCGCCGATCACCGCGGCCGCTGTCGGTATGACCGCCAGCGCGATCGAACGCACCGCCTGCAGCACCACGCCGCTCACCATGAACCAGCGCCAGCCGAGCTTGCGTACGAACCACCCGAACGCCGCCATGTAGCAGACCTCGAGCGCGACACCCAGCGCCATCAGCGGCCCGAGCCAACGCGCCTCCAGCCCGACGACCTGCGTCACCTGGAACGGGTAGAACGCCATGTATGCGGTGAAAGCGGTCTGAACGAGGAACATCGCGAGCACGAAGACCGCGAGGTTCGGCTGGCTGAACACCTGCCAGGCGGCGCGCGCGGTGTGCCGCAGGGGGACCCGTTCGATGTAGCGATGCACCGGCACCGGCAGCGCCGGAACGGTCAGCAGGCCGAGCACCGTCATGCCGCACGCGATGAACGGCAGCGAGGCCAGCGAGTCGTTCGCGGCGCCGAGCACGAAGTAGAGCAGGACGCCTGGGACGAGAAAGCCGGCGCTGCCCCAGATGCGTACCTTGTGGTAGCTGCTGACGGCGACCGCCGGCTCGGTGTGCCGGGCGGAGAAGTAGACGCCGTCCAGCAGCGGGCGGCCGGGCTCCCTGGCCAGGCTGTAGATCGTGTAGACGATCAGCACCCACCAGTAGCCGTGCACGAAACCGAACGCCAGTAGGGAGACCCCGCACAGCAGGATGCTGACGCCGAGCAGCCGGTCCACCCGGCCGAAGCTGTCGGCGAGCAGCGTGGCAAGCGGCGGCCCGACAACGGCCGCGAGTCCGGAAACGGCCAGCACGACGCCCACTTCGTACGGCGTGAGGCCGTGTTGCTGGGCGAGCAGGACGGACAGAAACGGCAGCAGCGCGCCGTCGACGGCGTAGATGAAGCCGTAGCTGGTCTTGAGCGCGAGGAGTGGATGCCGGCGAAGCAACGAGCGTCTGGAGCGGGAGGGAGTGGAAACCTGCTGGTCTTGGGCAGATGATGAATCTGACACGCGGACAGCCTTCGAGGTCGACGGATGACTTGGCGCCACTCCACTGTGCTCGCCGCTCCCTCCAGCCTGCCAGACGCCCACCGACAGAATCCATCGGAGCGACGCGACCGGAATGCGACATTGCCGCAAGAATGTGTTGTCATCGCTTCAGGCACTGCTCCAGGCATTTACTCCTGGCGTTGCATCGGCTTCCGCAAAAGGCAGAACTCATTGCCCTCCGGATCGGCCAGCACGGCCCATCCACCGTGTTCGGGCAGCTCCCGCCGATCGTCGACGATCGTGGCGCCGATCGCCAGCAGCCGTTGCACTTCGTCGGCCTGGCGGCCGTGGGGGCGCAAGCACACGTGGACGCGGTTCTTACCGGCCTTGGACTCGGGTACGCGCTGGAAGTACAGGTTGAGGCCACTCGGCAGCGTGATCGAGACCTCCGGATCGCCGGGCGAGTCCTCGGCGTCGAGAGGGTGACCGGTCACCTTGCTCCAGAACATCGCCAACTGGTACGGGTCAGCACAGTCGAACGCGACGTTGAAGATTCCGGATGTCATGGCTCAGGTTGTCCTTCCTCATACATTCTCATCAAACGGTTTTCAGGCAAGCCTTTGCCCGACTACCCTTGAGTGGGTGAGCCAGTTTGCCTGGGACCCAGATTCTTACCTCGCCCTGATGGCCGAAGAAATCCCTGACTACGAGCAGTTGCAGTCTGCCGTCGTGGAAGCGACCCAGGGGCTGTATCCGCGAAAGATCCTGGACCTCGGCGCCGGCAGCGGTGAGACCGCCCGTCGCGTGCTCGCCGTCCATCCAGGCGCCGACTACCTCGGTATCGACTCCAGCGCCCCGATGCTCGACGCGGCCCGGCGGGCGCTTCGTCCGTATCAGACCCGCTTCGAGGTGCGCCGGCTGGAGGATCCGCTGCCGAACCAGATGTTCGACCTGGTCATCTCGGCCCTCGCGGTGCACCATCTCGACGGCCCGGGCAAGGCCGACCTGTTCAACCGCATCCGGGCGATCGTGGCGCCGGGTGGGCGGTTCGTCCTGGCCGACCTGATCGTTCCGGAGGATCCCGCCGACGTGGTCACGCCGATCGACGGCGTCGAGGACACCCCGAGCACGCTGGCCGAGCAGCTGCGCTGGCTGGAAGCCGCCGACTTCACGGCGTCCGTTCGCTGGCAGCACCGCGACCTGGCAGTGATCTCCGCGGTCTAGCCGGTTACGCGAAATCTTCACAACTTCGCCGGGACTCTCTGCACACGGTGACCCTAAGCTGCGGCCATGGCCAATTCGAACGCCTCGTCGCAGGCACAGCCCAGGGTACTGATCGTCGAGGATGACGAGACGATCGCGCACGCTGTGCGGGACCGCCTGGTGGCCGAGGGGTTCGACGTTCGGATCGCGCTGGATGGGCAGGCGGCGCTGATCGCCTACGAACGCACCGAGCCCGACCTAGTGGTCCTCGACCGGATGCTGCCGAGGCTCGATGGGCTCGAGGTGTGCCGCCGGATCCAGGCCGCCCGGCCGGTGCCGGTGCTGATGCTCACCGCGCTGGGTGACGAGACCGACCTGCTCGTCGGGCTCGGAGTCGGGGCCGACGACTACGTAGCCAAGCCGTTCAGCATGCGCGAGCTGGTGGCCCGTGTCCGCGCCCTGCTGCGCCGGGTCGAACGGGCCGGGCGGCTCGCGACCGACGAGGCGATCCGGATCGGTGCGGTCACGATCGACCCGACCGAACGCAGGGTCTACGTGTCCGGCAGCGAGATCCAGCTCACCAAGACCGAGTTCGACCTGCTGCACCGGCTCGCGGAACGACCGGGGCAGGTCTTCGAACGCGAGCACCTGCTGGCCGACATCTGGGGCTACACCCAGGTCGCGGCCACCCGCACGGTCGACAGCCACATCCGCGCGCTGCGCCGCAAGCTCGGCCCGGGCGTCGTGCGTACGGTCCACGGCGTGGGCTACGCCCTGGAGCGGCCGTGATCTTTCCCGCACCAGGCCGGCCCGGCCAACCCGGCGAGCCGGATGAGGACGACGCGCCGGCCGGAATCCTCGACGGCCTCGGGCGGATCAAGGTCAAGCTCGGCGTCGTCATCGTGGCTTCCGTCGCCACCGCGTTCCTCGTCAACGAGGGCGGCCGGCTGGTCAGCATGCCGGCTCCCGCACGCGTCGTCATGGCCACGCTGCTCGCGCTGAGCATGGTGCAGGTGCTGTCGCGCGGCATGACCAAACCCCTGCGCGACATGGTGGCCGGCGCCCAGCGCATCGCCAAGGGCGGCTACGACCTGCGGGTACGAGCCGAGTCGCGCGACGAGGTGGGGGAGCTGGCCCGCGCGTTCAACGCGATGGCCGGCGACCTGGCCGAGGTCGACCGGCAACGCCGCGAGCTCGTCGCCAACGTCAGCCACGAGTTGCGAACTCCGATCGCCGCCCTGCGGGCCGTGCTGGAGAACCTCGTCGACGGGGTCTCCGAACCCGACCCGCAGACACTCGGCACCGCACTCGCCCAGACCGAACGGCTCGGCCGGCTGGTCAAGCAGCTGCTCGACCTGTCCAGGCTGGAGTCCGGCGCCAGGCTGATCCAGCCCGAGATCGTCGAGCTGGCCGACCTGTGCGACCAGGCCGTCCGCGAGTCCGCACTCGGACGCTCCGAGGTCGAGGTGCGCTGCGACGTACCCGACGACCTGGCCGTCCGCGCCGACCCCGACCTGCTGGCGCAGGCGCTGGCCAACCTGCTCGACAACGCCGTGCGCCACAGCCCCGAAGGCGGAACGGTCACGCTGGAGGCCGCGCCGAACGGCCGGGGCGTCCGGCTCACGGTCACCGACCAGGGCCCGGGCATTCCGGCGGCCGAACGCACGCACGTGTTCGAACGCTTCTCCCGGCTCGACGCCGGCCGCGCCGAAGACCTCGGCGGCACCGGGCTGGGGCTGGCGATCACCAAGGAAATCGTCGAACTGCACGACGGAACGATCCAGGTCGCCGACTCCCCGAGCCCGGAGGCGGGCACCGGCTGCCAGATGAGCATCGAGCTCCCCGAAAGGATCCTGATGAGTGAGACGCCCCCTTCGCCCGCGCCGACACCGGAACCGCAGCCCGCGAAGGAAGCCAGCACCGCGCCCGAGGCAGAGATTGTCGCCAATCCTGGTGCCAGTCCTGGTGCCAGTCCTGGCGGCAGTCCTGGCGGCAGTCCTGGCAACAATCCTGGCGGCAATCCCGTCAACAATCCTGGTGCCAATCTCGTCAACAATCCTGGCGGCAATCTTGCAGACAATCTTGCGGACAATCCGGCTGCCGCGATTGCAGCCGATTCCGTCGACAATCCCGTCGACAATCCGGTCGCCAGCCCTGTTTCGAGTCCTGCTGCGAGTCCTGCTGCCGCGATTGCAGCCAATCCTGTAGGCAATCCTGTAGGCAATCCTGTAGGCAATCCTGTCAACAATCCCGGCGGTGGGACCATTGCTGCGCCGTCAGCCTGGTCCGCTCCGCCAGGGCAGCAGCCCGCATTCGGCCCCGGCCAGCCACAGCCGTTCCCGCCGCCTCCGCCCAACTACGTACCGCCGCCGATCTTTCCGCGCCCGAAGTTGCCCGACAGCCCGAAGTGGCTCACGTGGCGCAGCGCGGCCGTCGGCCTGGTAGCCGCGATCGCGTGGCCGCTCACCAACCCCGGCATCGGCTTCTTCCTCGCCACGGTCGCCGTCGGCGTGGCTGCCGCGCCTGCCGTACGCAAGCGGCTCACTCCGTGGACGATCGGGTTCGCCGCGATTTCCTACCTGCTGGTCTCGGTCGTGGTCTTCCGCGACGCCCCGTGGATGGTGGCGCCGATGGTCCTGGCCGCCGCCGCGTTCGGCGCGCTGGCGGTCGCCGGCACCGGCAAGCACTGGCTCGGCATCGTCAAGGGCTGGTTCTCGGTCCCGCTGGCCGCACTCCACCTGCCCTGGTTCCTCGGCGGCCCGATCAAGCGATCGTTCAGCCGCGGGAAGCTCGCGCCGGCCGTGGTCGGCACCGTGGTCACGCTCGTCCTGCTGCTCGTGTTCGGCTCGCTGTTCGCCGCCGCCGATGTCGTCTTCGAAAGCTACGTCGAGGTGCTCTGGCAGGCCGACTGGCTCGAGACGCTGCCCGCCCGGATCGTCGTGTTCGGTTTCTTCGCACTGTCGCTTGCCGCGGTGGTGCTGGTCGCGCTGCGGCCGGTCGCCGAGCCCAAGCCGCCGACGATCGGGTTCCGGCTCAGCCGCGCGGTCTGGCTGATCCCGCTGGTCGCGCTCAACGCGCTGTTCGCGATGTTCGTGGTGGTGCAGGCCTCCGTGCTGTTCGGCGGGCAGCGCCACGTCCTGGAGACCGCGGGCATGACCTACGCCGAGTACGCCCGCTCGGGTTTCTTCCAGCTGGTGTGGATCAGCGTGTTCGTGCTCGGCATCGTCGCCGTCGTCGCCGGGATGCTGACGTTCAACGGCCGGGACCGCTGGCTGGCGGCCGGGCTGCTCGGCCTGCTCTGCGGCTGGACGCTGGTCGTGCTGGCATCGGCGATGCAACGCATCCATCTCTACGTCGACGTGTACGGCTGGTCCCGGCTGCGCGCCGAGGTGGCCGCGACGATCTGGTGGCTGGCCGCGGTGTTCGCGCTCGTGCTGATCGCCGGAGGGATTCGCCTGCTGCGCAAGGGATCGGCGCACTGGCTGCCGCGTACGATCGTCGCGGTCACCGGTGTCGGCCTCCTGGTGTTCGCCGGCTGGAACCCCGACCTGCGGATCGCGGAGAGCTCGATCCGCGAGCGCGGTGTCGACCAGATCGACCAGTCCTACCTCAGCGGCCTCGGTGCGGACGCGATTCCTGCGCTCGACAAGCTGCCCGAGCCCGTACGCAGCTGTGTCATCCGCGACATCATGTGGAGCAGCGACCTCGATCCTTCGAGCGACAAGCTGAGCGAGTGGACCAGCTGGAACCTCGCCCGGGCCAGAGGTCACCAGATCCTCCACGATCGTCCGGTCAACGAGGACGTCACCTGCAACTACGGTGCCTCCACCCCGGCGTACGACGACTGAGCGAGCACGGGCGCAGATCCTGCGCTGATCCGTACTGGAGACCTGCTGACCTGACATCATGTCCACATGGAGATCACAGAGACGGTACTGGTTCGCACGCCGGAGGAGTGGCGAGCCTGGCTCGAGGCAAACCACCAGACCAAGACCGAGATCTGGATGATCCGCTTCAAGAAGAAGTCCGGTAAGCCGTCGATCGACTACACCAAGGCGGTCGAGGAAGGCCTGTGCTTCGGCTGGATCGACAGCCTGGAGAAGGGCATCGACGACGAGTCGTACGCCTTGCGCTGGACTCCGCGCCGGCCGCGCAGCTCGTGGACCGAGACCAACCGGGATCGGGTTCGCGCGCTGCACGCGGCCGGCCGGATGGCGCCGGCGGGCCTGGCGATCCTGCCCGCCGACCTGCGCACGGAGCTCGGGGCCTGATGCGGGTCTTGCTGGTCGGGGCTCCCGGCGCGGGGAAGGGCACGCAGGGCAAGCGGATCGCGGAGCGCTACTCCGTACCCCATGTGTCGAGTGGCGAGCTGTTGCGTGCCAACGTCGACGACGGCACCGAGCTCGGGCGCGCGGCCCAGCCCTCGATGGACTCCGGCGGCCTGGTGCCCGACGAGCTGGTGCTGGCGATGCTGCGTGAGCGGATCGACGCACCTGACGCGAGCCGTGGCTACGTCCTGGACGGCATTCCGCGCAATCACGCGCAGGCCGAGGAGCTGTCCGACCTCGCCCTCGATGCGGTCATCTGCCTGGACGTACCCCACGACGAACTGGTCCGCCGCCTGCACGAACGCGGCCGCGAGGACGACGACGCCGACACCGTCGAGCACCGGATCGAGGTCTACAACACCGAGACCCAGCCGATGCTGGACTTCTACGAGGGCAAGGGCAGCTTGCACCGGGTCGACGCCGACGGCCCGGTCGAGACGGTGACCGCCAGGATCTGCGCGGTGCTGGCGAAGGTCATTCCGGCCTGAAGACCAGGCAGTAGTCGTTGGTGAACCACGGCAGTGGAACGTCCCAGTCGATCACGATCTCGCGCTCGAACCGCAGCACCTCCGACACCGCGCCGGCGATGTCCCAGGCCAGGGGAGTGACCAGGGTGCTGTCCTCGTCGTGGCGCAGGTTGGCGACGTTCAGCACGACCCGCGCGTCGGTCCGCAGCAGCGGCCGCAGCTGCCGGTAGACCTCGGTGATCTCGCCCAGATAGCGGGGGTAGTCGCCGTCCGTCGTCTGGTAGCCGGTCAGCGGATTCTCCGGATGCCCGGTCCTGGTCATGTACGGCGGCGACGTGATCGAGAAGTCGATCGGAGGCAGGTCGAGCTCGCCCAGTCGCAGCGCGTCGGCCTGCCGGATCGCGGCGGGGGCGGCCAACCTGGACTTGACGTAGTCCACGCGCTCGGCGTGCAGCTCCAGGCCCAGTGCCCGGCGGCCCATCCGCTCGGCGACGACCAGCGTCGTACCAGATCCGGCGAACGGGTCGAAGACGAGGTCGCCGGGCTTGGTGTAGGCGGCCAGGAACGTCTCGACCAGCGACTCGGTGTAGCACTCGCCGGGCTCGAACTCCTCGGCATGCTCGCGGCCACGGGGACCGGTCTCGGCCCGCAGCCGGATGACGGGATCCACGTCAGGAACGGTACCTGCCGGACTCGATGTAGTCCTTGAGGTTGCGTAACGTCTCCTCGATGTTGCGCAGGTTGTGCTCGTCGCGGTCGGAGACGCCGGTCGCCACCGGGCTGATCATCCGGAAGAATCCGCTGCGCAGGTCGGTCGTGCTCTCGGTGACCTGGCAGCCGTCCTCGGTGCCGTCGATGAGGTAGCGCCAGTCGGCGATCGGCGAGCCCATCGAGGTGACCCGCCACGCGAACGAACGGCCCGGCTTGGCGTCAGTGACCCGCGAGATCGTCCACCAGCGCGAAGCGCCGTTCTTGTTGATGCCCTTGAACTTCGCGCCCGCGACCGGCCCTTTCGCACCGCCGATCCACCGGCATTCCTCGACCTCCGCCGCCCACTTGGGCATGTTCGGCACGTCGCTGACGACGTTGTAGACGATCTTGCTGTCAGCCTTGATTTGGATGCTCGCACGTGCACCACCGGCCATGGCACATCATGATCGCATCGAATGCCCCAGCTGACGGACATTCGGGCCGATGGATTCCGGCGTGTTCGGGGTGGGAGCGCTTCTCCATGGCGCCGGGCCGATTCCGGTAGGGACGATACATCCGATTCGTCCGTGTATTCAGCGGTCCTGGCGGTGTACGGCGAGCCAGCCGCGCAGTTCCTCGTCAGCCGGGATGCCGGAACGCCCGTCGACCGCCCGGCAGGAGAGCGCGGCGGCGCCGTTGGCGTAGATCATGGCCTCGGGCAACGAGTCGCCGCGGGCCAGCGCGACCAGCAGCGCGCCGTGGAAGACGTCGCCGGCGCCGAGCGAGCTCGTCACCTCGATCGGGAATCCACCCGCGTCGACGCACACTCCGGCTTCGTCGACGGCAACGCAGCCGTCCGCACCGTTGGTCGCCACCACGCACAGCGCGCCGGCAAGCTGGGCTTGGCGCACCAGGTCCTCCGGCGGCAGGTCGCCGTAGGCCCGCCGCAGGGCCGGAATCGTCGGGCCGTAGAGACCGAGGCCACGCAGGCTCAGCCCTTCGACGTCGTTGCCGGCATCGACCGAGACGCGGTGCAGGCGATCACCCACCAGCTCGCGTACGACCGGCCAGCCGAGGTAGTCGACGTGCACCCAGTCGGCCCCGCGAACCAGGTCGGCGGCCACACCATCGGCCGGCACGGTGAACGCGGGTGGGCGGCGCACGCAGATCGCGCGGGTGCCGGACGACTCGTCCACCAGCACGACGCTCTCGCCGCCAGAACCCGACGGGATCGTCACCAGCCCGCTGGTGTCGACGCCCTCCCTGGCCAGGGCGACCTCGACCTGCCGGCCCTGGTCGTCGTCGGCGACCGGGCCGATGAACGCGGCCTCGGCACCGAGCCGGGCGGCGGCCACGGCGGCGGTGGCTGCGTTTCCTCCGAACCCGTGAACGATCTCGCGCGCCAGCAGCCGTTCGTCGGTGCCCGGCAGCTTGGGTACGACCGCGATCGTGTCGGTGTTGACCGAGCCGACGAAGACCAGTCTGGTCGGTCTGGCCGGTGTTGTTGGTCCTGTCGGTGCCGTCACGCGGCCACCTCGTTCCACGGCCGGGCGGCCGAGGAGACGATCCGCGACAGCTCGCGAAGGTACGGCACCGACTCCGTACGCAGGCGCTGCTTGCGGTCGGCGGCGGTCAGCGCGTTCGTCCACAACGCCCGCCCGGCCAGCAGCCCGGACGCGCCACCGCGGCAGGCCGCCTCGACCGCTGCGGGGAAGTCGGCGCGGTCGACGTGCGACGACAGCACGACCCACGGGCACGGCAGGACGGCCGTCAGCCGCAAGGCCGCCTCGGTGATCCGTCCTGGTTCCGCCTTGCCGTGGTAGGGCACCTCGACCTTGTACAGCGTCGGACCGGTCGCGCCGAGCGCCTCCGCGCAGCGGATCGCCGCCTCCGGATCCGGGGTGGGTGGCCGCACGACGCCTTCCACGATGCTCATCAACCCGGCCGCCCGGCAGGCGGCGACGAACTTCTCCGACTGCGCAACCTGCGCTTGCTCCCCGCCGTCCTCGCGCCACAGCACGAGCAACTTCGCGGCTGCGACGCCGCGGTCCGCGAATCCGGACAGATCCAGCGATTCGTCGAATACCGCGTCGCCGACCACCTCGCCCGGCCTTGCCGACAGCGCGTCGGCCGCGACGATCAGGCCAGTACCGGACATCGGCGTACGCAGGATCGGAGTGCCGAACTCCGGGTCGACGAGGAAGCCGGAGGCCTCCGGAGCGAGCACGTTCGCGACGTCCTGCTTGAACGTGATCAACTCGGAGTCGGGCACGTCGATGGCCTTACGCTGTGGGGTTTCCACGTCGGCGAGCATCGCGCGCAGCGACTCGCGCTGGTCCATCGCGACCATCAGAAACGTGCCGTTGTCGCGGGCGAGGTGGTGTAGTCCGTCAGGTCCCAAGCTCATTCCTAGCAGCGTGGCCAAGCGTGTCCGTTTCGTCAACAATGATGTCCGTCCAGGTCCTGCCATCGCCGTCCGGACCATGCCTACGGTCGAGGTGACTTCTCGAACACCGACCCGGAAGGGTGAGAAACGATGGCGGAGCAACCGAACGTCGACTTCTATCGCGAGAACGGTTATCTGCTCGTCAAAGGACTGCTGGACAAGGCTGAGGCGAAGGAGTACCGCGAGGAGAGCCACGCCCTGATCAAGCGGCTCAACCGCGACGTCGATCCGACGTGGGGGAGCGCTCGCGAGATCACGATGGGCGGGATGCAGACCGAGCTGAAGCACTGCCACGACGCGCAGTTCTACTCCGCGACGTTCAGCCGGCTGCTGGTCGACGAACGCTTCACCGACGTCGCCGCGGCACTGATGGGGACGCCGAACGTCCAGCTCCACCACACCAAGCTGTTCATCAAGCCACCGGAGAAGGGCTCGCCGTTCCCGATGCACCAGGACGCGCCGTTCTTCCCGCACGCCGCCCACACGGTCGGCGCCGCGATCTTCCACTTCGACGACGCACCGCTTGAGAAGGGCTGTGTCCGGGTCGTGCCGGGCAGCCACAAGCGTGGCCTGATCGAGCACGTGCAGGACGGCGGCTGGCACCTGCCGTTCTCGGAGTGGCCGTTGGAGAGCTCGGTGCCGTGCGAGGCCGAGGCCGGAGACGTGCTGTTCTTCTCCTACCATACCGTCCACGGCTCGGGCGTGAACTCCACGAACGAGGCGCGCACGACGTGGCTGGTGCAGTACCGCGACCCCGAGGACTATCCGACCAACGACTCCCACACAGGGTCGCTCGGACAGGGGATGATCCTGCGTGGAATCGATCCCACCTGCCGGACCGTCACGGCCTGACCGTGACCTGAGATGAATGGCCGCTCGCTCGTCAACCTGAACTCCGCCCGGATCGCCGTGTCCGTTGGCGGCCACCGGGCGGAGTTCGTCTACTGGGGTGTGCACGACCCCGGCCCGTGGCGTAACTACCTGCACCTGCACTCCTTCTACGAAGTCTGTTACGCCTACTCCGGCAGCGGTGTGTTCCGTTCCGGTGGCCACCCGCACGAGGTGGCCACCGGAACGCTGTTCCTGGCCCGGCCGGGCGACGTCCACGAGATCGTCTCGGACGAGACGGATCCGCTGGGCATCTGCTTCTGGGCGTTCACGCTGATCCCGCAGCGCGACAGTGCCGCCCAGCCCCTGCTCGAGGCGTTCGGCTCGCCGGGCGCGCCGGTGCTGTCCCGGGCCGCCGGCGAGGTGCCGGCCCTGCTGGAGATGCTGGCCACCGAGGCGAGCGCCCCGAGGTCTGGCTTCGACGACATGGCCTCGGCGCTGTCGCGGGCGTTGCTGGTCGACACCGCGCGGGCGTTCGTGGCCCATCCGGCCCTCACGCCGGCGCCACACGTCGAGCCGGGCGGGCAGGCCGAGCAGCTCGTGGAGACGATGCGCCGCTACGTCCAGGACAACTACGGCCGTCCGGTTTCGGTCCGCGACGTCGTGGCGCAGGTCCACATCAGCGAGCGGCACGCCAACCGCCTGTTCCGGCAGTACACCGGCACCACGATCCACGCCTATCTCACGCGGTACCGGCTGGAGGTCGCCTCCCAGCGCCTGGTCGACGGCTCGCGGTCGATCAAGGAGGTGGCACGGGCCTGCGGCTACCCGGACGTCCGACACTTCACCACGGCGTTCCGCCGCCGCTGGGGCCTGACGCCGGGCGAAGTTCGCGCTCGCAACGGCACCACGCACCTGCCGCGCCACGGTCCGGATACGATGAACGGCGATTCTGCCCATCCGGGCTAACGGGTGTCTGTGGAGATGTGAGGTTCAGGATGGCCCGCGCGAAACTGGCCGATGTCGCCGCGCGCGCCGGAGTGTCCAGGTCCACGGCGTCCAGAGCCCTTACCGGCAACGGCTATGCCGCGCCCGACGTACGCGACCGCGTGCTGCAGGCCGCCGAAGATCTCGGTTACATCCCGGACGCGAACGCTCGCAGCCTGAAGGCGCAGAGCACGCCCACCGTCGGGTTGCTGGTCTCCGACTTGCGCAACCCGTTCTACGCCGAGCTGGCGGCCGGTGCCGGCAACGTGCTGCGCAAGCACGGCTACACCATCGTCCTCGTCGACGACGCCGGAAACGACGCCGAAGAGCTCGCCGCGGCGCGTACGTTCCTCGCGATGCGGGTCGCCGGGGTCCTGTTGACGCCGGTCTCGGCCGAGGCGACGAGGTTCGTGCTGGCGCAGGGCGTGCCCGTCATCGAGCTCGACCGTCAGTTCTGCCGCGGCGAGTGCGACGCCGTGCTGGTCGACAACGTGGCCGCCTCGCGGGCCCTGGCCGAGCACCTGATCGGCCTCGGCCACCGCCGGATCACGCTCGTGATCGACGAGACCGTGTGGACCACCGGTGCCGGGCGGCTGAAGGGCTACCGGCAGGCGCTGGATTCCGCCGGCCTGCCAATGCGCGAGGAGTCGGTGCTGCACTGCGGCTTCGACTCCGACGAGATCTCGGTGTCGGTCGAACGCCTGCTGTCCGGCCGCAACCGGCCCACGGCGGTGTTCGCGGCCAACAACCTGATCGCGGAGGCCACCTGGCGCCAGATCAGCGCGCTCGGCCTGCGGATCCCCGACGACATCTCGTTCGTGGCCTTCGACGACGCGCCGTGGATGAGCATGGTCCAGCCCGGCGTGACGACGGTGGCGCAGCCCGCGTTCGAGCTCGGCGCCCGAGCCGCGCAGCTGTTGCTGTCGAGAGTGGCCAGCCCCGGACGCCCGCGGGCGAGCAAGGTCGGCACCACGCTGGTCGAACGCGGCTCGACCAGGCGCCTTCGCGGCGGCAAGCGCGCCGGCTAGGGGGTGTCCTGCAAGTGTCGGCGGATAGCGAGGACGGTCATGGCGCCGGGCTGGCAAGGCGGGCGGAGTCGTTCGTATCGGTCATACGGGCGATCTTCGTCCAACGCAGCCAGCGT
>NZ_BAAGYY010000036.1:362246-509597 GCF_054779015.1 Flindersiella endophytica
TCGTTTGACGCGTTCGTGACCCGCCCGTACCGTCGTGTGGGAACGATGTCACACGAGCAGGGGCGAGGAAAACCAGATGCCGGTCCACGTACTCCACATGATCGGAAACGCCCACATCGACCCCGTCTGGCTGTGGCAGTGGCCCGAGGGTTTCCAGGAAGCCCGGGCGACGTTCTGGTCGGCGATCCAGCGCATGGACGAGTACGACGACTTCGTCTTCACCTGCGACCAGGTGGCCCTGCTCGAGTTCGTCGAGGAAAGCGATCCCGCACTGTTCGCGAAGATCCGGGAGCGGGTCGCCGACGGGCGCTGGGTGAACGCCGGCGGCTGGTGGGTCGAGCCCGACTGCAACGTGCCGACCGGTGAGTCGTTCGTCCGCCAGGGGCTCTACGGCCAGCGCTACCTCCGCGAGAAGTTCGGCAAGCAGGCGACGATCGGCCTGAACGCCGATCCGTTCGGCCACAACGCCACGTTGCCGCAGATCCTTTCCAAGCAGGGCATGCGCGGCTACTCCTTCCTGCGCCCGGGTCCGCACGAGTCGGAGCTGCCGGGCAACCCGTTCTGGTGGGAGTCGCCGGACGGCTCGCGCGTGCTGGCGTACCGGATCCCGCACGAATACTGCAGCCCGCGCGCCGACATCGCCCATCACACCGACAAGGCCGTCGCCCAGGTCACGCAGGGCATGACCGAGGCGATGGTGTTCTACGGCGTCGGCAACCACGGTGGCGGGCCGACCAAGGCCAACCTCGCCAGCATCCGGCGGCTCAGCGATCTCGGTGTCTACGGCGAGATGCGGCTCAGCAGCCCTGAGGCTTACGTCGAGGCGGTCGCGGCGTCCGGTGTCGAGCTGCCGGTATGGCGTGGCGAGCTGCAGCACCACGCGGCCGGCTGCTATGCCGCGCACTCCGGCATCAAGCAGTGGATGCGCACCACCGAGCACGCGCTGATGCGGGCGGAGAAGCTGGCCACCGTCGCTGCTCGCGCGGTGGGTACGAGATACCCCCACGCCGAGCTCACGCACGCGTGGAAGCTGACGCTGTTCAACCAGTTCCACGACATCCTTCCCGGCACGTCGATCGAGCCGGCGTACGAGGATGCCCGCGACCAGCTCGGCGAGGCGCGTGCGATCGCCCGCCGGGCGGTCAACCTCGCCGTCCAGACGATCGCGCGGGACGTCAACATTCCGTTCGACGAGGACAGCCAGCCGATCCTGGTGTTCAACCCCCACCCGTGGCGGGTGCGCACCGACGTCGAGTGCGAGTTCCCGACGACGCCGGAGCCGATGCGGATCGAGGACGACCGCCGCACCGCCGTGCCGAGCCAGCCCACCAAGCCGAACGCCACCACGTCCCGGCAGCGCCGCCTGGTGTTCCCGGCCGACCTGCCGCCGCTGGGCTACCGGCTCTACTGGGCGCGTCCCACCGCCGAGGCCGCCACACCGGTGGACGCGGGGAGTCGCGTGCTGGAGAACGACCACCTGCGCGTCGAGGTCGACCCCGGCACCGGATGGCTGCGCAGCCTGGTCGACAAGGCCTCCGGCCACGACCTGGTGCAGGGCAGCCCGCGACCGCACGTTGTCGTCTCCGACGACTCAACCGACACCTGGGGACACCGCGTCGTCACCTACGCCCGCGACGGCAAGCCCTTCCAGTGCACGTCGGTACGCCTGGTCGAGGCCGGGCCGGTCCGCTCGGTGCTGCGGATCGAGAGCACGTACGGAAAGTCCACGCTGGTGGAGGAACTGGCGCTCGGTCACGACGACGGGCACCTCGACGTGCGGCTCACGCTCTACTGGCACGAGCAGCTGGCGCTGGCGAAACTGCGTTTCCCGACGGCGCTCACGCAGACGGCCGCGACGTACGAGATTCCCTACGGCACGCTCGACCGCGCGACCAACGGGCACGAGGAGCCCGGGCAGTCGTGGGTGAGCGTGAGCGGGGTCCTGCCCGACGGCTCGCGGGCCGGGCTGGCCGTCGTCAACGACGCGAAGTCGGCTTACGACGTGCTGGACGGCGAGATCGGCATCACGCTGGCGCGCAGCCCGGTCTACGCCTGGCACGAGCCGCGTGAGCTGGAGCCGGACGTGCCGTACAGCTACCACGACCAGGGCCGGCAACAGCTGCACTACCGGCTGGTCCCGCACGCCGGAGACTGGCGCGCTGCCGGACTGGTACGGGCGTCGGCCGAGCTGCAGCAGCGGCCGGTCGTCATGTTCGAGTCGTTCCACCCGGGCTCACTGCCGGCCAGTCGGTCGTTCGGTGCGCAGGCCGCGGGCCCGGACTCCGGGACGGTGACCGTGTCCGTGCTGAAGCAGGCCGAGGACGGCGGCGAGCAGGTGGTCGTGCGCGCGTACGAGTGGGCCGGCCAGGCCGCTCGGCTGAAGCTGGAGCTGCCGCTGCTCGGCCGTACCCTCGAGGCGGACTTCGCGCCGCACGAGATCAAGACGCTGCTCGTACCCATCGATCCGGCTCGGCCGGCCGTCGAGACCAACCTGCTGGAATCGATTCCATAGTCGTCCGCGAAAGCCTTGACCACCCTGTAGCGTCCCGGTAACTTTGGCGCAACCTGGAATCGATCCCATACCAAGCGAGCGACAGGTGATCAGGGTGAGGGCACTTCGCATGGCCGTCGCGATTCTCGCGGCGGGGTTGATCGCATCATGTGGTGGGGTTGGAGAAGCGGGAAAAGACCGGCAAGCCGACGACGCTCAGCGTGTCCGGTTTCGGTGCCGACGACGAGATCGCCCAGATCCGGCTCGATCTCGCCAAGCGCGAGCTGGGCATCACTCCCAAGCTCAACAAGGGCGCGTTCGACGAGCAGCAGTTCCTGTCGGCGGTCGCGGCCGGCGATCCGCCCGACGTCGTCAACATGGGTCGTGTGGTCGCGTCCTACGCCGCCAGGGGCGCGCTCGAGCCGCTCGACACGTGCGTCACCGACGCCGGCATCGACCTCAAGCAGTACCGCGAGCAGGCGATGGCTCCACTCGCGTACGACGGCAAGACCTACGGCATCCCCGAGTTCTACAACTACTCGCTGCTGCTGGTGAACAACCGGGTCGCCAAGCAGGCCGGCATCGACCCGGCCAGCATCGACACCGGCAACTGGCCGCAGCTGCTGAAGCAGGCCAAGGCGATGACCAGGGTCGAGGGCGGCAAGCTCGTCCGGCTCGGCTTCGACCCAGCGCTGCCCGACTCCACGCTGGTCTGGGCCGCGGCTCACGGGGTCCAGCCGATGGCGGACGACGGCCTGACCACCCGGCTGGACGACACGGGGATGACCAACGTGTTCGCCGACATCAAGCAGCTCGCGGACGTGCAGGGCGGCTGGACGAAGGTCAAGTCGTTCAAGGACGGCTGGGACTGTGCTTATCCGGCCCCCGTGGGCGGCAAGCCGCCCACAACCCACCCCACTCCTTCTTCGGCGCCAAGAACCCGTTCGTGACCGACCAGGTGGGCGCGCTGGTCGTCGAGCAGTGGTATCTCACGGTGCTCGCCGAGACGGCACCGAAGGACGTCGACTTCACGGTCGTACCGATCAAGGACGTGAGCGGGACGCCGGTCACGCGCGCCACCGGCGGGGCGTGGGTGGTGCCGAAGGGCTCCAAGCACGCCGCCACGGCGTGCGAGTTCGCCAGGGAGATGACGTCGGTGGAGGCCTGGGTGGTCGCCGGCAAGGGCAAGGTCGAGGCGTTCGCCAAGGAGGGCAAGTACTACGCCGGCACCTATGGCGGCAACCAGAAGGCCGACGTGGAGATCTTCGGCAGCAACGGATCCGGCGGCATCTGGAAGCCGGTCGGTGGTGACATGAAGGTGTTCGACAACGCCGTGACGGCCGCGCTGACACAGCAGCCGAACGCCGTTATCAGTCCGGCCAGCCCGATCGGCGCCCAGTTCACCGACATCCTGCAGAAGGCGCTGAACCGTGTCCTGCAAGGCGAACAGGATCCGGCGGCTTCGCTGAAGCGTGCCCAGGCAGCCGCCGACAAGGCCGCGCAGGCGGTCAAATGAGCCCGAAATGAGCAGGGGCGAGACCCAGGCGGCCTACCTGTTCCTGTCTCCGTGGCTCATCGGGTTCGCGGTGTTCACCGCGGGCTCGATGGTGGCGAGCCTCGTACTGTCGATGACCGACTACGACGTGATCAGTCCGGCCACGTGGGTCGGCTTCGCCAACTACGCCGAGATCGTGTCCGATCCGGTCGCCAAGCGGGCGCTGCTGAACACGTTCTACTACACGGCTCTGCACGTTCCGCTCGCGACCGTCGTCGCGCTCGGACTGGCGATGCTGTTGAACCGGATCTCGCGGCTGCGGGGCTTCTTCCGTACGGTGTTCTACCTGCCGGCGATGACACCGGCGGTCGCCGTGGGCGTGCTGTTCCTGCTGCTGCTGAACGGCCAGACCGGTGTGGTCAACGACTTCCTCGGCCTGTTCGGTATCCCGGGTCCCGGCTGGACCACGGAGTCCGGCTGGATCATGCCGGGAATCATCCTGATGAGCCTGTGGTCGGTCGGCGGCACGATGGTGATCTTCCTGGCTGCGTTGCAGAACGTACCGAGGGATCTGTACGAGGCCGGCGCGATCGACGGCGTGGGGCGGTGGTCGCGGTTCTCCAGCGACGCAGCCACGCTCTACCTCATCTACCTGTTCCAGTCGGCGTTCACGTTCCTGCGGATGGGATACGCCTCGGCGCTGGCGTGGGTGCTGTTCGTCATCATCGTGGTCATCACGCTGGTCCAGGTACGGTTCGCCGATCGCTTCGTCTACTACGAATCCGAGCCGCGATGACCGCCGCCATCCGCTATGTCGTGGCGGTGCTGCTCGGCGCGCTGTTCACCTACCCGTTCGTCTGGCTGGTGACGGCGTCGCTGAAGCCGCGTACCCAGGTGTTCGACAACGTCCTGCTGCCCGAGCGGATCCAGCCGCAGAACTACGTCACGGTCTGGCAGGAGGCGCCCGTCTTCACGTGGTTCCTCAACAGCGTGATGGTGGGCGTCGCGGCGGCGCTGGCCGTGACGATCAGCAGCGCGATCGTGGCGTTCGGGTTCGCCTACTTCCGCTTTCCCGGGCGCAACGTCCTGTTCGGGCTGCTGCTGTCGACGATGATGCTGCCCGGAGCGGTCACGATGATCCCGACGTACCTCATCTGGAACGAGCTGCACTTCGCCGGAACGCAGGTGCCGTTGTGGGCCAACAACCTGTTCGGGTCGGCGTTCTTCATCTTCCTGTTGCGGCAGTTCTTCCTCACGATCCCGCGCGAGCTGTTCGAGGCGGCGCGGGTCGACGGGTGCGGTTACTTCGGGCTGTTCCGGCGGATCGCGCTGCCGCTGTCCAGGCCCGCGATCATCGTGGTGTTCGTCTTCGAGTTCCGCGAGAGCTGGACCGACCTGATCAAGCCGCTGATCTATCTGCGCGACGAGAGCCTGTTCACGTTGCCGCGCGGGCTGAAGACGATCCTGGACTCGTTCGGCTACGGCGGCGAGATGAAGTGGGAGATCGTCCTGGCCGCGAGCGTGATCGCTACGCTACCTCTGATTGTCATCTTCTTCCTCGGGCAACGTCACTTTGTCGAGGGAATCGCCACCACCGGACGAAAGGGCTGACCGCCGTTGACCACTGAGCAACCCGTGCCTGCCGACCTGGCCGCGTTACTGGCCGGACAGCTGGCCGACCATGTGGCCACGGCACAGGCGATGGAGTCGCTGCTGCCACCGGTGATCGAGGTCGGCGAGCTGCTGTGCCGGACGTTCGGCGCGGGCGGCCGGCTGTACACCTTCGGCAACGGCGGCAGCGCGGCCGACGCGCAGCACCTGGCCGCGGAGTTCATCGGCCGCTACAAACGCGAACGGCGGCCGTTGCCCGCCGTCGCGCTGGCCGGTGACCCGTCGGTGGTCACGTGCATCGGCAACGACTACGAGTTCGACGACCTGTTCGCCCGGCAGGTGATCGCGCTGGCTCGTCCGGGCGATGTGGTCGCCGGCTTCACCACGAGCGGCCGTTCGCCCAACGTGGTGGCCGGTCTGGCCTCCGCCCAGGACGCCGGCGCGACCACCGTGCTGTTCGGCGCGGGCGACGGCGGTGTCGCCGCGAAGTACGCCGACCACGCGCTGCTGGTGCCGTCGGGCGTGACCGCACGTACCCAGGAGATGCACGTGCTGATGCTCCATCTGGTCAGCGAGTGGGTAGACGACTGGGCCGCCCGCACCGACTGACGTTTCAGCGGTACGTGCGGCCCAGTCGCCCCCGTTGGCTCGTTGTCCCGCCGGCTCAGTCCGCGCAGTTGTGGACGTCGCTGGTGGCGGAGGCGATGATGACATCGGCCACGCCGGGCGACACGAGGTGGACGGCGTTCACGGTCAAACCGTGCTCGGCTCCGTTGACCGGCAGGTGCTCGTTGACGACCAGCCTGGCGGCGCCGGCCAGCTCGATCTCGGCGTTCACCTCACCGTCGACCTCGACGAGCTGCCCGCCGATGCGCAGGCGGAGGTCCGTCGTACCCGAGGCCGAGTCGTCGCCCTCGCACGTGCTGGTGGACCGTGCGGTGGCGCCTTCGACCTCGACCAGCGGCAGCCCGGGCAGGCCGAGGCTCACGTCCTGCACCACGGCGGTGGCGTCCGACGTGCCGGGCGCGAGCCTGGTGACGACCTTCGGGCACAGCGTGCCGGTCCGGAGCAGCAGCCCTTCGATCCCGGCGGTGCAGGCAGTGTCCGTCCGGGTGGCCCTGGCCGTGCGGATCTGGCCGGTGTCCGGGGTGGGGGAGAGCTCGAGATCGAGCAGGCCGAGCGCCTGCGCGTCGGCCCGCAGGCCGTAGGAACGTCCGGTGTAGTACTCCAGCAGCACCGTCGCGCGTTTGCCCGACTCGCGATAGAAGTCGTCGCCGGCGAAGCTCGCCTGCACGGGTACGGTCGCGTCTGCGTTCAACGGCTGGTCGACTGTCCTGATCGGGCAGGCTGCCCGTCCGTCGGCGTCGCTCTTGGCATTGCACGACTGCCGGTGCTCGCCCTTGCCGAGCACCAGCGTCACAGTCCGCCCGGAGACGGGTGGCCCGTCCGCGTTCTCCTCGGTCAGCACTGCCGCCAGGTCGGCGCGTGTGCCGTTCGCGACCTTCTTCGGTCCCGTGTAGGTCAGCGCGGTCTGCTGCTTCCGCACGATGAACGTCACACTGTCGGTGCTGGCGAGCAGGCCGCCGCCACCGGCGAACCGTACGGTCAGAGTGGTCGTGCCCGGCCGCTGCGACGGGGTCAGCTCGCACGCCGCCACCCCGGCGGAGTTCGTGGTGCCCGTGCAGGACTGGCCGCTACGCCCGTTCCCCAGCGCGAACTCGATCCTCCTGCCGGACAACGGCGTGCCGCCGTCGGTCAGTTGGGCGGACGCGGTGAACGAGTCGTGGTAGTCGACCGTGGTGGGTCCGGTGTACCTCAGCGTCGTCGCGGGGTCGCCCGGCTTGTCGCCGGGGTCGTTCTGGCTGAACAGCCGGCCCACGTGGACGTGCTTGATCACGTTGGCCTGGTTGTTCTGGTCGGCGTACTTCTTCGTGCCGGACTCGAACAGCAGGTACGACTTGCCGCCATGCGTCACCATCCCCTCCGACCGGCTGGGTGCGCGGAAACACCAGTTCTGCTTCGCCGGGTCGTAGTGCGTCCTCGCCCTGATCACGTAGATATAGCTGGCCTTCTGGTCCACGATCTGGTCGAAGTGACCGTCGAAGGGCGAGGTGCTGTAGACGAACTGTCCGTTCACGACAGTCATCCCCTGAGTCGCCCGCGGGATCCGGAACTGCCCGGTGAGCAACAGCTCGCCGTCGGCTCCGAGCTTGTACTCCTGCATGTCGGCCGGCTTGTCGTACTCGAACGGCCCGGCGTACAGCCTCGTGCCGTCCGTACCCAGGAACGAGGAGTTCCCGATCGGCGTGTCGGCATGACCGAGCTCGGGCAGCTCCGGCCACGGCGTCGTGCCGTCCTCGGACGCACGCAGCTGATGGCGTAGCTCGTCCATGCTGTAGTGACGGATCGTACGCTCGGACTCCTTGCCCTCTCCGATCGTTCCCGAGACGAACACCCAGCCCTTGACCACCACCACGCCGCCCACGTGGTCGCCCTTGATCGTCACTCCTCCGACGTACTTTCCGCTCGCCGCGTCGATGCCGTACATCCGCGAAGGCTCGTGGTCCTTGTACGCCGTGACGAGCAGCAGGTCCCGGCCCGGATGCCCGTCGGGGTCCCAGCCGGCCCAGTAGGCCAGGCCCTGGGGTGTGAAGTCGTTCTCCTGGAAGGGAATCGGGCTGTCGTCGCCGCCCAGCTGGGCGAACCGCTCGTCGTAGGTCCTGGAGGCGGAGAGCCCGGGATAGTCGTGCGAGGGCCGGCCGTCGGGTCCAGGCGGTGACGGATACCGGTCGCACGTTCGCACGGGCTGCTCCCGTGGCGCTTCGACGGGTGTGGACGCGGCGGGCGAGCCCGCCGTCGCGCCCCCGAACGTCGGCGTCCCGGCTGCGGTCGAGGCGGAAGGAACCAGCAAGGCGGCTGCGAGCAGGGCGAGGAGGATGGCGCGCATGGCCCGAATTGTCACGGCTGTGTGCTTACAGATCGCTTACCGCCGGGTTGTGGCGACCGCTCAGCCGGCGCCGCAGCGGGGTTGCCGGCAGGTCGTGACGTGCATCCGAACCTTGTCGCCGGACGAGCGTGCGCCCGCCCAGACGATCCGTGGACGGTCGTCCGAACCGACGATCATGTCCTTGGCGCCGAACCCGTTGTCCATCGGACCGAGATTCACGAGGTCTCGATGCCGGCAGTCCAGGTCGCGGCAGGACAGGAGCAGGGCGTACTCAGGCTCGTCGAACGGGTTGCCGAGCCCGTAACGGGTGCCGGTGATCAGGGCACGGCCGGTCGAGTCGAGCGCGAACACGGGTTCTCCGGCGAATTCGGGTAGGTCCACCTCGGTCACCCGGTCACAGGCCGGCGAAGAGCATCGGAGGAACCTCGTGTGGTACTCCGTGACACCGCTGAACCAGCGGTAGAGGATCACGGGCCGGCCATCCGGCGCGATCGCGATCTCGATGTCCTCGACCAGTTGGTGTGCTCGCCCGGTCGGCGGCCTGGTCACAGCAGGATGCCGGCATCGCGGGGTGTCGCAGGTGACGACGACGAGGTTGCCGGCTTTGTCCTCGGCCGCGATCACCGGCCGGTCGTCCGAGGTCAGCGCCATCGCCCCGCCCCTGGCGAACCCAGCGACCTGGAGTCCCAGGTCGACCGTGTGATGGCCGGCGCACGTGGCGTCGGCACAGGTCGTGAGCCGAAGGGGTGGGTCGTCCTGGCCTCCTGCGTGTGCGGCGACGATGTGGCCGTCGGAGGTCCGTGCGACTTGGACCCACGAGTCGCTCCGCTCGGCGCGCGCGAGCACCCGGTTGCTCCCGCGCTCGCAGGTGGTCCCCTCGCATCGATACAGGCGGAGGCTCCACTGTGGTTCGGTCCACTGGAAGGCCGCCCCGCGGTCCAGGGTCCAGGCCAGCGTGGCGAGCTTTCCGTCGCCGAGACCGACGAATCCCGGTGGGAACTCACTCGTCGCCGGCTTCGTGAACTCGTGCCGAGCGCTGGCGGAACGGGCGCATCGATCGTCGACGCAGCCGGTCAGGGTGAAGCTGTCCGAGTCGTGCGGGCGGTTGAACACCGCGATCTGGTCGGCGCCGGTCTGGATCGCCCCGGCCTCGCCCAGGCCGTCCACCCGGACCGAACCGTCGATGTCGGCGTTCACGACGTGCTCGGACACAGCCGGCGTTCCGAACGGGTTCAGCCAAGTCAGGCCGGTCACCGCGAGGTTCGGTACGAACAAGGCGAGCAGGACGAGGGGAAGGAAGCGAGCCCGAAGCACGCCGCCGGAGTGGCGGCGTCCCGCGACCTCGGCGAGCACCTGCCGGACCCGAGCCTGATCCGCGCCCGGTCCGATCCCGGAGCCGGCGAGAAATCGGTGCGGCGCGCTGCGTAGGTACAGGCCCGCGAGTGCCAGGTTCCACAACGGCACCATGAGCATCGCGGCCAGGGGGCCGGCGAGCGTGTGTGCTCCGAGTTCGGCCCGGTGCTCCACCGGCTCGAGTGCGCGCTCCAGTCCCACGGCGACGGCGAAGGACAGGCCGAGCAGCAGGATCAGCGTCAGCCGGGTCCGGAACCCCCACCCCACGAAGGTCTGCCGGACCGCCGGCAGCGCACGAACGGGGTTGAGTCCCTCGAGCACCACCGCGGGCAGGAAGAGCAACAGGTACGGCAGCCCGCCGAATCCGACCGCCACGACCACCGTGATCACCACCCGGCCAGGGCCGTCCGCCAGTGCCCACCACAGCAGGGCACCCACGGCGACCGCGGCGACCGGAACGGACACCAGCAGCCCCGCGAGGATCAGCACCGGCAGCCGGCGCACTGCGGCGCGCAGGGCGTCCAGCACGCGCACCGGGCACTGCAGCAGATGGCCGGCCGTCACCAGGAGCCCCGCGGCCTGAGCGATCAGGAGGCCCAGGCCCAGCGCCAGCAGGGTGACGATCGCCCAGACCCGTTGTCCGGCTGACGTCCCGACCGCCAGCAGGTCACCGTTGACGACCACGCTCCGGTCGCCCAGTACGAGCACGTACGCCACCGACACCACGAGCCCCAGCGGCACGATCACCGAGGCCACCGGGCCGAGCAGCGGACCCCAGTGCGGTACGACCTTCCAGGCGGCTTTCCAGCGCACACCCGCGTACTTGTCCCGCTCCTCCGTCATGCGGGGTGACGTTAGGGAGCGGCCATTACGGATCCCTTGTTTCTTCCTTGTCCTTCGCTACACGGGCCCGCAGGCCGAGTACGCCGACCGCGACGAGCGCCGCACCGAGTCCGACGCCTGCGATCCGCGCCACGGCGTCCGGGATCACCACGCCGTACAGGCCGACGACGACTCCCGCCGCGACCTGGAAGCCGAACGCCGACCGCTGCCCACGACGCAACAGGAGCGCGCCGCCGACGAGCAGGAGGAGGGGCGGCAGGAGCAGCAGGCCGGCCAGCGCCCCGAAGATCAGGGTGTAGCCGTGTGGGTCGGCCGCCGGTTTGGCATAGGACCGCACCCACAGGGCGACGAGCAGCACGAGCAGCACGAGGACGACAGCCAGCACGAGGGCGTTGACGACCCGGTTCCACCGCCAGACGTTCATGAGGACAGACCGTACGCCAGTCGCAGACGCTCCGCGTACGGACGGCGCTGCACAGCCGTCAGGAATCCCGGCAGCGGAGGGGTGCTGTAGAGCTCGTCGTCCTGGTAACGAGGGAACACATGGACGTGGTAGTGCCACACGTCCTGGTTGCCGGCCGGCTCGTTGTGCTGCCTGACCGACGTGCCGTCGCAGTCGTACGTCGAACGGATCGCGATCGCTGTCTCCCGGACCAGGTCGTGCACGGCGTGGCCGTACTCCGGCGGCAGGTCGTAGATGTTCTCGTGGTGAGCGTTCGGGATCACCAGCACATGACCGACGTTGTTCGGCCATGCCCGCGGGCAGACGAACGCTGTTGCAAGCGAGGTCTGCCGCACGATGTCGGCCTGGGTTCCCAGCTCGTCCTCCGCCCCGGCCAGTCGGGCGCAGAACGGGCACAGATAGTCGTCGGGCGCGTGGTTGAACATCGGTGCATTGTGTCGTACGTCAGCAGTCGGGCACACCCGGAAGTTTGTTGTCGGGCGAGCTGACGTAGATGTTGGTCATGTAACCGCCATAGGCCGGCAGGTACGCCCACCATTCGTTGCTGTACGGCGGAACGTTCACCACCTGGCCGGCCTTCTGGCACGACACGAGCACCTCGACGCCGGCCGGCAGGGTCGCCTTGATGGCCGACGAGGTGGTGGTGTCGGCGCGCACGCGCACACCCGAGCCCCACGTTCCGAACCAGGAGCCGGCGAGCTTCGTGGCCCCCGGGACGTTCAGCGAGCGCACCAGCTGCCCGACCTTGGAGTACGCCGTGCCGTACGCCGTCCCGTTCGGGTGCAGCGTGAACACCGCGATGATCGAACGGTCACCCTCGCCGACGACCCCGGTGGTGTGCAGCGCCTCGCTGGCGAGGTCGACCGCGCTCGAGCTCACGCCGGAGGCACAGCCGCCCGAGATCGAGAAGCCGGACCAGCCCTGCTTGATCGCCCATGACTTGGTGTAGGTCGAGGGGATGCCGAAGTACTGGTCGAAGCCGTCGGTGCCGCACCGCGTCGCGGCGCGCAGGTTGCCCATGATGTAGTCGCGGACCGGCGCCGGCGCCTGGTCGAGGATGTAGCGGTAGATCCGCACGGTGTCGGCCGCGGTCAGCGCGACGTACCCCCAGTAACCCGGATATCCCGACGGCGGTCCCGCCGTGCCGGTCAGCCCGAGCCGCGGCACCATCCGGTTGATGATCTGCACCTGGCCGCGGTTGGACCAGTAGTAGCTGGCCGCGCTGTCGTCACTGCTCTTCAGCATCACGTCGAGCCGCGTGCGGTCGGCCGCGGGGATGTCGTAGGCCGGCCCGCGGTCCCAGAGGAAGTCGAGCACGATCAGCAGCTTGACCACCGAGGCGGACCGAAATTGCGTGTTGACGTTCAGCTGCTCGGTGAACGTACCGGTCTGCCGGTCGAACACCGCGACACCCGCGGTCACGTTCGGTGGCACCACCACCTGCGGCGTAGGCATGCCTGGAGATTCTGCAGCAGGCTGCGACGCGCTCGCGGCGGGCGCGACGCTCAGCAGGCCGAGCAGTCCGGCAACGGCCACGATCAGCTTTCCCCTCATGGCCCAACTGTCGGAGCGGCCTCTGCTCCGATCAAGCGCGCGGCAGCTTGCTGCCTGATCCCTCCAGCGGGGGATCGGATCCGTTCGCGCGCGGGAGGTCGTCCGGCCGGTCGAACGGAAGCCTGGCAGGCATGCGAACACTGCCGAACGTCCCGCGCTGGGTCAACGTCCTCGCGCATCTCGTACCGCTCACCACGCTGCCGTCGGGCCTGTGGCGGATCGCCCTCGGTTTCGGCGTCCCCGTCGGGTTCACCGGCGAGCTCGCCGAGCTCTACCACGCGCCCGGCTGGATCACGCCGTACGTGATCGTGCTCAGCCTGCTCAGCGAAGGGCTGGCGCTGCTGACGCTCGGCCTGGTGCAGCCGTGGGGAGAGGTCGCGCCGCGCTGGCTCCCGGTCATCGGCGGACGCCGGATCCCGCCGCTGGCGGCCGCCGTGCCGGCGGCGCTGGGCGCGATCTCCGTCACGCTCGTCACGCTGCAGGGCCTGCCGGCGTGGTGGGAGAACGAGCCCGGATCGCCGCAAGGGATCGCGGCCCTTGTGATGGCTACCTGCTACGCCCCACTGCTCGCGTGGGGACCGTTGCTCGCTGTCGTCACCGTCGCCTACTACGTCCGGCGTACGGAGGCTACGGAACTGCTCGTTCCGGAACCGAACGTTCCGTAGGATCGCGCATGTGGAGGGCGCGGAGAGCGTTGCGGGCAAGGGGATTTCGCGCGTCGGCCGGCACCGAGAGCAACGAGTCGACCACGCGATCGTCCGGGCGGCCAGGGAGCTGCTGACCGAGAAGGGCTACCGCGCGCTCACCGCCGACGCGGTCGCCGAACGGGCGCACATCGGCAAGGCGGCGATCTACCGGCGCTACCGCACCAAGCAACAGATGGTCTTCGCCGCGACCGTGCCCGGGCTGGCGGCCGAGCCGCCGTCCGACACCGGGTCCCTGCGCGGCGACCTGCACGCGTTCACCGACCTGCTCGTGGCCGGCCTCGCCGACCCCACCAGCCGCGCGACGCTTGCCGGTCTGGTGGGCGAGCTCCACAACGACGAGACGCTGGCCGGCTGGTTCCGCACGACGTTCGTCGCCAAGGCCCAGGCCGGCATCGGCGAGCTCCTGGACCGGGCGATCCGCAGGGGAGAGCTGCACGCCCGCCCGGATCCGGAACTGATAAACGCGTTGCTGATCGGGCCGATCTTCAGTTGGCTGTTGCTGCAACGCGAGGTGGACGCCGAGCAGTTCGGCGCCCGGCTGGCCTCGCTGCTGACGGATACCTTGATCCTGGCGTGGCCGGAGGAGACGTGACCCGCATCGAGGCCTGCATCGTCAACCACACGTTGGGCCCGGCCACGCTGGTGACGGCGACGCATGAGCTGCGGCAGGTGCTGTCGGCGGCGACCGTCGGCCACTACCACCGCGTCACCTATCCCAGCGACGAGAACCCGCTGGACTGGAAGCTCGACGACTGCCGCCGGCGGCTCGCAGAGTTTCGCTAGCGGTGTCTCGCGGCGATCGCGAGGGCGTGGCGGCGCAGCTCGGTGCGGAGCTCGGGCGGGTCGAGCACTTCGAAGTCGTACGAGAGACCGGCGGCGTACGTCGCCAGGGAGGGCAGGTCATCGGCCGCGACGCGGAGGATCGAGCGGCCGTCGCCCGCGTCCTCGACCACGACTCCGTAGATCGGTGGGAACGCACGCTGTGCCTGGTCGTACGGCAGCTCCAGCCGGATCCGCGCCTCGTACCGCCGGACGGCGAGCTTCGTGCCCTCCAGCACCAGCGCCACCGCGTCCGGCGGGTCGGTGATCCGGTGCCGCTGGCCCGTCGCGACCACCGACGAGATCCGGTCGACCCGGAATGTGCGCCAGGCCTGCCGGTCGCGGTCGCGCGCGACGAGGTACCACCAACGGCCCGAGTGGACGATCTGGTACGGCTCGACCCTGCGCTCGCTGACCCGGCCGGCGTGGTCCTCGTAGCTGAACCGCAGCCCTTCGCTGTCGCGGCAGCCGGTCGCCAGCACGGTGAGCACCGACGGGTCCAGAGCCGGGCGCGCCGGGCCCGGCAGCTGGACGGTCGACTCCTGCAACGCACGCACCCGTTCGCGCAGCCGCGGCGGCAGTACCTGGTCGAGCTTGCCGAGCGCCGCGACCGCCGACGTGCCCGCACCCGCGACGGCGGCCAGTTGCAGCCCGATCGTGGTGGCCACCGCCTCGTCGTCGTCCAGCAGCAGCGGTGGCAGCCGCCCGCCCGGACCCAGCCGGTAGCCGCCCTCGCGGCCACCGGTCGCCGAGACGGGGTAGCCCAGCTCGCGCAGCCGCGTCACGTCACGTCGCAGTGTTCGGGCCGAGACCTCCAGCCGGGCGGCCAGCTCCGGGCCCGGCCACCAGGGCCGGGCAGGCAGCAGCGACAGCAGCCGCAGCAACCGGACGGCGGGATCCATGCGCTCATTGTCCACCGTTTCGCGGCCATCATCTGACCGCGAAGCGTTCTATCGTCCGTGCATGCCGACGGTCACCACGCTCACCCGCCTGCCGGACGTACGCAGCGCCACCGACGCCGACCTCGACGCCGCCGCGGCGCACTTCAACCGCCTCCGGGCCGAGACCCACCCCGACGACCCGCCGGCACCGATCGCCGAGATCCGAGCCCTGCGCAACATCCCGCCGACGGTCGACGTGTGGCCGTGGTGGCTGTGCCGCTCGAGGAACGGCGACGTGGCCGGCGAGTGCCATCTGTTCGGCGGCACCGGCGCCGACGCGCACGTCCTGTTCGTCGAGCTCGGCGTGCGGGCCGACCACCGGCGGCGGCGAATCGCCACGCGGATCCTGCGCGAAGTCGCGGAGGTCGCCGAGGCGAACGGCCGCACCCTGCTGCGCGCCACCACCACCGAACGCGTACCCGCCGGCGCCGCGTTCTGCCACCGGCTCGGCGCGCAGCCGGTCGCCGCCAGGCACACCAACCGGCTGCGCCTGGCCGACCTCGACCACGCCCAGCTCACCGCGTGGAGCCAGGCCGCACCGGAGTACCCGCTCACCGCGCTGTCCGGCCCGTGCCCGTCCGAGCTGCTGGAGGCGCTGGCGGAGATCCTGCGCATGGTGAACGATGACGAGAGCTTCACCCCCGAACGGATCCAGGAGGCCGAGCGGATGGACCAGGCTGCCCGGGCGACGCGGTGGCTGCTCACGGCCGGCGACGGCCGCGGCGGGCTGGCCGGTTTCACCGAGCTGAGGTGGTACGCCGCCAACCCTCTGATCATCCGGCAGGGATGGACGTTCGTCCGCCCGGAGCATCGCCGGCGCGGTCTCGGCCGGAAGCTGAAGGCGACCATGCTGCTGCGCGTCCTCGCCGAGGCGGAGGCGGAAGCCGCGGAGTACGTCGACACCGGCAACGACGACACCAACGAGCCGATGCTCGCGATCAACCGCGCGCTCGGCTTCCGCCCGCACGTCGCCGAGACCACCTGGGAGCTCGGCGTCGACCGGCTGCGGGCGCACCTGGCATGAGCCCTGGTATGAGCCCTGGCATGAGCACAGCGCGATCGACTGCCGCCCGGCTGCCGCTGGAGCCGGGCGTCTACCGCTTCCGCGACGAGACCGGGCGCGTGCTGTACATCGGCCGGGCCCGCAACCTGCGCCGCCGCGTCCAGTCGTACTGGACCAACCTCGGCGACCGCCGCCACCTGGCCCGGATGGTGAGCCGGATCACGCGGATCGAGGCCGTCTGGTGCGACTCCGAGCACGAGGCGGCCTGGCTGGAACGCAACCTGCTGGAGCACGCCAAGCCGCGCTGGAACCGCGCCGAGGGTGGCGCGGAGGTCGCGGCGTACATCCGGTTCGATCCCGGTCCGGCCCAGCCCGGGCTGCGGTTCGCCCACGACACCAAGTCGAGCGCGCGCCACTGTGCTCATCCAGCCCCCGGGCGGGCTTCGCCCACCCCGCACCCACCCCACTCCTTCGGCCCGTACCTCGGCGGCAGGCGGGTCCGGCTGGCGATCTCGGCGCTGAACCGCGTCATCCCGTTGCAGTACGCCACCGCCACCAACGGCTCGGCCCGCGAGTTCGCGGAGCTGTTCGGCATCGGCCCGCAGGACCGCGAGCCACTCACCAAGGCCGCGATCGCCGTCCTGGAACGCGATCCGGCCGCTGTCGAGGCCCTGCGCGCCGAGCTGGTCCGCCGCCGCGACAAGGCGTCGGCCGAGCTCCGCTTCGAGTTCGCCGCCAAGCTGCAGGACGAGATCGCCGCCTACGACTGGATCGTCGCGGAGCAGAAGGTCGCCTCGCAGGAGCCGCACGATGTCGACGTCTACGGCTGGGCCGACGGCCTGCTCCTCCATTTCGAGATCCGAGCCGGCCGGATGTCGAAGTGGACGCAGCGGGCCGTCTCCGAGGCCGCGGCCAAGCAACGCCTGGCCGCGACACCCCCTGCCTGGCAGCCGTTCGCGCGCCGCAACGCCGAGCTCGCCGCCCGGCTGGCGAACGCTGCTAGGCCGTGAGCGCCTTCTGGGCCTGGGCGATCAGGCCGCCGTCACCCAGCAGCCGCGCCAGCCGGAGGCTGGTCTCGTACGCCGCCCGGCTGCCGGCCGCCTCCTGCTGCCGGCCCAGCAGGTCACCGAGGTCCAGCCCGAGCAGGACGACGTAGCTTGCCAGGTCGCGTGTCTCGGCCAACACGTCTGGGTACGCCCGCTCGGCACGAGCAGCGTCGCCGCCCAGGATCGACAACCCACACAGGGCCGCCGGTCCCGTGTCGCCTGGCAGCTCGCCGGCCGTCCGCAACGCCGTAGCGGCGTCATCGAGCTCACCGCCGACGATGAGCAGCAGGCTGAAGAAGAACCAGCCGCGCGGCACCAGCTCCGGCGATCCGATCTCGGTGAGCCGCCCGAGTGCGGTCTCCGCGCCCGCCATTCCCTCGTGCATCCAGAACACCAGCGCGACCTGAGCCGCGCCCTCGGCCGCCCGGACCGGGTGCCCGGTGTCCATCGCCTTCTCGAACGTACGAATCGCCGAGGCGAGGTCGCCCTGGGCGAGAAGCTCCCGGCCCGCGTGTACGGCGGAGGCGCCGACGAGGTTCAGGTCGGCGAGGTCGAGGCTCTGCGCCCGCTCGTGCACCTCGTCCAGCGAGCCGTGCCGGGCCAGCTCGTCGAGCAGGCCGCGGCCCTTGGCCCGGTCGTCCTCGTTGCCGACCTCGACCGCGATCTCCCAAGCCGCGTGGGCACCCTTCACGTCCATCTGCTTGGACAGGAGGATGCCGAGGTTGACCGCGGCTTTGCCGCTGTATTCCGGCTGCCGCAGCGCGACCGCCTGCTCGTAGGCCTGCCTGGCCGTGTCGAGGTCACCGGCGTCCTCGACGATCGTCGCCAGGTTGAACAGCGCGGCAGCCCGCGCGCCCGGGTTGTCGGAGGCCGCCGAACGCCGCAGTTGGTCCAGCGCGGCCTCCGGATCGCGCAGCCGGTGCGCGTACAGCACGCCGAGGTTGACGCCGGCCAGCGCGGCCGACCAGCCCGTACCGGCCTGCGCTTCCCGCAGCACCTCGACCGCCCGCTGGGTCTCGCCGCGCTCCAGCAACAGCTCCGACAGGTCGATCGCAGCCATCGGCGCGTACGTCGGGTGCCCGGTCGCGAACGCCGCCTCCAACCGGGCCAGCGCCGCATCGGCGTTTCCGTCCAGCCGGAGGCTCGCGCCGGCGTAGGCCTGCCCGGCCGCCGAGACATCCAGATGCGGGCAGGTCTGCGCCTCCTCGAACGCTTCCACGGCACCGGCGAACTCACCCGCGGCCAGCAGCAACCGGCCCCGCCCGATCACGGCCCAGCCGCAGACCTCGTCCGGCGACGCCGGCTCGGTACGCGCCACCGCACCGGTGGCCTGGGCGATCATCGCGAGGTTGGACGCCGCGACGTCGGCCACCTCACCCTGGCCGTGGTCGGCGGCGTACCGGAAGGCCGTCATCGCCGCGTGCAGGTCGTCGTCGGCCAGCAGCGTGCCCACACGCAACGCCGCGTGCGGTCCGCGCTCGGGGTCGCCGCTCGCCACGATCTGGGAGAAGCAGTACAGCGCGGTGGCGTGGTCTTCCTCCTCCACCAGGAGCTCCGCCAGTGTGCCGATCGACGTCACCGCGAGATCCCGGTCCGGCAGCTGGGCGGCCAGTGCCAGCACGCCCTTGGCAGCCTCGTTCTCACCGTTCTCCACCAGGAGCTGGCCGAGCACGTACGCGCCCGCGGGTGCGTGCTCCGGATGGCCGGAGTTGACGGCCACCCACAGCGCTTCCCGCGCGTCGGCCGGGTCGCCGTACTGCGCGAGGTGCGCGCCGAGCCGGCACGCCGCCAGCGGCGCGAACTCCTGGTCACCGGAGTCGATCGCGCGGGCGAACGCCTCTCTTGCCCCGGCAGCGTCTCCGATCGCGAGCAGCTGGCAACCCTGCTCGTACGCCGCTTCGGCGGGACTGTCGTGGCCGGCCGAACCAGCCTCCTGGCCGAGCAGCGCGGCCGCCAGGCCGGCCAGCGCGGAGGTCGCTTCGTCGTCGGACATCGCCGCGAACTGGTAAGCACGTAAGGCGCCCTGCCCGTCGCCCGCCTGTTGCAGCAGCGTGCCGAACGCGAGCGCGGCCTTTGGCGCGATGTCCGGGTGTCTGGTGTGCATCGCTTGCTCGAACGCCGCTCGCGCTCCGGCCGGGTCGCCGGCCGCGGCGAGTCTCCGGCCGGTTTCCAGCAACTGCTCCGGCGACTCGGCGCCCATAGCCATATAGGGTTCGTCCCTCCACGAAGTGCCCAGACCTTCTGGCAAGGCTGGCATTCGTACCACAGAAGGCCACAGTTCGGCGAAGGGGCGAGCCGCAGATGAGCGCGACGGAGTACGCGTACAGCCGAGGAGCGATCCTGGTCGGTCAGGACGATCTCACCGGTGCGCTCGCCAGCTTCGACCAGGGCAGCAGCCCGGAGTCCGGCTTCGCCCAGCGACTGCTCCGCGGCGAGCAGCAGCCGGCACGTACGACACTGGCCGGGATCGGTGACAGCGGCGACGACGCGGCGTGGCACCGGGCTTCCAGGCTCGCGCTGGAGGTGGCGCACAGCCTGCAGCGCCGCGACGAGATCACCGCGGCGGCCGAGGCGCTGCGGATGGTGGTCGAGCTCGGTCACGCCGACAGCCGGGCCGAGGCCGCCATGTTCCTCGGTGCCCTGTGCAACGACGCAGGCGACTCCGACGGCGCCTTACGGGCGTGGGAAATCGCCGAGGCCGACCCGCGGTTCACCGCTCAGGTGGCGTTCGAACTCGCCTGCCTGCGCCACGACCGTGGCCACGAAACCGATCTGGAACGAGCCGAGGAGTGCTACCGGCAGCTGATCGCGGAGGGCGGCGACCAGGCCGAGGCGGCGCGCTACCAGCTGGGCCGGCTGTTGTTCACGACCGGGCGCTACGACGAGTCCGACGACACGTTCGCCGCGCTCGGCCGGGACCGGGCCGCCGTCGCGCTGGACGCGGCGGGCGCGATCCGGCGTACCGGCGCGCGCGACAGTACGGAGGCGGCCTACGTCGAGGCGGCGGAGAGCAATGACCCGAAGCTCGCCGGACCGGCCGCGTTCAACCTGGGCACGCTCCGGCACGAACGCCGCACCGGTGCCGACTCTGCAGACGCTGCCGACTCCCGCGACCCGGCCGGCGCGATCGCCGCGTACGAACGTGCACTGGCGACCGGCGATGCCGACGTCCGGGCCCGGGCGCTGAACAACCTCGGCGAGCTACACGCCGACCTCGGTGACCTGGCGGCTGCCCGCCAAGCGTTCGAGCGCGCGATCGACTGCGGCACCGGTGAGTACGCCGCGCGGGCCGCGTACAACCTCGGCATCCGGTTGCAGGCGGCCGGGCGCGTGGAGGAGGCGAAGGCCGCCTACGCGCTGGCCGAGACCTACGACGATCCGGTGGTGACCGCGCACGCGCGCCGGCGGGCGGGCACGGAGTCGGCCGCCGAACAAGGGTTCCGGCTGGCCGGAGACAACGACCTCGACGGTGCGCTGGCGGCCCTGGGCGAGGCGTTCGGCCCGGCTGTCGCCGAGTTCGGGCTGGCCGCGCACTCCGGAAAGGTCGGGCTGGCGCGTACCGAGCTGGAACGGCTCGCGGCCGTCGGCGGATCGGACCACGCCGAGGCCTCCAGGCTGGGCGTCCAGCTGGCCAACGCGTTCCACCGAGAAGGCGAAGCCGTGACCGCGCGGGCCTTGCTGGAGCTCGTGGTCACGACCGGCACGCCGGTGGAGGCGCAGCACGCCAGGGTGGACCTGGCCGCCGTGCTGAGCGACCTCGGTGAGGCGGCCGCGGCCCGGGCGGAGTACACGCGGGCGATGGAGTCCTCCGATCCCGAGCCCGCGACGGTGGCGGCGTTCAACTACGCCGTTCTGCTGCGGCAGGCGGGTGAGCCGGACGCGGCGCTGGCCATGTACAAGAAGGCGTTCGACCGCGTCCCGGTCGCGCATGCCGAGTCTTCTGCCCGGGCCGGGCATGGGATCGCTGAGCTGCTGAAGGAACGCGGCGATCTCGCCGGCGCGCGGGCGGCGCTGGAGCGGGTCGCCGCGATGGAGCCTTCGGAGCAGCCGGTGCTGTCGGAGCTGCGCGGTGACGCGCTGTTCGAGCTGCTCCAGCTCAGCCGGGAGGCCGGCGACCTCGACGGCGTGCAGGAACTGGCGGAACGGGCAGGCGTCGCGCATCCGGAGGTGGCGGTCGCCGGCTACGACACGCTCGGCGGAGCAGCCTGGCGGGCCGGCGACGTGGCGGCCGCGGCCGGTTGGTACCAGAAAGGCGTCGCGGTCGACGATCCGGAGTGGTCACCGCACGCGGCCTACAACCTCGGGCTGGCCCGGCGGCAGCAGGGCGAGTTCTCGGCTGCCCGCGAGCTGTTCGAGCGGCTGCGCGACTCGCGCGAGGCGAAGGTCGCCGCGCTCGCAGCTCACCAACTCGGCTACTTGCTCTACAACGACCTGGCCGACCCGGAAGGCGCCGCGGCCGCATGGGCACGGGCGTCGACCGGCGAGTTCGACGAGGCGGAGGTCGCGCGAACGAACGTGCTCGCGGTTGCCGACGAGCTGCACCGGGCCGGCGCGGACGAAGCTTCGGCTGGAGCGCTGCGTGCGCTGGCCGCTGCCGGCAGCCTCGCGGCGGCCGTCGAAGTGGCCGAGGAGTTCGCGGCCAACCGGCAGGACGCCGGCGACGCGGCGGCCGCGATCCCGTACCTGCGGTGTGTCTTCGACTTCGGTGACACGTCGCAGCTGGCATGGGGAGGCCTGAAGCTCGGCGAGCAGCTGACGACGATCGGCGATCACGCGGCCGCCCGGGAGGTGTTCGAGCGGGTCGGGCGGGGCAGGGTGCGAACGGCCGCGGGGCTCGCCGACTTCTACCGCTACGAGCTGCTGAAGCTGAGCGAGTCGGAAGCCGACCAGGCAGCCGCTGAGGCGTTGCTGCGGCAGATGGCCGACGACCCGGCGCACGCGCTCGTTCGGCAGGCGGTGGCGGGCGGCAATCCGTACGCCACGTTGGTCTATGCGACGAACCTGCGCGAGATCGGACGCCGTGACCAGGCTGAGCAGCTGCTGCGGATGGTGGCCGAGGCGGGTGCCGAGGCCAGCGGGGAGGCCGCGCTGAGCCTGGGCGCGATGGCGTACGAAGCAGACGACTTCGACACCGCTCACGGCTGGTGGCTGCGCGTGGTCGCGTCGGACGACCAGAGCCTGGTGCGGCGTGCGACGAACAATCTCGGCCTGCTGGCTAAGCGGCGCAGGGACCTGCCGGAGGGGCTGCGGTGGTTCGGCCCGCTCGCCGACGCCGACTCCGACGCGCCGGACGCCGATGTGGAGAAGGCCGCGCTGGCGGCCGCGCACCTCGGCGAGCTGTGCTACTGGCTGGAGGAGTTCGACCAGGCACTGCGGTGGTACCTCCGCACGCTGGACGGCACGACCGACCCGGAGCTGATCGCTGAGGCGGCCTACCGGGCCGGCGAGATCCTCAACGCGGCCGGCGAGGTGGAACAGGCCCGCGCCATGCTCCGCCGGGCGGCGGCCAGTGGCGACGCGACGTTCGGTTCGCAGGCCGAAGCGCTGCTGGGCAAGCTCGGCTAGGGGGTGTCCTGTAGGTGTCGGTGGATAGCGAGGACGCCCGGCGGCGTAGCCGCCACATGAGCACAGTGGCGCCGGGCTGGCACCACGGTGGTGGTGCGGAAGGGTGCCGGGCTGGCAAGGCGGGCGGAGTCGTTCGCACAAGGTCATACGGGCGATCTTCGTCCAACGCAGCCAGCGTGGGGCCAGGGCCGCCGCAGCCCGGCGACACTTGCAGGACACCCCAAGCCAAGCGCAAGCTCCCGCGAATGACCACGTTAACCACGTAATTGGCGGGTTAACCACGCCCCGGCACGTGGCGAACCACCGACTGGCGTGGCGAAGCATCAGCGGCGTGGCGGTTGCCCCGCCTGTGCGGCCCACCGTGCGTGGGCGAATGACCACGTTAACCACGCCAGTAGGACCTTCGCCACGCTTCGGGGCGTGGTTAACCCGCTGAAAGCGTGGTTAACGTGGTCATTCGGGGCCGGCGAGCCAGGTGGAGATTCCGTCGGTCAGGGTGGCCTTGAGGGTAGGCGGTGCGAACGAGGCGGCCACGCCGTTGCGGGCCAGGTCGGCGAGGACGGTGTCGTCGAAGCCGAACGTGTCGCGGACGCGGGCGTACTCCTCGGTCAGGGTGGTGCGGATCATCGTCGGGATGTCGGTGTTGAGTGTGACCCGCAGGCCGGCCTCGTACAGGCGGGGGAGCGGATGGGCTTCCAGCGAAGGGAAGAAGCCGAGCGAGACGTTCGACGTCGGGCAGACCTCGAGCGGGATGCCGGCGTCACGGACCTCGGCGATCAGGCGTGCGTCGTTGTGCAGCTGGACGCCATGGCCCAGCCGCTGGGCACCGGTGGCGATGGCCTCGCGGATGCTGTCGGCGCCAAGGGCCTCACCCGCGTGGTGGACGACGTGGATGCCCTCGGCCAGCGCGGTCGCGAACACTTCGGCGAACGGTGTGGCCGGGTGCGCCTCGTCGCCGGCCAGGCCGATCGCGACCACCTCGTCCGGGTGCTTCCTGGCCAGGTCCAGGGTCCGCCAGGCCCGGTCGACCGAGCGGCGGCGCGAGTGGTCGAGCAGCACGCGGACCTCGATGCCGTACCGCTCGCTGCCTTCGCGCAGGCCGTCCAGCACCGCGAGCAGCGGCAGCTCCAGGTCACCCAGCCGCTCGCCATGGCCGGCCGCGGTGAACGACACCTCGGCGTAGCGCGTGCCCTGGGCCGCCTCGTCCTCGCAGTACTCCAGCGCGATCCGGCGGAAGTCCTCGGGCCGGCGCAGGCACTCGCGCAGGATGTCGTTCTGCACGAAGAAGTCGTTGAACCCGCCGAACTCGTAGTCGCCGCTCGCGAGGTGCGGCGGGATCTCGATCCCGTTGGACGCACCGAGGTCGGCCAGAGTCGACCATCGGACGGTGCTCTCGAGGTGGACGTGCAGGTGGACCTTGGGCAGCAACAGGAGATCACGCACGACGCCCGACCCTACCGCCGCCAGGAACGACGGCCAGGATCTGACCGCGATCAGGGCTATCGTCAACCATGGACATCCACCCGGTGACCTCCGAGCGCTTCGGCGACCTCGCCGACCTGTTCGAGACCAACGGGGCGACTCGCGGCTGCTGGTGCATGTCGTTCCGGCGCAGACGTAAGGAATGCCAGGCCGACTGGGGCGCCGGCAACCGGAGATGGCTGGAGTCCGCGGTGGCCGAGGACGACCCGCCGGCCGGGTTGCTGGCCTACCGCGACGGCACGCCCGTCGGCTGGTGCGCGCTCGGCCCGCGATCGCGGTTTCCGCCGGCGATCGGGCCGCGGGCGGTGGTGCTGAAGGACCGCGACCCGGCCGAGGACGACACGGCCTGGCTGGTGGCGTGCTTCTTCACTCGCGTCGGCTATCGCAAGGCCGGAACGAGCCACGCGTTGTTGACCGCCGCGGTGGAGCTGGCCCGCGACTACGGCGCACCGGCCATCGAGGGCTGGCCGCTCGCCGGCGCCGGCCCGCACGGCGCCGACCGTTACTTCGGCACCGAGCCGATGTTCGAGGCCTGCGGGTTCACCTGTGTCGCGCGGCCGACGCCCGGCCGGGCGTTCATGCGCCGCGAGCTGACGGACGCGGCGGGCTGAAAACAACTGGCAGGCGCCCGGCGCGTTCGGCAGGCTTGGCCGGATGGGCTATCTGCCAGTGGGGTGGGCCGACGTCGATCGGCTGACGATTTCCGAACTGACCGTCGTTCCCTACGGTGACGACGTCAAGGGCTGGGTGCTGGCGGTGTCCGGCGGCCGGTTCGTGCTCCCGTCCGGTCCGGTGCTGCCGGAGGAGAATCCGCTGCTCGACACCGTGCTCCGGGTGCCGCTGGAGGTCGCGGGCTTCCGCCGCCAGGCCACGTTTCCGTTCGCGGTCGACGGTGAACGGCTCGCGGTGTGGGTGTCCGGAGGGCGCTACCGCGGGGGCCGCGCGCACGCCAACGTCCCTTGGTGGCAGGGCGACGCGGGCGCGGCGGCCGAGCTGCTCGCGGGACAGGGCGACCAGGAGCAGGCCGAGCTGATGCGCCTGGCCGAACAGGCCCGCGCGACGCTCAGCGACGAAGAGTTCTACCTGGCGATGACCGGGCTGCTCGAGCCGGCTTATCTCGCGGCCGGCACACCGCAGGGCGGCTCCGGCTTCGGCGGCGACGCCGACGAGTGGCGTTCCGCGCGGTCGATCGTCGCGGAGGTCTTCGAGGCCGATGGCACGTTCCTCGACGTCGGCTGCGCCAACGGGCACCTGATGGCGAGCGTGGTGGGCTGGGCCGCCGAGCGCGGCATCACCGTCGAGCCGTACGGCGTCGACCTGGCCGGGGGACTGGTCGACGCGGCCCGTAGCCGGCTGCCGCGGTGGGCGGACCGGATCTGGCAGGGCAACGCGCTGACCTGGACGCCGCCGGACGGTCTGCGCTTCGATGTGGTGCACACGCTGCTCGACTGCGTACCCGGACACGCCGTGCGCGGAATGCTCCAGCACCTGCTCGACACCGCGGTCGCGCCCGGCGGGAAGCTACTGGCCAGCAGCTACGTCGACGCCGTGCACACCCATCTGCACGCCGCGACTCTGCTGCGGGACTACGGCTTCGAGGTCGCCGGCGAGACTCGGGCACCGATCCGTACCGACGGCCGGATCCAGGCTCCCAGTGCGTGGATCCGCAAAGCCGGCTAGCGCCTCGACTCGTCCGTTCTCGCCTGCCTTGGCCGGATCGTCCGGCAATGGCTCCTGCGACTCCCGATTTGTGAAACGCACGCCGTCATCCCCGCAGCCCCGTGCTCGTGGCAAACGAGATGCCTCGGCGTTCGGCCTGCCGAACGCCGTCCAGCTCGAACGGATCGGCGGGGCTCACCGCGGTGTAGAAGTGGTAGAGGCGGCCCTCGAGGCTCACGACCGCGGGCTTGTGGGCGAACGTCGAGTCGACCGTTCCCACCGGGCCGACGTCGACCAGGATCTCGCCGCTCTTGGTCCAGGTTCGCAGGTCACGCGAGACGGCGTAGCTCTCGCGGGCGTGCCCGTCGTAGGAGAACCCAAAGTAGAACATCACCCAGAAGTCGCCGTCGCGCAGCACACACGGGTCGGACGCGAACCGCTCGTCGAAGTCGCCCGGCCCGCCGTGCGGAAGCACCGGCACGGTCTGTGGCCGGCTCCAGTCACGCAGGTCCGGCGAGACGGCGTACCCGATCTGCTCGCGCCAGTCGCGGTCGGCGCGGTTCTTGGCGTTGTAGAAGCAGTAGAACAGGCCGTCGTGGCGCAGCAGCCAGGACTTGTACAGGCCGCCGCGCTCCCACGCACCACCGTCCTGCGGGCGCAGGATGTCGCCGGTGTCCTCCCAGGTCGTCAGGTCGGTGCTGACGCAGAAGCCGATGACGGCCGGGCCGGCTTCGTAACCCGCGTTCGGATACGCGTGGTACGTGCCGATCGCGCGGCCGTCCACCCTGGTCAGCTGTCCGGACGAGGCCAGCCGGTTGTCGCGGACGACCGAGGTCAGGGCCGCGTTGAACCGGCGGTACGGATGGCCGGGGTCGCGCGGCAGGATCAGCTCGCCGGGCTCCCAGTGCAGCAGGTCGCGGGACCGGGCGAGCGCGGTCTGGTAGCCGACGCCGTCCCAGCCGACGTAGGTCATCAGGAACTCGCCGCCGTCGGAGAACACCGCGGCACAGTCGACCGCGAGGCTGTCGAAGCTGCCGGGCGACCTGGACGGCTCGACCACCAAACGTCCCAGCTTGTGGGGCGTACGAACCCGCGCGGCGTCGAAGGAGTCTGTGGCCGGAGCGTGGACGGGAGCGTGGACACGGACATGGGCAGGATCATGGACGGGCACCGGGTCGATGGGCACGTTCTCGTTTGTAGCCGACGTCTCGCGGCCCCGCCGGCCGGTTGCCGGGACCGGTCGCGGCACACCACATCGCCCCTGCTGTCCCGGATCGGACGCCCGGTTGTCCCGATATCCGCAACAGACCCGTGACCGGCATCGGACAGATTGCTGACCGCCGGCCACTTGTCGGACCTGACGTTCCGCAACCAGCCCCCGGCCACGCACTGTCGCGCTCCCGCGTACGACGGCCGGATTTCCGGCCCGATCGTCACGGTCGGCGAAGATACTGACGAGTATCACAACGGCACGGCACGCCCACTGCTGCGAAACCGCCGGGTCCGATTTCCCGACCGCGCGCGAGGATCTCGACTGCGCTGTCCGGAATATCGAAACGAGCAAGGCGGAAGCTGTGAATCACACATGACGAAGCGCAAGTTCCGATGCCCGTTTCTTCAGTTCGCACAATTAGACGACTGATTGGCAAGGAATGAGGGCCCTGATATGTTCAGCATCGGGTAGCAAGATCGACGGACACACGACACATCGAGATGGCTGACCGACGCCGGGAGGAGCCCGCGGGTGCGCATCGTCGCCTACACGAATCTGTATATGCCGACATGCCGGGCAGGTGCGCAGATGATGCTTCGCGACCTGCTCCGTCCACTGCAGGAGCGGCATGACATCTCGATCGTCATCGACAACGGACGCGGCCTGACCGAGCCATACACCTGGGAGGGAATTCAAGTATTCCCAGATGCCCAGCGCGCGCACGAATTGCGCGTGACGCATTCCGCCGATCTCATTATCACGCATCTGCAGGCGACTTTTCCGGCCACTCAAATCGCGCAGGAATGCGATATCCCCGTCGTTCAGGTTCTGCACGCCAACGAAATTGGCGAACACGAATATTTGCGGCACAAATGCGATCTGGTCGTGTTCAACAGTTATTCGGTCCGCGACTCCTTTCCTTATTTCACCGGTCCGTCGATTGTCATCTACCCGCCGGTCAGCCCCGAGGAGTACCGCACCCAACCTGGCAAGGAGGTGTCGCTCGTCAACATCGCAGACATCAAGGGCAGCGGCATCTTTTACGCCCTTGCCGAAGAATTCCCCGATGTACAGTTCCACGGCGTTCTGGGTGGGTACGGAAACCAGGACGTCCGCTCCATGCCGAATGTCACGATCGGCGAGAGCGTCGACGACATGACGCAGGTTTACGGCCGTACCAAGATCGTATTGATGCCGAGTGTCTACGAGTCGTTCGGCCGGTGTGCGATTGAGGCGGCCGCGTCGGGCATTCCCACGATCGCCGCATCCACGCCCGGCCTGCGGGAGTCGCTCGGCGGCGCGGGCATCTTCTGCGATTACGACGATCTGCCCGCTTGGCGGGCCGCTCTCCAGCGGTTGCTGGTCGAGGACAACTGGGCCGAGGCCAGCCGGCGCACGCTCGAGCGTTCGTCCGTGCTCGCCGAGGTGACCGAGACCCAGATGTCGGAGTGGTGCGAGGCGATCGAGTCCTTCGAAGGCGTTCCTTCCGTCGTGTGAGCTGCCAAGGGTGAGTTGGATAGGGGCCTGACAAGACGATGGGGGACAGTGGGAGCCTGGCCCGATTAGCCGGCAGTGCCGCGGGCGGGCCGGCTCCATCTGCCGGTCTGGGGTGGCCGGCGAGGTTCGCGGCCTACCGTGAGCTCGGGCGCATCCAGTTCTGGACGTTGCTTGCCTACCGCGCCGACTTCGTGTTCGGCGTCGGCGTCCTGCTGCTGCAGATCTTCCTGTTCCGCGTCGTGTGGACCTCCGTCTACGCCGAGCGGACGGAGATCCAGGGCAGCGGTGGCGCGGGCTCCATCAGCCTGTCGGTTCAGATCGCCTATGCGACGCTGGCGGCGATCCAGTTCTGGCTGTTCAATCCGTGGGCCAACCAGCTCGCCCGCCGGGTCTACGACGGAAAGATCGCGATCGACCTGTCGCGGCCGGTCGGGCTGATCCAGCAAGCGGTCTCGGGCCAGGTCGGGGTGACGCTGGCGCTGTTGCCGTTCGCGCTGGCCGCCCTGCCGTTCGCGATCTTCGTGGGCGGCGCGTCGCGGCCCGCGTCGCCCGGCGCGCTGGCCGGCTACCTCCTGGCGATGGCGCTCGCGTACGTCGTCAACGTGCTGCTGACGACGCTCGTCGGCATGATGGCGTTCTGGACGCTGGAGATCAGTGGCCCGACCGCGATCTACCGGCTGGTCGCCCAGGTGATGTCGGGTGCGATCGCGCCGCTGTGGTTCATGCCCGACTGGCTGCGCCTGATCGCCCAGGCGCTGCCGTTCCAGGCCACGACCTACACCCCGGTCGCCATCTATCTCGGCAAGCTCCAGGGCACGCAGCTGTGGACGGCGCTGGCGATCCAGCTGCTGTGGGTCGGTGCCCTGTGGCTGTTGCTGCGCCTGGTGTGGTCGCGCGCTCTTCACCGTGTCGTGGTTCAGGGAGGGTGAACCCGCTTGGCTGACTCCGACTCTGGATCTGGCACCGCGACCGCCGTCCGCGAGCCCGGCAGACCCGGTCCGGCGCGCACGCTGCGGCTCTACGCAGCGCTGACCCTCGCCTCGATCCGCGCCCAGGCGCAGTACCGCGGCAATCTGCTGCTGATGGTCGTCGGCGGGTTCGCGTTCCAGGCCGTGGGTCTCGCGTTCATCTGGATCGTGATCGACCGCTTCGGCGCGATCGGGGGGTGGTCGCTGGCCGAGGTGGTCTTCCTGTATGCGCTCCGGCTGTGCGCGCACGGCCTGTGGCTGTGCTTCTTCAACCAGATCGTGTTCGTCGACCAGGTGATCCGGGAGGGGGAGTTCGACCGCTATCTCGTCCGGCCGCTCAACCCGCTGGTCCAGCTGATCACCCGCGGGTTCGCGTTGACGGCGTTCGGGGACCTGGCCGGCGGCGTCGCGCTGCTGGTGGTCGCCAGCACGCTGCTGAACGTCGACTGGTCGCTGCTCGCGATCCTCTACATGGTGCTGGCGATCGCCGGTGGGGCGCTGGTGGAGGCCTCGATCCAGCTCATCCTCGCCAGCCTGGGCTTCCGGCTGCTGTCCACCGGCGGCATCAGGTTCGTCGGGGACGACCTGTTCAGCACGTTCGGCCCGTACCCCCTGAAGATCTTCCCGATCGCCGTCCAGTTCGGCCTGACGTTCGTGGTGCCGCTGGCGTTCGTCGCCTACCTGCCCGCCGCGGTGCTGCTGGGGCGGACCGGACAGCTCGCGGTGCCCGCTCCGGTCGCCTACCTGGCTCCGCTGCTCGGTGGTGTGCTGATCGTGGTGGCGTACCGGTTCTGGCGATACCAGTCGCGTTACTACACCTCCAGTGGACACTGAGGCATTCGCCTTATCCGATTGCGATCCGAGCCGGGCGCGGTCGAGAATCGTGCGCATGAGCAAGCCCTGGATGATCGACGAACTGGCGCACGCCGGACCTGAGCACCTCGACCCCGGCTTCATCACCGGATACGACCGCAAGCAGGGCCGTCCGGATCCGGAGGAGGCGCTGGCGGCCTTCGAGTCCCACGGCGTCGGCGACTCCGCGACCGTGGTGGACCTCGGTGCGGGCACCGGCCAGTTCGCGCTGGCGGCGGCCAAGCGGTTCGGCCGGGTGGTCGCGGCCGACATCTCGCCGGCGATGGTTGCGCACCTCCGCGAGCAGGCCGTCGAGCAGGGGCTCGGCAACCTGGAGATCGTCCGGGCCGGGTTCCTGTCGTACGAACACAGCGGCGAGCTCGTCGACGGCGTGCACACCCGCCACGCGCTGCATCAGCTGCCGGACTTCTGGAAGACCCAGGCGCTGGGCCGGATCGCGGCGATCCTGCGTCCCGGTGGCGTACTGCAGGTACGTGACCTGATCTACGACTTCCAGCCCGACCAGGCCCCGGAGATCTTCGACGGCTGGCTGGCGCGCGCGTCGGCCGACCCGGCCGCCGGCTACACCGCCGAGGACTACATCGAGCACATCCAGACGGAGTACAGCACGTTCCGCTGGCTGTTCGAGCCGATGCTGGAGGCCGCGGGCTTCGAGATCGTCGCGGTGGCCTACGAGGCGTCGGTGTTCGGTTCCTACACCTGTCTCAAGCGGTAGCCACCAGCCAGCCGTAGGCCGGCAGCGCCGCGTGGCCGTCGCGGAGCTCGCCGGTGCCCAACGCACGCTGCCAGTGGCCCTCCGGCAGGGCGACCTCGGCCGGCTCGTCGGCGACGTTCAACGCCGCGACCAGCCGGTGTTCCCCGTCGCTCGAGACGTAGGCGATCGCGGTGTTGGACAGCTCGGCCGTGGTCGTACGGGCCTCGACCAGCCAGGGGAGCCGGCGGCGCAGGCCGATCAGGTCCTGGTGCAGCCGGTAGTAGGGCCAGCCGTCCGGCGCCAGGTCGTCCGGCCCGTCCGGGAACGCCGGCCGGATCGCGTCGTCGCCGCCCTCGCGGTGCTCCTTCACGCCGCGGAACGCCTGCTCGTCCCCGGCGTAGATCGACGGGACACCACCGACGGTGGTCAGCACCACCAGGGCGTGCTCCAGTGCGCGCTCGTCGGTCAGCTGGCTGGCCAGCCGGGTCACGTCGTGGTTGCCCACGAACGTCTGCGGCACGAACGACTCCAGCCACTGGTTGTGCCGGTCGAGTGCCCAGGCCAGCTCGAAGAAGTTGCGATCGTTGAGCGAGCTCCAGATCGCCTTCCACAGCTCGTACTGCGTCACGGAGTCGAGCCCGCCCTGCTCGGTGAAGGCGGCGTAGTCGCCGTGGATCACCTCGCCGACGAACCAGGCGCCGGGGTACGTCGCACGCACGCGGTCGGTGACGGCACGCCAGAACGGCAGCGGAACCTGGTAGGCCACGTCCAGCCGCCAGCCCGCGACACCGCGTTCGAGCCAGTAGGTCATCACGTCGACGACGTAGTCGGCCACGGCCGGCTCGTTGTGGTCGAGCGCGACCAGCTTGTCGTGGCCTTCGAACGTGGCGAGCCCGCCGTCGTCGTGGCGGCGAAACCACGCCGGATCCGGCGCCACGAAGCCGCGGCCGACGTGGTTGAACACGCCGTCCAGCAGCACCCGGACACCGCGGGCGTTCGCCTGCTCGACCAGGCGGACGAGGTCGGTCTCGTCGCCCAGCCGCGGGTCGATCCGGAGGTGGTCGACGGTGTCGTAGCCGTGCGTCTCCGACGCGAAGACCGGGCCGAGCGCGAGCCCGTTGGCGCCGAGCTCGACGAGGTAGTCGAGCCAGCCGGCCAGGCGCGGGAGCCGGTGGTTCGGCTCGGTGCCGGGCGGGAGTGCTTCGTGTTCGGCGCCAAGGAAGCCCAGGGGGTAGACCTGCCACCAGATCGCATGTTCGGACCAGCCCATCGGGAGCTTCCTTTTCGGTTGGTTTGCGGGTGGGGCGTCGGCGAGCCGGTCCAGCAGGGAGCCCGCCAGCCGGAGCACCTCACGTTCGGTGCGGTTGAGCCCGGTCAGCGCGAAGCTGAGCCAGGCGTCGCGTTCGGCCATGTCGGCGACCAGGGCGGCCTGCCCGGACGCCGTCAGCGCGATCACCGCCTGCCGGCCGTCCTGGTCGCTGCGGCTCCTGGAGATCAGCCCGTCGCGTTCGAGGTCGGCGAACACCCGGGTCAGCGACTGCGGCTGCTGGCGCTCGGCGGCGGCCAGCTCGCCGGGCGTGGACGGGCCGCGCTGGTGCAGCTGGGACAGCACGCTCACCTTGTTGGCGCTCAGCGCGTCCGGTGAGCGCTCGGCACGCAGGCGGCGGGCGAGCCGGGTGACACCGCGGCGAAGCTCGCTGACACCTTCCATAGTTCTAAGCTATCACTTAGTATTTTTGGCTATGAAGCTGGGACGAGTCTGCGGATACGGTTCGGTGTTGCTGACTTTCCTCTCGGCACTCCTGCTCGGCGCGCCAGACAGTGTGCTTGTGCTGGCCGTCGTCCTGGCAGTGTCGCTGGAACGAGCAGAACGCGGCACGGAGCTTCGCCGGCGCGTGCCGGCGTTGGTGGTGCTGCCGGCAGTCGCTGTCGCGGCCGCGGGGATCGGGCTGCTGCTCGACCGGCTGCCGGGCTTCGGAGACGTCGTGTTCACCATCGCGCTGGCCGCGACGGTGTGGATCCGCCGGTTCGGGCCGCGGTTCACCAAGCTCGGCACCTGGGCCGCGCTGCCGTTGCTGGCGGTGCTGATCTCACCGCTGCCACCGAGGGGCGCGGCAGATGTCGGATGGGCCGCGCTGGTCGCCGTGCTGGCGTTCTGCTGGGTGAGCGCGGTCCAGCTCGTGGCGCGCTCCACCCCCACGGCGGCTCCAGTCCGCCGGGTCAGTGCTCTCCGGCCACGGCCGAGCACGCGGATGGCGATCCAACTGGCGGTGGCGGTCGGTGGTGCGTTCCTGATCGGCCGGCTGGCGTTCGGTGAGCACTGGACATGGATCGTGTTGACCGCGTTCGTCGTCTGCAGTGGCAACCGCGGTCGCACCGACGTCGTACGCAAGGGCCTGCTCCGGCTGGCGGGCGCGGCGGCCGGAACGGTGCTGGCGACGTTCCTCGCCGGCCTGTTCGGCCCGCTCGACTCGCGCTCGATCGTGGCCATCTTCGTCGTGCTGGCGATCGCGAGCGGGCTGCGGACGTTCAGCTACGCGTTCTGGGCCGGTGGCGTGACCGCGATGCTCGCGCTGCTCTACGGCTACTACGGCCAGGCCGGCGCGGACCTGCTGGCGACCAGGTTGCTGGCGATCGGGCTCGGCGCGGTGCTCGCGATCGGAGTGTCGTGGTTCCTGCTACCGGTCCGGGGTCGCAAGCCCGTCCCTGACCAGGCCCAGCAGCCTGGCGAGCTGGTCGTCGCCACTGCCGGCGAGCGCGATGCCGTGGGTCAGGGCCAGCAGGTCGCCGAGGCCGAGGTCGGACCGGACGGTGCCGTCGCGCTTGGCGCGGTCGAGCAGGGCGGCGGTGGTCTCGCGCATGGAGTCGTGCCAGCGGGCGAACAGCTCGGAGCGCCGGCCGTCCGGAACCGACAGGGTGAGCTCGCGCTTGGACGCGACGTGGCCGATGAGCAGGCGTAGCCAGCCGAACAGCCCGCTTCCGGAGTCGGTCGCCGCGAGCAGGTCACGACCCTGGGCGCACAGCGCCTCCACCTCCTCGGCGTAGACAGCGACGATCAGCTCCTGCCGGGTGGGGAAGTGGCGGTACATCGTCGCGTTCCCGACGCCCGCGGCCTGCGCGATCAGGTCCAGGGGCGCGTCGGCACCCCGTTCGTCGAAGACCTGCCGGGCGGCCGCCAGCAGGCGGTCGTAGTTGCGTTGCGCGTCGGTCCGGCGGGGTCTCATGCGTTCTAGGATCGTGCACCATGTCGCACAAGCTGCCCCCGGACCTCGCCGAACGCGCCGGCCCGCTCGCTCCACTCGGTGCCGGCCAGTGGTCGCGGGCGTATGCCTTCACGCTCGACGGGCAGGAACTGGTGGCCCGGTTCGGTGCGTACGTCGACGACTTCGAGAAGGACCGCGTGATGAGCGCGCACAGCTCGCCGCGGCTGCCGATCCCCGAGGTGCTCGAGGTCGGATCGCTGGGCGACGGCGACTACTACACGATCTCCCGGCGGGCGCACGGCGAGTTCCTGGACGCGCTGGACGAGGCCGGCATGCGGCAGGTGCTGCCGGCCGTGCTCGACGCGATGGCCGCGGCCCGGGCGATCGACACGTCGGCGAGCGCCGGCTACGGCGGCTGGGTCGCCGGCGACAACAACGCACCGTTCGCGAGTTGGCCCGAGGCGATGCTGGCCAACCTCGACGACCTGCCCGGCCGGCGGACGTCAGGCTGGCGCAAGGTGCTGGAGCAGACCCCGGCCGCCGCGGCCGCGTTCGACGAGGCCGCCGACGTGCTACGCCGGCTCGCGCCGCTGTGCCCGGACCGCCGCGAGCAGATCCACCAGGACTTCCTCAACCGCAACGTGCTGGTCGACGGGCCCCGGCTGACCGCTGTGCTGGACTGGGGCAACGCGATGTACGGCGACGGCCTCTACGACCTGGCCTGGTTGCTGTACTGGTGGCCCTGGTATCCACAGTGGTCCGGCATCGACATCCAGCGCATCGTCGCCGACCACGTGGCCGGCGAGCCGCGGGCCGCCGAGCGGCTGCTGTGCTACCAGCTCCACATCGGGCTGGATCACATTTCGTACACGGCTTACATGGGTCGCGGCGACGACCTGGCGAGGAACGCCGAGCAGTCGCTCGCGTTGGCCCGTTCCGTCACCTGAGGAATTCAGGCCCGAATCTGGCCGGAATGGCATCTAGCGTCGTCGACATGAAGATCCTCGTCACCGGCGCGACCGGTGTGGTCGGCCGCGACGTGGTCCGGCAACTGCCCGACGCCGGCGCGGACGTCCGCCGCCGCACTCGGAGAAGAGGTGCGCTACGAGGAGGTGAGCAGGGAGCTGGCCCGCGAGCTGATGCACGCCCAGGGCGGCTTCGCCGCGGAGTACGCCGATCTGCTGCTCGGCTTCGTCGACTACGGCGGCGAGGCGGCCTCCGGCGAAGACGGCGGCTTCTCCGATGACTGGTCGGAGCTGATGAAACCATGGCCGGACGTCCAGCGGGCCACCGGCAAGCCGGCCAGGACCTATCGCGAGTGGGCGAAAGACCACGTTGCCGACTTCCGCTAGCCGGTTTCGTTGCAAGATGGCACCGTGAACCACGAGCAGGCCGACCCGCTGCTGAGCATCGGCGTGTTCTCGCGCCGGTCGTGGCTGTCGATGAAGGCACTGCGGCTCTACGACCGGCTCGGCCTGCTGCCTCCCGCCGATGTCGACCCCCACTCCGGATACCGGCGGTATCGCGAGAGCCAGCTGTTCACCGCCCGCCTGATCGAGATGCTGCGCCGCCTCGACATGCCGCTCAACCAGATCGCCGAGATCGTTGCCGCGCCCGGGCCGGAGGGCGCGGCGATGCTGACCGGCTACTGGGACGAGGTAGAGCGGCGGATCGCCGCCCAGCGCTACGTCGTCGACCGCCTTACCGGCAGCCTGCAGGGCGGCGACGAGCGGTTCGGCAGCTTCCAGATCCGGGTCCGTACGGCACCGGCGCAGTACGTCCTGTCCGAGCGGCGCCGCCTGCACTGGACGCAGCTGGGCGACTGGCTCCGAAGCGCGAAGCTCGCCCTGACCAAGGCCGCCGCCGACTACGGCGGCCCGGCCGGCGAGCTCTTCGTGATCTTCCACGGCCCGGTCACCGGCGACCTGGACGGCCCGGTCGAAGCCTGCCTGCCCATCGCTCCGGAGCACGGCCCCGCCACGCCCGACCAGGCCACCACCCGCTGGGAGCCCGAGCATCGCGAGGCGTACGTCGGCATCACCAAGGCGCAGTTCGAGCTGCCACAGATCCTGACCGGCTATGACGCGATCGAGCGGTGGATCGACGCCAACGGCCTGGCCATGGCGGGCTCGCCGCGCGAGATCTACCGTCCCGGAGTCGACGTCGCCCAGGCGGCCCAAGCCGACCTCGTGTGCGAGGTCGCCTATCCGATCACTCGACGACCTCTCGCTGAGTGAGCCGGACCTCCTCGACGTCGAGCCTGGCCTGGATCTGCCGCAGGACGGTGTCGTCGATCTTCTGCTCGTCACGCAGCCGTACGACGGTCTCCCGCTTGAGCGCGAGCAGCTCCAGCCGCAACGCGGCGTAGTCGGTCTCCGCCCGCACCGCCGCCTCGCGGACCGCCTCCTCGCCGTCCTTGCGGACCAGCTCCAGGTGCCGTTCGTACTCACTGAGGGTGCGCTCCAGCGCTGCCTCGTCGGTGCCCAGCCGATCCGCGACCTGGCGCAGCGCGGCGTACGCGGCCTCCGACGCGGTCTGTTCGGCCAGCTGCCGTTCCTTGACCAGTGCCTCGTCCTCCGGATAGTGCGACCAGCGCACGACGGCGGGCAGCAGCAGCCCCTGGACGACCAGGGTGATCACGATGACGCCGGAGGTGACCACGATGATCAGGTCGCGCTCGGGGAACGCCTCCGGAATCGACAGGGCCGCGGCCAGTGAGACAGCGCCGCGGAAGCCGGCCAGCGCCAACGGCAGCCGTTGCCGGGCGCTCACCCGGCGCAGGCGTTGCTGCGGCCGCCGGTCGAGGATGCGGATGAGGTACGGCGTGGTGTACATCCACGCGAACCGAGAGCCGATCACCGTCGCCGCGACGATGCCGGTCATGGCCAGCGCCCGCAGCGCGTCGTCGGTCGCGGCCAGCCCGCGGATCGCCGTCTGGGCCTGCAGCCCGATCAGCACGAACAGCGCGGAGTTCAGCAGGAAGGTCGTCAGCGTCCAGAACGCCCGTGCCTGCTGCCGGGTCTCCGCCCGTACGACGCGCGGGCCGTACTGGCTCAGCGTCAGCCCGCACACCACCACCGCGAGCACACCGGACGCGTGCACGGTCTCGGCGAGCAGGAACGCCGCGAACGGCGTCACCACCGAGACGAGGTTCGCGTGCAACGGGTGGTCGAGGTGCCGGCGGACGAGCACGACGAGCCAGGCGACCGCGAAGCCCGCGGCGGCACCGCCGGCGTAGGCGAGCAGGAACAGCCAGCTCACGTGTCCGGGGCTGAGGTGTTCCTGGCCCATCGTCACGCCCACGGCCAGGCCGTAGATGACCAGCGCGGTGCCGTCGTTGATCAGGCTCTCCGCCCGCAGCGTGGTCATGAACCGGCGGGGCAGCGCCCGCGCGAGCACGCCGATCACGGTGGCGTCGGTCGGCGCGACCGCGGCGCCGAGCACCCAGGCCGGGCCCCACGCCATGCCGAGCGCGTGGGCCACCGCCGCGACCGCGAACGCCGTCGCGATCACCAGGACCGTGCTCGCCAGCACCACGACGCGCAGGTTGGACCGGATCTCTCGAAGCGAGGTGGTCAGGCTCTCCCAGTAGAGCAGTGCCGGCAGGAACAGCAGCAGCATGATCTCCGGGGGCAGGCTGACCTCACGCAACGCCGGGACGAAGCCGAGCAGGATGCCGCAGGACAGCAGCAGGATGGCAGCGGCGATGCGCAGTCGCCGGGCGGCGACTGCGCATACCAGGATCGTGATGCCGAGGATCACGACCAGTTCGAGTCCGAGCAGGATCTCCTCCGGGAAAGTCGCAGGTGGCGATCAGGATACGAGTGCCTTGACGAACGCGGCGGACGCCGCGGCCGCGGCGATCGTGCGGACGGTGTTCCAGTTGGTCCAGACCCGGAGGTACCTCGTCCACAGCTCGGCCGCCTCGGGCGTCGCCGGGTCGACGGTGGCCAGCGCGTTGTTCAGCGGGACGTTGAACGCCATCGTCAGCGCGAAGCAGCCGACGACGTAGAGCACGGCACCGACGATCAGCCAGACCGAGCCGGGCTTGCCCCAGCGTACGACCGCGATCACGACGGCGACGATGCTCAGCAGGACGGCGCCTGAGAAGCCGAGCATGAACGGCGGCCGCACGGCCGTGATGTTGATCCCTTGCATCGCCGCGATGCCCTGCGGCGCCGGGATCCTGCCCAAACCCTGCATCACGAACGAGGAGAAGGCGTAGAACGCGCCCGACACCAGGCCGTAGACGATCGCGGTGAGCAGGACGAAGCCGAAGAGCAAGCCGTTCATGCGGGAACCTCCGTTGCTTGGTTGGGACATCATGCACTCCACACACCGGTCGCGGCGGTGAGTCGGGCGTACTCGGAGAAGTCGCGGCCGGGCCGGCCGAGCGCCTGCTCGATCCCGTCCATGACGTCGGCGTTGCGGCCGTCCAGGATCGAGGTGAACATCTCGGTGATGCCGGCCGCGGCCTCGATCGGCAGCCCTTGGGCGACGAGCAGCTCGGTGCAGCGTTCGGCGGAGACCGGCACGTAGCGGATCTGGCGGCCGGTGACCTTCGACAGCTCCTCGGCCACGTCGGCGAACGTCAGCAGGCGCGGGCCGGTCACCTCGTAGACCCGGCCGATGTGGTCGTCGGTGGTCAGCGCGGCCACGGCGATCTCGGCGATGTCCTCCACATCGGTGAACGGCTCCGGGACGTCCTGGGCCGGCAGCGCGATCTCGCCGGAGAGCACGGAGTGCAGTAGGAAGTCCTCGCTGAAGTTCTGGCTGAACCAGCTGGAGCGGATCACCGTCCACTCCGCGCCGCTTGCCTGCAGCGCCTCCTCGCTGCGCCGGGCGCCTTCCTCGCCGCGACCGGACAGCAGCACCAGCTTCCGGGCGCCCGCGTTCACGGCGAACTCCGAGAACGCGCCGATCAGCTGGTCGACACCGGGGAGGGCGAGGTCGGGGTAGTAGGTCACGTAGACCGCCCGGACGCCTTCGAGGGCGGCGGCCCAGGTGGACTGGTCGTCCCAGTCGAACGCGGGGTCGGCCGAGCGGGATCCGATCCGGGCCGGCACGCCATGTGCCTCGAGTCGTTCGGCGACGCGGCGGCCCGACTTGCCGGTGCCGCCGAGGACGAGCGTCAGGTCGCCGGTGTTGTCGCTTGCCTGGTTGGTGTTCTGGTTCGTCGTCATGGCTCCAGTCAAGCCGTCCGCGAGCTGCTGGAACATCGCTGAGAGGCGCACCCGCATGTGCGAGCGTCTACGCTCTCAGCCATGGACGAACTCGCCGGTTTGCTGGAGGCGCCCAGGGCCCGGGGCGCGTTCCTGATCCAGGCCCTGATGAGCCCGCCGTGGTCGATGCGCGTGCGTGACGAGGCACCGCTCACCATCCTGTCGTTCGTACGCGGCGAGGGCTGGGTGGTGCCCGACACCGGGCAGCCGGTTCGGCTGTCGCCCGGCGACGTCGCGGTCGTCCGCGGCCCCGAGCACTGGACCTGCGCGGACAGCCCGGAGACGCCGCCGCAGGAGGTGGTGCAGCCCGGTGGCTGCTGCACCTCACTGGACGGCACCGTCGACCTGTGCGAGAGCCTCGATCTCGGCGTGCGCACCTGGGGCGCCGACCTCGACAGCCCGACCACGGCGTTGATCGGCACCTATCAGCTGGGCGGTGACGTCAGCCGGCAGTTGCTCACCGCACTGCCGCACGTGGTCGTGGTGCCCGCCGCGGCACTGGACTCGCCGCTCGTACCCCTCCTGGCTCGCGAGATCGTGAAGGACGAGCCCGGGCAGGACGCCGTACTCGACCGGCTGCTCGACCTGCTGCTGATCGCGACGCTGCGGGCCTGGTTCGCGCGGCCGGACGCGGAGCAGCCGGCGTGGTACCGCGCCCAGAGCGACCCGCTGGTCGGGCAGGCGCTGCGGCTCCTGCACAACAACACCGCCCATCCGTGGACGGTGGCGGAGCTGGCGTCCCGGGTCGGGGTCTCGCGGGCCGCGCTGGCCAGGCGGTTCTCCGACCTCGTGGGTGAGACGCCGATGGCCTACCTCACCAACCGGCGGCTGGCGCGGGCCGCCGAGCTGCTGCGCGAGCCGTCGCTGACGCTGGGCGCGGTCGCGCGGCAGGTCGGGTACGGCGACGGATTCGCGCTCAGCACTGCGTTCAAGCGGGTGCGTGGCGTGAGTCCACAGCAGTTCCGCACGCGCGCCGAACCGGTACGGTGACGGTCGTGAGTGGAGTGGACCCTGACGAGCATTCGCGGCAGCTGGCGGCGAAGTCGCTGGCCGACGACGATCCGACCGGCTGGTTCGAGCAGCTCTACACCGACGCGGCGTCCGGTGTGACCGAGGTGCCGTGGGACCGCGGCGGGCCGCACCCGTTGCTGCTGGAGTGGGTCGAGGCGGAGTCGCCGCGTGGCACCGGGCAGCGGGCGCTGATCGTGGGCTGCGGACTCGGCGAGGACGCCGAACTCGTCGCGGGCCTGGGCTTCGACACAGTCGCGTTCGATGTCTCCGAGACAGGAGTCGAAGCGGCCAAGGCGCGCTTTCCCGGCTCGGCGGTGTCGTACGTCGTCGCCGACCTGCTGGCGTTGCCGCAGGGGTGGCTGGGCACGTTCGACTTCGTCGTCGAGAGCCTCACGGTGCAGGCGCTGCCACTGCGCTACCGCGCGGCGGCGATCGCGGCGGTCGCCTCGACGGTCGCGCCCGGCGGCCGGCTGCTGGTGATCGCGGCCGCCCGGCCCGATGACGCACCGCCCGATGGTGGGCCGCCGTGGCCGTTGTCGCGGGCGGAGCTGGAGTCGTTCGGGCGGGACGGGCTCTCGTCCGTACGGATCGAGTCGTTGGCGGTGCCCCGCGACCCGGCGGTCCGGCGCTGGCGGGCGGAGTTCCAGCGCGGCCGATGAGTTTTCGCCGCCGGGCCGGTCCAAGCTGTCATGAACACGACTTCACGGGCCGGCCGGCGGGAGTGGATCGGCCTTGCCGTACTGGCGTTGCCTACTTTGTTGTTGTCGCTCGACACCAGCGTGCTCTACCTCGCGTTGCCACACCTGTCGGCCGACCTGAGGCCGACGAGCACGCAGCAGCTGTGGATCATGGACATCTACGGCTTCATGATCGCCGGTTTCCTGGTGACGATGGGAACGCTCGGGGACCGGATCGGCCGCCGCCGGCTGCTGTTGACAGGCGCCTCGGCGTTCGGTGTCGCCTCCGTCCTCGCCGCCTACTCCGTCTCGCCCGAGATGCTGATCGCGACCCGCGCGCTGCTCGGCATCGCCGGCGCGACGTTGATGCCGTCGACACTGGCGTTGATCAGCAACATGTTCGCCGATCCACGCCAGCGCGCGACCGCGATCGGTGTCTGGCTGTCGTGCTTCATGGGCGGCATGGTGATCGGTCCGGCGATCGGAGGGGTGCTGCTGGTGACGTTCTGGTGGGGTGCGGCGTTCCTGCTCGGCGTGCCGGTGATGCTCGTGCTGCTGATCGCGGGGCCGAAGCTGCTGCCGGAGTACCGCGACCCCGCGGCCGGGCGCCTCGACCTGACCAGCGTCGGGCTGTCGCTGGCGACCGTGCTGCCGATCATCTACGGCCTGAAGGAGATCGCGAAGGACGGCCTGCGGGTCGTACCGGTGCTGGTGCTGCTGGCGGGCGCGGCGTTCGGGTACGTGTTCACGCGGCGGCAGCGGCGGCTCGCGCACCCGCTGATCGACCTCGGCCTGCTGCGTAACCGCGCGTTCTCCACGTCGCTGTCGATCATGTTGCTGACCGGTGTGGTGATGTCCGGCGCGTCGTTGTTCGTCGCGCTCTACCTGCAGATGGTGCAGGGGCTCTCGGCCCTGACCGCCGGGCTCTGGATGATCCCGCAGGCGGTCGCGATGATCGTGGGCTCGATGGTGGCGCCGCGGTTGGCGGGCCGGTTCCGTCCCGGTGCGCTGATCGCTGCCGGGCTGCTGATCTCGGCCGCCGGGCTGTCGTTGCTGATCTTCGTGGGCAGCACGGGTGGACTGCCGATCGTCGTGACGTCGTTCGTGATCGCGTCGCTCGGCATGGCGGCACCGGTGACGCTCGTGACCGACCTGATCGTCGGGTCGGCGCCGCCGGAGCGAGCCGGCTCTGCGTCGTCGATGTCGGAGACCAGCGGCGAGCTGGGCATCGCGCTCGGCGTCGCGACGCTGGGCAGCGTGGGGACGGCCGTCTACCGCAGCGTCATCGACATCCCCGCCGGCGTGCCGGAATCGGTGGCCGGGCCCGCGCGGGAGGGCATCGAGGGCGCACTCGGAACCGAACTGCTCGGCGCTGCCCGGGAAGCGTTCACCGTCGGCCTGAACGTCACCGCCACCGTCGCGACGGTCGTCCTGGTCGGGCTCGCGATCCTCGCCGGCGTCGGGTTGCGACACGTTCGTTCGCACGGCGAGCCTCCGGCTGACGAGCCCGCCGAGTCACCGCGGCGCGTAGCTCCGGAATCCGGTGAGGTCGAGGTCCGCGTCGGGCCAGCGCTCACGTAGGAAGGCCGCGACCCTGCGGGTCCAGCCGGCGAGGTGCGGAAAGCCGTACGGGCGTTCCGCGACCTCGGCCGCGGACTCCAGGGTCGCGACCAGCTGGACGCGGCTGTGGTCGCCTGGCTCGCGGCCATCGACGACCGGGAACCGGTTGAACCGCTCGAACGCGTGCGCCAGGCAGGTGGCCGCGAGCCCAGTTCCGAACCGCCGGTCGTCGCCGGCTTCGGGGATCGCGCCGGCGACCCGTTGCCGGTAGTCCGCCGTCAGCTCGCCGGCGATCGGGTCGGTCACGGTGATCCAGGCCGGGCCCGGCACGTACAGCCAGGCGAGGTTGGCGAGCCCGTGCCGGTAGCCGGCGAACTCGAAGTCGATGATCCGGCCATCCTCGCCGTCGACCAGGAAGTTGTTCGGGTTGGAGTCGCCGTTGGTCAGGACGAGAAACGGGCCGGGCTCCGTCAGCTCCTGCTCGACGGCCGCCAGTTCGCGCTCGGCCGGCCCGGGCAGGGCGAGGCCGAGTCCTGCCAGCTCGCCGAGGGTGACCGGCCAGCGTGGCCCGAATCGATCGGCGCGGTCGGCCTTGGCATCGACCGGGCCGTAGCGCGCCCGGTGGGCGTAGAAGGCGTCGAACCGTCCGGCCGTCGCGACGTGCAGGTCCGCGATCGCCCGCACGAACGCCCGCATGCCGGGTGCCGCACCTGGCACACCGCCGGCTCGCAGCAGGTCGTCCAGCGCGGCCCTGGGTGCGAGGTCTTCCAGCACGAGGATTCCGGCGGCGAGGTCGCCCGCGTACACCTTCGGCGCCAGCCCGAGGCCGTCGAGGAACTCCAGCGCGGCCTGCTCGGTGGCGACCTGCCGCCGCGGGATGTCGAGAGCTCACCGGCGGCTCCGACTTCTCAGTGACAGGTAACCGAAACGGCGAGGAGCCAGGCTGTGAAGTACATGCTGCTGATCTACCAAAACCCCTCCGACTGGCCGGAGCTCTCGGAGGACGAGCGGCAGTCGCTGATGAACGACGCCGGCACGATCATGGCCGAGCTGGAGAAGACCGGCGAGTGGGTCGGGGGAGAGGCGCTGGCCGACGTGTCGCAGACCAAGACGATCCGGGTCCGCGAAGGCGTCGCCGCCGTCACCGACGGCCCGTTCGTCGAGGCCAAGGAACACCTCGCGGGCTACTGCCTGATCGACTGCGAGACACCGGAACGTGCCGTGGAGATCGCGACGCGCTGGCCGGACTCGCGGCACTGGGGTGTGGAGATCCGGCCGCTGCACCAGGGCTGAGACCCGCACGCCGGCGCTAGCGCCGATCGGCGCTGTCGACGAACGCCGCGATCTCTTGCAGCGTTGGGTGGTAGCCGTCGGTGGTGTCGACCGTCAGCGCCGGCACCGGCAGCGAGACCGGAACGAACCAGTCGTGCGACGGCGCCGCCAGAGCGGCCTCGTCCTGCAGCGCGCTCACATCGGCGTGCGCCATGCGGGTCGGGTCCTGCTCCAGGCGGCGCCGCTTGCGTTCGAACACCACGCCCGGATCGGCCTCCAGGTGGACGATCCGCATCTCGCACAGATCCAGCAATGGCTCCAGGCCGGGCCGCCACAGCTTGTCCTGGAACGCCGACTCCGCGACGACGGTGACGCCGGCTCGCAGCAGGAGTTGCAGGGTGTCGAAGAACGTGTGCAGCGTGCGGAGGTTGAGCGGGTCGTTCGCCGTCGGCTGGTAGCCGGGGTTGGCGTGCACCATGCCTTCCTTGATCTCGTCCCGGCAGATCGCCGGGCAGCCGACGATCTTGGCGAGCTTGTGCGCAAACGTGGTCTTGCCTACGCCAGGCGGGCCGCTGACGACAATGAGCGCGGGAAGGATGGGAGAGGTCACGCTGGTGAGATTAGCGACCGTGCGTGCTCACGTTCCCGCCAGCCGGTCGACTACCGGCGCGAACGCCTCCAGATATGGTTGCGCGATAGTCACGTAGGAGATGCCGAGCCGGTCGCGGCGGCGCCGCAGCGTGTCGGCGATCTGGTCCGGCGTTCCGCTCAGCCTGGTGTAGGAGTCGGCGGGCAGCGAGCTGACCAGCGGGCGCATCGCTTCGGGTACGGCACCGTCTCCGACCACCAGGACGTTGGCCGCCAGCTCCAGCTCGTCGAACCTGCTGCCGGCGACCGCACGCAGCTGCGCGACCTTGGCCGCCAGGCCCTCCTCGTCGTGGTGGAACGGCGCGGGCAAGGCCAGGCTGTCGGCTTCGGCGGCCGCGAGCTCGAACACCCGGCGGCTGACACCGGCCAGCAGCAGCTTCGGCACGGTGCGCTGGCCGGCTGTGAACCGCTGCTTGACCGCGGCGATCGTCTCCGCGACCTGCTCCACGCGTTCCCGGTGGCTGCCGAACGACCGGCCCAGCTGCTCGGCCTCGGCGGCGCTGTCCGGCCGGCCGGTGCCGAGACCCAGCTCGAACCGCTGGTCGGTCAGCAGGTCGAGCGTCTCCGTCTCGTGCGCGATCATCGCCGGCGACCGCAGGGGAGCGGCCAGGACGTGCGTGCCGAGGTGGAGGCTCGAGGTGACGGCGGCAGCGGCGCTGAGGCCGGGGAACGGCGACATCATCCACAGGCCGTCCGGCATCAGCAGGCTGTCGTAGCCGAGCTGCTCGACGCGCCGAACGATCGCGAGCCACTCCTTCCCGCTGGAGGTGAACGCGGCTGCCGCACCGAACCGGAAGGGCCTGGTGGTCATCGGGACCTGCTTTCGTTCTCGTTGAAGGCGTGGAGATGGGTGAGCTTGCCGGGGTTGGCGATGGCGTAGATGCCCTGGATCTGCTCGCCGTCAGAGGTCAGATCGAGGACGAGAACGACGTAGGGGTCGTCGCCTGCGAACACCAGCGCGGCCGGCGAGTGGTTGACCTGGAGGTAGCGGACGACCAGCTGCTCGGGCCGCCGGGCGGCGTACCCACGCAGCAGGCGGATCGTCTTGTCGCGCCCGGTGACCGGACGAGGGCCGCCGCCGTCGGACCAGATCGTGACGTCTGGGGCGAGCAGCCGCAGCAGCGCGGCCAGGTCACCGCCCAGCGCCGCGGCGATGAAACGTTGGGTGACCTCCCGCTGGTGCTGCCGGCTGGTCCGGAAGCGCGGCCGCCTGGCCTGGACGTGTTCCCTGGCCCGGTGGGCGAGCTGCCGGATGGCGGCCGGCGTACGGTCCAGGATCCCGCCGATCTCGGGGTGGGAGTAGCCGAACACGTCGTGCAGGACGAACACCGCGCGTTCCAGCGGGGTGAGGGTTTCCAGCACGACGAGCAGCGCCATCGACACCGACTCGCCGGTCTCGGCGGGGTCGGCCGGGTCGGCCGGGTCGCCACCCGCGGCGGTGCCGGTCGTGAGCAGTGGCTCCGGCAGCCACGCCCCGACGTAGGTCTCCTGGCGGCGGCTGATCTGGGCCCGGCGGCTCAGCGCCTGGTTGACGGCGATCCGGACGAGGTAGGCACGCGGGTTGGCGACCGGCTCACCCGGACGCTCAGCGCGGGCGGCCCAGGCCAGCCAGGTCTCCTGCAGCACGTCCTCGGTGTCGGTCACGCTGCCGAGCAGGTTGTAGACCAGCGAGAACAGGAGCTCCCGGTGCTCCACGAAGTCTTGCGTCGGCTCGTCCGACATGCGCGCCACCTCCTTCGCGACTCGCCACCTAAGAGCGAGACCGGCCACCGAGGTGTGACATCGGCGCGGGCAGATGTGACGCAGCCCACCAGGCGGTGGCTAGGGCTCCACGTCCAGCGAGGTGTGGTCGGCCAGCCAGGACAGGAACGGGCGCAGGTCCTCAAACGTCGCGAGCACCCGGTGGACGGCCTCGGGTGTGTGCAGCCACTGGTCGCAGCCGAGCGGGAGCTTGGCCAGCAGCGACCGGTGCCGAAGCAGCAGCTCGCGTGGATGGTCCGGCGGATAGCCGCGCGGCACCCGCCGCATCACGTCGCCGTCGATCTCGAACCCCTTGGTCTGCAGGGCCTCGACGATCCGGGCCAGCTCCGGCCCGCTCGACTCGTCGGCCACCGCGGCCCGGAAGCGCTCCTTCTGCCCCGGGTCGGCGTACCACCAGGCGCCCTGCACGTGCAGCCCGTCGAGGTCGAACCGCAGGCCGACCTCGACGCACCGGTCGATGCGTACGATCGCGCACTGGTGCTGCCACCACCATGCGGTCTTGCGGAAGTGCGTGACGAGGTGGTCGCCGTAGGCGTCGTCGATGTCAGCCACGGCTTGCACCAACTCGACCATGGGCTTGCGCACCAGCCGTTCGCGGTCCTTGCGCACGCGCTCGCGTACGGGCAGCGGCGGATCGCCCTCGAGCTGCTCGAGCACGTCGAAGGCTTCCGTCGGCCAGCCGGTGAACGACATGAAATGCATTGTCCAACCGAGCACCGACATCAGTACTGTCAGGCCATATGCGCCTCCTTGTTCTCGGCGGCACGGCGTTCGTCGGCCGGATGATCGTGACCGAAGCCCTACGCCAGGGCGCCGACATCACCCTGTTCAGCCGCGGAAGGACCGGTGCCGACCTGTTTCCCCAAGCCGACCGCAGGTTCGGCGACCGCGACACCGGCGACTACGCCGCGTTGGGCGACGGCAGGTGGGACGCTGTGGTCGACGTCAGCGGCTACGTGCCACGCCACGTCGGGCAGGCGATGGACGCGCTCGGGACGAGGGTCGGCCGGTATCTCTTCATCTCCACCAACGCCGTCTACCAGCGCACCGGAGTCGGGCCCGGCAACGACGAGGACACTCCGCTGCGGCCGGCCGAGCGCAGCGGCACCGAGGAGCTGGACGACGACACCTACGGGCCGTGCAAGGTCGCCTGCGAGGAGGACGTGCTCGCGCGGTTCGGCGATCGCGCCACGATCGTGCGTCCCGGCAAGGTCGGTGGGCCGTACGACCCGCAGGACACGTTCACCTACTGGGTCCGCCGCGCCGCGCGCGGCGGGCGAGCCGCCCTGCCGGGCGACCCGGAGCAACCGGTCCAGGTGATCGACGTGCGCGACCTGGCCGCTCTGGTCGTCCGTCTGGTGCTGGACGACCGGGCGGGCGCCTACAACGCCGTCGGCCCGGCCGAGCCGACCACCCTCGGTGGCCTGATCCAGACCTGCGCCGACGTCGCCGGCACCCAGCTCGAACTGGTCCGCGTACCGCCGGAGTCCGTGGGACCGTTCTTCCCGCTGATCCGCCCCAACTGGGCTTCGCAGCAGCGCAGTGCCGCGCGGGCCCGAGCCGCCGGCATGCCGTCGACACCGCTCGCCGTCACCGCCGCCGACGTCCTCGCCTGGGACCGCGGCCGCGGCGAGCCACCACTGTCGATCGGCATCACACCGGAAGAAGAGGAGAAGCTACTCGCCCGCTCCGGGCACTCGTGATGATCGCTACCAAGACTGCACAGGCAGGGGAGAGGACACAGAGATGGAAGCAGCTGAGGCGCGGCGTGCGGTCGCCGCGGCGATGTCGACCGCCTCAGAGCTCGGCTTGGCCGTCGACGACGCGATGGTTCTCAGCGACTCCAACCGGCTCGTCATCCGCCTGACGCCATGCGACATCGTCGCCCGGGTCACGCCCCTGACGCATTTCGCCAGCGCAGAGCAAGAAGTCGAACTGGTGAGACGGCTCGCGCAGCTGGACAGCCCGGTCGCCCCGCTCGATCCTCGGGTCGAACCACGCGTCTTCGTGCATGACGGCTTCAAGATCGCCATGTGGGCCCACGTCGAACCTGTGCAGTCGCCAATGCTTCCGCCGGCCGAGTACGCGCAGGCGCTCGCACGTCTCCATGCCGGCCTGCGGCGGATCGAGGTCGCGACACCGCACTTCATGGATCGAGTGGCCGCTACGCAACGAGACGTTGCCAGCCGTGACGTCACTCCCGATCTCACCGACACCGACCGAACACTGCTGGCCAGCACGCTGCGCGATCTGGGGCGATCAATCGTCAACCGGCGCGCCCCCGAACAGCTGCTGCACGGCGAGCCGCACCCAGGAAACCTCCTCACCACCAAGAACGGGCCGCTCTTCATCGACTTCGAGAACACCGCCCACGGGCCCGTCGAGTACGACCTGGCGTGGGTGCCCAGCCAGGTCAGCCAGCACTATCCCGACGCCGACCAAGATCTGGTCGGCGAGTGCAGGGGAGTCGTACTCGCGATCATCGCGACGCATCGCTGGAGTCGCGACGACCAACACCCAAGCGGCAGAGAATCGGGAGTGGCGTTCCTGCACGTACTGCGGGAGGGTCCGCCGTGGCCGGCGCTCGACGATGTCGTCTGGTAGCGCCCTGCCGCCGGATCGCCTCCGCTGACGCAGTCCGAGTTCGGCGCACGATCGACCCCCGGTGTTGCATAACCATGCAGTGCTCTGCATAATTGTGCTCATGTCCAAGGTCCTCAACTCCCTGCCCGTCGGCGATCGCGTCGGCATCGCCTTCTCCGGTGGCCTCGACACCTCGGTCGCGGTCGCGTGGATGCGCGACAAGGGCGCGGTGCCGTGCACCTACACCGCCGACCTCGGGCAGTACGACGAGACCGACATCGACTCGGTACCCGGCCGGGCCATCGCCTACGGCGCCGAGATCGCGCGGCTGGTCGACTGCCGCGGCGCGCTGGTGGAGGAGGGGCTGGCCGCGCTGGCGTGTGGCGCGTTCCACATCCGTTCCGGCGGACGCGCGTACTTCAACACCACGCCGCTCGGCCGCGCCGTGACGGGCACGCTGCTCGTCCGCGCGATGCTCGAGGACAACGTGCAGATCTGGGGTGACGGGTCGACGTTCAAGGGCAACGACATCGAGCGGTTCTACCGCTACGGCCTCCTGGCCAACCCGAACCTGCGGATCTACAAGCCCTGGCTGGACGCCGCGTTCGTCACCGAGCTCGGCGGCCGGAAAGAAATGAGCGAGTGGCTGCAGGCCCACGGCCTGCCGTACCGCGACAGCAAGGAGAAGGCCTACTCCACCGACGCGAACATCTGGGGCGCGACCCACGAGGCCAAGACGCTGGAGCATCTCTCGACCGGCCTCGAGACCGTCGACCCGATCATGGGCGTGCGGTTCTGGGACCAGTCGATCGAGATCCCGACCGAGGACGTCACGATCGGCTTCGAGCGGGGCCGGCCGGTTACGATCAACGGCAAGGACTTCGCGACCGCCGTCGACCTGGTGCTGGAGGCGAACGCGATCGGCGGACGGCACGGCCTCGGCATGTCGGACCAGATCGAGAACCGGATCATCGAGGCCAAGAGCCGCGGCATCTACGAGGCGCCGGGGATGGCCCTGCTGTTCGCCGCGTACGAGCGGCTCGTCAACGCGATCCACAACGAGGACACGATCGCCAACTACCACGCCGAAGGCCGGCGGCTGGGACGGCTGATGTACGAGGGTCGCTGGCTGGACCCCCAGTCGCTGATGCTGCGGGAGTCCCTGCAGCGCTGGGTCGGCGCGGCGATCACCGGCGAGGTCACGCTGCGGCTACGGCGGGGTGAGGACTACTCCATCCTCGACACGACCGGCCCGGCGCTGAGCTATCACCCGGACAAGCTGTCGATGGAACGCACCGAGGACTCCGCGTTCGGGCCGCTGGACCGGATCGGTCAGCTCACCATGCGCAACCTCGACATCGCCGACTCGCGGGCCAAGCTGGAGCAGTACGCCGGGCTGGGGATGATCGGCAGTGCCCACGCCGAGCTGATCGGCGCGGCCACGCCACACGCCGAACTCGTGGGGGAGATGCCCCTGGGCGGAGCCGAGGCGATCGCCTCCCGCGGCGAGGTCGACGAGAACGGCCAGTTCCTCGACCGCGCCGCCATGGAGTCCGGCACCGACTGACCGGCTTCTACGGGTCCCGGAGCGAGCGCCGTTTCGACACTTCCAGGCCAGCTATTCGGCAGCGGGCTCGGACGCTTCCGCGTACAGGCGGTCGAATTCGACGGCAATGTCGAGCAGGGGAGTTCCCGGGTTGATGGTGACGTCGACGGGCAGGCCGACCATCTCGACGTCGTGCCATCCGAACCAGTGGGTGGCCAGCCAGAGGGCCAGGCCACTGCGTGGCAGGAGGTATGGGGTGATGTCGCCGAAGGTGAGGAAGCCGCCGGATGGCCCGCCGACGAGTTTGGCGCCGAAGGCTTCGCGCAGCATCCATGCTGTGCTCTCGCCGGCGGAGGCGGTGAGACGATCGGTGAGGACGAGCATCTGCCCTCGCCACGGGGAGACGCCGACTCCGAGCGTCTCGTCATCGGCCTCCAGCGTGAGTTCGGCGTCCGGACGCGGGACGGGCGTGGCGTCCCGTTGCAGGTCGGAGATCGAGTCCGAGCCGGCGATGGCTATCTGTTCGACCATCAGATTCCACGCCGCCAGCCGTCGTCCGTCGTAGCGCCAGGCCCGGTCGGTGACGTACCGCACCTGGTGCGGTACATGGTCAGCGATCCATTTCCAGATGAACTCGTCGCTGCCGCCCGGGTTGCTGCGGACGTCGACGATGATCTTGTCGTGGGAGAAGTGCCGGGCGTGGTCTTCCTGAAACTGGAGCATGGCTCGCTCCGCCTCCCGGCTCCGCCCACCACATTGGCGCAGCCGGAGGCAGAGCACGCCGTCGACAACCCGCTCCTCCAGCCATGGCCCTGCTTCTCGGCCGTAGACCAGTTCGTCACCGCGGCGGTCGGTAGCCCGGAGCAGATCTGTGTCCTCCCCTGGAACTCTGAGATGGTTGTCGCCAACGAGCCAGCGAAGCCGATGGAAATCGGTGCCCAGTGCCGCCCCCACGGTGTCGGGGCGTTCGGTCTCAAGGCGCCTCGTCCAGGAGGCCGCCCACTCGGCGAGACCGGCGGAACCGGCCATGCCGGTGGCCAGACCGATATGCCGTTTCCGGAGCAGGACGAGCACGTCCGGCACGTCGGCGATGAGCGCCGCTACGTCGCACGGGGTGTCGGCGGACCGCTGATCGGCCGCCGCCAAGCCGTTGAGAACTGTCGACGAGTTCGGATCGAGCATCCACGGCACACCCACCGCGGACGGGTCCAGGTACAGCGCGCGAAGCTCGGCGGTTCCTGCCATGCTCAAGATTGTCGTGGAGTGCACCGAATCCCACAAGCCGTGCTGTCAGCTCCCCAACGCCTCAAGGGGCGTTCACGAGGCTGACCGGCGCCGACTAATCGGCGCCGGCAGTTGGCGCTCCCGCCCGTTGCTTGTTCTGGCGCCTGGGCGCCCACAACTGGTCGGCGTCGCCGGCGGCGAGGCGCCCGCGGTAGACGTCGATCTTGTGGTCGATCAGCTCGAGGTTCTCCTGCAGCTCGGCCAGCTTCGCCAGCACCTCGGAACGATGCGTCTCCAGCAGCTCGAGCCGTTCCAGCTCGTTGCCGTAGCCGGCCGACACGAGCTCGGCGTACCGCCGGATCGCCCGGATCGACATGCCGGTGGCGCGCAGCCGGGTGCAGATCTTGATCCATTCGAGGTCGAGCTGGTGATATCGCCGCCGCCCGCCCGACGTGCGATCGACAGCGGTCACGACCAGGCCTGCCCGTTCGTAATACCGCAGCGTATGGGCGCTGACGCCCGTCCGGCTGGCCGCCTCGGCGATGCTCAGCCCGGCCGCTGGGATCGGCTCAGCAGCCGGTTTCGGCTTTGGCTTCGACTTCCGCTTGACTTCGAGCACGCTCTAAATTCTACCGTCGTAAACCATGACCACTTCGACGTTGAACGTGCCCCCGAGGAGCACGACCATGGAGCTCAGCCCACGCCGTAAGCTCCTCGTCCTCGCGATCTGCTGCGCCAGCGTGATCGTCGTCGTGATGGACATCTCCATCGTCAACGTCGCGCTCCCGGCGATCCGCCACGACCTGCACGCCACGGTGTCCGGACTGCAGTGGACAATCGACGCGTACACGCTCGTGCTGGCCGGTTTCCTCGTCCTGGCCGGCTCGACCGCCGACCGGATGGGCCGCCGGCGGGTCTTCCAGATCGGGCTCGCGAGCTTCGGGCTCGGCTCGTTGCTGTGCGCGCTCGCGCCGGGCATCGGCTGGCTGATCGCCGCGCGGGCACTGCAGGCCGTCGGCGGCACCATGCTGAACCCCGTCGCGATGGCGATCGTCGCCACGACGTTCCCCGGCCGCGCCGAACGAGCCAGGGCCATCGGCGTGTTCGGCGCCATGTCCGGCCTGTCGCTCGCGCTCGGCCCGATCCTCGGCGGTCTGCTGGTCGACGGCTTCGGCTGGCAGTCGGTCTTCTGGGTGAACGTCCCGATCGTCGCCGCGGCGTTCGTGTGCGTCGCGCTGTTCGTACCCGAGTCGCGCGCGGCCCGAGCACGCCGGTTCGACCCCGTCGGGCAGCTCCTGGTCGTCCTGCTGCTCGCCGGCGTCGTCTACGCGATCATCGAGTCCCGCACGCTGGGGTGGACGTCGCCGGTGATCCTCGGCCTGCTCGGCGTGGCGCTGCTCAGCGGAGTCGGGATGGTCGGGTACGAGTCGCGCCGCGCCGACCCGCTGCTGGAGCTGCGCCTGTTCCGCAGCGTTCCGTTCAGCTCGGCGATCCTGATGGCGCTGTTCGCGCTGTGCGGCTTCGGCGCGTTCCTGTTCGTGACGACGCAGTACCTGCAGGACGTCCGCGGGCTGTCTGCCCTGGCAGCCGGACTGTGCGTACTCCCCGTAGGCGTGCTGGTCATCGTGCTGTCGCCGGTCAGCGGCCGGCTGGTCGGCACGCTCGGCCCTCGGCTACCGCTCGTGATCGCCGGGGGAGCGCTGGCCCTCGGCGGCGTCGCGTCGGTCTGGCTCGGACCTTCGACGCCGCTACCTGCCGTACTCGCGATCTACCTGCTGTTCGGCGTCTTCCTCGGCATGGTCAACCCGCCGATCACCAACACCGCGGTCTCCGGCATGCCGTCGTCGATGGCGGGCCTCGCGGGCTCGCTGGCATCGGTCGGCCGGCAGACCGGAACCACCCTCGGTGTCGCCATCTCCGGGACGATCGTGGGCTCCACAGCCACCCACGGCGGGACGGCGTTCACCTCCGCCGCCCACGCCGTTTGGTGGCTGGTGTTCGGGCTCGGCGCCGGCGTCCTCGTACTCGGGCTGCTCAGCACCAGCCGGTGGGCGCTGCTCAGCGCCTCGCCACCGCCAGCAGCCGCTCCAGCGACGCCCGCGTCATCGGGCTCTTGAGCAGATCGGCGGCCTCGACCTCGGCGAACGCCCGGTGGTCTGCCGCTTTGGAGTTGATGGCCGCGCAGACCGTCTGGTACGTCCAGTTGAGGTAACCGGTCACGGCGATCGCGAACGAGCGCAGCTCGAGATCGGGCCAGCCGCCGGCGGTCGCGGCGTAACCGTCGCGGAACGCCGCGGTGCCCTTCGGGTTGAGCGCTGGCTGCAGCGTCCAGTGGGCGAGCGCCCAGCCGATCTCGAGCTCGGGCGTGAGCGACCCCGACAGGTCCCATTCGGTGACGACGAGCTCGTCGTTGTGGCCGACGCGGACGTTCTCGGGGTTGATGACGCGGTTGCAGAGGATCAGCTCGTTCTCGTCGACGGTGGACTCGATCGTGCTCAGCTCGAACAGGGTCGGGAGGATCTCCTGGAGCCGGCCGGCCCACGGCTTGCCGGCGGCCCGGGCCTCGTTCGCGAGCGCGTGCCAGGCGGCATCGGGCCGCCTTTCGGTGAGGTACGAACCGATCGGTGCCTGGCTGGGAATCGCCAACGAGTGCAGCGTTCCGAAGATCGCACCGGCCCGGCGAGCGACCGATGCCGGTGTCGCGACCACCGGTGACGGGCCGACGTCGATCCACTCGTGTACGCGCCAGTTCTGGTCCCGGACGATCTCGATCAACCGGCCGCGCGGGCTGCGTACGGTCCTCGGCGCGGCGATGCCGGCGGCGACCGCGGCGTCGCGGAGCCGGACACCGACCTCGGCCTGGGCGTTGGTGGTCCAGGGCACGGTGACGGCCAGCCAGCGACCGTTGTCGGTGGTGATCGACCAGCACCGGCCCATGGGCGTCAGCGAGATCGGGACGGCGGGCTTGGTGACGTCGCCGAGGTCGAAGGTGGCCGCCAGTGCGTCGGCGAGGCCGGCGGGTGGCTCCGGCGGTCCGGCGGCGACGCGGCGTTCGGCCTCGGCTTTCAGCGCTGTCCAGTCGCGCAGGCCGTACTGCACGGCCAGTGCCTGCTGCGCTTCCGCGAGCGACACGCCGGGCTCGGACTCGCGCAGCGCGGCGAGGATGTCCTTGGCTTCCTTACGCAGGAAGGCGAGATTGGGCTGGTCGGGGAGCAGTCGCACAATGCGTCCTCTCGTGCCCGGACTCGCACGGGCGCGGGCGCCAAAGTGCGCTTCGGTCGACCAATCGATGCGTCGGGGTGGCTTCCAGCCTTCCGGCGAGTCTCGACGCGGCCCCTTCCACGTGCGCTTTGACGGTACACGAGGCTTGATCGGCGGGTCAACGCGTCGTTGTCCGGTGCGCCAAACGACTGGTACGGATCGCCGGGGGAGTCCTAGCCTGGTTGACCGATGGACTTTCCACCTGACGGGCTGGCGCCGCCCGACACCGACCTCGGCCTGCTCCAACGCGGCCGGGGTGCCGGCTGGCTGCGGGCGCGGGCGGCCGGAAGTCGGGCCGGCGCGGACCTGCTGCTGGCCTGCGTCGCGCACGATCCACGGTGGGATCGTCAGGTGGAACCGCGCGGCGACTACTACGCGCAGCTCGCCTTGCACCTCTCCGTACCGCCGGCGGCGTTACCGGTTGCCGCCGATCCCGATGACGACTGGCTGCGGCTGCAAGTCCTGCAGGGCATGGCATCCCGCGGCTCGGCGGCAGCCGCGCGTTTGCTCGCCGACGCTGGGGGAGTGGACGACGGGGAAGCGTCCGAAGCGCCATCGCGACAGCAGAACTTCATCACCGCGGACGCGCCCGTCGAGGTGCTGCTGGGTACGGCTGCTTCGCTGATGAGCTCCCACCGCAAGGCGATCCTGCAGCGGCTGCGGACCACGTCGGACGAGTCGGAGATCGCGGCCTTGCGCAGAGCCTCGCTCGAGGTCGACTCACCCGGCTGGCGCCTCGCCATCCAGGTCCTCGCCCAATGCGACGACCCGACTGCCATTCCCGTCGCCGCCGCGGTGCTGGAGGCGGACCAGCCAGGCGGCAAGCGGGCCTGGGCGTTCCGGTACATCCGTACTCTCTCGGCCGGCCGCTCACTGCCGCTCGCCCGTGCCTGGCTCAGTCTCCCGGACGCCCGTGGGGCAGTGGCGGCATGCGTCCTCCCGGCGTTCGGCGCCACATGGGCCACCGAATGCCTGTGGGACTGCGAAGAATCAGTACGCGCGCGGGCGGCGGAATTCGCGCCGCTGACGCCCGACGTCACGACCCGCTTGACGGAACTCGCCGAGGACGTCCACGAGTACCCGATCGTCTGCGAGGCAGCCGGGCGGCGGCGTCAGCGGACGCAGGGCCGGGAAGCGACGATGTGAAGGAATAGCGGGATCCGGTACCACTTGTCGTCGAGATCATCGGTGGTCTGTTCTCGGAGCCGCTCGATCACCAGGCCCGCGTCGGCGAGGGCCTCGGTGTAGGCATGTAGTGGCCGGTGAATGCCGTGGTAGGTCATCGAGAGGCCGTCTCGGGTGCGCGTCGTGGTGTAGTGCCTGGCTTCGGTGTACGCATCCCGGAGCACGAAGCGAGGTTTCGGGCCGGCCGCATCGCGGTCGAACTGGCCCGCCGAGTTGAGCGGGTGCACGATCGCCATCACCAGCTTGCCGCCAACCGAGAGAATTCGGCCGATCTCCGCGATCGCGGACACCGCGTTGTCGATGTCGTGCAAGCTCATGAACGCCACTACACAGTCAGCGGCCGCATCCGGCACCGGCAGGTTCACTGCATCAGCGACGACGGCGGGTACAGGCCCGTCGGGGTGCGTCGCCGCAGACCGACTCATGGTCAGCGATCGATCGATCGCCAGGACGCGATGTCCTCGTGCTTGCAACTCACGGCTGACACGACCTTCACCCGCGCCCACGTCTACGGTGAGCCGGCCAGGTGGCGGGATCAACGGCAGGAAGGCCAACTTGTGGGCGCTGTAGCTGTCGAGCTCTCGTCTGGTCCACTCGATCCACGCCCCGGCATTGGCATCCCAGCCCTCAGCCAGCCGCGATTCACCTTGTTGCCGTTCGGGTCGCATCACCGCAGCCTAGGGGACATTCGTCCGATCCGGGTGTCCGTAAGTCGCCAGTTGACCGGAGACCTCATCGAGGAGCTGCGAGCACCTCGCCGATGGCGCGCCGCGCACAGTTCACCAGCGCCGGGTTGGTGTCCTTGTGGTGCGCCGACACGATCAGGGCCTGCGACAGCACGCGCCCGCGTCCGCGGAGCCACGTCGCGTCGTCCACGTCCAGCGCCGCCCGGAACTCGTCGCGGACGTTCGCGGGCAGCAGGTACCACACGGGGAACAGGTCGCACGCCGGATCGCCGACACCGCACGTCTCGAAGTCGAGCACCGCGGTCAGCCGGCCCTCCGCCGACACGAGCAGGTTGCTCGGCGTCAGGTCCGAGTGCACCCACACCTCGCGCCCGTCGTACGGCGCCGCGAGCGACTCCTCCCACGACGCCAGTGCTGCGCGAGTGTCGATCAGGCCGTCCAGCTCGCCGATCGCCTTCCGCGTCGAGGAGTCCATCGAGACCATCGGAGCGCGCGTCCGGCGCTCGCCCGGATATGCCGGCGCCCGGTCTGGCAGGTCGATCCGCCGGAACGCGTCGACGAACGCCGCGAGGTCCGTCGCCAGCCGGCGTGGGTCGGCGAGCGCGTCGGGGGAGGGATGCGTACCGGTGAGCCAGCGGTGGACGGACCACTCGCCCGGGAACGCGTCGCTGGGTGAGCCGATCGCCTCGACAGAAGGGATGGCCACAGGCAGGAACGGCGCGAGTGCCGCGAGTTTCGCCTGCTCCCGTCGGACTTCGTCGGTGACCGAGGGCCGGAGCGGCAGCCGTACGGACAGGTCGGAACCGAGGCGGTAGATCGCATTGCACATTCCACCTGAGTCGACCGGCTCCAGCGGCAACGCGGCCCACTGCGGGAACTGAGCGGCCACCAGCTCGCGGACGAGCGGTGTGTCGATGTCAGCCTGGTCGGCGTGGATCTTGCGGGGACTCACAAGGGCCCATCCGAACGGTCGGCCCCGTCCGCTGTCAACGCGGTTATGGAAGGGGCGGCGAGAGCGGACGTCCGTGGGGCGACGATGAACTCGTCCTGCCGTTCACCGATCATGAACCTCATGGAGAACCAGCTGGCGCCGCAGTCGGCCGAGGATGAGGCGAAGGTCATCACGCTCTGCGGCTCGACCAAGTTCGAGGCTGAATTCGCGGAGGTCAACCAGCGGCTCACGATGGAAGGTTGCGTCGTGATCAGCCTCGGAATGTTCAGACTCCCCGATCTGCCGGACTACGACTGGACAGCCGACAGCTCGGACCTGAGGGGGCGGCTCGGCCGCGTGCACTTCCAAAAGATTCGCATGGCCGACGAGGTGTACATCGTGGATCCGGGCGGCTACATAGGCGAGTCAACCCGACGGGAGATTGCCTACGCGGAGTCGCTCGGCAAGCCGGTCCGGTATCTGAGCCGCGAGCACCTGGATCGACCGGGAGACGGCCCCAACAGTGGGGGCGACTCGAGCCGTCCATGGCAGACGCTCGCGTCGGGCTTCGAGCAGGCCCGCGCCCGCGAGGACTCGCTCGACCGACTCGTCGAGTGGCCTGCACAGCGCGCCCTACTCGGCGACGTCACCGGACTCGCCCTCCTGGACGCCGGCTGCGGCAACGGGACCAAGATTGCGCAGCTGGCCAGCGACGGGGCCGCCGCGTCGGTCGGCGTGGACATCAGCGGGAATTTCATCACGCCGCCGCCGTGCGTCGAGCTCATCGAAGGTGATCTCTCCGATCTGGCGGCGGTGCCGGGGCTCACGGGCCGGCGGTTCGACCGGATCCTGTTCCTGCAGTCCTTCGGGTACGCCGCGGACGGGGTCAAGGCCTTGCAGACCGCGCGCGAGATGTTGACCGAGGACGGCTTCATCCTGCTCACCCGAACCCAGCCGATCCGATACGCGATCGAGCGAGCGGAGCAGAACGGGACCTCGCTGGGCGAGGAGTACTTCGCCACAGAGTCATTCGCCTACCGGCACCGCAACTGGAACGACCAGGTGACCCTGACCAAGCGGCCGTACACGATGTCGGACCTGCTGAACACGTTCAGCGCGGCCGGCCTGTGGATCGAGGCGGCGGTCGAGCCGCAGATGCCTGCCGAAGCCGCCGAGCGTTATCCGCACAAGCAAGCAGTGATGAACAAGTATCTCGGCATCCTGATGTTCAAACTGCGGCCCCTGCGCCGGCCTGCGTAGCGCCCATGGCAGGGGCAGTGGATGAGTCGTAAGCAGGTGCTTCACCTGATGCAACACGCAGGCTAGTGCTGGGAACCGTCAATATTCGAGGCCGCAGTATTCGCCCCGCATCGCTGCATGCGAGCGGTCCAGAGGTCATGCCACATTGGAAGCCTCCGGTCGCCTGCGTGCGCCCGCTGCATGATGAAGATCGTCGTCATGTCCTCGGCGGGATCGTTGTACCAGGCGGTGCCGTAATAGCCGGGCCATCCGTAGCTCCCGACCGAAGGAGCCGAGGTGCGGCCAGAACCCGGAGACCGCCTTCTGCGCCGGGGCCAGGTGGTCGCTCTGAACAACCCTCGCTCTACATGGCCTTGGCACTAGCCCGGTCAGGTGGGCGATCTCGACGCGTGCGATGACCGCGCCCGACCTGGGACTTCGGCCCCATTTGGCGGTTTGGCTCTTGCCAGATGGACGCTGGAGTAGCTGTCGGCGGTGAACTCGGGTCGGTCCCATCCACCGAAGCGATCCACCGGATCGAGCCCTGCCAGCTTGGCCATCACATCCATCTCGGTGTGGGACAGCTCCCGCAACTCGGATGCGTAGGCTGGATCCCCGGGTGCAGCAGCCGGCGGGACACCCGCACGAGTCGGCATCACCAGCTGCCGGCGCTGGTGCCGCCACCGCCTCCGCCACCACTGGCGCCACCGGAGAAACCGGACGAACCGCCGGACCCGCCGCCGGACCTGCCGCTGGACGTGCTTACCGAGATTGAACTGGTGAACCCGCGCAGGTCACGGCTTAGGTGATCGAGCGAACCGAGCCCGATCATGAAGCTGGTGTCCGGCTCTGGAATGCGTCCCGTCGCGGCCAGCTCCTGGCACACCTTCGTCCATTGCTTGACGTCACCGAACAACACCGCCCACGGCAGATAACGGTGGTAGACGTCCGCGTCGGTGGCCGCGTTCAGTGCACTGGACTCCGTGCCGCGAAGGTAGTGCCGGAAGCCGAGCGCCTGCTGGGCAAGGGCCGTGGCCTTCGCGGTCAACGCCCGCGGCCGCCGCCATACGCCGAAGCCGATGCCCACACCGAGCAGCGCGGCAATACCCAGGCCGACCGGCAGCCAACCTATCCAGCCGGTGACGGCCGCTGCCGTCGCGCCCGCGAGGATGGCCAGCGCCGGCCCCAACGCCCAGACAAGAGTCGTCGGACCCCGCATCGGTATCGGGCGGACCAGATCGGCCTGGTTCACGGCCTGCTTGGCCTGGCCCTCGAGCTGTTTGGCCATCTTGACCTTGTCGGTCGGAGAGAGTTCACCGTCGCTGTCCGCGGGCTTCGCTCGCCGGAAAAGGGACCGCTCGAACGACGAGGTCAGCTTCTCGGCGTCCTGCTCCCACATCGCGAGCGGCTTGGAACGCAGTCGTACCGCGCCGGTCACCGCCATGTTGATCAGCGTGGCGGCCAGGTGCCGGGGCCTGACCTTGCGGTCCAGCACCAAGCCGAGCTGCAGCAAGGATGCGTCTGGCGGCGTAAACCGGGTAGGGATCGGCCCGTCCAGCCGCGCGGTGCTCACGTTCGTGTTCGAGCCCATCGTGCCGAGCGGTACGCCGTCGTAGTGCTGGTCCCGGGCTTCGCCCAGCCGTACGCGGGACAGCAGCCAGCCAAGGACGGGGAAGATCAGCAACGACGCGATGGTCAGGCCGGTGATGCCCAAGCCGCGCGCCGTCTCGCTCCAATCGGTGGCCGGCACCAGAGTGCCGACGCTGTCCGCGCTGAAGTCGATGACGATCCATTCCGCCGGTCCGGACCCTTCGCCCTTGGGTTGATCGAAGGTCGCGGTCTCGCCGTTCGAGGAAAGTTGATCATCGGCGTAACAATGGCCGTCCTGCTCGACAAGAGCGGTCTGATAACGACAGTCGAGCCAGCTCACCTCGGCCGGCAGCTTCCAGGTCACGCGCTCGGTGGGCTCGAGGGCGGAGTCGCGGGACTCGAAGGTGCTGATCGGCCAGATGAACGAGGCCGGACCCGTTCCGTCGGAGACCACGGCACCGTCGACGCGGTAGGTGGCCACCAGCTCCACTTTCTCGGCGTCCTCGGAGCCCTCCGGCAGCTCGGCATCGATCTCGTCCCGTTGGTGTGATCCCCCTTCGGACTGGGTCTCGTGGCTAATGCGCAGCGAAGTACCGTCACTATCGGTTACCCGTACGTCCGATATCTCGAAGAGCTGGTCCCGCGACCAGCTCAGGCTCCGGCGCTGCGGGATCTCCCAGGTGACATAAGAGCTGTTCGGTGTGGGCTTGACTTCCAGCCGCTCCTCGACTTGGGCTACGCCGTCGGCACCGACCGTTACCGTGGCGTCCATGGCGAGCAGGGCAGGGGAGTGCAGGTCCCGCTCCCGGAGGTTCGGCTCGGCGTTCTCGATCGAACCGGGCGCGAACTCGGTCACCGCGGTAAGGGTGTCGTACGGCTCGACCTCCCCGCCGCTGAGCACCGCGCGGTTGCCGGACACCTTGGTGGCACACTTGTCGCTGCCCTGAAGGCATCGGGCACGCGGAATGGCCGACGGCCCGGTGACGGTGACCGTGAAGTTCTCGATCGGGGGAAAGTCCGCGCTGGTGACATCCCAGTACAGCTGCGGCTTTCCGTCGAACGTACGCATCGCCCCGCGGAGGGTGTACTTCACCACGTAGGTCGCCTGATCCACGTCGAGTTCGCGGTCCGGTCACCGATCCGAAGCTTGAGTGTCTCCGAGGACTCGTACGAGTCCAGATCGGTGGGCACACCGGTCGGGCTGGACACGGTGAGGTCACTGACCTTGTAAACCGCTTCCTGCAGCGGATTGTCTTCCCACTCTTCAACGGTCACGAGACTGAGCTCGATGCCGTGCGCTCCCTTGCGGCCGAAATCCCAGTCGAGCCGGTACGTGACGTCGATGGTGCCGTCGCTCTGGACGTCGTACGTCGCGTCCAGACTGCGGACGGTGTCCTCGGACTGTGCTCGGGCCGCGGGTGTCGCCATGACAAAACTCAGGGCGGTCAGACCCAGCACAACCAAGAGAAGCAATGCGGGCGCGCGAAGATGCCTGGACATTCGGCGCACTATAACCAGGTCAATGGCGGCCACAGCATCGGCCGCGCCAGCGCCGCCCGGCAGCCGCCACTGTGACGCCCATACCAAGGTAGCGCAGACGATCCATGACGGTGTTCGCATGGATGTGGCCGGTCCGACGCCAGTGCTGGGGAAGAGCCAATCGTATTCTGTTGTGGATGCCGGCCCTTGGCCATGAGTGGTGAACAACTCGACTAGTAACCGCCACTATTCGCGCTCGCCGTAATGTCGACATCACGCACGCACGCGTATTCGCCTGCCGATACGAAAGCTGGGATGCGATCGGCCATCTCGCCAACCTCGTGTCCCCTAGAGGTCGTCGACTGGCTTGCCCCGAATCTTGATGCCTTGCGGCCCCTTGGGAAGCTTGAGCAACTTCGGATCCACCACATGCCGCACGTGACGAGCCTTGGGCCGCTGAGCTCCTTGGGCTCCCTGCGACGCCTGATCCTCGAGACGCGCCCGAGCTGGGACGGGAGCGGGTGACGCAGGTCGCCACGCCTGAACCGCTTCGAGGCCTGCCTCTTGAGGAGGTGAACATGTTCGGCGTCCGACCCGCGTCGAAGTCGGTTGATGACCTACTCGCGATTCCGACGTCCGCCCGTGGGGAACTCTCGTGTCCGCCAGCGGGGAGAACAACTGACCGCCTCCGGGGAGAAACCAATGTCCGTTGACAGCAAGCGACAGTGTTCGACGCATGCCTGTATCACGCCAGGGGCTGGCTGATAGCGGCGTAGTTCGTCATGGCGGCTGCGGCTTCTTTGGCCGTGTCTGTGGGTGACCTGGTCGCTGTAGCCGAGGAGGTTGGCGACGACGGGAGCGGGCACTTCGAGTACGAGGTCGCGTAGTGCTGCGTTGCGTGCGCCGCGGAGGTTGATTCCTAGGTCGCGAAGCCGGTCCATGAGGGCGTTCTCGTGGCTGTGTCGGCCTGCGCGTGTGCTGGGGAAGAGCCAATCGCTGTTGGCATTGGCGCCGCGTTGGTTCGGTCTGGATCTGTAGTGCTCCAACAAGAGAGTCGCGAATGGGTCGGGAACAGGCAGGGGATCGTTGGCGAAGATGATCGCTGGTCCGTCTGGTGTGATGGTCACGCTGCTGGTCTTGAGCTCGGCTATGCGTACGACGGGTTGTGCGTAGAGCAGCAGGAGTATGCCGGCGACGCGGTAGGGCAGGGCTTCGGACCGGCCGTGGAGGAGTTCCTTGATCCAGCCGAGACGCTGTTCCTGGCTGAGCTGGGGGACCGTCTTGGCTTTGCGGTGGGCGATGGTGATTCCGAGCTTGCCGCCAGTCTTGTTCATCCATACGAAGAAGGTTCGGATGGCCGTTCGGGTCGTTGGTCCGGTTGCCAGATACTCGTCGACGTCGAGCTGCCTGCAGTCTGAGAGGTAGCGACCGTGCTCGTCGCGAAGCCACGTGAGGAACTTCAGCGTTTCGGTGATCTCTTGCTTGGCTGCATGCACAGCTCCACGGCTGCCGGTGCCTGGTTTGCTCTTGGCCCGGATCCGCTGGAGGTGGTGCCAGCGTGCGAACCGTTCGGCGGGCTGCCGGATGGCGGTTCACCGTCGAGGGCTTCGTGAGTGAGTGCCAGTTGGCCGATGGATAGACGTCGTAGCAGGTCACGGACTTGTTTGGGGCGCATCCAGGCGATGACGCTTTCCGGGCGGTCTGCGGAGCTGAGCACTTCGACGAGCCGTTCCATGGCGGGTCGATCGGCGGGCGACGTCAAGAGAAGTTCGCCCAGGTCGGTCGTCAGCGCGCAGCGCGCAGATGCCGATGCGATAGTGCTCGGCTTCTTGCCCGCAGTCGGTGCAGGTCAGGACTGGGATGCCGGCGTAGGGCGCGCAGATGGGTGACCGGTTGGATCCTGCGACGCCGGGCAGCAGCCGGGAATCTCCGCACTGCGGGCAAACGTTTGTCCAGGTCAGAAGCGAGAAGACATCCCGTGGGGAAGCGAGCAGTGTGCGATTGCATCCGATGCAAGAATACTTGATTCAGTTGACATAATGTACATTATCGGCGATCAGATCAAGCGCAGCCCGGCACAAAATCAGCTTCTACCAGCGACGCCGGAGATGGCATCATCGCACGATGCCGTTCGGTGAGGAGAACGTCGACGCGACCGTACTCGGAGATCTCGTACGGCACGTGTTCGGCTCGGACACGAAGCTGCGCAACTGGCGCTTCCTCGGCGGCGGAACCAGCAACGTTGCCTTTCAGGTGAACGTCAACAACGACCCCCGCAGCTTCGTCTTCCGGTTCAGCCGGGGTCTTCACGATGACGTGTACGAGACCGAGGCCGCCAACTACACCACCGTCGCCTCAGCAACCGGTGTCCGAGTGCCAGAAATCATCATGATCGACCGTCGTCACGCCTTGGTGCCCACCGCGTACATGGTCCTGGAGCACCTGGCCGGTCAAGAGCACGCCTCCTTGTGCCATCCGGACAACACCGCCGTCGCTCCCGAACAGAAGGAGCACATCAGGAGCCAGCTCGGCCACTTCTATGCACGGCTCCACAGGGCCACCCGCCCAGCCCAACCCGGCGAGAGTGTGTCCCTCATCCTGCTGGGGATCTCCCTGTTCCACACCGCGGTCGCCGCCGGTTATCTGACTGTCGACCTCGACACCGTGGCGGCCTGCGAGCGAGCCGTACGCCAGGACCAGGCGCTTGCCGCTCCAACCCTCGCGTTCTGCCTGCCCGATGGCGAGATCTACTTCCAGCAACGCGACGGCACCTACCACCTGTCGTTCGTCTGCGACCTCGAGTGGTCCGGATACGACCACCACCTGGCCGACCTGACCAGACAGGCCATCCCAGGCCGTTCTCTCGTCGACTTGGACCATCCGGTGGAACTGGACGTGGACAGCCTTCGCCGCGATCCGTTCTTCATCGGTTACGAACGATCCGGCGGAACCGCCGACTACGAGGCAGTCGACCGGCTCGCGCTCTACACCCAGCTCAGCACCTGGGGATTCGTCGCCGGCGAGGCCGCCGATCCCGGCAAGAAGCAGTGGATCCGAGACAGCCGACTCCCCCTCATCAACCGCCTGCTCCAGCAGGTGGCCTCGAGGGCGGCCTGACTCAGCGTGGGCCGACCACCCCGTCCAGCATGAGAACGAGATCGCCGGGGTCGGTCAGCTGTGGGAAGTCCTGGTTGGACTGGTCCGTACGGGAGCGCCGCCAGGCGGGCCACCTGTCCAGGACCCATCGCGCGCAGTACGGCGTCATGCCCACCGCGGCCGCACCCTGCAACTCGTCTCTCCCCCCGTCACCGACGAAGACCATCTGCTCGGGCGCCACGCCCAGCTGTTGGGACGCCTGCAGGTTCCTTTCACGCGACCGCGGCCGGCGTCGTCAGAATTCCACGCGCACCACGGCGCGTCGTGCGGTCGGCCTGCCGACTTCGCGAAAGCCCGCAGCGGTGAAGAGACTCACGCTGCCAACGTACAGTTCAATCGCACCCGTTCCGTGTCCAGACCACTTGACCACCGGATATCCCTCGACTGCGCGAGCGCCGCGTTCGCGGGCGAACTCGACGGCGGCCCGGGCCATGGCGGACCCGATCCCGCGGCGGCGATATCCCCTGCGTACGACGAAGCATGTCACTGCCCAGACGTCCTCGTCGGCCTTGTTCTCGTCGCGGCCGGTCCAGGGGACGCGCATCCGCAACAACCGGGGATACGCAGTGCGCGGCTCGACAGCGCACCAGCCGGCCGGCTCCACTCCGCAGTACGCAACCAGGCCGGACGTAGACCGCGCATGCTTGTCACCGCAGTTGGTCTGTGCCCGGAATCGCCCGGCGCGTTCGTCGAATCCCACCGAGGAGCGCCATTCCTCGTCGGTCAGCTTGAAGAACTGACATTGACACTGCCGGCCTTCGCCCGTGCTGAAGACCGCCTGCAGGTCGTCCCACGAAGCCTGGTTGGCCGGGACGATCCGCAATCGGTCCGGTGAGTCCGCGATCGTCATGGCAGAACGATAGGAGCACTCGCGGTCAAATCCTGGCCGCGTGGCCACCCTTCGATGCCGAACTCCCCTGGTCCTACGAGGATCGCGCCACCGCTGCCATGGCGGCCTCCAGCGCGACCCTCGACCTGGATACCGGCGGTGGCGAAACCCTCGCCCGCGTCCACGAGCAAGCCGGTACGACGACGCCCGGGCGGATCGTGGCGACGGAAGCTTGGGCTCCGAACGTGCCAGTCGCACGCGAACGCCTCGAACCGCTGGGGATCGAGGTTCGTCACAGCGGCGGCCCGTCGCTACCGGCAACGGACGCCGAGTTCGACCTCGTCCTGAATCGGCACGGCGCGTTCGATCCCGCGGAGCTGCGACGCGTTCTCGAGCCAGGTGGGACGTTCCTGTCGCAGCAAGTCGGGCATGACAACGACATCGAACTCAACGCCGCGCTTGACGCGCCCCGCGCAGAGTACTCCGACAACGCCAGGTTCGACCGTGCGATCAGCTCGCTCGAGCAGCACGGCTTCGAGATCATACGAGCCGAGGAATCCTTTACGCCGTTCACTTTCCTGGACATCGGCGCGATCGTATTCCACCTCCGCATCGTCTCGTGGCAGATCCCTGGCTTCGATGTCGACACCTACGACCAGCGACTACGTGAACTGGACAGACGTGTCCGGTCCGATGGTGGCTTCGTCGTGCACCACCACAGATACTTCGTCGAAGCGACCCGCCGGACGTGAGCGTGGGAAGAACACGCGTGTAACTCCGATTCAGCGACCGAGCGGATGCTCCAGCGCGCGACGACCGAATCGTTGGTTCAGCCGGGCTCCCCTGACACTTCACGTTCGTAGGCCCACAGCGTCCGTACGACGAGTGCGCGCTCGGCCGGCGCCAGCGGCTGCAGGACCTTCCTCCACGCCTTCGCACCGTTGGACAGCCACCGGTCGATCGCCTTGTGGTGCGCGGGTGCGATGCTCACGATCGTGCGGCGGCGGTCGGTTTCGTCCTCCTGGCGGACCAGGATCCCCTGCCTGGAAAGGTCGCTGACCATCAGGCTCACCGTCGCGGGTGCGACTTCGAGGCGGGACGCCAGCTCGTTGACGCCCAGTGGTCCGTCGAAGATGAGGTACGCCATCAGCGACAGATGCCGCGGCGCAAGCTGAAACGACTGCAACTCCTTTGGTACCTGCGCTCGCTTGGCACGGCCGACCAGCCGCGGCATCAGCAACAACAACGTGCGGACGCTCTCGTCGACCTCCAAGCCCTGCTCTTGTCCTGCGCGCGACTCCCCCGATCGTTTGCTTGCCATCGCCTGCACTCCAATATACCTTTGCTTGCAAAGCAAATGAACTCTGTCCAGCAAACTCTACCGGAGTGACTACGATGAGCGACCACAACCAGGCGATCATTGCCGAGTTCCGACACAACAACGGCAAGGTCGGCGGCCCGTTCGAAGGCGCACCACTACTCCTGCTGACCACGACGGGAGCAAAGACCGGCAAGCCCCGCACCTCCCCCACCATGTACCTCAAGGACGGCGATCGGCTGCTGGTGTTCGCGTCCAACGCCGGGCAGCCGAACCATCCCGCGTGGTACTACAACCTGCTCGCCAACCCGCAGGTCACCGTCGAACTCGGTGACGCGACGTACGACGCTGACGCGATCGTGCTGCATGGCGAGGAACGGGACCGCTGGTACGCGCGGCAGGCCGAGCTGGTACCGGCGTTCGCCGGCTACCAGGAGCGCACCTCCCGCACCATCCCCGTCGTCGCGCTGCGCCCGCGGCGGGTGGTCGCACTCGGCGACGAGCTCGTACGCATCCACGACGGCCTACGGACCGAGCTCGACACGTTGCGTACGCAGCTTGCGGACGGTCGTCAGCCGGCCTCGCTCGGCACCGAGTTGACCACGTACTGCCTGGCGTTCTGCTCAGCGCTCGAGGAGCACCATCTCAACGAGGACAGGGTTTTTCCTCGGTTGGAGGCTCAGCTTCCCGAGTTCGCACCGGCGATCGCGCGGATGCGACAGGAACATCGCGCGGTCGCGGCGATGGTTGGCGAACTGCAGGCGTTGCTGACCAAGCTCCAGGCAGCTGAGGGCGATCTGGAGCCGGTCCGGGCCGGCATCGAGAAGCTCGCAGGCGACCTCGAGACCCATTTCGCCTACGAGGAAGCCGAGCTCGTTCCCGTACTCAACCAGGGCGCCCTGACCAACCGCGGCGACGACAAGTCCTGATTGTCGACGACGACCGATGCGTGTGCGGCCGGCTGACATTGGGTGAGGTAGAGCCGTTGCCCTTCCACATAACGCCGATTGGAAGGATGCGACGGATCCATGTCGGCCCCGTCGCGGACGGCGCAGCGAGCCACCGACTCTTCGGTGCTGACGTCGAGGAACACAGAGAAGTCCCAGTAGCCGCGCAGCTCCGGACGGTGCAGGAAGATTCCGTCGAACACCAGTACCACATTTCCGGCCGCCTGCTCCCACGGCGAGTCGACCGTCTGGTCACTACGGTAGTCGAACGCAGCGGCTCGGTACCGGCCGTCGCCGCCCGGGCTCAGCGGGTCGAGCAACACCTCGCGCAGCAACGGATAGTCGTAGGAATCGGCGAAGTATCCCTCCGGAGAAGCCTTTCCCAGCCGATGGCGGTCCGCTCGCGGACGATGGAAGCCGTCGACACTGGCCCGCACTGCCGGCCGTCCAACGGCCCGGACGGCCTCGGCCAGTTCGTCGGCGAACATCGTCTTGCCGGCACCGTCGACTCCATCGACTCCCACCCGCACCACTCGATCCGAGGTGATCGCGGTCGCTGAGCGCGCCAGCCTGCTGAGCAGCTCGGTCCGTTCCTTGGAAGTGATTCGCACCGGCCAAGTCAATCAGGTCGGATCCGACCAGTGAGTTTTCCGGTCCGCGGTGGTCTGTACGTGCATGACGACGATCGACCTTGGAATCCACCTCCCCATCACCGGACAAAACGCCTCGCCGGAGCACATCTGCGCGGTCGCCGAACGCGCCGAGGAGATCGGTCTGGCGTCGGTGTGGACGTACGAACGGCTGATGCGTCCGGCCGAACCGTTCATGTTCGGCGTCGGCCCGATGCCGCTGCCCGAGTCCAGCAGCAGCGTGTTCGACCCGCTGGAGACGCTCAGCTTCGTCGCCGCCCGCACCAGCCGGATCCAGCTCGGCACGAGCGTGGTGAACAGCCTCTTCCACAACCCGGTCGTGCTCGCCAAGCGGCTGGCGACGGTCGACCGCCTCAGCAACGGGCGGCTGCTCGCGGGCATCGGACAGGGCTGGATGGCGCAGGAGTACGAGGCCGCGGGCCTACCCCAGTCTCGGCGCGGCGCCGGCTTCGCCGAGCACATCGAGGCCATGCGCGCGGTCTGGGGGCCGAACCCAGTGCGCTACGAAGGACGCGTCTACCAGATCCCAGAGGCCGAGATCGGCCCGAAGCCGGTCCGCGCGGATGGGCCGACCGTGCTGGTCGGTGCGGCCGCTCCGGCCGCCATCGAGCGCGCCGGCCGGATGGGCCTCGGCCTGACGCTCGTGATCTTCGACTGGGACATGACGGCCGGTCTACTCGACGCGTATCGCAAGGCCTACCAGGCTCCTGCAGACCAGCCGCCGGCTCCCGTCGTGGTGCAGGTGAACGGCACCATCACCGAGCAGGCACAGGACGAACGGATGCCGCTCACCGGCTCGCTCGACCAGGTGATCGAAGACCTTTCCCGACTCGAGGCGCTCGGGGCGCGGCATGTGATCTGGAATCCACTGGACGCGGACACCGACGAGCAACTCGCCCGGCTCGAGGAGCTCAAGCAGCGGATCGCCTGAACCCGCTACCGCCGGCGCCTCGACGGTCGACGTCCTTGACGGGGTTCGGCGCTGTGCCTGATGTGGTGCGCGGGACCGGCGCGACCGGTCCTGCGCATGCGCAGACCAGCCGACTGTGACGCTGCCGCATGCTCTTTTCCACACCGAGCGCTGCAGGTCACAGCGACAGCAAGCCTTCTAACCGTGGCATCCGAGGGCGCAGCGGGTCGCTGCTGCGACGATGGCCTACCGGTCCTTCCAGCCAACTAACGCCTGCCGGGTTCCAACGGGGTCAGGTGCCTTCGTCCTCATCAGCCGGTCCACGTCGTGCCCGACTCTCCGACCGGCGCACCGTCCTGTTGTGGAGCTGGTAAGCCTCAACCGCTCCGTGTTGGCGCCGACTGGTCAACCTCAGCCCGGTGGGTCGAACCGCTGTCGGAACCTGCACCGCACGCAGCCAGGATGCCGGTGCCGAGCAGGATCACCGCAGCGAGCTTGGGCGTCATGCGACCAGGTCTCATGCTCCCTATCGCCCTGTTTCATCTGTTATGTGCCATCTGGCGATGACATCCGCGAAATTGGGGGGAATGCGCGCCCGGCAAACGCCGGCCGCGCGATGTCTGCGCGCTGCGGTCGCCTGGCTGGGCGATCTCGCCCTACGTCGGCACTCCTCAGACCTTTCCGGACGCCACCGCGCCGCCTGAGGCGGGGGCGCCCAGCGCGGAAAGCCGAGCCGCGGCGTTCCGCTTCGCACTTGATGCCCCAGCGGAACGGATGGGCGCACCTGGCGGCCGCCTGGCCTCGACATGCCGTGGTCGCCGGTGATCAGTGGCACAGCGCCGGGGGTACGCACGTAGTCCGAGCCGTGGCGCGTAGCCGGCGGCGCGTGGTCCGTCGTTCGCAAGGCCGCGACAGTGACGATGGGTTCGGCCGGTCCGAGGCACTCAGTCGGTGTGTGCGCCCGGTGCGGGCACCTACGCCCACGGCAGGCGGCCCGCGGGGGTCAGGTGCGCCGGAGCGATGCGGGCACCAGCTATGGACGGGGATGAGGGCATCGGACGGCTGGCTGTGCTCAGGCATCGGACCTCCTCAGGCGCAGGGCGGCGGAACCGAGCGCCGCCAAGATGTAGAACGCGATTGCGGTCAGGGCGCCGAGTGGTGAGAGCACGTAGTCTGGCCCACCGATGCCGGCGGTCAGGGCGTCGGCTCCGGCCAGTTCGCGGGACAAGGCCAGCAGCATCACCGAGGCGTAGCGGTCGTCCCAAGGATCTGGGAGAGATAGGCCGAGCAGCGGGAGGACGTACCACAGCAGAACCACGACCACGATCGCAGCCGGAGTGGAGCGCAGCGTGCAGCCGATGCCCAAACCCACCAGTCCGAACACCGCGACCAGCACCGCCGAGGCCATTGCCAGCCGGACCTCGCCAGCCAGTGGGGCGTGATAGGAGGCGATCGCCCGCTCGCCCATGATGGCCCGGCCACCGAGCAGGGCGGCGATCGCGCTGACGGTGCCGATCAGCCATCCCATGCCTCCGACGACGGCGGCCTTGGCAGCGAGCACGCGCAGCCGGTTCGGCGCCACGACCAGGCTGCCGCGGATCGAGCCGGTGGCGTATTCGGAGGTGATCGCGAGCACTCCCAGGACGGCGACACAGATCTGGCTGAAGATCGCAGACACTTCGTACATCGGCGAGACCGAGATCCGCTGGCGCTGTGCCACCGTCGCATCGTCCCAAACGCCGGCGACGTAGACCGAGATCAGCAGGCAGCACCCGACCCCGGCCGCGACGACAGCGAGCAGATACGCGGTCGAACGCACCGAGCGAAGCTTCAGCCACTCCGCCGCCAACGTCCCAAGCATGCCTAGACATCCCTTCGTACGAAGGTGAACGTGGCGGCGCCGCCCACCACCACGAGGTATGCCACGAGCACGGCCACTGCTGCCGAAGGCGAAAGCTCGCCAACGGCCAACCGGTAGTCGACGATCTGGCCGGCGAGGTTGGGCAGCAAGATCGACTGGATCCGCTCGTACCACGGTGAGGGCAGGAAGGTGGCGATGGTCGGTAGGACGAACGCCATCCCCGCGAGCACCACGATGGCTCCGGCGGTCGACCGCAACAGGGTCCCGAGTGCCAAGCCCAGCAGGGCGAACACCATCACCGTCACTCCGGACATGAGCAGCATCGGCAGCTCGTCGACGGAGGGGGTGCCGTAGCCGGGGCTCATCGGTCGATCGCCGACGATTGCCCGCGCGATCGCGAAGATCCCGAACAGCGAGGCGGTTCCGACCAGCAGGCCCGCGAGCGCCACGATCGGGGTCTTGCCGGCCAGCAGCCTGATCCGGCTCGGGACGGCCACGACGCTGGCCCGGATCTGGCCGCTGCCGTATTCCGAGGACATCGCCAGCACGCCCAGCACGGCGAGACAGAACTGGATGGCCGGCAGCGCAGCCTGCTCGAGCGGGCCCGCCTGGAATCTGGCCCGCTGGGCGGCGTCCAGGTCGTCCCAGATCCGGGAGCCGTTGTAGGCCATCCAGGTGGCGAACAGCATGATCGCCGCGATCGCCACCAGGATGAAGAAGGTGGAGCGGACCGACCGCAGCTTCACCCACTCCGAGGACCAGATCCCAAGCATCACAGGGACTCCCTCCGACTACCGGCGGATGTGGACTCGGCGCGATACTCGACGCTCCCAGCGGTGAGCTCGACATAGGCGTCCTCCAGCGACGCGCTGCGCGGTGTCACTTCGTGGACCGGAATCGCGTGCTCGGCGGCCAGGTCACCGATCCGGGAGACCTCCAGCCCACTGACCGCGAGCCCGCCGTCGGACTCGACCAGCACCGAGCCGCCGGCCGCCGTCAGCACGCCGGTCAGCTGCTCGGCACGCGGCGAGCGGACCAGTACGCCCTTGGCGAAGCGCTCGGACAGCTCGCGCACGGTGGTGTCGGCGATCAGGCGGCCCTGGCCGATCACGATCAACTGGTCGGCCGTCACCTGCATCTCGCTCATCAGATGGCTTGAGATCAGGATCGTTCGACCTTCTGCGGCAAGGGAACGCATCAGGTCGCGGATCCAGCGCACTCCGTCGGGATCGAGGCCGTTGACCGGCTCGTCGAACAGCAGCACGCCTGGGTCACCGAGCAGGGCTGCCGCGATGCCGAGGCGTTGTTTCATGCCGAGCGAGAATCCCTTGACTCGCTTGCGCGCGACGCCGGCGAGGCCGACCTGCTCGAGCACCTGCACCACCCGGCGGTCGCCGATCCGGTTGGTGCGGGCGAGGCAGCGCAGGTGGTTGAGCGCGGACCGGCCGGGATGGACGGCGCTGGCGTCCAACAGGGCACCGACTTCGTGCATCGGCCGCCGAAACGAGGAGTAGCGGCGGCCGTTGACCAGGGCATCGCCGGAGTCGGGCGCGTCGAGCCCGAGCAGGACGCGCATCGTGGTGGACTTGCCCGCGCCGTTCGGTCCCAGGAACCCGGTCACTTGGCCGGGTTTCACTTCGAACGTCAGGTCGGACAGGGCGAGGGTTCGCCCGTACCGCTTGGTCAGGGCTCGTAGGTCGATCATGCGGGCCAGGTTGCCGGGCGGGGAGGGGTGAGCGCGTCGGAGCACGGGCTGGTCTTCGGTCTCATACCTGGGGCTGACGCCTCTCCCCCACCCCCACGGATAACGTCATGGCCATGCACGACGAGCGCCCCATCTACGGCCGGCTGAGCCGAGGTCAGCTGGTCGCTGCCGACTGCCTGGCGGCGCTCGGATTCCTCGGTGTCCTGCTCGGCCTGCGCCAGAACCAGACAGGCGCTCCTGCCGACTGGCTCGACTTCGTGGTGATCGCCGCGATCGGCCTGCCGCTGGCGGTGCGCCGGCTCGCGCCGGTGCCGGTGTTCGCCGCGGTACTGCTGGCAACGCTCGTCGCGTACCGGCTCGACATCGTGCGCGACTCGTTCGCCGCCGCGGCGTTTGCCTTATATATGGTCGCGCTGATCGTCCGGAAACACCGGCGGGAGCCGACGATGGTGATTGGGATCGTGAGTGCTCTCGGGGTTCTCACGCTTGGGCTCGGCACGCCGGGCACGTCCCCAGCACAGCCACCGGAGTGGTGGACCGACGGTGTGGCACAGGTTGCGCTGGGCTCCTGGATCCTCGGCGCGGCCTGGACGCTCGGCCGGGCCGTACGCGAGCGGCGGGCCTACGTCAGGCAGCTCGCCGAACAAGCTGTCGCACAGGAACGGCTGCGGATCGCACGTGAGCTCCACGACATCGTGGCCCACAGCATGAGTCTGATCGCGGTGCAGGCCGGCGTGGCCAACCACGTGGCGCAGGCCCGGCCAGAGGAAGCGACCGCGGCACTACGGGTGATCGAGCAGACCAGCCGGAACGCGCTGACCGAGATGCGCCAGGCGCTCGGCGTGCTACGCGCAGACGCCGGCTCCGAGGTCGGGGTGGGCAGCAACGGCGCAGCTGCCGGCACCAGCACCGATCTCGGAGCCGCCGTCGGTGCCGGTGCGGAGTTCGCTCCGGCACCCGGACTGTCCGGCCTTGACGAGCTCGCCGACCGCGCGGCGATGGCCGGTGTGGTGGTGAAGCTCGACGTCCGCGACGTCGACGGTTTGCCGGCGAGCACCCAGCTCGCTGTCTACCGGATCGTCCAGGAGGCGTTGACGAACGTGGTCAAACACGCCGCGCCGGCTCGTTGCCAGGTGAGCGTTGCGGCGTCTGAGGGCGAGGTGTGCGTCGACGTCACAGACGACGGCTCAGGGCGTGGAGTGGTCCCCAACGGCGTCGGGCATGGGCTGGTCGGCATGCGAGAGCGGGTCGGGCTCTATGGCGGGTCGTTCTCGGCGGGTCCGCGGGCCGAAGGTGGGTTCGCGGTCCAGGCACGCTGGAGGCTTGCATGATCCGCGTGCTGATCGCCGACGATCAGGTGCTGGTGCGAGGCAGTCTCCGGTTGCTGGTCGAGACCGAGCCTGGCTTCGCCGTCGTCGGTGAGGCTGGCACCGGTGCCGAGGCCGTCGAGGTCGCTCGCCGCGAACGGCCCGATGTGGTCCTGATGGACGTACGCATGCCGGAACTCAACGGCATCGAGGCGACCCGGCAACTTTGTGCCGACGACAACGGAGTCGCCGGCGTGCGGGTGTTGATCCTGACCACGTTCGATCTCGACGAATACGTCTACGCCGCGTTGCGGGCAGGTGCGAGCGGATTCCTACTGAAGGACACCCGGCCAGGTGACCTGCTGGCGGCGATCCGCGTCGTCGCCGACGGAGAGGCGTTGCTCGCACCCAGCGTCACTCGGCGGCTGATCGGGGCGTTCGCCGGACGGCCGGAGGTAACGACCGTGCTTCCGGACGCGCTGGCCAGCGTCACCGAACGTGAACGCGAGGTGCTCGCACTGATCGCGCGTGGTCTGTCGAACGCCGAGATCATGGAGACGCTTCATCTCAGTCAGGCGACGGTGAAGACTCACATCAGCCGATTACTGGCCAAGCTCGAAGCGCGCGACCGGGCGCAGCTGGTGATCATCGCGTATGAGACGGGGGTGGTGTCTCCGGCACGATTTTGATGCGCTCCCGGATCGAGCTGGTCGAGTCTCTCTCCGGAGTCCGGCGACAGGTGGACGCCGGGTCGGAGACCTCGCCTATGACCAGCCGGCGAGCAACCAGGTGCGGCTCACCTGGACCATGCCTACCGACAACTCCATAGTGACGAAGCGCGAACCGGGTCTTTGCGGGACGGCTTTGCGTGCAGGTGCTCGACCGCGAGCAGTCCGCCCGAGCTTCACGATCCTGGTCTCAGCGGCCACGGGGCCGTCGGAGTCCTAGGAGTGGTCGGCACCGTCGAGGTCGTCGAGATCAGCGACGAGGATCTGCTTGTCCTCCGGGTCGGTCAGTTGGTCGACCAGTGCTCGGGCATGTGCCACGTGCCGGGCGCAGGCAGCCGGGTCACCGGCGACGAGATGGGCGCGGGCGAGGGCCTCGTGTGCGGCACCGGTGTCGAACGGACCGAGGTCGTGCTCCTCCGCCAGCTCGAGGCAACGCCGGGCATGGTGGAGGGCGGGCTCGGAGCGGCCAAGGACCGCGTACACGCGGGAGCACTGCCACTCGCCGCGACCCCAGTTGACCGGTTTGCCGACCTGGCCCCAGTGATGCCGGCTCGCGTGTGCGGCGTGCAGGAGCTCGTCATCCTGGGCGACGGTGCGGTCCGGAGTCTCGAGCAGCGTCCAGACGTGGTTGAAGAGGGCGGCCGCCAGGCGGCGCTCGTCCTCCGGGTCCAGGGCGAAGGCCGGCGGTCGGGACATGGTGGCGTCCTCCTGGTGTTCGACGATCATGCGGAGACGGTGGTTGATGCCTTGCAGGCGCCAGATCTCGGCCTCCAGCCGGGCTCGATGCGTGGCCAGGCGGCGGCGCCGCTCGTCCGGGGTCGCGTCGAGCATGCTGCGGATCTGGGCAAGCGGTACATCGAGCTCGCGCAGCGCGGCGATCAGCCGGGCCGGCTCGCTCTGCTCTGAGGAGTAGTAGCGGTAGCCGGTCGACGGGTCGACGCGAGCAGGCACCAGCAGGCCGAGGTCGGCGTAGTGCCGCAAGGCACCGATCGACAACCCGGTCTGCCGGGCGAACCGCCCGATCGAGATCAGCTCCACGCCCGCAGCGTAAGACTCTCCGGCAGGTCGAGAGTCAAGGCACACGGGCAGGGAGCGCACACCGCCGCCTCGACGACGGCGAGCAACGACTGCTCGGGCAGCAGGACAACGCGCGGGCAACTCGGGGTGTGTAGCAGGCCCGGTCGGGTCGGCCGGCTGCTCGGCCAACGGGCAGTCCTCGAGAAGGGCGGCCTGGCGGCTGGAGCGCGCAGATCACGCCAGTCGGCGGAGTGGACCGTCAACCCGCCGGGCCGGACGCTCCGACGCGGCGCCGTTTGCTCAACCACGTTGGTCGTCAACGGGCGGGCGGGTGAAGGTGGTCGAACGGCCGCGGCGACCAGGGCCGCCATGTGGCCAGGCCATGGCGCCCGCGGCTCGGCCAACGACCGGCGACGTGGGTCGGCGTGGTCGGGCGGCTGCGGTGTCCAGTGCCGTCCTGCGGCCGGGGCACGGTGCCAAGGGCTCGAGCTGCTGTGTCCGCAGCTTGAGGGGCGAGGATCGTCAACGACCAGAGCGGCTGGAACGTTCAGGCCCACTAGGCCTGGGTGGTGGACGCCTTCACCCAGCGCGCCAGTACGTCGGCGGCGGCGCCGGTGTCGATCGAGTCTGCGCAGCGGGCCATCGGGTCGACCAGTTGCTCGGCCAGCGGGCGGTCGTCGAGGGTGAGGGTGGCGAGTGCGGCTGCGGCGTTGAGCAGTACGGCGTCCCGGATTGGGCCTGGGCGGCCGGAGAGTAGTTCGCGGACGGCGGTGACGTTGTAGTCGAGTGTTTGGCCGCGTAGGGCTTCGGGCGCAACCCGATCGATGCCGACCGACGCCGGGTCGAAGACGGACTCGGTGACGTCGCCGTCGCGGACCAGCCAGACACGCGAGGTCGCGACGGTGGTCAGCTCGTCCAAGCCGTCGTCGCCGCGGACGACGAGGGAGGTGCAGCCGCGGGCGGCCAGGACCTGGGCGATCACCGGTGCGAGGTGGGGCATCGCCACGCCGACGAGCTGGTGCCGTGGATCGGCTGGGTTGATCAGCGGTGCGAGCCAGTTGAAGGCGGTCGGCACACCGAGCTCGCGGCGTACCGGCGCCGCGTGCCGCATGCCTGGATGGAACAACGGCGCCAGGCAGAACGTGATGCCGGCCTCCGTCGCCAGCCGGGCGACCTGCTCCGGTGGCAGCCCGAGGTTGACGCCGAGCTCCTCGAGCACGTCGGCGGCGCCGCACGGCGACGACGCGCTGCGGCCGCCGTGCTTGACGACGGTGACGCCCGTGCCCGCGAGTACCAGCGTGGCCATCGTGGAGATGTTGACGGTGCCCGCAAGGTCGCCGCCCGTGCCGACGATGTCGACGATGACGCCGGGTACTTCGATCCGGTGGGAGTGGGAGTACAGCGCCCGCGCGAACGCCTCGACTTCCTGCGGCGTCTCCCCCTTCGCCCGCAGCCCCAGCAGGAACCCCGCGAGCTGCGCAGGCGTTGCCTCGTCGCGGACGACGCTGGTCATCGCCCACTCTGCCTGGGAGTCGGTGAGGTCGCGGCGGGCCACGAGCGCGCTCAGCACGTTCTTCCAGGACATCGACATCGGATCTTCCCCAGCCTTACTCAGCACGGATATACGCGGCCGGCACATGATCGGTCAGCCATACGCCGTTGTCACTCACGTAGAACCTATAGCCATCGCGCGTCATCCCGGCCGCGTCGATCCGCAGCACGACCGCCCGGCCGCGGCGCTGCCCGACCTTCTGCGCGGTGGCGACGTCGGGTGACAGGTGTACGTGGTGCCGCGTGCCTCTGTCCAGCCCGCGCTCGAGGATCGGCGGCACGTTGCGCTGCGGCGTGCCGTGAAACAGCACGTCCGGCGGCTGCGCGGGCGGCAGGTCCAGCTGAACGGCGACGGAGTGTCCCTGGTTGGCCCGGATCCGGTTGCCCTCGATGGCGTAACGCCGCTTCTCGTTGGTCTCGACCACCTCGTCGAGCTGGTCACGCCGTAACCGCAGGCCGTGCGACCTGAGTGCGGCGAGCAGCTCGTCGATGTCGGCCCAGCCCGCGTCGTCCAGTTCGATGCCGATGCTGCCCGGATCGTGCCGCAGGACATAGGAAAGCCGCTTGCTCACGCGAGTACGTTCGGCGTGTTCCACGGGCCAATTCTGCCGGATCCACTAGCGTCGCGAGGATGGCCGCCGTCGAGACTCAGCCCTCCGGTTCGGTCCGCGGAGACAGCGATTTCTCCCGCCTCTGGTTCGCCCGCGCGGTCAGCGATCTCGGCAGCGCCGTCGGCCTGGTGGCCCTCCCGCTCGTCGCCGTGGTGACGCTGAAGGCGTCGACGTTCCAGGTCTCGCTGCTCACCGCGCTGTCAGCAGCGACCGCCGCCGCGCTGGCGCTTCCGCTCGGCGCGTTCTTCGAGCATCGGCGGAAGCGGCCGGTACTCATCGGCACCGACGTCATCCGCGCGCTGAGCCTGGCCAGCGTTCCAGCCGCGGCCGTGTTCGGCAGCCTGACCTACCCGCACCTGGCCATCGCCGGCATGGTCAACGCCGGACTCACCATCCTGTTCGGCTCGGCCAGCCAGGTCCACCTCAAGGCGCTCGTGCCGCACCTGGCGCTCGCGGAGGCCAACGGCAAGCTGGAGTCGACGTTCTGGCTCGGCTACTCCGCCGGTCCCGCGATCGGCGGCGCGCTGGCCGGGTGGCTCGGCCCAGCCCGTACGTTGCTGGTCGACGCCGTCTCGTTCCTGGTCAGCGCGTTCGCGGTGGGACGGATCAAGCAGCCCGAGCCACCTCCGCCGGCGACCGACCACTCCGTGCGCCGGGTCGAGCGGCTGCTGGCCGGCTGCCGGTTTCTCGCGCACCACAAGGCGTTACGTCGTTGCCTGCTCAGCTACTCTCTGTTCGGCGCGATGGTCATGATGATCTCGCCGCTGGAGACGCTGCTGCTGATGCGCCGCCTGGAGGCGACCTCCTGGCAGTACGGACTCGTGGTCGGCCTCCCTTGCCTCGCGGGCGTCGCCGGAGCGCGGGCGGCCGCGCCGCTGATCCGGAGGATCGGAGTCCTGCCCACGTTGTGGTGGGCGGCGCAGCTGCGTGGGCCGTGGATGATACTCATGCCGCTCGCCAGCCTGCCCGGCATTCCGAGGTGGGCGGCCCTGGTGATGGTCGGCCTCGCCCTGGGCGGCATGCTCGCGTTCACCGCACCGTCCAACGCCGCACTGATGACCTACCGGCAGACCGCCATCCCGGACGAGGTGATGACGCGAGCGATGAGCGCCTGGTCGCTGTGTACGCGCATCGCCCAGCCGATCGGTGCACTCGGCGCCGGCATCCTCGGCACGGCACTCGGCGTCGTTGGCGGCCTGTGGGTCAGCGTCGCCGTACTGGCGGTGTCGGCGCTGCTGCTCCCGCGACGCGGTACAGAAGCCGCTGACTCCCCACAGATCGACAACGCCGACAGCACGGAGAACGTGGCGGGCCCGGGGCAGGGCCGCTAAGCCAGCCGAGCCGCAGGCGTCGGCGGCGGCGGCGAGTGGCAGGGCTGATGTGGCTGGCGCTGCTCTCATGACGCGGCTCGGAAGCGGCCGACGATGCCAAGGACGGCAAACATGGACTGCGAGAACAGGACGGACATCGCGACCGACGCGCGGCAAAGCCAGCGAGACAGCCGAAGCGGCAGGCGCGCCTACGCAGGCAGCCGATCCGCTGCAGCACGCAGAGCTGCCGACGCATCCGATGCGAGCGGCTCGCCGTGGCCGAAGCAGACCACCGATGCCGTCCAGGGAGGCGAGCCGGCGCATGGACGCGATCGTCTGCTGGCGGTCGAGGTTGAAGACGCCCAGGATCGGCTGTCCCTGAGGGTTGGCGATCGTGTCGCCGGTGAAGAGGACGCCCGCCGCTTCGACGTAGACCGCGATGCTGCCGTCGGTGTGTCCCGGGATCGACAGCACCCGCGCCCCGCCACCGAACGCGATCCGGTCGCCGTCGCTCAGCGCGCGATCCACCCGGCATGGCGGCGCCGGCGGCAGCTGGGGCCGTACGACGATCGCCTCGTACAGCGGTTTCTCCTCCTCGGTGAGCACCGGCGGCGGTCCGGGCACGTCACCTCGGATGATCGGAGCGTCGGCCGCGCCGGCCAGCACCTCCACGTCGCCCCACGCGGCCAGGTCGGCGGCCGAGCCGGTGTGGTCGTTGTGGAAGTGGGTCAGCACCACCCGCCGCAACGCCGACCGGTCCAAGCCGAGCTCGCCGATAGCCGCCGCGATCTCGGACGACGCGCCCGGCAGCCCGGTGTCGACCAACGTCAGCTCGCCGGAGTCGTTCCAGAGGTACACCTGGCCGAACTGAAGCCGGATCACATGAAGACCCGGCAGGATCTCGTCACGTTCCACGGAGGCCGAACCTACTTCAGGACAACACCTGACCTCAACCCGTCCTACCGTTGAGTCCATGAGCCCGGACCCGATCAGCCGCCGCGGCCTGAACCGCGCCCTGCTGGACCGCCAGTACCTCCTCGCCCGCCGCCCGGCGTCGGCGTACGACACGATCGAGCACCTGGCCGGCATGCAGGCTCAGCTCCCGCTCGATCCGTACGTCGGCCTCTGGTCGCGCCTCGAGGGCTTCCAGACCGGCGAGCTGGCCAAGCTGATGCTCGACCGCCAGGTCGTGCGCGCCACGCTGATGCGCGGCACGATCCACCTGGTCAGCGCCCGCGACTGCCTGTTCCTGCGCCCGCTGTTGCAGATCGTCATGCAGCGCATCTTCACCACCGCGTTCGGCCGGCCGCTGAAGCACCTCGACCTGGAGCCCATGCTCGAGGCCGGCGCGCGGCTGATGGACGAGCAGCCGCGCACCCGCACCGAGCTCAGGAAGCTGCTCGGCGAGCGCTGGCCCGACGTCGACGCCAACAACCTGGCGTACGCGGTCAGCTACCTCGTCCCCACGGTCCAGGTCACGCCGCGCGGCGTCTGGGGCCAGACCCTGCAGCCCACGCTCGCGACCGTCGAAGGCTGGCTCGGCCGCCCACTCGACGCCGGTGCCGAACTGGACGATCTGGTCCTGCGCTACCTCGCGGCGTTCGGCCCCGCGACCGTACGAGACGTGCAGGCCTGGTGCGGCCTCACCAAGCTCCGCGAGGTCGTCGACCGGCTGGGTCCGAGGCTGCGCAGGTTCCGTGACGAGAACGGCGCCGAACTCTACGACCTGCCCGAAGCGCCCAGGCCCGCAGCCGAGACGCCGGCGCCCGTACGGTTCCTGCCGGTGTACGACAACGCCCTGCTGAGCCACGCCGACCGCAGCCGGATCCTCGATCCGGGCGGCGGCCTCGGGACCTTGTTCTCCGGTCCGGACGCCAACTACGGCGGCCTGCTGGTCGACGGCTTCCACACCGGCATCTGGCGGATCGACAGCGACAAGGACAGCGCCAGGCTCGACATCCAGACCGCTCGGAAGCTGTCGGAACAGGAACGAACCGAGGTGGTCGCCGAGGGCCGGCGCCTGCTCGAGTTCGCCGAGGCCGAAGCCGCGACCTACGACGTCAGGTTCGTCAAAGCGTGACCTGATCCCCCGGCCGCGGCAGGTGCAGCCGATCGCCCAGCCCGGCTGCGTCGAACGCCTCGACCAGCGTCTCAGGCCCCTGTGTGAAGTGCCCCCAGTGCTCGAAATGCAACGGTACGACCGCACGGGCGCCGAGGATGCGCGCCGCCGAGGCGGCGTCCGCGCTCGGCAGCGTGAGGTACGCATCGCCCACCAGCGGCGTCCGCGCACCGCCCGCGAACAGCACCGCGACGTCGACCGGCGCGAACCGGTCGGCGACCGCACGGACGACGTCCAGCGACGCGTTGTCGCCACTGACGTACACCGTCGGCAACCCGTCGCCGGACAGCACGAACCCGGTCACCTCCCCGACCAGCGGCTCCGAGCCAGGCGGCCCGTGCAGCGCCGGCACCCCGGTCACCCGCACTACGCCGAGCCGTACTGACTCCCACGCAGGCAACGCCGACGCACCGATCCGCTCGGCGGCCGCGGCAGTCGACAGCACCTGCGGCACGTCGGCCAGGAACACCCGCCCGAGCCGGTCGAGATTATCGGGATGCTGGTCGTGCGACAGCAGGACGGCATCGACCGGCCCGACCTCGCCGGCCGAGATCGCCGGACCCGCCAGTTTGGTCAGCTTCCGCTCGCCGATCGGATAGTCACCCGGCGGATCGAACGTCGGATCGGTCAGCAGTCGCAGGCCGCCGAACTCGAGCAGCGCGGTCGGCCCGCCGATGTAGTGGATGCGAAGTCCGCTCACGTTCACGGGCAACCCACCCGCGGCGGCCGGCTATTCCACCACCGGGACGCGGTAGACCTGACTGATGCCGTGCACGGTGAAACCCATCCGCCGCAGGATCGGCGCCGACGTACCCCACCGCGCGTGCACGATCGCCAGGCTCCCGCCCTGCTCGGCGGCGTCGGAGAGCCGGGCAGCGACCAGCCCTCGGTACGCACCCTTGCCGCGAAACGACGGCAGCACCCCGCCGCCCCACAGCCGGATCACCTCGCCGGCGAGCTCGTGCCCCGCACAGCCCACGGCCCGGCCGGCGTAGTACGCGACGTACCGGCCACCGCCCGAAGCCACCTCCCGGTCGACGTCCGCCTGCGAAGGCAGGTCGAACTCCGGCCACAGCGTCGAGCGCACGCGGTGCGCCGCCCAGACGTCCTCTGCCGTCGTCGCCGCGTGCGCGTCGATGTCCGGCGGAACGGTCAGGTCCAGCGGTCCGCTGGTCAGGTCGTAGCTGCACACGTCGAACGGCTCGGTGACGACTCCGCCGGCCCGCCGCAACGCCTCCGCCAGGTCGGGCGGCGAGGGTCGCGGCCAGACCGTCCAGAGCAACGTCGTCGCCCCATGGCCGGCGGCCAGGTCACGCGCCTCCGCGACGAGCTCGTCCGCGGCGACGCCCTCGGGCGCGGCGTCGAGCACCGCGCCGTCGAGCACCGTGGCCTCGTCCCGGCGTACGGACAGGCGCAGGCGCGCAGTCCGCGCGATCGTGGCGTCGGCCGGCGCCCACACCCAGCGATGGAACTCGGCGAGCACAGCATCGGTCGTCCAACGGCTCATTCGATCGCCTCCAGCAACGTGTGGCAGGTCCGGCGTACGGTGTCCAGCCGGGCGACGATCCGGCGCTGGTCGTCGACGGAGACCAGGCCGGCCTTACGAAGCGCCGCCACCTGCCGCGACACTGTGCTCTGGTGTACGCGCACCGCGTCCGACAGCGCCTGCATCGACACCGGCCCCTGGTCGGCGAGGTAGAGCACGATCGCCAGCCGGGTACGGTCGCCCAGCGCCTGCATCGTCGGCGCGAGCTGCGCCAGCCGTCCCACCGCGATCCCCGGACGTCCCTCGCTGGCACCGGCATCCACGGCCGATCCCTGTGGGCTGTACAGCAACCAGGCTTCGGCTTCGGTCCCGAACAGCGACATGCTCCGCCCCAGACCAGGGCACGGCATCAGCACCAAAGCGCCGGCCTGGTCGAGCGCGGAGGCGTACAGCGGATCCGGCCGCAGCGCCGTCACCTGCGTCACCGCCTGCACGCCCGTCACGCCGACCGGCACGACAGCCTGGGCGGCCGCCGCCCGCAACGCCGGCAGTTCCAGCGGCCACACCCGGGCCAGCCACAGGTCCCAGACCGCGTCGAGGAACCCCAGCATCTGCTCGCGTACGAACGCGGCGTCGCCCAGCTCGGCCGCGCGCTCCTCTGGTTCGGCCACGCCCCACACGCGCACCGTCTCCACGACATCCGGCACGGTCGGCCGGTCCGCGGGCGACTTGCCGTAGCCCAACACCGCGAGCGAGCCTTCCGCGACCATCGCCTCGATCCGCGAGTCGGACAGCCGCGCAAGCCAGCCGCGCAGCGCCGGATAGTCGCTCTGTCCCGGATGGTCCACGGGCAGCTCCCGGAGCAGGAAGTCGCGGAGGTACGTGCCGTGCGCTAACACCGCCCGTATCCCACGACTGTCCTCGGCTACCGACGCCGGCATCGCCTGTGCGGCCGCCTGCGCGTCGGGTGTCGGGGTCGCCTTGCCACCGAGCGCGTAGTCGACGAGCACCATCGCCGTGGTCAGCGCGACCGGCAGCGCCGGCGGCACCACCCGCACCTCGGGCGCCGGCGTCGCCTCCGCAAGGACGGGCACCAGATCACTCATACGACCGAGTATGCAGTTTGCGCATTGCGCATGCAACGTCTAGCCTGGCCCCCATGGGTATTCACATCGACGGCATCACGATCCGCTGCCGCGACCTCAAGACGTCCCGGCACTTCTACGAGGAGCTGCTCGGCTTCGAGGCCGGCCAGGACCTCGGCACGATGCAGGAGCTGTTCGCACCCACCGGTCCGTGGTCGGGCGCCGATGCCGAACACTCACCACCGCCGAGCCGGATCTTCGTCATGCTCGACCAGCTCGGTGAGGACGAGACCGCGAATCCGCCAGGTGGGCTCTACGGCGTGGTGCTCGGCCTCACCGTCGACGACGTGGACGCGGTGGTCGAGAAGCTGCGACCGGCGGCCAAGGGCGTCCGGATCGAGCCACAGGACGAGGGCTGGGGCGTACGCAACGCGGCCGTCTACGATCCCGACGGCCACGAGATCTGGATCACCGGACCACTCAAGGGCGACGCGAGCTGACCAGCGCCTCGACGCCGTCGAGGATGCACTTCAGCCCGAACGTGAACGTGTGCGCCGGATCGTAGGCCGCACCCAGCTCCTCCCCGGCCACCGCGCCGACCTTGGCCGCCAGCGGAAACCGCGAGGCGTCCATCAGCTTGCCGAGGTACGGCGCGTGCGCCGCCCACCACTGCCGATCCGTCACGCCGGTCTCCTCTGTGTTCCGGGCCGCGTCCACCGCGCTGCGAGCCGCGCCGTGCACGAAGCTCGTGACCAGCGCGACGATGGAGTCCATCTCCAGCTCGGTCAGCCCGACGCCGTCGACGGCCCGCAGCTCGTACTCGTACTTCGCCATCAGGTTCGGCCCCAGCGGCGGCCGGTGCGCGACGACCTGCAACAGCCACCGATGCCGGTGGTACAGCTTCCAGTGCTCGTGCGCCACCTGCTCCAGCCGTTGCCGCCACGACGCGCCGGCGAGCGCGGGCCGCGCGGTCTCGCCGAGCACCACGTCCTCCATCAGGTCGATCAGCTCGCCCTTGCCGGGTACGTGGGTGTAGAGCGACATGGTGCCGACACCGAGCTCCAGCGCCACGCGGCGCATCGACAGCGCACCCAGGCCCTCGGCGTCGGCGACCGAGATCGCCGTTCGCACGATCGTGTCGACGCTGAGGCCGCCGCCCCGGCTGGGCTTGTCGAACGCGCGCCACAGCAGAGCCAGGCTACGCGCGGGGTCGCCGGTGCCGGTGTACTCCGCCAACGTTTGCTCACCTGGCCTCTCGTACGACGTACCGTACACTGTACGGCCATGAGGTTCGAGCCGGCTGATCCACCCCGTACCAGCGTCCTGATCCACGCGGACGAAGCCGGCCGGACGGTTCGTACGCCGATCGCCGACGCGCTGCCGCTGCTGCTCGCGACTCCCGGTGACCTGGGCGAAGCCGCGGCCGCGGCACTCCAAAGAGTCGCCGCCGGGGAGCTCGAGCCCACCGGGACCGGCGCGTGGCGGATCACCGCCGACCTCGACGAGGCACTACGCCCGCTGGCCGACGCGATCGCCGACGGGCTGGTCGACCAGGTGGCGGCGGAGCAGCGGCTCACGTTACGGGTCGAAGGCCCGGACCCGTTCCGGATCGTCGTCCCCGCACCCGAGCTGGCCGATTCCGCGAGCCTCGCGGTCGCCGTCCGCCGGGCCGCGCGGATCTGGCCACCGCTGGAACGCCTGCTGCACCAGGCCGTTCCCGACGAGATGGAGCTCGACGACGAGGAGCTCGCCGAGCTGTCCGGCCACGGTGCCGAACGCCTGATCGGTGCCGGCGTCGACGTCGACTGGCTGCCCGGCCTGACCCGCGACCTCACCGCGACCGCGGTCGCGCGCGGGAGCAGCCCGAGCGGGCTGGGCGGCAAGCTCGAGATCGACTGGCGGCTCGACCTGGCCGGTAGCCCGCTCACCCAGGCCGAGGTGGCGGAGCTGGCCGCCGCCAAGCGGTCGATCGTGCGGCTCCGCGACCAGTGGGTGCTGGTCAGCCCCGACGTCGCCCACACCGCGCGGGCTCCCCGGCCCGAGCCGGTCCAGGCGCTCGACCTGCTCGGCGACGCGCTCGCCGGCACCGTACGCGTCGGCGGCTGGCTGGAAGACCTGCGAGCCAGCCTCGCCCAGGCCGGCGACAACACCGAGGCCGTCGAGCCACCGCACGCGCTGAAGGCGACCCTGCGCGACTACCAGCTGGCCGGCCTGCGCTGGCTGGTCCGTATGACCTCGCTCGGCCTCGGCTGTTGCCTGGCCGATGACATGGGTCTCGGCAAGACGATCACGCTGATCGCGCTCCACCTCCATCGCCTGGACCAGCAGGAGCTCCACCATCAGGAAAGGGCCGGACCCACGCTGGTCGTCTGCCCGGCGTCGTTGCTCGGCAACTGGGAACGCGAGATCCAGCGGTTCGCCCCCGGCACCCCCGTCCGCCGCTACCACGGCACCGAGCGCGACCTCGCCACCAGCGGCTTCGTGCTCACGACATACGGCACCATGCGCCTGGACGCCGAGCGCCTCGCCGGGCATGACTGGGACCTGGTCGTCGCCGACGAGGCACAGCACGTGAAGAACCCGCTCTCCTCCACGGCCAAGGCGCTCCGCCGGATCCCGGCGACCGCCCGCGTCGCGCTGACCGGCACGCCCGTCGAGAACAACCTGTCGGAGCTCTGGGCAATCCTCGACTGGGCGACGCCTGGGCTGCTCGGCTCGCTCGCGCAGTTTCGCGACCGCTGGGCCAAGCCGATCGAGGCCGACCGGGATCCCGTCGTCACGGGGCGGTTCGCCCGGCTGGTCCGCCCGTTCCTGCTCAGGCGGCGCAAGTCCGACCCGGGCATCGCGCCCGAGCTGCCCGCCAAGACCGAGACCGACCAGCTGGTCGCGCTGACGGCCGAGCAGGCCGGCCTGTACGAGGCCACGGTCACCGAGCTGATGGCCGACGTCCGCAGGGGCACCGGCATGGCACGACGCGGCGCGATCATGAAGCTGCTCACCGCCCTCAAGCAGATCTGCAACCACCCGGCGCAGTACCTCAAGGACAGCCGGCTTCCCGGCCGTTCCGGCAAGCTGGAGCTGCTGGACGAGTTGCTCGACACGATCCTCGCCGAGGACGGCGCGGCGCTGGTGTTCACGCAGTACGTCGCGATGGCCCGGCTGCTGCAGCGGCATCTCGACGCCCGCGGGATCGGCACGCAGCTGTTGCACGGCGGCACACCCGTCGCCCAGCGCGAACGGATGGTCGAGCGGTTCCAGGCCGGCGACACCCCGGTGTTCCTGCTGTCGTTGAAGGCCGCCGGCACCGGGCTCAACCTCACCCACGCCGACCACGTGATCCACTACGACCGCTGGTGGAACCCAGCCGTCGAGGACCAGGCGACCGACCGCGCGTACCGGATCGGCCAGACCCGGCCGGTCCAGGTGCACCGGCTGATCGCCGAGGGAACGCTGGAGGACCGGATCGCGAACCTGCTGGCCGGCAAGCGCGCACTCGCCGAAGCCGTCCTGACCGGCGGCGAGTCCGCGCTGACCGAGCTGTCCGACGCCGAGCTCGCCGAGCTGGTAGAGCTGAGGAGGCCACAGTGAGCGGACCGATCGAATCGGACGTACGTGGGTTCCCCGCGTTTCCCAAGCAGGGCAAGGGCAAGCAGTTCGCCCGCGGTTGGTGGGGCGAGGCGTGGGTGCGCGCACTGGAGGACACGTCGCTGGCGCAGGAGCCGCTGCGACGCGGCCGCGCGTGTGCCCGCAGCGGCAGGGTCGGCCCGATCACGATCAGCCCGGGACGGATCGCCGCCGTCGTCCAGGACCCGGATGCGACGCCGTACTCGACAACCGTCTACGTCAGCGAGCTCACCGGCGAGGAGTGGGAACGCTTCGCCCTGCAGCTGGCCGGCCGGGCCGGGCACATGGCGGCGTTGCTGGAGCACGAGATGCCGGTGTCGCTGGCCGAGGCCGCCGACGACGCCGAGGTGCCGCTGCTGCCCGGCATCGGCGACCTCGAACCAGAATGCGACTGCCCGGGCTGGGACCACCCGTGCGAGCACGCGGCCGCGCTGTGCTACCAGGTGGCGTGGCTGGTCGACGACGACCCGTCCCTGCTGCTCCTGCTGCGCGGCCGCACCCGCGAGGCACTGCTGGCCGAGCTGCGCGAAGCCGGTGGTCACCACGAGGGCGTACGGCTGTCGGACGAGGCGGTGGCGTTCCTGCGTACGAGCGCGGCCGCCCGCGCCCGCGAGCTGCTCGAGGCGGCCGGCCGCTCAGCCGGCTGAGGCAGCCGGCGACAGGTAGGTGTCGAGCGTCGGCGCGAGCTGGTCGACCAGCGTGTCGATCGACTCCGACGCGATCGGCTCGACGCGCAGGATGTGACGCAGCACGGCGACGCCCAGGAGCTGACCGAGCGCCAGGTCGATGCGCAGCCGCGCCTGGTCCGGCCCGATCAACGGCACGACCCGCTCGTAGAGCACCTCGGTCAGGAACTGCCGGATCAGGTCGGCCGCCGCGTCGTGGGTGACGGCGCCGCGGAGCACGGCCTGCAGCCGTGGGCCGATGTCAGCAGATCCCCAGAACTCCAGGAAACCTCTGGCCAGCCGCCTGCCGATGCTCTCCGACCCCGGCGCCGCCAGGCGATCCAGCAGCACTTCCGGATCGAACGGCCACTCGATCACCGCCCGGAACAACGCCTCCTTCGAGCCGAAGAAGTGCACGACCAGCGCCGGGTCGACACCGGCGTCGGCGGCGACCGCGCGGATCGTCGTCCGGGCGTAACCGCCCTCGGCGAATCGCCGCCGGGCGGCTTCCAGGATCGCTCCACGCGTGTCCGGTGTGCCGGCCCGGCGGCCTCGTCTGCTCTGTGCCACGGTGCTATTCTACGCTTGTTGAATTAATTCGGAGAAGGAGCGCCCGATGGTCCTGAGCAAGCGGCTGGCCCGGCTGAACCGCAAGGGCCTCAACAAGGTCACCAGGCACATCGCCGGCTGGATGCCCGGCTTCGGCATGATCACCCATCGCGGGCGCAAGTCCGGCAAGAAGTTCCGGACGCCGATCAACGTCTTCCGCACCGATGACGGGTTCGTCTTCGCGCTCACGTACGGCCCCGACACCGACTGGGTCAAGAACGTGCTCGCCGCGGGCGGACTCGAGCTGGAGACCCGGCGCAAGCACTACGACCTGGTCGAGCCACGCGTGGTGCACGACGAGACGCGCAAGGACATGCCGCGCTTCTTCGTCAACCAGGTGCTGGCGCTCAACGACGTCAACGACTTCCTCTACCTCAAGCGCAAGGCCTAGTACACCTAGTCGCCGTCACCGGCGAGCCAGTCGCGGACGCCGATCAGCAGCCGCTGCCGGACGGCTTCGGGTGCCGCGGACACCGCGATCGACTGCTCCGCCAGCAGCGCCAGCTCCTCGTCAGTGCACCCCAGGTGCTCGCGCGCGATCGTGTACTGGCCCGCCAGCCCGACCTCGAAGATCAGCGGGTCGTCGGTCGCCAGCGCGACCGGCACGCCGGCCGCGAGCAACGGCCGCAGCGGCACCGACGCCAGGTCCGCGACGACCCCGAACGGCGGGTACGACGTCGGGCACACCTCCAGCGCCACGCCCCGCTCCACCAGCAACCCGATCACGCCGGCGTCGTCCACAGCGGTCAGCCCGTGCCCGATCCGGCGGGCACCGAGCAGCGCGACCGTGTCGCGTACGTGCCAGGCCGCCTCGTAGAAGCCGGCGTGCGGCACCGCCAGCAGGCCGGCGTCGTTCACCAGGCCGAACGCCGGTACGAAGTCGGCCACCTTGCCGAGCCGCTCGTCGTTGGAGAGCCCGAAGCCCACAACACCGTCGGACGCGTAGCGGACCGCGAGCCGGGCCAGGCGCTCGGCGTGCACCGGATCGGCGCCCCAGCTGGCCGCCAGGATCACGCCGAGCGGCTTGCCGTGAGCGGCCGCCAGCACGGCTTCGACCGCGCCCTCCAGGCCGCCGAGATGCGGTGCGTACGACGTCGGGTCGACCTGGATCTCCAGCCATCCCGCGCCGTCGGCCAGGTTGTCGGCGACCGCCTCGGTGACGATTCGCTCGATGTCCTCTGCCGTACGAACGGCGGCTCGCGCCGTGTCGTAGCGGGCCTGGAACACCTCCCAGCCGTGCGGCCTGGGCTGGGCCGGATCGACCGGCGGCAACGGCGGCAGGCCGTGCCGGGCGGCCAGCTCCGCAGCCGTACCGGGACGCATCGAACCGGTCAGATGAAGGTGCAGGTTGGCTTTGGGCAGCGCGCGAACGTCACGCCGCATCGGCGAACGCACCATCGACCAGCACGGGCACGACCGGGCTCGACTCGACCTCGATCGCGACCTCGACATCCTCGGCGAACCCGCCCTGCACCAGCTCGATGCCTGACGCGCACTCCTTGACCGCCCCCGCCACGTCGCCGACACCCTTGTGCATCAGGCGGATCGCCTGCGCTTCCGGCGACAGCCGGCTGACGCCCTGCTCCACCAGTGCCGCGATCACGGCACCAGCACCCAGCGCGTCCTCCAGCGACGGCCGCAGCTCACCGGCCGGCCACCGCTCCCCCGCGGCGATCACCGCGACCGGACGTTCCGGCGTGCCGTAGCCGTTGCCGATCAGCCATCGACCGACCGCGGCGGCGTTTCGCAGGCTGGCGGCGACCACGCACCGGCCCGCCTCGGCGGCAGCGGCGGCGATCGTCGACCCGTTCGGCGACGGCAGCACCAGGCGCGGAACCACCGGAGCCTTCCGCAGCGCCGCCGGCGACAGCGACCAGGGGTTGTGAGGCGTCACGGCACGGCGTCCGACCGCGAGCTTGGCGTTCACCTGCCTGGCCAGCCGGGCGGCCGACTCGTCCTTCCAGCGGTACGGAAAGACCGCCATGCCACGCTCGACCGCGACCGAGACCGTCGTGGTGAACGACAGCACGTCGATCACCACCAGGCAGGCCACATCGGGTACCAGCCGCGCGCTTCCCTGCGGTCCCCACTCGAAGCGGACATCCCCGGACACCTGTGAAAGCCATGTACTCACCGCCCAATCATTCCAACCGGCGGGGATCTCGTCTACCGAGCCAAGCCGTCCAGGATCCGGATGATCTCCGCGTACTTGGCCGGCGGCGCGGCATGGGCGGTCTCGACCGTGCGCACGTCGAAGCGGTTCCACGGCGTCCGCGCGTCCGCCTCACGGATCAGCCGGTCCTGCAACGCGAGCGGGAGCATCCTGTCCAGCCTGTGCCGGATGTACGTACGCGGGATCCGGCCCCACGTGTGCGGGTCGACCGTCCACTCCTCCACCTGGACGCCCAGCGACTCGTCGGGCTGCAGCGAGCTGAGCATCGCGAGGAACTCCGCGTCGGTGCCGTCCTCCATCAACGCGCCCTTGGCCTTGGCCAGCCACTCGGCGTTCGCCCAGCGCCAGTTGACGCGGACCGCGCCGGTCTTCGCGGGGTCGCCGACCAGGGCTTCGCCGAGTACCGGACCTTGTGAGGTGCTGCCTTCGGGTGTCTCGAAGTACGACTGCAGCGTGGGCAGGTCGACGCAGAGCAGCGCGGAGTCGTAGACGAGACGGTCGATCAGCTGCGGAACCTCGTTGCCCGCGAGGCTGATCGCCGCACCACCCATGCTGGAGCCCACCAGAATCACGGGCCCGTACCGCGCGACCTGGCGCACCACGTCGATCACGGCATCGGCGTAGTCCCGCAGCGTCTTGCCCGCGGTTGGCGACGGCTGCGCGGCCATCGCGTCGAGATCCTGCGGCGCCTGGTACGCGACCGTGAACTGCTGCGCCGACGGCTCGTGCCCCGGCAGGTCGACACCCAGTACGCGGTGACCCAGCGCCGCGAGCTGGCTCGGCGCGCCGGCCGTACCGTTGGCGCCGGTCACGAACACGAACGAGGTGACGCCGGGCCGGCGCCCACGTCCGGCACCGGTGGCCGACGCGGCTGCCGGTGCGGCGGCAAGTGCCGTGCCGAGGGCTGCACCGGCAATCGCACCGGCGGCGACTCCGGAGGTCCGCAGGACGTCGCGTCTGGTCCTTCTCGTGAGCTCGGTCATGGCTCGATTCGACCGCATGCCGTGGCTGCGGCGAATCTGGAATTCGTCGCGGATCGCCTACACCCAAAGGTGGAATAAACCATCCGGAGCCAGGGCTGTTTGGCTGATGGAGGTGCCCACGGTGCACGGCGAGTACAAGGTTCCGGGCGGCAAGCTGGTCGTCGTCGACTTCGACGTCGAGGAGGGCGAGCTGCGGAACGTCCGGGTGAGCGGCGACTTCTTCCTCGAGCCCGACAGCGCGCTCGAGGCGATCGACCGGGCGCTGGAGGGCGCACCGGCCGACGTACCGGCGTCCGAGATCGCCGCGCTGGTCGAGGCCGGGCTGCCCGGCGACACACTGATGTACGGCCTGTCCGCGCAGGCCGTCGGCGTCGCGGTGCGGCGAGCACTGGGCGCGGCCACCGGCTGGGGCGACCACGACTGGCAGCTGATCCACACCTCGCCACAGGATCCCGCGCTGCACATGGCGATCGACGAGGTGCTGGCGCGGGAGGTCGCCGCCGGGCGCCGCGCGCCGACGCTGCGGATCTGGGAGTGGGCCGCGCCGGCGGTCGTGATCGGCAGCTTCCAGTCGTTGCGCAACGAGGTCGACCCCGAGGGTGCGCGACGGCACGGCATCACGGTCGTACGCCGGGTCAGCGGTGGCGGCGCGATGTTCATCGAGCCCGGCAACACCATCACCTACTCCCTGTACGTGCCCGACTCGCTGGTGCAGGGCATGACGTTCGCCGAGAGCTACGCCTTCCTCGACGACTGGGTGCTGGGCGCGCTCGGCGACCTCGGCGTCAAAGCGTGGTACCAGCCGCTCAACGACATCACGTCCGACGCCGGGAAGATCGCCGGTGCGGCGCAGAAACGGTTCGCCGCCGGCTCGGTGCTGCATCACGTGACGATGGCGTACGACATCGACGCCGGCAAGATGCTCGAGGTGCTGCGGATCGGACGCGAGAAGCTGTCGGACAAGGGCACCAAGAGCGCCAACAAACGCGTCGACCCGCTGCGGCGGCAGACCGGGCTGGGCCGGGAGGCGGTCATCGAGTCGATGATCTCGTCGTTCCGTATCCGCTACGGCCTCACCGACGACACGCTTCACCCCCACGAGCTGAACGCCGCCGCGAGGCTCGTTCAGGAGAAATACTCCAAACCGGAGTGGATTGCCAGAGTCCCTTGAAAGATTGAGAGATCGCGATGCCAAAGCTTGACATCGGCCCGATCGGCGCGGGCCTGAACCCTGGTGACGACGTGCGCGAGGTCGAGGAGCTCGGCTTCTCGACGGCGTGGTTCAGCGGCGGGCCACTGCAGGACCTCGGCCAGCTGGGCGATGCGGTGCGCAGCACCGAGCGGATCACGATCGGCAGCGGGATCATCGCCGTCGACCGGTTCGGCGCCGACGCGGTGAAGTCGTTCTACGCCGAGATCGAGGAGTCGCACCCGGGCCGGTTCATCGCCGGGCTGGGCGGTGCGCACGGCGCGAAACCCTTGCAGACGTTGAACGCCTACCTGGACGAGCTGGACGGTTCCATACCGGTGGAGCGGCGCGCGCTCGCAGCACTGGGGCCGCGGATGCTGGAACTCGCGCGGGACCGGACAGCGGGCGCCTATCCGTTCCTCGTCACACCGGAGTACGTCGCACAGGCGCGGGCACAGGTCGGCGACGACACGAGCCTGGTGATCGGCCTGTTCGTGATCCCGGAGACCGATCCCGTCAAGGCACGAGAGGTCGCCGGCCCGTCCCTGAGTTTCCTCAGCCAGGCCGGCCCTTACCGCTCGAACTTCAAGCGCCACGGCTTCACCGAGGACGACATCGACCAGGTCACCGACCGCTTCTTCGACGCGATCGTGGCCTGGGGAGACCCGGAAAGAATCGCGGCGCGAGTCCAGGAGTACCTCAGCGCCGGCGCCGACCAGGTGGCGCTCAGCCTGCGAGACGCCTCAACCGACGTCCGCCGCGCTCTCGCGAAGCTGCTGATCGGCTAGATCCACGAGCCACTGCCGGGCACGGGCGCGACTGTGCAAGGACACGACACGCGCGTGCCCGGCGTACTCCTCCAGCTTCGCCAGCACACGCGGCCGCATGGTGCGCCGATAGCCGAGGACGTACTTGACGACGTCCAGGTTGAGTTGGTGCTCGCCACCGCGGCGGACGTGCCGCGAAAAAATCCCCCAGAGGCAGGACCGCGTCGGCACGTCGACGAAGACGACGGTGTCACAGGCCCGCAGCCGGATCTCCAGCGTCGAGTTGTAGTTGCCGTCGATCACCCAGCGCGGGCGGGCGACCAGTTCGCGCTGAGCGTCGGCGAAGTCGTCCATCGGCGCGGTGTTCCACTCGTCGTCGTAGTACATCGCGTCCAGATGTGTTACGGGCGCACCGGTCAGCTGTCCGATCGCCCTTGCTACGTACGACTTTCCGCCACCACAGCACCCAACCACCAAGACCCGCTCCATCGTGGCAAGGCTACTGAGAACGTCAGGCCAGCGGCAGGCGACGCACCGGGGAGATGCCGTAGCGTTCGGCCGCGGCTTCCTTCAGCGCCGCGATGCCGTGCTTGCGGATCCGCAGGTGCAGCTCGGTCATCGACTTCTGGGCCGTCAGGTCGCCTTCGAACGCGGAGATCGAGTCTTCCGGCAGCGCGTTGGCGATCGCCAGGATCGCGCCCGCGGCGCCGAGCGGTCCGGCATAGCCGGCCAGTGCGGCCGAGCCGACGTAGACCGCGCCGTCCCAGGTCGACAGCTCGGCCAGCAGGCGGTTCGGGTCGCCGGAGGAGTCCTTGATGCCGCCGATCGGCAGGTCCATCAGCTCCTCGACCGGGATGCCGGGAACGCCCAGTGGCGCGGGGTTGTGGTAGCCGAACACCCGGCTCGACTCCCCCACGCCCTCGGTCACCGCGGAGTAGAAGCCGACGAGATCCTGGCCTCCACGCGGCGGCAGGACGAGCACGCCGTCGGCGCCGGCCTTGCGGGCGGCCACCGCGCGCTGGGCCGCGGCCCGCGTCCACGCCGCGCTCGCCCCGGCGATGACGGGAATGTCGCGCGGGACCCGGTCGCGTACGGCCGCGATGAGCTCTTCGCGTTCGGAGTCTTCGAGGGTCTCCGACTCGCCGGTGGTGCCGGCGACCAGCACCGCTCGGATCCCGGCGTCGGTCATCCGGCCGGCGTGCTCCGCGGTCGCGGCGACATCGACCGAGCCGTCCTCGGTGAACACGGTGAGCAGCGCAACGCCTACGCCCAGAAAGCCCGCATCTGTCATACCTACAAGCCTCTCAGCCCGCGTCAACCCCGAACCTGCGCCGGAACCGCTCGGCGGCGCCGCCCACGATCGGCGCGCCATGACCGAACACGGCAACCTCGAACTCCTGGGCCGCGATCCGCCGCAGGCTCGGCCGGACGGCCGCGGGCACCTCGGTGACGAGCGAGGCGAGGAACGGTGGGCCTGCGGCCGGCCCGCCGACCACGTTGACGGCCGCGTCGCCGGCGAACAGCACGCCGCCCTCGCGGCGCAGGAGGTACGACACGTGTCCAGCCGTGTGACCTGGTGTTTCGATCACCTCGATGCCACCGGCGAACTCCAGTTGCTCGCCTCCGGTGAGCTCGCTGTCGACCTTCGCGGGCTCGGCAGGCTCGGCGCCGATCCGCATCAGCTTGCCGATCATCCGTACGAAGACGTTGCTCGGCTCGGGCAGCTGCCACGCGCGGTCGCCACGCGCGATCGGCGCGTCGGTGGCGTGGATGTAGACCGCCGCGCCGGTACGCCGGACCAGCTCGGCGAGACTGCCCGTGTGGTCGGGGTGGTGGTGCGTGATCAGAATCCGCCGGATCTGGTCAGCCTGTTTCCCCAATGCTGAAAGGGCTGCCGCGAACTGCTGCTGCAGCTTCACCGTTCCGGTGTCGACCATGACCAGCCCGTCGTCGGTCTCGATCAGGTAGGCGTACACGAAACCGTCGGCGAGGCTGTAGACGCCGGGTACGACCTGCTTGGTCTTCATGGTGTGACGTTAACCTGCCTGCATGAGCGATCAGGTGGGATTCGCCGGACTGGGCATCATGGGCGCCGGCATGGCGCGGAATCTGTTGCGGGCCGGGCACACGGTAGGCGTCTACAACCGGACCGCCGCCAAGGCCGAGCCGCTGGTCGAGGCCGGTGCGACTCAGGCGTACTCGCCCAAGGAGCTGGCCGAGACCGCGCAGGTCGTGATGCTGTGTGTGAGCGACACACCCGACGTCGAGGCACTGCTGTTCGGCGACGACGGACTGGCCGCCGGGCTGCGGCCGGGCACGCTGGTGATCGACTGCAGCACGGTGAGCCCGGAGGCGACCCGGACCTGGGCCGAGCAGCTGGCCGAGCAGGACGTCGACTTCGTCGACGCGCCGGTCTCCGGTGGCAGCGAGGGCGCGCAGAAGGGCACCCTGTCGATCATGGTCGGCGGCTCTCCCGAGGCCGTCGAGCGCGCTCGCCCTTACCTGGAAGCGATCGGCTCCACGATCACCCACGTCGGCGAAGTCGGAGCGGGCCAGACCTGCAAGCTCGTCAACCAGATCCTCGTCGTGGTCAACATGCTCGCGGTGTCGGAGGCGCTGGTGTTCGCCAAGGCCGGCGGCCTCGACCTGGAGAAGACGCTGGCCGCGGTCACCGGCGGCGCGGCCGGGTCGTGGATGCTCGCCAACCGCGGCCCGCAGGTGATCGCCGACGACTGGCGTCCCGGCTTCACGATCGACCTGCAGCAGAAGGACCTCCGGCTGGTGCTCGAGGCCGCCGACTCGCTCGGCGTACCCGCGCTGGCGACCGGTCAGGTGTTCCAGCTGTACCGCACGCTCCAGGCCGACGGGCTCGGAGCAGAGGGCAACCACGCGCTGGTCAAGGCACTGGAGCGGCTGTCGGGAGTGGCCGCGCGCAGGGACTAGAGTCCTCCGCCATGGAGACTGCGAGCCAGGCCGTCGAGCTGAGCTTCACGATGACGGCGGACGACATTCGCCACGGAGCGCTCACCAGGCTCAGAGCCACCCGGAGCGGGCGGCTCGCCCGCGCCATGCGGTGGGTCGCGGGCATCCTGATCGGGACCGCCCTGGCGCTGTTCGCGGTGCTGGCGATCGCCGGCCAGCTCGACGCCGACGACTGGCGAGGGCTCCTGCCACTCCTCGTGGCCCTCGTCCTGATCCCTCTGATCCTGGTGCTCCGGCGTCGCGTCTACGGCCAGATCGCTGCCCGGATGGGCGAGGTGCGGGCCGGCCTCGACGACGAGAGCGTACGGATAGCCAACGCGCACTCGTCGTCGGTGAACAGCTGGTCGGCGTACGGCAGCTTCGTCGAGACCGAGCAGGCGTTCGTGCTGCTGAGCCCCGACAAGAAGCGGATCGTCTTCACCGTGCTGCCGAAGCGAGGGCTCGCCGCGCCTTCGGATGCTGAACGATTGCGCGAGATTCTGGTCCGGCACCTGCCGTGAGCCACTAGCCTGATCGCCATAGCCGATCTTGGAGGTCAGTAGGTGGCCGATGGCAAGCGGGCAGGCTGGTACCCCGACCCGTCGGGTCTGACCAAGAAGTTCCGCTGGTGGGACGGTGAACGCTGGACCGTCGCCGTCGCCGACACCCTCTGGGCCAACGAGCCCACTGACGCGCAGCCCTACGCTCCACCACCGCCAGGCCGGCACGCGGCCGACGTACCCCCGTCCGGGCCGTCGCTTCCGACCATCGTCGAGGTCGAGGACCTCTACGACGGCAGCCGGAGACGCCGCTGGATCATCGGCGTGATGGCGGCCGTCGTCGTGCTGGGCGCCGCGGCCACCGCGACGGCGATCTGGCTGTCGCAGAACGGCGGTACAACACCGGTTGCCGGCCGCACGTCGCCGGCGGCCACCTCCGCCTCGACCACGTCGACCCCGTCACCGTCGCCCTCCCCGACGACGGAGTCGCCGTCACCGTCGCCCACGCCGAGCGCGACCACTCCCGCGGTCACTCCGGCAGGCGGGCACCTGGCGTTCAGCCCGCCGAACCCGCAGTGGCGGGCAGCCACCGGCCCGGTCCTGCGCCAGGACCTCGGCAACCAGCAGGCGATGTTCCTCAACACCGAAGAACTCTGGGACGGCAAGCACAACTGGACAGCGCTGATCGTCGCGGGCGACCTGCCGGCCGGGGCCAAGGCCACCGGCGGCCTCCCGGCCAGGACGGTGGCAGTCGCGCGGTGGTACCTGCGTACGGAGTGGAACTCCCCGCCGTCGGCCGGACCGGGCAACGGCAAGTCGCTCTTCCTGGGCGGCCATCCGGCCTACCGGATCCGCACGCAGGTCGCCTACAACTTCAAGGGCCTGAAATCCAAGCACGACAACATCGACATCGTGCTGATCGACTACGGCCCCGACCGCGCCAACGGCCTGCTCATCGCCTCGATCCCGGAGACGCATCCGCAGCTGTCCAAGGACGTCGACACAGCCATCAACAGCCTCCGGCTGGAAACGACGTCCTGACGGCCGGCCGCGTGGCTACTCCGCGAACGCGTCGGGCGGCGGGCACACGCAGACCAGGTTGCGGTCGCCGTAGGCCTGGTCGATCCGGCGTACCGGCGACCAGTACTTGCGGCGTCGCAGAGTAGCGACGGGGTAAGCCGCTTCCTCACGGGTGTAGGCGTGGTCCCACTCGCCGGTCAGCATCTCGATCGTGTGCGGCGCGTTGTGCAGCGGGTTGTCGTCGGCCGGCCACTCACCCGCGCCCACCCGGTCGATCTCGCCGCGGATCGCGATCATCGCGTCGCAGTAGCGGTCGAGCTCCGCGAGGTCTTCCGACTCGGTCGGCTCGACCATCAACGTGCCGGCCACCGGGAAGCTCATGGTCGGCGCGTGGAAGCCGTAGTCGATCAGCCGCTTGGCCACGTCGTCGACCGTGACGCCGGTCTGCTTGGACAGCTCGCGCAGGTCGATGATGCACTCGTGCGCGACCAGGCCGTGCTGCCCGGTGTAGAGCACCTCGAAGTGGGGCGCGAGCCGGGACGCGACGTAGTTGGCTGCCAGCACCGCGGTCTCGGTCGCCAGCTTCAGCCCGGGGCCGCCCATCATCGCGACGTAGGTCCACGAGATCGGCAGGATGCCGGCCGAGCCGTACGGCGCCGCCGCGATCGGCCCGACGCCTGGTCCAGGAAGATCCGCAGCTCCCGCGCCGGCGAGCATCGGATGGTTCGGGAGGTACGGAGCCAGGTGCTCGCGAACCGCCACCGGCCCCACGCCCGGACCGCCACCGCCGTGCGGGATGCAGAACGTCTTGTGCAGGTTGAGGTGCGAGACATCGCCGCCGAACTCGCCGATCCGGGCCAGCCCGACCAGTGCGTTGAGGTTGGCGCCGTCGACGTAGACCTGCCCACCGGCGTCGTGCACCAGCGAGCACAACTCGGTGATGCCCTCTTCGTAGACGCCGTGCGTGGAGGGGTAGGTGACCATGATCGCCGCGACCCGGCCGGCGTGCTTCTCCAGCTTCGCCCGCAGGTCGGCCAGGTCGACGGTGCCGTCGGCTTCGGCGGCGACCACCGCGACCCGCATGCCGGCCATCACGGCCGAGGCCGCGTTGGTGCCGTGCGCCGACGACGGGATCAGGCAGACGTCACGACCGTCGTCGCCACGGCCACGGTGGTACGCGCGGATCGCCAGCAGTCCGGCCAGCTCGCCCTGCGAACCGGCGTTGGGCTGCAACGAGACCGCGGCGTAGCCGGTGAGCTCGGCCAGCCAGCGCTCGAGCTGGTCGATCAGCTCGAGGTAGCCGCCGGCGTCCTCGGCCGGAGCGAACGGGTGGATGCCGGCGAACTCCGGCCACGTGATCGGCTCCATCGCCGTGGTGGGGTTGAGCTTCATCGTGCACGAGCCGAGCGGGATCATGCCGCGGTCGAGTGCGTAGTCGTCGTCGGCCAGCGCGCGCAGGTAGCGCAGCATCGCCGTCTCCGAACGGTGCTGGTGGAACACCGGGTGGGTGAGGTAGGGGCTCGTACGCAGCAGGTGCTCCGGCAACCGGGCCGGCGCGCGCCGCAGCAGGTGCTCGACGTCGCTGGAGTCGGCGCCGAACACCGACAGGATCGCCTCGACCTCGGCGGCGCCGGTGCGCTCGTCGCACGCGATCGTGATGTGGTCTGCGTCGGTGAGGTGCAGGTTGATGCCGCGCGCCCGCAGCTCGGCGACGATCTGGGCGGCGCGGCCCGGCACGGCGACACGTACGGTGTCGAACACGCTGTCGGAGGCCAGCTCGATGCCCGCCCGGCTGAGCCCTTCGACCAGCGCGGCGGCGTGCCGGTGCACCCGGCTCGCGATGTCGTGCAGGCCGTCAGACCCGTGGTAGACGGCGTAGGCGGCGGCGGTCACCGCGAGCAGCACCTGCGCCGTGCAGATGTTGCTGGTTGCCTTCTCGCGGCGGATGTGCTGCTCCCTGGTCTGCAGTGCCAGCCGGTACGCGGGCTTGCCCGCCGCGTCGACCGAGACGCCGACCAGCCGGCCAGGCAGCGAGCGCTCCAGGCCGGAACGGACGGAGATGTAGCCGGCGTGCGGGCCGCCGTACATCAACGGCACGCCGAACCGCTGCGAGCTGCCGACCGCGACGTCGGCGCCGTACTCCCCCGGCGGCTTGAGCAGCGTGAGTGCGAGCAGGTCGGCGGCGACGATCGCCTGGGCGTCGCGTTCGTGGGCGGCCTGGACGAGAGCTTCGTAGTCGCGGACCGCGCCGCTCGCGCCGGGGTACTGCACGAGCACGCCGAACGCCTCGCCCTCCGGCAGGCCCGCGGACAGGTCGGCCACCTCCACGTCGATGCCGAGCGGTTCGGCCCGCGTCTGCACGACGGCGATCGTCTGGGGCAGGCAGTCGGCGTCGACGACGAAGCGGTTGCTCTTGGCCTTCTTGTTCGTACGACGGACCAGCGTCATCGCCTCGGCGGCAGCGGTCGCCTCGTCGAGCAGCGACGCGCCGGCGACCGGCAGGCCGGTCAGCTCCGCGACGACGGTCTGGAAGTTGGTCAGCATCTCCAGCCGGCCCTGGCTGATCTCCGGCTGGTACGGCGTGTAAGCGGTGTACCAGGCGGGGTTCTCCAGGATGTTGCGCCGGATCACCGGTGGGGTCAGCGTGTCGTAGTAGCCCAGGCCGATCATCTGCGTCAGCGGGCGGTTCATAGCGGCGAGCCGGCGCAGCGCGCGGCTGGCCTCGGCCTCGGTGAGCGCGGGCGGCAGGTTGAGCGGCCGCAGGTCCCGGATCGATTCGGGCACCGCGGCCGCGACCAGCTCGTCGAGTGAGCCGAAGCCACAGGCCGCCAGCATCTTGGCGCGGTCCTCGGCGGCGGGGCCGATGTGGCGGGTGGCGAACTCGTCGCTGTCGCCGTGATCGCTGAACTGAGCTGTCGTGGCGTTCAATGGGACTCCTGGACGCGTGGGCGTTCGGTTCGTCCCCCTCAGTCAGGCTTGCGTGCAGGCCCTTCAGAGTCGCCTCGTCCGCGTGGTCCTGGCAGCCTGAGAGGTTCCGGGGAAGTTGCCCCTTCGGCGCCTCGCCGCCCGGCTTGCCGTGCAGGGACCGGGGCGAGAGCTCTCCCACGCGGGATCGTCAGCGGTTCCCAACCTACCAGTGGCGTCCGAAATGACCACGTTCCCCGGCGAGCACCGGCATGTCGCGTTGCTTGGCCCATAGCTGCCAGACCGCTTGACGCCGCCCTCCCGCTGATCCATTGTTCGAGCGGAATCGTCGAGTAATCGATTACTCGACGTTGTGATGGGGAGGCACACCCATGCGTTCGGTTCGATACGCCCTACTTCTCGCCGCCGGCCTGGTCGCCACGGCCCTTGCCGGCCCTGCTCCCGCGTTCGCCGTCGACCCACCCACCCTGCTTGCTTCGGGCCCGGGGACGATCGTCCAGCCGCTCGGCACCGGCGCGGCGTCGATCATCCGCAGCGACTTCCTGTCCGCCGGCCACCGGAACTTCGAGGTCGTCGCACTGCAGGGCCGCACGCTGGTGCACTACTGGAAGGACAACGCCGACGTGAACTGGGCCTGGCACAAGGCCCAGGTGGTGACCACCGCCGCCGACAGCTCCGGCGCGATCGTGCAGAGCGACTTCCTGGCAGGAGGACACGGCAACCTCGAGGTGTTCGTCCGCGAAGGCGACCACGTCCAGCACTACTGGCACGACAGCGGCCTGCCGAACAGCCCGTGGCGGCGCGGCGGCAGCTTCGGCACCGGCGTCACCGGAGCTCCGTCGGCGATCACCAGCGACTTCGTCACCGGTGGGCACCGTGCGTTCGAGGTCGTCGTCCCCGAAGGCTCCAACCTCGTCCACTACCGCAACGACAACGGTGGCGGGGGCTGGCAGCGCGTACAGGTGATCACGACGACCGCGACCGGGCCCGCCTCGCTGATCCAGACCAGCTTCCAGTCCGGCGGCCACGGCAACCTGGAGCTCGTCGCCCGCGAGGGCAGCCAGCTCGTGCACTACTGGCACGACAGCGCGCAGCCGAACGCACCGTGGGGCCGGGCGACGGGGTTCGGTTCCGGCATCACCGGTGCGCCCTCGTTCATCCAGAGCGACATCGGCGCGTCGACCGCCGGGCACGGGAACTTCGAGGTCGTCGCACCCGCGGGCGGGAACCTCGTGCACTACTGGAAGAACAACGCCGACACCGCCAACCCGTGGGCACTGGCCGCCGAGCCGCCGATCGCCGGCGTCAACTCCCCCGCGTCGCTGATCCAGACCGACTTCGGCGATCCGGGCAACCTGGAGCTGGTCGTCCTCGGACCGCAGGCGCCCGAGCCGGCCGGCAGCCAGGTCGAGGGCAACGTCACCGACTACCGGCTGATCCACTTCTGGCACGACTCCACCAAGCCGACCTCGGCTTGGGGACAGGCGCAGGACATCACGTACCGCGGCCGTAGCGAGAAGGTCTGCCAGGCCAGCGGCAAGTGGGACCTCGAGCGGCTCGCGCCGACCGTGAACGGGACGTCCGGGCTCGGGTACACCGAATGGGCGACCGACCTCGGCTACCCCGTCGACGACGGCACGACGCTGACGCTCCTGTTCGGCGACACCCACGTCAACCACACACCGATCGCCACTGACGAGAAGGTCCGCGACGACGACGTGGTGCTGCAGACGCAGCAGACGGCAGCCCCGACCGACACCCAGTGCCTGCAGCTGTCACCGGTGCCTGGCGGCAGCACGTTCACACCGGCCGACGTCACGGTCAACGGCGTCACCGACGCCAACTTCCTGCAGGGCTTCTTCAACGTGCCGACGAGCGGCTTCCACGCGAACGGGTCGATGTACGCGGCGTTCTGGACGCAGCACTGCATGACGGCAACGATCTGCGGCTACGGCTCGAACCAGGTCGGCGAGGGCTGGCTCGCCCGGCGTACCTCGTCGAACGTCAGCAAGTACGACAAGCTGTTCAAGCTGCCCTCGAAGTTCGTCTACACCGCGTCGGTGAACGCCACGACGGTCGCCGGGTTGCCGGCCGACCAGAAGCTCGGCGTGTTCGTCTACGGCGTGCCGAACTATCGGGCGAGCTACCCGTTCCTGGCCTACGCACCGGCCAGCTCGGTCGCCGACCAGTCGACCTGGCGTTACCTCACCGGCGTCGACGCGAACGGCGCGCCACAGTGGAGCGCGGACCCCGCCCAGGCCAGCACGCTGTTCTCCACGGGCGACGGGACCGGCTGCATCGGGGAGTTCTCGGTGTCGTGGGTGGCGCCACTGCAGAAGTGGCTGATGCTCTACAACTGCACGAGCGGCGTGGTGGCGCGCTACTCCGCGACGCCGTGGGGCCCGTGGTCGGCTCCAAGCACGATCTTCAACCCGGAGTCCGACAACGGGCTGTGCCACTTCATCCACGACGGCGGCCGCAACTGCGACAACACCCACGAGCCAGGAGCGACCAACGGTGGCGGGTTGTACGCGCCGTTCATCCTCTCCCGGTACACCACCGGCAACTCCGCGGCTGCGACGATCTACTACCTGATGTCGACCTGGAACCCGTACCAAGTGGTGGTGATGCGCGCGACGATCACGCCGTAAGCGCTAGCGGGCGGGGTGCGGGCTGACGAACAGCAGCACCTCGCCCGGCTTCCACGGCAGGGCCCCGTTGACATACCAGTTGCCAGGAACGCTCCGCTCACGTTCGGACCGGCCGCCGCGATCGACGCGAAACTCGGCGACAACGGCGTCCCGGCGCGCCAGCATCTCCCGCACCTGGGCCACGGTCTTGTTCGGCCACGCCAGTCCTTCCAGTGCCTCGCCCCTACCGTCGACTTCTCCCGCGACGACGTAGTCCTCGCCTGGTTGGGCGGCACGGCCCAGCCAGATCTTCGCTTCGCCGCGGAGGTCATGTGGGACCCGGAGCACCGGCACGCATCGCGCACGGCCGGCAGTTCCGCATTCCGCCGGTTCGTGCTCGACAGTGACGCCGCGGGCCTCGTAGGGGCCAGTCATCATCACGTCCCGTCCGACCAGCGAGGGCGAGACCGGGACGACCTTGAGCTCGACGTCCAGGCTGTACCTCTCGAACTCCTCGTTGTACTGGTCCGCATCGGCCTCCACGTCGAGGACCCGTACGTCGAAGTAGTCGCCTTCGTCGGTGAACGCGAGTGCCCGACCGGGCTGGCTCCAGGGCGGTCCGGTGACGAGGAGCACGCCGGCCGCGGCGACGACTCCGGCCAGAGCCAGCCGCCTGGCCGGCACGTACCGGCGGGGACGGCTTGGCTCGACCGACGGTTCGGCCACCGAGGTCATGATCGCTTCGGCGAGCGCGTGCTTGGTCTGGCCGCTGACCGTGGCCGGCTTCGAGCCGAGGGGGTCCAGGCGGCGGATCGGGTCCAAGGTGTCAGCCATGAGAGGTCTCCTTCAACGGAATCGTGGTCGACAGGCCGCTTGCCTTGGCGTGTCGTTCCAGCAGGCGGGTGAAGCGGCGGCGAGCCCGGTGGAGGCGGATGCGCACGGCGTTTCGTGAGCAGTCCAGTACCACCGCGATCTCGGCGGGTGTGAGGCCTTCCCATGCCGTCAGCGCGAGCACTTCCCGGTCGCGCTCCGGGAGTTGGCGGAACGCCTCGCCGGCCCGGCTGCTCGCGGCTTCGGCCATGAGCGATGGGGAGTCCTGCGCGCTGGCGGCGAGCTCGCCGCGCAGCTTCACGGTCAGCGCGGCACGGCGATTCTCGCCACGCCGGTGATTGGCGAGCACACGCCGGGCCACGCCGTACAGCCAGGGCCGGGCTTCGTCCCCGGCTGGTACCTGGTCGAGTCGGCGCCAGGCGGTCAGGAACGTTTCGGCCAGCACGTCGGCGGCATCGTCCGTGGTCGTGGTGCGGCGCAGTAGGTAGGCCAGCAGGAGATCGTGGTGAGCGGCGAACAACAGCTCGAACCGATGTCGCCGCGCCTCTGCCTGCTCAGCCTGGTCGGCTTCGCTCATGCCCCCTCCATGTCCGGCGCTCTCCCGAGCGTTTCAGCGTCGTCGCTTCGAGGTGGGCCGAAATGTCGCGGGACTAGGTTCGACGGATGAGCACTGTTCTGTCCGACCCAGCGTTCATCGTGCCGTCCGCCCCCGATGCTCCGACCGGCATCGGCTGGCTGCGCTCCCATGTCGTGCGGTTCAGCGAGGGCCCGGACCACCTGCGCCGCCGGGCGCAGGTGGCCGACCTGCTGGCGAAGCTGGACCCGGCCGGGTTGCGGGCCGCCGCCGAGCGGCTCGCGCGTGAGCAGCGATCGGAACCGGTCGCCGAGCTGGCGGCCGAGGTGACGGTCACCGCGCTCGCCGACGCGCTCGGGCTGGCTGGGCTTCCGGTCGGGGCGGTCAAGGCGGCCACGCAGGCCTACCAGCCCGGCTCGGGCGACGAGGCCGCCGCCGACGAGGGGGTGGAGCAACTGGTCGCGTTCCTGGGTGGCGAGCACGACGAGCCGGCCGCCGCCCGGATCTGTGTGCTCGTGCAGGCGTGCGCCGGCACGACCGCGCTGGCCGTGAAGGCTATGACCGCCGTGAACGCTGCCCGGGCCGGCGGCGGTGACCGTACGCCGGAGGAGGTCGTCGCGGACACGCTCGAGCACGACCAGCCGCTGCGGCAGACCCGGCGCGTGGACCCGGCGACCGGCGAGGTGATGCCAGTCGACCTCAGCGGACTCCCGTTCGGCGCCGGGCGGCACGCCTGCCCCGGCGGCGAGCAGGCGGTCGCGATCGCGGCCGGGATCGTGGCGGGGCTGCGGTGAGCCATGACATGAGCCCTGACATGAGCCCTGAAACGAGCCCTGAAGTGAGCACGTCCACCGAGCGGTTCCGGGCGCTGCACCGGCGCGGCTCCCCGTTCCTGCTGCCGAACGCCTGGGACCACGCCTCGGCGCTCGCGCTGGTCGACGCCGGCTTCCCCGCGCTCGGCACCACCAGTCTCGGTGTGGCGCACTCAGCCGGCCTACCCGACGCGAGCGGTCAAGCCAGGCAGCAGACGCTCGCACTGACCCGGCAGCTCGGCAGGCTCCCGATCCTGCTCACCGTCGACATCGAGGGTGGCTTCAGCACCGATCCGGGCGAGGTCGCCGACGTCGCCGCCGAGTTGAGCGATGCCGGCGCCGTCGGCGTCAACCTCGAGGACAGCCGGCCGGGCGGCGAGCTGGCCGACCCGAAGGTCCAGGCCAGCCTGATCGAGGCGATCAAGGCTCGGGTACCCGGCCTGTTCGTGAACGCGCGCACCGATCCGTACTGGCTCGGTGCGCCCGACCCGCTCCCGACGTCCCTGGAACGGGGCAGGCGCTACGTCGCGGCCGGAGCCGACGGCGTCTTCGTCCCAGGTGTCGCCGAGGAACGGGACATCGAGACGATCGCGGCGCAGGTCGAGGCGCCACTGAACGTGCTCGCCGGCAAGAGCCTGGAGACGTACGGCAGGCTCGGCGTCAGCCGGGTCAGCACGGGCTCACTGCTGTTTCGCGCGGCGATCAGCACGGCCGCGGCGATCGCACAGGCGATCCGGGACGGTCAGGACACCGACACCAGCGGCGTCGTGGGATACCAGGAGTTCGAGCAGCGGCTGGTGCGCTACAAAGATCAGACGGCGTGACGGGTGGCGCGGCGCGCGGCCAGCTCGTCGCCGGGGTGTGGCTCGCCGTCCTTGGCCGGACGTTCGCTCGGCAGCTCGGCCAGCGTGCCCTGCACTTCGCTCGACACCCGTCCGAGCGCGATGCCGAACACGCCCTGCCCGCCCTGCAGCAGGTCGATCACCTCGTCGGGCGAGGTGCATTCGTAGACGGTCGCGCCGTCGCTCATCAACGTGACGCCAGTGATGTCCTGCGTGCCGCGATCACGCAGGTGCGTGACGGCGGTGCGGATCTGGTGCAGTGAGACGCCCGTGTCGAGTAAACGCTTGATGACCTTCAACAGCAGGATGTCGCGGAAGGAGTAGAGCCGCTGCGTGCCCGAGCCGGACGCCGGGCGGATGGTGGGCTCGACCAGGCCGGTGCGCGCCCAGTAGTCGAGCTGACGGTAGGTGATGCCTGCCGCCGCACAGGCCGTCGGGCCGCGGTAGCCCACTTCCTCGTCGGGCGGATCGGGCATGCCGTCGTCTTCACCGAACAGCAGACCCTGCTCACCGGCCGCGATCACCGCACCGGTGCGTTCAGGGGCGTCACCAGATTTCGCCTGGTCACCCGAGCTGTTCACGACGGCCTCCCACGGACGCGGCAGCGTGGCTGAATCTGCCTTGGCCTTGCCTTACTTACATCAAGGGGTTTTCCGCCACGGTATGTCGCCTACACCGCTCTGGTCAACGCAATCCGCTTCGGCGTGTCATTCGAATGCGCTGGTCTCCCGGCGTATCGCCCTAACCAGGACGTTCGAAGTCTTCCGGGGTCACCTGCTCCAGGAACTCCCGGAACTTCTCGACCTCGGCTTCCTGCTCATCGGGGATCGCCACGCCGGCTTCGCTGAGCACCTCTTCGGAACAAACGATCTTGACGTTCATCCGAAGCGCCAGCGCGATCGAGTCCGAGGGCCGGGCGCTGACCTCGACGCCGCTGGCGAAGGCCAGCTCGCCGAAGAACACACCCTCGCGCAGGTCGGTGATGCGCACCTCGGTGAGCTCCTGCCCGGTGGCCAGCAGCACGTCGCGGAACAGGTCATGGGTCATCGGCCGGGGCGGGACGATCCCCTGCTGCGCATGGGCGATCGCGCTCGCTTCATTGGGCCCCACCCAGATGGGCAGGAACCGATCTCCGCCGACCTCTCGGAGCAGGACGATCGGATTGTTGGACGGCATCTCTACCCGGACACCCACCACGTCGAGCTCACGCACGTCGTCAACACTACCCCCGAGACGGCTTCATCCGGGGGCAGGTGGTGCCCCGTACCAAGATCGTCACACAACAGTGCCGTGAACAAAGCCGGCAACCGGCACGGGCTCAGCGCGGCGACCCGCCGTGGAGGGAGGCCCTGACCAGCAGCGCGTGCAGGCGTACGGTCAACGCCGCCAGCTCCCGGGAGGTCTCCTCCGCGCGCGCCCGCGAGTCGTCTCCTCGCTGCCGCGTCAACGGCATCAGGACCTGCTCGATCAGGCTGACCTCGCGGTCTGCCGAGGTACGTAACGCGCGCAGGTGCCGCGGCTCGAGTCCGTAGCCGGCCAGTTCGCCGGCGAGCTTCGCCACGAGCACGGCGTCACCGTCGTAGGCCTCGCCCCTCCCGTGCCGGCGGCCGACCAGCCCGAAGTCCTCCAACTGCTTGAGCAGCTCGTCGGAGACCTCCGCCAGCTCGAGCACCTGGTCGCGGGTGAGCACCAGCTCGGCGTTCTCGCGCCGGAACGTGTCGGCGGTGACCTGCCCGTCGTCCCAGCTGATGTCGGGGAGTACGAGGTGCGGGCCGCTGACGCTGCCGCCGAGCCGCGCGCGGGTCTGCGCCGGCGGCTCCCGCCCTTCGTCCAGCGCGTCGAGGTGTTCCTTGATGACACGCAACGGGAAGTAGTGGTCGCGCTGGGCCATCAGCACGAACCGCAGCCGTTCGACGTCGTCCCGGCTGAACTTGCGGTACCCGGAAGGCGCGCGCTGGGGCTCGACCAGCCCTTCGGCTTCCAGGAAGCGAATCTTCGAGATCGTGATGTCCGGGAAGTCGGCGCGCAACTCCGCGAGCACCTCGCCGATCGACAGCAGCTCCCTGCCGCTACGGCGTACTGCCGCGTTGTTCACGCTCGAACCACCGCCTACCGCGCGCTGTCCGGCCCAGGTCGAGTCGACGTGGAGTAGCCGGGGCCCGATCCGGCGCCTCGCGCGGCGGTGAAGTAGCGCAACCGGAACTTTCCGATCTGCACCTCGTCACCGGCGGCCAGGCTCACCTCGTCGATCCGGTCGCGGTTGACATACGTGCCGTTGAGGCTGCCGACGTCGCGCACGATGTAGCCGTCGGACGCACGCCGGAACTCCGCGTGCCGCCGCGACACCGTGACGTCGTCGAGGAAGATGTCGCTGTCAGGGTGGCGACCGGCGGTCACCACCTCGGTGTCGAGCAGGTAGCGGCTGCCGGAGCCGGGACCACGCTGCACGATGAGCAGCGCGCAGCCCGGAGGCAGCTCGTCGACGGCGGCCTGCTCCTGCGGCTGCAGGTCGGCCGACAGCTCGTATTCCGCCGCTTCGAGCGGAATCGCCGCGATCGTGGCAGTCTGCTCGGCCGGCCGCTCGTCGTTCAGCGCGCTTCCGCACTGCGAGCAGAACCGGCTGCCGGCTGGGTTCGCGTGCCCGCACCTCGTGCAGAACGGCATGACTTCCTCCCGGTGGGCCATTCCCGGTACGCCGGGAAACACACTCTCACCCAATAGTCGAGGTTGAGATATCGAACGTACTACTTGGCAACGTCAGCGTATGCGGCAGCGTCCAGCAGATCGTCGAGCTGCGCCGGGTCGCTCGGCCGGATCTCGATCATCCAGCCTCCGGCGTACGGCTCGGCGTTGACCAGCTCGGGCTGGGTCTCCAGCACCTCGTTGCGGGCGACCACGACACCGCTGATCGGCGCGTAGAGATCGCTCACGCTCTTGGTGGACTCCAGCTCGCCGCAGGACTCGCCACCCGTGACCTCGGCCCCGACCTCGGGAAGCGTGACGTAGACGATGTCGCCCAGCGCCTCCTGGGCGTAGTCGGTGATGCCGATTCGTACGGTTCCGGGCTCGGAACCGGGTGAACGTACCCACTCGTGTTCTGCGGTGTACGAGAGGTCTTCTGGGAACGCCACTTCGCTCCTTATGCCGGGTTGATCAGTTGCCCTCGTCCGAATCGGGCGCTGGGGAAGCGTAGCGAGGTGGAGCGGGCCGGTGCAAAGAGGTGACACGGATCGTCTCCTGCTTGTCGACCTTCACCTTGCCGCCCTTCTCCTGGACCGCCTGCTCGACGCCGCCCGGGATGCCCATGGCCGTCGCCAGCCCGTCGGGGTCGCCGATCGCCTCGATCTTGTACGGCGGTGGCAGGACCACGTTGTCGACGTTGATGCCGCCCTGCGCGTCGAGGACGTAGGAGCTCGCGACGACACGTACGCGGTCGTTGATCTCGATCGCCTCGGCGCCGGCGTCGCGCAGCTCCTGCAGCGTGTTGATGATCAACGAGGCGCCCACCTTGTCGGCGTTGTCGGCCTGGATCGTCAGCTGGATGCCGGGGCCGCGAGCGGCGGCCGTACCGGCCAGGATGCTGAGCGTCGCCAGGCGGTTCTTGGCCTCCCGGGTCGCGACCTCGGCGTTGTCGGCGCTGCCGAGCAGCCTGGAGCGGGTCGCCTCCTTGTCGGCGATGTCGCTCTCGAGCACCCGGGTCTTCTGGGCGAGCTGGTCGAGCACCTGGATCAGCTGGGCGCGGCTCGCGGTGGAGTAGTCGTCGTCGCGGTTGAGCGCCTGCACCTGCACGGTGGCGCCGAAGCCGAGCACGGCCAGCAGCACCGCACCGGAGGCCTGGGCCCGGGAGGGCTTCATCCGGAACGCGTGGCGCAGCCGGCGCCAGGCGAAGTTGCGCTGGTCCATGTTCGCTCCCTTCCGTTCTCCGTCTCCGTCGCTCAGGCCTTGAAGAGCTTGCGCCGGATGGCGGCCATGTTGGAGAAGATCCGGATGCCGAGCACGACCACCACACCGGTGGACAGCTGGGCACCGACTCCGAGCTGGTCGCCAAGGAACACGATAAGCGCGGCGAGCAGGACGTTGCCGATGAACGACACCACGAACACCCGGTCGCTGAACCGGCCGTCGATCAGCGCCCGGATCCCGCCGAACACCGCGTCGATGGCGGCGACCACCGCGATCGGAAGGTACGGCTGCACCTCGGGTGGAACGCTCCAGGGCATCAGGATTCCGGCGATGATCCCGACGAAGAGGCCGATGACGGCGATCACTTAGGAACCTTCCGTCCGTGCGTAACGAAGCTGACTGGTGGAGATGCCGTTGAGCGTCAACTTGTCGACGCTGAACAGCTCGAGTCGGATGTTCTGCTGAGCCTTCAGGAGGTAGAGCCACTCACCGCCCTGACTCTCGGCGAACCGCCCCGGCAGCGTATCGGGGTCACCGATCGCCTCGATGGTGTACGGGCGCGCGAGCGGGCGGTAGTTGACCGTGATCGACTCACCGGCGTTGCGGATGGCGGTGAGCGACGTCATCCGCTGGCCGTTGATCGTGATCGCCTCGGCGCCTGCCGACCATAGCCCATTGACAGCCTGCTGCAGATCGATGTCGAGGATCTCGCCCTTGGCCGAGTCGGGATCGGTGACGTCGCCGCCTTCCGGCGCGTTGTCGACGACGATCCGCATGCCGCCGCCCTCGACCTTGCCCGCGCCGGCGAGCACGTCGAGGTTGGCGAGCTGGTGGCTGAGCTCCTTGCCGTCCTCGGTCCCCTGGAGCAACTGATCCTGCAGATCGGTGATCGACTCCTGGTAGCCGGCGGCCTGTGCCTCGAGCTGGTCGGCGTGCATGGCGTGGTCGTGGATCTGGTCGATCAGGTCGGCCTTCTCCTGCGCGACCTCGGGCCGGTCCTCCCGCGTCTGGATCGCGGCGACGGTGAGCATGGTGCCGACCAGCACGACGGAGACGATGAAGCCCCACATCCAGACGCCACCGCGCTTGATGCCACCGGGCTGGGCCGCGGCCAGGCTGTAACCGTCATCCTGGGCTTGCCGGATCAGTTCACCAAGCACCGACGACGAAGCCTCGAACTCCTCGTCGTGGACGCCTGGGCGGGGTTGACGCCGCTCAGCGGGTGGTACGGCACCCACGCGCTACTCCCCTCCGCCTCTCATGGCCTGCAATGTTCTCAGACTGCGCTTGGTGAATGCTGCCGGGTCTCTGCTACCCATCAGTCACATCTCGCACAAGAGCCGCGACGCCGCTGGGTCAGCGGCCGGCGCGGGTGACGAGGTCGGCCCAGCGGTGGGCCGGTGCGTTCGCTCCCTCGGTGGTCGCGGCCTCGGCCCGGCGGCCATCGCCAGCCGGCAGCGGAGCCCAGCTCGGCCGCGGCGGGCAGCCGCGCCAAGCTTCTGCGAGCTGCCGACCGCGGCGCGCCGGCCGTACTGTCGCGTGGCTCGCGCACGAGACGCGACGCCGCTGGGTCAGCGGCCGGCGCGGGTAACGAGGTCGGCCCAGCGGTGGGCCAGCGCGTTCGCTCCCTCGGTGGTCGCGGCCTCGGCCCAGACGTTGGTGACGGCCTCGGCGGGGTCGGGGAGGACCAGCGCCCAGGAGTCGTCGGGCTCGACGATTCGTACGCCGTCGGTCGTGTCGATGCGGCGGCCGTCGGCGGCCTCCATGGCCGCTCGCATGACCGCGCCCTTGGTCGCCCACGGCGTCGGGACCGAGAGGTGGACGACGTGCGCGGTCGGGATCCGGGTGTTGATCTGCGACAGCGGCAACCCCACCCGCGCGATCACCGACACCAGCCGGACGAACGCGGCGAAGGCGTCGACCGCGGTGGAGAACTGGGGTACGACGAAGCCGCCCCGGCCGTCGCCCGCCAGCAGGAGCCCAGGCTCGGCCGCCGCGACCGCCAGCGCGTCCGGTGCCGTGGTCGTCCAGCGGATCGAGACGCCGTGGAACGCCGCGACCTTCTCCGCCACCCGCGTGGTGGTCACCGGCAGGGCGACGTGGCCCGAGGACGCCTCGGCCGCCACCAGGTCGACGAAGAGCAGCAGCGCGCGCTCGTCGGGTATGACCGCGCCGGTGTTGTCGACCAGCGAGATCCGTTCGCCGAACGGGTCGAACCGGACGCCGAGCGCGGCCTGCGACGACGACACGACCTCCGACAGCCGGCTCATCGCCAGCCCTCGTTGTTCGGCAGTCTCGGTCGGGCTGTGCTCGTCGAGGCCGGCGTTGAGCACGAACGCGTCGATGTCGAGCCGTCCGAGCAGGTTGGCGACCAGCAGGCCGGCCGTGCCGCGGCCCGCGTCGATCACGACTTTCGGCTCGGTCTCGGCCAGGCCGGTGGTGTCGATGTGCTCCAGCAGCCCGTGGACGTAGGTCTCGATCGTGCGCGACGGGAAGCGCAGGTCGCCGATCTCGCCCGGGAACGCGCGCCGGAACTCCTGCCGCCCGAGCACCCGCTCGATGTTGCGCCGCGCCGCCGACGACAGGTCGGAGCCCTGCTCGTCGAGGAAGATCAGGTCGACCGAGTCGGGCCGGCTCGGCGTGGTGCGGATCAGCAGGCCGCCGGCCACCGACTGGCCCGCGGTGACCAGCCGTGCCACCGGGCTCGGCGCCACCTGCAGGTCGAGTACGTCGATCGCGCTCGAGGTGAACGCGGCGATCGCCGCGCGCTTCAGCGCCCGCGCAGCCCGTGAGGTGTCGCGCGCCGTGACGACCGTCGCGCCCTTACGCAACGTGGTGGCGTACGCACCGGCCAGCCGGACCACCAGCTCCGGCGTGATCTCGACGTTGACGATGCCGGTCACCCCGCGCGGGCCGAACAGCGCCTGCCGGCCCTGCGACTCCCAGATCACGCTGGTGTTGACGACCGCGCCCGCCTCGATGGTCTTCGACGGGTAGACCTTGATCTCTGGGTGGAGCACGGCCTCCTCGCCGACCGTGCAGTCGTCGCCGATCACCGCGCCGTCGTCGATCCGGGCGCCGCGCATGATGTCGGTGTTCTTGCCGATGACGCAGCCGCGCAGGTTGGTGTGGTGGCCGACGTAGGCGTTGTCGTGCACGACCGAGCGGTGCAGGAACGCGCCCTCGCGTACGACCACGTTGTCGCCGATCACCGTGTGATCGCGCAGCTCGGCGCCGCCCTCGACCTTGGCGTACGGCCCGATGTAGAGCGGGCCGGTCAGCACGGCGTCCGGGTCGACGTCGGCGCCCTCCCCGACCCACACGCCGTCGGAGACCTGGAACCCGTCGATCTCGATGTCGACGCGGCCGTCGAGCACGTCGTAGTTGGCCTTGAGGTAGCTGCGGTGGTTGCCGACGTCCTCCCAGTAACCGTCGGCGACGTAGCCGTGCAGCGGCGCGCCCTTGGCCAGCAGCATCGGGAAGATGTCGCCCGACCAGTCGACGGCCTCCGTGGTGCCCACGTGGTCGAGGATCTCCGGCTGCATGACGTAGATGCCGGTGTTGACGGTGTCGGAGAACACCTGTCCCCAGGTCGGCTTCTCCAGGAAGCGCTCGATCCGCCCGTCGTCGTCGAGGATCGTGATGCCGAAGTCGAGCGGGTCGGGTACACGGGTCAGGCAGACCGTGGCCAGCGCGCCCGTGCTGTGGTGGTGCTCGACCAGCGCCGTGAGGTCGATGTCGGTGAGCGCGTCGCCGGAGATCACCAGGAACGTGTCGCCGCGGATCGCGTCGGCGGCGTTCTTCACGCTGCCGGCCGTGCCGAGCGGCTTCTCCTCGGTGGCGTACGTCAGGTCCATGCCGAGGTCGTCGCCGGCGCCGAAGTAGGCCCGCACCATCGAGCCGAGGAAGTGGACCGTGACGACGGTCTCGTCGAAGCCGTGCCGCTTCAGCAAGCGGAGCACGTGCTCCATCAAGGGCCGGTTGACAACAGGCAGCAGAGGCTTGGGCAGCGTGCTCGTCATCGGCCGCAACCGGGTGCCTTCGCCGCCGGCCATGACGACTGCCTTCACCTCGGGCTGCCTCCCTCATCGTCTCGGACCGACGCGACCAGCTGCCGGGCCTGGTTGCCGTAGAGCAGCCCCGCCCACCAGTAGAGCGCCGTGCCCCAGAGAGCGAACGCCCAGCCGATGATGGTCGCCGCGTCTGCCCAAATACCCTCGCCGTCGCCAAGGAAAAGTAACGGGAAGGCGTACATCAGGCAGAACGTCGCGACCTTCCCCAGGAAATGGACCGGCAGCGGACCGAAACCGTGGCGGCGCAGCACTGGAAGCAGCGCCGCCAGCAGGACGTCACGCAGAGGAATGATGATCGCCAGCCACCACGGAATCACGTCGCGGACGGCCAGCGCGAACAGCACGGCCAGGATGTAGAGGCGGTCGGCTACGGGGTCGAGCAACTTGCCGAGCTCGGTGATCTGCCCGGTGCGGCGCGCGATCTGGCCGTCGAGCCAGTCGGTGAAGCCGGCCAGGCCGAGCACGATGATCGCCCAGCCGTCCTCGTGCGGGCCGAGCACGAGATAGAGGAAGAGCGGAACTCCGGCAAGCCGGAGAAAGCTCAGGAGGTTGGGCACGGTCAGGACGGTGTGCCTGGGGCCGGCACCGCCGGGGCCACCGGCCGACTCCGGGGTCGCACCGGACGAGGCTGGGCTCGTCATGCCTGTACGGTCCGACACCGGATCTTCCCCCTTACACGTTTCACGCTTTCTCATTATCACCTTGCCCTGGAAGCACGACGCGTCGGCACGTCGCGGAGCAGTGCGGGGCTTCGGAGCGTTATGGTCAGGTGCGGGGGTCTGTCCGCGAACCGCATGTTTCGAGTTCTCCTCGGCGTGCTTGCTGGCATCGGCCCCTCCCAACGTGGAGACTGTTGGCCAACGGCGAAGCCTTTGCGCGAACCGGGAGGCGGTTTAGAAGCATGCGGGACGTGAAACTCGTACGGCTCAGCGAGGACGGCACCCATCTGGTGCTGGCCCACGAGGGCACCGGCGAGGAGTTCGCGCTGCGCATCGACGACCGGGTTCGCGGTGCAGTGGTGAGTGATCGGGCGCGCATCGGCCAGTTGCCGATGGAGCGCCCCAGCCGCCTGCGCCCCAAGGAGATCCAGGCCCGGCTGCGGGCCGGCGAGTCCTCCGAAGACATCGCGGCCGCTGCCGACGTTCCGCTCGAACGCATCCTGCGCTACGCCGGCCCGGTGCTCGCCGAACGCGAATACATCGCCGAGCAGGCCCGGCGCTGCGCGCTCCGCCGCCAGCCCGGCGGCACCGCCGGTAAGACCCTCGAGCAGGTGGCCGGCGACCGGCTCGAAGCACTCGGGCTCGACCTCGAACGCGCCGAGTGGGACGCCTGGCGCGCACCTGACGGCCGCTGGGCGGTCTCCGTCAAGTACGCCCTCGACGGCGAGCAGCAGCGCGCCGTGTTCAGCTACGACCCGCTCGGCCGTCTGGTCGTCCCGTCCGACGACGCGGCGCGCGAGATGGTCGAAGGGCCCAAGGAGCAGCCGGCCACCTCGACCGTGGGCCCGTCGGTCGTGCACGGCCCCGGACCTCGCACTCCACGCGACGGCCGGCTGCGGCTCGCGCCGGTGCCCCCGCCGGAGGCCGCTCCCGAGGTCTACGCCGGCGACCCCGACACCGGCCACAGCGCCGACGTCCGGCAGCTGCGGCCCGCCACGCCGCCGACCCGGCCGCAGCAACCCGCGGCCCGCCACCATGACCTCACCGAGGCCGACCTCGAGGCGATCGACAGCGAAGACACCGTCGACCTGTCGCGCACGCTCAACCGGCAGCCGGGTCAGCTGAGGCCGTTCCAGGCACCGCAGCAGACCCCGCCGTCCCAGCCGGAGCGGCAGCCCGAGCCCGTCCGCAACGGTGGCGCCGAGCCGCCGGTCCTGCGCGCGGAGCCGAGGCGTGAGCCGGAACCCGAGCGTCAGCCGGAGCCTGCCCGTAACAGCGGCGAGCCGCCCGTGCTGCGCGCGGAGCCGAGGCGTGAGCCGGAGCCCGAGCGTCAGCCGGAGGCCGTGCCCGAGCTGCTCGACGCCGGCGACCTGGCCGAGCCGGAGCCCGCGTACGAACCCGAGCCCGAGCAGGCCTACGACTACGACCAGCACGCTCCCGAGCCGATCCTGGAGCGCCAGCCGGAGCCGGTGACGCCGGCACCCGCGCCGCGGCCCGCCGGCAACGACTGGTTGCCCGAGGAGATCCTCGAAGAGGTGCGGGCCGAGCCGGCGCCCAAGCCGGTCCAGCGCGTGCCGGAGCCCGAGCCTGTCGCCGAGCCGGAATCCGAGCCTGAGCTCGAGCCGGAGCCCGCACCGGCTGCGCGCCGGCAGGAGCCCGAACCCGAGCCAGAGCCTGAACCGGCTCCCCCGGTCGTCGAGGAACGGCCTGCGCCGCCGCGTGTGGTGCCCACACCCCCGGCCAAGCGCCCCGTACCCGCGCCGCCGCCCGGCCGGCGACCCGCTCCGACCGTGCGCGACGCCGAGCAGCCCGCCGCCAAGGCTCCGGCTCCCGACCGTCCGGCGGCCGAACCGCGCGTCGAGGAGCCGGTTGCCGAGCAGCCGGTCAAGGAGGCGGCGGCAAAGGCAACGTCCAAGCCGGCCAAGCCGGTCAAGGCAGCGCCGAAGCCGGCCGAGGAGAAGCAGCCAGAGCCTGAGCCGAAGCCGGCCGAGGTCGCCGCGGCAGCCGAGCCCGAGACCGCACCGGAGCCGGAGGCGGCCGTACGCCGGCCGAAGCCCGCCAACGCCAACGCCCAGCGCAAGCGTGCCGCCCGGTCCAGCCGTCGCAAGGGCGGCGCGGTCCCGAGTTGGGACGACATCCTGTTCGGCGGCGGAAAGAAGTAACGGTACGAATCGGGCGGGTTGCTGGCGAAGCCATGCCCCCTCTGGCACAATGCTCGGCATGCAGTCCTACGTCCGCTGCAGCCGTCGCTGTTGTTGTCGCTGATCTTCTCGACCAGCCCAACAGCCGACTTCGTATTGCTTCAGCTAGGACGTACCCTCCATGGACTTCGCCGCTTGGGCGCGTGCACTGTCTGCGCGCGGACTGCAAGTCGTACCGCCGAGCCACCAGGTTCCCGTCGTGTTGTGGGCGCTGCTGCCCGATGGTGGCGCGCTGCACTTCCAGTGCCGAGGCACGACCGTCACGCTCTCGATCTACGCCGAGTCGGCGCTGATGCTCCTGGAGCCGGAGTCGTTGTGCGGTTGCGGCTGCGGCATGATCGCCAAGGCCCCGGCCACTCCCCCGCGGCTCGCCCTGCGTGATGCGGTCGGCCCGGACCAGACCGCGGTCTTCGACGGCGCCGCCGAACGTGGCTGGCGTACCGTCGAGGCCGGCCGGTTGCGGGTGGATGAGGCGGCCGAGCTGTTCGAGCAGCTCCTGGCCAAGCTGCAGCCGGTCAGGTTCGCCGCAGCGCCGGCCACCGCACCAACTGCCGCACCCACCGCGCCGGCCGTCCCGGCGACCTAGTCCTTGTCCTCGCCTTCGACGGCAGCCAGCCGGCGGCCAAGAAAGCGCCGCTCACCATCGGTAGGCGCCAGTTCCAGCGCCTGCCGGAAACTCTCGGCGGCCTCGGCGGGCCTGCCGAGCCGGGCCAGCAGGTCCGCGCGGGTGGCCGGCAGCAGGTAGTAGCCGGCCAGCTCGCCGCCGGACGCGAGTGCGTCCACCAGCGCCAGCCGGCGGCCGGCCCGTCGGACATCGCCACGGCGACCGCGTGGTTCAGTTCGACGACTGGCGACGGAACCAGTTCGGCCAGCCGACCATAGAGTGCCGCGACCCGAGCCCAGTTCGTGTCCGCCGGCGTCGCGGCGACCGCGTGGCAGGCCGCGATCGCCGCCTGCAGCTGATAGGGCCCGCGCACCCCGCGCCGCAACGCACGGTCGAGCAGGCCGAGCCCGGCGTCGATCCGGTCGCGATCCCAGAGGCTCCGGTCCTGCTCCTCCAGCGGCACCGGATCGCCGGCCGCGTCGACCCGCGCGGCCCGGCGGGAGTCCTGCAGCAGCAGGAGCGCCGACAGCCCGAGCACCTCGGGATCGTCCGGCATCAGACTCGCCAGTACGCGGGCCAGCCGGATCGCCTCGGCGCACAGGCCCGCACGCACCAGGTCGGCGCCCGCGCTGGCCGCGTACCCCTCGTTGAACAGCAGGTACAGCACGCCGAGCACCGCCGCCGTCCGCTCGGGCAACAGGTGTCCGGGCGGCACGCGGTACGGAATCCGGGCGTTGCGGATCTTCTGCTTGGCCCGGACCAGCCGCTTGGCCATCGTCGCCTCGGGCACCAGGTACGCCCGCGCGATCTCGGCGGTGGTCAGCCCCGCGAGCGTACGCAAGGTCAGCGCGACCCGCGCCTCGAACGCCAGCGCCGGATGGCAGCAGGTGAAGATGAGCCGGAGCCGGTCGTCCGGCAGAGCGTTCTCGGCGTTCTCAGCGTTGCCGACGTTCGTGGCGGCATCCTCGGGTGCCGGCTCGGCCATCATCGCCACCTCCTTCAGCTTGGCCGCCTCGGTCGCCGACCGGCGCAGCCGATCCACCGCACGGTTCCGCGCGACCGTGGTGAGCCACGCACCCGGACGCGCCGGTACGCCATCGCGCGGCCAGGCCACCAGGGCCTGGGCGAACGCCTCCTGCACGCACTCCTCGGCGAGGTCCCAGTCGCCGGTCACCCGGATCAGCGTCGCGACCACCCGGCCCCACTCCTCCCGGAAGGCGGCGTCCACCGCGGCCCGCGCTACTGCGGACGTCGTTTCCGGATGGCCGGCCGGCATCACTGGCCCCAGATCGGCCGCACCTCGACGGTTCCGATCCTGGCGAGCGGATCGGCCGCCGCGACCTCGATCGCCTCGTCGAGGTCGGCGACCTCGATCACGACGTAGCCCGCGATCTGCTCCTTGGTCTCCGCGAACGGTCCGTCGCCCAGCAGCACCTCGCCGGCCCGGACGCTGACCGTCGTGGTGTCGGTGGCAGGCGACAGCCGGTGGTCCTCCAGCAGGATGCCGCGCCCGGTCATCTCGTCCACCCAGGCGACTACGTCGCGGTGGATCGCCTGGCCCTCCTCCTCGGTGCGTTCGATCGAGTCGTCGGTCCAGAACAAGAGCGTGTACTTCACTTTTGCCCTCCGTCAGATGAAGCGCGGGTCGCCCGCGTAGACCTTGGGTGCCCGGCCCTTCGGCTCTTCCCAGTCCTCCTGCCGCCCGAACGCCGTGAGGTCGAGCAGCGCGTAGGTGTCGGCGATCCGCTCGGTGCCGCGGGCGTACGTGGAGTAGGTGTGGAAGACGTCGTCCCCGTCCCGCAGGAAGCAGCTGAATCCCGACCGCTCGTCGCCGTCCGGGCCCATCGTCACCTCGAAGTCGCGGTTGAAGTCGCTTCCGTACGAGGAGTACCAGGGGAACGTCCACCCGCGCGCGGCTCGATACGCCGCGAGCTTGGCGTACGGCGCGCGCGACACGCGGACGAAGCTGGTGTCGCGTCCCTTCAGGCGGGCGATCAACCGCGGCGATGCCGACTCCTCCATCAGGGCCCGGCAACCCATGCAGGCCTCGGACCACTCGGGAGCGAACATCGCGTGGTAGACGACGAGTTGGGCGCTGCCGTCGAACAGGTCGAGCAGGCTCGCCTCGCCGGCGTCGCCCTCGAAGCGGTAGTCCTTGCCGATGCGTACCATCGGCAATCGCCGACGGCCGGCGTTCAGCGCGTCCTGCTGCCGGGTCAGCTCCTTCTCGTGGGCCAGCAACTGCTCGCGGGCCACCTGCCACTGCTCGCGCGAGACGATCTCGGGAAGACTCATCGCAACCTCCGTCAGGGAGTTTCGTTCGGTTCGTCAGCACGACGAACGGGAACGGCCGCGAAGGACACCCTCCGGCAGAAAATCCGGGAGCGTCAGCCGCCGGTGGCGATCGGGCGCTCGGGGTTGGTGATCCAGTCCGACCAGGAGCCGACATACAGCGCGGCCGGGATGCCGGCGAGCTCGAGCGCGAACACCGCGTGTGCTGCCGTCACGCCGGATCCGCAGTAGGCACCGACCGGCCGCGAGCCGTCGACGCCGACAGCGGCGAACCGTTCACGCAGCTGCTCGGGGGTGAGGAAACGCCCGTTCGGATGGGTGTTCTGGCTCGCGGGCGCCGAAACCGCACCCGGGATGTGACCGGCCTTCGGGTCGATCGTCTCGTCCTCGCCGCGGAACCGGTTGGCCGGCCGGGCGTCGAGCAACACACCTCGTTCGGCCAGGGCGGCCGCGGCGTCGGCGTCGAGCGACGGCATGCCGCCAGGTTTGGCGGCGAACGTGCCGGGCTCGACCTGCGGTGTGCTGTCCTCGACCGGCAACCCAGCCTCGACCCACGCGCGGTAGCCGCCGTCGAGGATCGCGGCGTCGGGACCGCCGAAGTACTTCAGGCACCACCAGGCTCGTGCCGAGCCGAAGCCGTCGCCCACGTCGTACAGAACGATCCGCGAGCCCTGCGACACGCCGGCCCGGCGCATCGCGGCCTCGAACGTCTCGGCCGCCGGCAGCGGGTGCCGCCCGGACTCGCCCGGAACGTGCGGGCCGGACAGGTCCTGGTCCAGGTCGACGAAGCAGGCGCCGGGCAGATGGCCCGCGTCGTAGAGCCCGCGACCGGGCGGACCGGCGAGCGACCACCGCACGTCGAGCAGGACCGGCGGATGATGTGACTGCAGCTCCGCATGCAGCGTTCGCGCCTCGATCAGTTCGGCCATGCGGGCAGTTTGTCAGAGCCGGCACCCGGCACGGCCCCCTGTTCCCGATCGACGATCCACTAGGGTTGAAACTCGTGCGTGTTTGTGTGTTTTGCGGTTCGACTCCAGGCACTGACGAGCGATACATGAAGGCAGCCACCGAGCTCGCCGAGGTCCTCGCTCAGTCCGGCATGGGCATCGTCTACGGCGGCGGGAACGTCGGAATGATGGGTGCGGTGGCCGATGCGGGCCTGGCCGCGGGCGCCGAGGTGATCGGCGTGATCCCCCGGATCCTGGTCGACCGGGAGCTCGCGCATCCCGGCCTCACCGATCTCCGGCTGGTGGCCGACATGCACGAGCGCAAGGCGACGATGGCCGCGCTGGCCGATGCGTACATCGCGATGCCCGGTGGGATCGGAACCCTGGAAGAGCTTTTCGAGATCTGGACGTGGGGCAAGCTCGGGATACACAGCAAACGCATCGGGCTGCTGGACGTCGGCGGTTTCTACCAGCCGTTGCTCGCGTTCATCGACCAGGTGGTGGAGGCGGGGTTCCTGCCGCCGGCCGACCGGGATGCGTTGTGTGTCGCGGCGACGCCGCGAGACCTGGTCGACCAACTGATGGCGAAGGAGCGTTCGTGACCATCTCTCCGTCGTCCGACGGCCCGCCGGAGCTGCGCCGCCCGCAGCGGCTGCGTGCCGGCGACCAGGTCGCCGTGGTCTGTCCGGCCGGCCCTCCGAAGCAGGAGGTGCTCACCGCCGGCCTGGAGATCCTGCGTTCGTGGGGCCTGGCCGTGCGGCTCGGCGAGCACGTGAGTGCCAAGCACCCGAGGCTCAACTACCTCGCGGCGACCGATGCGCAGCGCACCGCTGACCTGCAGGCCGCCTGGTGCGACCCGGACGTACGCGCGGTGTTCTGCGCGCGTGGCGGCTACGGCTCGATGCGGCTGCTGGACCGGCTCGACTGGGACGCGATCGCCGCTGCCGGGCCGAAGCTCCTGGTGGGCTCGAGCGACATCACCGGCCTGCACCAGGTGCTCGGCTCGATGGTCGGCGTCGCCACCGTCTTCGGCCCGATGGTCGGCACGAAGTCGTTCTCCGAGGATCCGGTCGCGCAGGAGCACCTGCGCGCGCTGCTGTTCGAGCCCGAGTCGGAGGCCGCGACCGTACTCGCCGGGCCGGCGGCCGAGCCGATGTTTCCCGGTGAGGCGCGCGGGCAACTCGTCGGTGGCAACCTCAGCCTGGTGGTGTCCGGACGCGGAGTCCCCGACGTACCACCGCCGCCGCCGGGTGCGATCGGCCTGCTGGAGGACGTCAACGAAGAGCCGTACCGCATCGACCACTTCCTGACCCACCTGCGGCGCGCGGGCTGGTTCGACAAGCTCGGCGGCCTCGCGCTCGGCTCGTGGAACGACTGCGGCGACGATCCCGCGGCCCTGCGCGCGGTTGTCGAGGACCGCGTGGGCGACCTCGGGATCCCCGTGATCTGGGAGCTCGGCTTCGGCCACTGCCGCGGCCAGCTCAGCATGCCGCTCGGTGTGGAGGCCGAGCTGGTCTCCGACCCCGCGACCGGGACCGCCAACGTCACCCTGACCAGGCCGGCGCTGACCTGACGCCGGGCCGTACCGCTTGAAGGGAGAGCACATGCTTCCGGAGGATCTGGCACCCGACCTCTGCGCCGCGCTGATCCGCTTCGACACCACCAACCACGGCGACGGCAAGTCGGCCGGCGAGCGGCCGGCGGCGGAGTTCGTGGCGGCCGAGCTCTCCGCCGCGGGCTACGAGCCGCAGCTGCTGGAGAAGGCGTCCGGCCGGACCAACGTCGTCGCGCGGATCCCCGGAACCGACCCGTCCGCCGAGGCGGTGCTCGTGCACGCCCACCTCGACGTCGTTCCCGCCGACGCGTCGGAGTGGTCGGTTCCACCGTTCTCCGGTGAGGTGCGCGACGGCTTCATCTGGGGTCGTGGCGCGGTCGACATGAAGGACATGGCGGCGATGACGCTGGCGGCCGTACGCACCTGGCCGGAGCGCGGGGTGCGGCCGGCGCGCGACATCGTGGTGGCATTCGTCGCCGACGAGGAGGACGACGGCGTCTACGGCGCGCGGTTCCTGGCCGAGCAGCACCCGGGGCTGTTCGACGGCTGCGCGATCGGGATCAGCGAGTCGGGCGGCTGGACGTACCACGTGGGCGACACCCGGCTGTACCCCATCGCCTGCGCCGAGCGCGGCACCCTGCACATGCGGGTCACCGCACGCGGGCGGGCCGGGCACGGCTCGCGGCCGAATCCCGAGAACGCCGTGGTGACGCTGGTCCAGGCGCTGTCCCGGGTGGCGGCGTACCGCTGGCCGGTGCGCCTCACGCCGACCGTCCAGGCCTATCTCGAACGTTCGGGCGCCGCCCTCGGTGTCGAGGTCGACCTGAGCAGCGACGAGGGCGTCGACGCGACGATCGAGCGGCTCGGCCGGGCGGGCGAACTGGTCACCGCGACGGTTCGCAACACCTCCACCCCGACCGTGCTCGAGGCCGGCTACAAGGTCAACGTCATCCCCGGAACCGCCACCGCGAAGATCGATGTACGCGCGCTGCCCGGCACCGAGGAGGAGACGCTCACCACCATCGACCGGCTGCTCGGGCCTGGTATCGAACGCGAGCAGCTGATCGTCAACCAGGGCGTCAGCTCGCCGTTCGACACCGCCTGGTTCGAGGCGATGGGCGAGGCGTTGCGCGCCGAGGACCCGGACGCGGTTGTCGTTCCGTACTGCATGGGTGGCGGAACCGACGCGAAGGCGTTCTCCGCGCTGGGAATCGACGGGTACGGCTTCTCGCCGCTCGGCTTCCCCGAGGGCTACAACCACCGCGGCATGGCCCACGGCGTCGACGAGCGGGTGCCGGTCGAGGCGGTGCGCTTCGGCGCGCGCGTACTCGATCGTTTCCTGCTCTCCTAGGGCTCTCCCAGGGCCTAGTGTTCGGTTGTGGAGCTTCGCGTCCTTGGCCGGATCGAGCTGTCCTCCAACGCACGGACGGTGACGATCGCGGCCGCCAGGCAACGAGGGCTGCTCGCTCTGCTGGTGCTCGAGCGCGGACGGTCGCCGAGCAGTGACTGGCTGATCGACCAGCTGTGGGACGGCGCTCCCCCGCCGGCTGCCAAGGCGACGTTGCAGTCGTGCGTCTACCGGCTGCGGAGGATCTTCGCCGAGCTCGACCTCCCGATCGAGTTGCTCACGCGTTCCAACGGCTATCTGCTCTCGCTGCCGCCCTGTGCTCTGGACCTGGACCGGTTCGAGCAGGCGGTGGCCGAGGGCCGGCAGGCGATGGAGGCCGGTCGGCTGGCGGAGGCGGTGGCGGCGTTCCGCTCCGGGCTCGAGCTGTGGCGAGGCGAGGCGTTCGAGGGCATCGACGTGGCCCTCGTACGCGAGCACGCCGACCGGCTGCGGGAACGACGGCTCGACGTCACCGAGCAGTGCCTGGAAGCCGAGCTGGCCGGCGGACGGCATGCCGACGTGGCCGACGAGCTGGCCGAACTGACCGGCACGTATCCCTTGCGGGAGTCGTTGTGGCGGCTGCGGATGCTGGCACTGGCACGCGGTGGACGCAGGACCGAGGCGCTGGACGCATACGGCGAGCTCGGCCGGCTGCTGGACGACCAGCTGGGCCTCGAACCGTCGACGCCGGTGCACCAGCTGTACGAGCAGATCCTGGCCGACGACCCCGTGCTCGCCCTCCCGTCCGCGGTCGTTGCTCCGGCTGTGACCGCGCGGACGATTCCGCGGATGTTGCCGGCCGCGATCGGCGACTTCACCGGACGCAGGACGCAGCTTGCCAGGCTCGACGCGCTGGTGCCGCTGGACGGCTCCGACCAGCCGGAGCCGGTGGTGATCTCGGCGATCTCCGGTACGGCGGGCATCGGCAAGACCATGCTGGCCGTGCACTGGGCGCACCGCATCGCCCACCGCTTCCCCGACGGCCAGCTCTACGTGAACCTACGCGGGTTCCATCCGACCGGCCAGCCGGTCCCGCCGGCCGAGGCGCTGCGCGGCTTCCTGGACGCGCTCGGCGTACCCGCCGAGGCGATCCCCGCCGGCCTGGACGCCCGGATCGGCATGTACCGGAGCCTGCTGGCCGACCGGAAGGTCATCGTGCTGCTGGACAACGCCCGCGACAGCGAGCAGGCCCGGCCGCTGCTGCCTGGTGCGCCCGGCTGCCTGGTGGTGGTGACCAGCCGCAACCGGCTCGGCGGACTGGTCGGTGCCGAGGCCGCCCGGCCGGTGCTCCTCGACCTGCTCACCACGGAGGAGTCGCGGGAGCTGCTGGCCCGGCGGCTCGGGACCGACCGCACCGACGCCGAGCCGCAGGCCGTCGAGGCCATCATCGATTCCTGCGCCCGGTTGCCGCTCGCGCTGGTCATCGCGGCCGCGCGGGCTGCGACCAACCCGGATTTCCCCCTGCGCGTACTGGCCGACGAGCTCGCCGAGACCAGTGGCGGCCTGGACGCGTTCGCCGGCTCGGATCCGGCCGCGGACGTCCGGGCGGTGTTCTCGTGGTCGTACCGGCAGCTCAGCAAGCCGGCGGCACGGCTGTTCCGGCTGCTCGGCCTGCATCCCGGACCGGACATCTCCGGGCCGGCCGCGGCGAGCCTCGCGGGCATGCCGCTGGGACAGGCCCGGTCACTGCTGGCCGAGCTCACTCGCAGCCACCTGCTCACTCAGCACCAGCCCGGCCGCTACACCTTCCACGACCTGCTGCGTGCCTACGCCACCGAACTGGTCCGCGAGGACGCCTCCGCCGAACGCGACGACGCGACCCGCCGGATGCTCGACCACTATGTCCACACCGGCCACTCCGCCGCGTTCCTGATCGCGCCGTACCGCGACCGCGTCCCCTTGGGCGCGGCCGCTCCCGGCGTCAGTGCCGAAGCACTCGACAGCCATGACGCGGCGATGGGCTGGTACATCGCCGAACGCCCGGCGCTGCTCGCGCTGATCGACCAGACCACAGCCGAGGGCTTCGACGCCGACACCTGGTGGCTGGCCTGGATGCTCGCGACGTTCCTGGAACGTCACGGCCGCTGGAACGAGTGGGCCGCCAGCCAGCGCGCCGCGAAGGCCGCCGCGCGCCGGGCCGGCGACCCCGCCAAGGAGGCGCTGGCCTCTCGGCTGCTCGCCGGTGCGATCTACAAGCTGGGCGACAACTACAGCTCGTACGCCGAACTGCTGAACGCGCTCGACCTCTACGCCCAGCTCGGCGACCACATCGGCCAGGCGCGCGTCCATCGCAACCTGGGTTGGGTGCTGTCTCGGCTGGACCGGCACGACGAAGCGCTCGAACACACCGAGCAGGCGCTGGAGCTCAGCCGGACCGCCGGCGACCGCACCGGACAGGCGATCGCCCTCAACGCGATCGGATGGAGGCACGCCCAGCTCGGCGAGTACGAGCAGACCGTGACCTACTGCGAGCAGGCGCTGGCGTTGCACAAGGAGAGCGGCAACCCGAACGGCGAGGCCTCAGCGTCCGACAGTCTCGGCTACGCCTACCACCACCTCGGTCAGTACCGGCGTGCGCTCACCAGCTACCGGCGCGCGCTGGAACTGCTACGGCAACAGGGCAACCGTTCGTACGTGGCCGAAGTGCTGGAGCACCTCGGCGACGCCTACGAGGCGATGGGCGACCGCGGCGCCGCCAGGCAGCACTGGCGACGGGCCCTCGAGATCCTCCAGGAGCTCGGCGTCCGAGGCGCCGAAGCCCTGCGAACGAAGCTCGGCGCGCCGGCGGCCGACTCGGAGAGTGGCTCAGGTGCTGGGCCCGAACGGCAACATGTCGGGTGACAGCGAACCGGCGTTGGCCGCGGCCGTGGTGACCTGGCGGCGATGATGCCGCCGGCACAGCACTTCGTACCCAATGTCGAGTACCTCGTCGGTGTCGCCGACGACGACCTGTTCCCCTTCGGTCACCATCACACCGCCGACGGTGCGGGCGTTGTGGGTGCCGCGGCGGCCGCACCAGCACAGCACCTGGACCTGGAGCGTCTCCACGCGGTCGGCCAGCTCGACCATCCGCGCGCTGCCCGCGAACATGCGGGTCCGGAAGTCGGTCAGGATTCCGAACGCGTAGACGTCGATATCGAGGTCGTCGACCACCCGGGCCAGCTGCTCGACCTGGGCGCCGGTGTAGAACTGCACCTCGTCGCAGATGAGGTAGTCGATGCGGCCGCCGGCCGTGAGCTCACCCACGACCGCGCGCTGCAGGTCGAGCTCGGGCGACACCTCCTGGGCGTCGACGGTCAGGCCGAGGCGGCTGGACAGTCGCGCGGCACCGGCCCGGTCGTGGCTGGTGAACAGCCGGCCGGCCAAACCCCGCTGCCGGGCGTTGTGGTCCAGCTGCAACGCGAGCGTGGACTTGCCGCAGTCCATCGTCCCGGTGAAGTAGACAAGTTCGGCCACGGAGGAACATCCTCTCCTACCTCGCCAACTCGGCGCGCGTGGGGCACACCGCCACAGTGCCGGTTTTTGCGGCTTCGCCGCGTGGGGTGCCTCACCTCACGCGCGGCAGTCCGAACACCTCGAACAGTTCCGGATCCAGGAAGGAGACGATTCGTGCGACGCCCCACCCATCGCCTGCTGTGTGCGGAGCCGGCGTCAGGAGGTTGATCGACCAGGCGGTGTGCTCGGCGTCCGCGTGCTCGCCGACATACAACGCAACCGCGGGCTGCCCGTTCGCGCTGATCGTCCGATGCCTCCAGCTCGGGCACAGCTTCATCGGTACGGCACCGGCGAACTCCGCCACGGACGTCCGGCCGGCGTACCAGTGCGGCAACGGCGGCATCTCCCATGTCACGTCCTCGGTGAGCAACTCGACCAGCGCGGCGGTGTCGTGGCGCTCGAAGGCCGCGGCGAACGCGCCGGAGACAGCGCGCAGCTTCGCGTCGTCGACCTTGTGGGCTGCCGGCTGGTCTGCCCGGTCCGGCATCTTCTCCGCCACGATCCGCCGGGCCCGCGCCAGCGCGGAGTTCACCGAGGTCGTCGACGTCGCCATCAGCTCGGCGATCTCGGCGACCGAGTAGCCCAGCACGTCGAACAGCAGGAGTGCCGCCCGCTGGTTGCCCGGCAGGTGCTGCAGCGCCGCGACGAACGCCAGCTCGACGGCCTCGCGTACTTCGTAACGGGCGTCGGGATACGGCTCGAGCCAGGCAACGTCGGTGAGCGGTGCACTGTCGACGACGGCCCGCTCACTGGCCGGGCCGAGGTCGACGGGCAGCGCGCGCTTGCCGCGCGTCGAGATCAGGTCGAGGCAGGCGTTGGTGGCGATGGAGTACAGCCACGAACGCAGCGAGCCACGGCCCTCGAACGTCGCCAGCCGCCGCCACGCGCGCACCATGGCGTCCTGCAAGGCGTCGTCGGCGTCGTGGACCGAGCCCAGCATGCGATAGCAGTGCGCGTGCAGCTCGCGCCGGAACGGCTCGACCTGGCGTTCGAAGTCCGCATCGCCGGAGACCGCCGGAGTAACATCGCTCACGGGCGACGATTCTGCCGCACGCCCGGTGCCCCATCGCCCGGCCGGCGCCGGCGGCCTCAGCCCGACATCAGCAGCGGAACCAGCATCTCGTCCCGGGTAAGGGATCCGTGCCAGCCGACCAGCCTGGTCTCGTTGGGGAACACGCGCCCGCACTCCACCGCCGTCGAGCCGAGCGAGGCGATCATCACGTCGCCGATCCGGGGCAGCACGCGGTCTTCGACCACGCCGAACCAGCCGGCCTCGACTGCCTCGGCGCGGGTCAGCACGACGGCGTCGAGCCCGCGCACCGCGAGCCGTTCACGCCAGCAGCCGGCCACGTCGTCGGCAGCGCCCGGAACGGTGTAGAGGTAGCGCAGCCGTGGGTCGCCGCCCACCAGGCGGACGCCGATCGTCAGCGCGGGCTCGGCGTCGACGTCGAGCCGCGAGTCGAACGGCACGTCGACCATGCCGTGGTCGCCGGTGATCAGCAGTACGGCGTCGGCCGGCAGCTCTGCGCGCAACCGGGCCACGGACGCGTCGATGATCGCCAGCTGGCTGCGCAGGGCCGCCGAGTCGCAGCCTTCACGATGCCCGGTCCAGTCGAGGTCACCCTCGTAGACGTAGACCAGGCTGCGCTCGGCGGCGGCCGACGCCTCGACGACCCGGGCCGTGCGCTGGCCGATCGAGTCGGCCTCGACGTAGCTGCCGCCACGCAGCCCGGCGACGGTGATGCCGGACCCACGGAAGGCGGTCTTCGACACCGACGCCATCGCGACGCCCGCGGCCTCCGCCCGCTCGAACGCCGTGGCGTACGGCTGCCACTCCCGTGGCGCGACGGCGGTGTCCCAGTGCAGGGTGTTGAGCAGCTTGCCGGAGCCGGGGATCTCCATGGTGTAGCCGACCACCCCGTGCCGGCCGGGCTCCAAGCCGGTGCCGAGACCGGCGAGGCTGGTCGCCGTCGTGGAGGGCACGCCGGTGGTCAGCGGCTGGGCATCGGCCAGCAGGGAAGAGAGAAACGGTGCCTCGCTGGCGTGCCTGTGCAGCAACTGCCAGCCGAGCGCGTCGATCAGCTGCACGACGTAACGCCGGGCGGCCGGCAGACCGAGCCGGTTGGTTTCGCCCTCGACCCCCTGCGCGGCCAGCACCGACGGAAACAGGTCGCTGATGGCCGACTCACCGTAACGCGGGAGGATCAGCCCGTCCCGCGACATCATCGCCGGCATGCCACCGCGGGGGTCCGGGGGTCGTCCCCCGGTGTAAACAGCGGATTTGACCCGGCTCGCACACCCTGCGAGCACACCGCTCCCATCAAATCCGTCCGATCAGCCACGCCGGGTCGCGCCCGACAGCTCGAGCGCGAACCCGAGCAGGCGGCCGACCGCGTCTCCTCCGTCGACCGCCGAGCTGACCCGCAACGTGAAGTCGTCGGAGCTGATCGTTCCGGTGTAGCCGTGGTCGGCTTCGCAGGTCGGGTCGGCGCAGGAGGCCGGCTCCAGCTCGATCTGCCCCAGTGCGCCCCACCCGATGGTCAGGATCGCCTCGCTGACGTTGCCACCCGGCTCGTACGAAGCGGGGTTGGCCACCACGCGGCTCACCACCACCGACGCGATCCGGCCGATCGGCACCGCTTCGGTCGAGGCGGTGGCGTACGGCGTCGGGATCGTGTCGTCCGGCGGGTGCTCGTCAGTGTGGCCGACCACCAGCCGGGTCGGCGTCAGCACCAGCACGGTGACGTGCCTTCGCACCTCGTCGCCCTGGAAAGTCGGCTCGTGATGTACGAAGTACGACACGACCTTCTCTCCGGCCAGACAGGTCTCCAGCGCGTCGGCCACGACGTCTGGGTAGTAACCGCTGCGGTCGATGGCGGCACGCAGCTCCTGTGTCGCACTCGCGGACTCTGCCATGTTCTTATCCTTCCACCAACCGCCCCCAAAACCGGCGCTACTCGCCACCTACATTCGCGGTGGCGCGCTGATTCCGAGGACGGAAAGACCGGTCGCGAGTGTGCGGGCCGTGGCGTCGCAGAGCACGAGCCGGCTCGCCCTCAGCTTCTCGTCTTCGGCACGCAGGACCGGGCAGTGCTCGTAGAACGTCGTGAACGCCGACGCCAGGTCGTACAGATAGCCGGCGATCCGGTGCAGTTCGATCCCCTCGGCCGCCCGGTGCAGCACACCCTCGAACTCCCCCAGCCGCAGCGCCAGCGTCCGCTCGGCCGGGTGCTCGACGCGTACGCCGGCTCCGCGCAGGTCCGCCGGGTCGACCTCTCCCCTGCGGAACACCGACTGGATCCGGGCGTGGGCGTACTGCAGGTAAGGGCCCGTGTTGCCCTCGAACGAGAGCATCTGGTCCCAGTCGAAGACGTAGTCCTTCACGCGGTCGTTCGACAGGTCGGCGTACTTCAGCGCGCCGATGCCGACCATCCGCGCCACGTCGGCCTGTTCCTCCGCCGACAGGTGCGGAGCCTTCTCCGCGACCGTCGCGGCTGCGCGGCGAACCGCCTCGTCGAGCAGGTCGATCAGCTTGATCGAGTCGCCGGCGCGGGTACGCAACCGCTTGCGGTCCTGGCCCAGCACCACCCCGAAGCCGTCGAACTCGGCGACGGTTCCGTCCAGCCAGCCGGCCTCCCGAGCCGCCTGGAAGATCATCTCGAAGTGCATCCGCTGCCCGAGGTCCGTGGTGTAGATCAGGCGGTCCGCGGCCAGGTCCCGTGCCCGGTTGCGGATCGCCGCCAGGTCGGTCGTGTCGTAGAGGAAACCGCCGTCGGACTTACGCAGGATCAGCGGTGCCGGCTTGCCGTCGCGGCCGGTGAAGCCCGCCGGGAACACGCACAGCGCGCCCTCGCTCTCGACCGCGAGCCCCTTCTCCGTGAGCTCCTCGACCACCGAGGCGAGCTGGTCGTTGTAGGCCGACTCGCCCCAGATGTCGTCGGGCTGGAGCAGCACGCCGAGCCGGTCGTAGACGACCTCGAAGTAGCGTTCGGAGGCGTTGACCAGCTCCTGCCACAACGCGAGCGTGTCGGCGTCGCCGCCCTGCAGCTTCACCACGCGCAGCTTGGCCCGGGTCGCGAACTCCGGGTCGGCCTGGAACGCGGCGTTGGCGGCCTTGTAGAACTCGCCGAGGTCGCCGACCGACAGTTCCTCCGACGCCTCCTGGACGCCGAGGTCGACCAGGTGCTCGATCAGCATGCCGAACGGCGTGCCCCAGTCGCCGATGTGGTTGCGCCGGATCACCTCGTGGCCGAGGAACTCCAGCAGGCGTACGGCGCCGTCGCCGATGATCGTCGAGCGCAGGTGGCCGACGTGCATCTCCTTGGCGACGTTGGGCGCGGAGTAGTCGACCACGATCCGCTGGGGCTTCGGGTCGGCCGCCACGCCGACTCGCTCGTCGGCGGAGATCTCCTGAACCGCCCGGTCGAGCGCGGCGTTGTCGAGTGTGAGGTTGATGAAGCCGGGTCCGGCGATCTCGGCCCTGGCCACCAGTCCGGAAAGCTCGGCGCGCTCGATCACCTCCGCGGCCACGTCTCGGGGTGACCGTCGGACCTGCTTGGCGAGCCGGAGGGCGGCGTCGGCCTGGTAGTCGGCATGGTCCGAGCGCCGGACCGCGGGGTCGAGGTCCTCCACGGGAAGGCCGGCGACCTCCGCGAAGGCGGGCGCCAGCCGTTCGGCGAGCAGCTTGGGAATGTCGGTCACGGGACGTAAGGATCTCACGCCCCGTGGACCGCTACATGCGGGAGGGCGCGCTGATCCCGAGCACCGAGAGCCCCGTGGCCAGCGTGCGCGCGGTGACGTCGCACAGCACGAGCCGGGAGACGCGGGTCTTCTCGTCCTCGGCACGCAGCACCGGGCAGTGCTCGTAGAACGTCGTGAACGCCGACGCCAGGTCATAGAGGTAGCCGGCGATCCGGTGCAGCTCGATCCGCTCCGACGCGCGGTGGAGCACGCCCTCGAACTCGCCCAGCCGCAGCACGAGCGCGTGCTCGTGCGGGTGCGTGACGTGGACCTCCTGCCCGCGCAGGTCGGCCGGGTCGACGCCGCCCTTGCGGAACACCGAGTGGATCCGCGCGTGGGCGTACTGGAGGTAGCCCGCGGTGTTGCCGTCGAACGACACCATCAGGTCGAGGTCGTAGAGGTAGTCCTTGATCCGGTCGGCCGACAGGTCGCCGTGCTTCACCGCACCGACGCCGACGTCGCGTGCGACTGACGCCCGCACGTCAGCCGGCAGGTCCGGCGCCTTCTCCTCGACCACGGCGTCGGCCCGCGCGATCGCCTCGTCGATCAGGTCGATCAGCTTCGGCAGCTCACCGGACCGGGTCCGCAGCCGCTTGCGATCCGGTCCGAGCACCATGCCGAACGTGATGTGCTCGGCGCTCACCGGCTCCTTCAGCCAGCCGGCCTCGCGGGCCGCCTGGAACACCATCTCCAGCCGCAGGTGCTGCTCGTTGGCGACGAAGTACAGGATCCGGTCGGCGTGCTCGTCGAGGATGCGCCGGCGGATCGCCACCAGGTCGGTCGCCTCGTAGTTGTAGCCGCCGTCGCGCTTGCGGACGATGATGGGGTACGGATTGCCGTCGCGGCCGGTGAAGCCCTCGGGGAAGACGCACTGCGCGCCCTCGCTCTCGCGCAGCAGGCCTTTCTGCTCGAGCTCCTCGACGAGCGGCGCCAGGCCGTCGTTGTAGGCCGATTCGCCCGCCTTGTGCTCGGGCGTGAGCGTGATGTCGAGCCGGTCGTAGATCACCTGGAAGTGCTTGGCGGACTCGTCGATGTAGAGCTGCCAGTACTTCAGCGTCTCGGCGTCGTGGCTCTGCAGCAGCCGGGTGCGCTTGCGGGCCCGCTCGGCCCAGGCCTCGTCGCTGTCGAACTTGACCCGCGCGCCCTGGTAGAACGCCGTGAGGTCACCGATGTGGAAGCTCTCGGGCGTCGGCTCGATGCCGCTGTCGATGGCGTGCTCGATCAGCATGCCGAACGTCGTACCCCAGTCGCCGAGGTGGTTCTTGCGCAGCACCTCGTGGCCGAGGAACTCCAGCAGGCGTACGGCAGCGTCGCCGATGATCGTCGAGCGCAGGTGGCCGACGTGCAGCTCCTTGCCGATGTTGGGCGCGGAGTAGTCGGCCACGATCCGCTGAGGCGTGGCCGCCGGCGCGACGCCGAGCCGGTCGTCGGCCGAGATCTCCTGGACAACCCGGTCGAGCGCGCCGTCGTCGAGCGTGAGGTTGATGAATCCCGGCCCGGCGATCTCGGCCCTGGCCACCAGGCCGTCCAGGTCTGCTTTCTCGATGACGGCCTGGGCGATGTCTCGAGGTGACCGGCGAGCCTGCTTCGCCAGGCGGAGCGCGGCGTCCGCCTGGTAGTCGGCGTGGTCGGAACGCCGGATCGCGGGGTCGACGGCTTCGGTGGGCAGGCCGGTCACCTCCGCGAACGCGGGGGCCAGCCGATCGGCGAGCAGCTTCGGAATGTCGGTCACAGTTGGTAAGGATCTCACAGAACAGCCAGCCCACGCACCGCAGTTAACGTCGCGCCGTCTTGCCCCCGTTGCGGGTCGGTATCGGCACCTTGTACGCCCGAATAGCTGTCGCCACGTCCCGAAGGCTCTCCGTGCTACCGGTCTTGTTGATCACGAACCGAAGGAACAGGAGATAGGCGGCAAAACAGAGAAACGCCATGACGGCAACTACGGCCATCACCGCCAACCCGACCAGGACAGCAACCTCCATGGCGCCCGTAGCCCCCTATTCGCCCGACTCGGATGCTGAGACGCCTGTCTTTTGTGGCGGTGGGCTGGCCGCCGAGCTGCCGGTAGCGGTCATGAGCTTCGCCCTCATTTTTTCCGCAACCTCGGCCATATCGGCCACCAGACCGTAGATGGCCGCCGGTAGCGGTTCGGCGGTCCGGATCACGAACTCAATCTCGCCGCCGTCAATTGGCCAGGCTTGGCGTAGCGCCACGATGGCAGGACTTGTCGCTCCCGGCGGTGATGGAGTGACTATAGGCCCGTTGCCGTACGTCGCCGCTTCGGCAGATCCGACATCGCCGGCATCACGCTCAACCACCTCTTCTGGAAGATCACGTGCCTTGAACGCCGCCTCACGTGGCAGCAAGGTCACTTTGGAGCCATCGAACTGCCCGAGTCCGGCATACACGACACTCTCAATGAAGCTTTCGACGAATTTGTCCGCTTGGTCCGAAGCAACCCCATGACGCATGACCACGGAGGTCCGTACCCGCTGAACGTCGAGCGGAGTGCCCTTCGCGCTGTCGTTGTAAAGCATTCCGAAGATTCGGCATGACTCGAACGCAGCCAGAAGAAGTTCGCCACTACTGGTCTCGTCCAGACCATCCAAGACGAGTTGCTGCGCGAGCGCACTGAGCGTTACGCGATCCCGGTTACCGCGTTCAATCAGCCCCCAGTCGCGCAAGGAGGCCAGTTTGCTCCGGAAAGCGCCGCTGTTCGTCGTACTGTGCCCTAGATAAGCGGCTGCAGCGTCCTGAGTGTGGTCCGCACCATTTTGGCCGATCGTAAGGATCGCCTCTACAGACTCCTTGAGCGGCAACAGGGGAAACCCAGCACTGCGTTTCTTCGCCTGGGGCTTCGCAGACTCCGCCGTCCCGCCAACGTCGCCGGTCATCGCCACCTCCATCCTAAGACAGGGCTATCAGTCTATTTGCATACCGATAGCCTGTCAATAGAGGAAACATTAGCACGGATAGCCGGCGGCAGATGGGCTACGAGCCTGATCCCGGCTACGGTGCCGCCGCCGAGACGAGCTCGTCGAAGTGCTCGGTGATCCAGGCGATCGCCCGCATGCTCAGGTGCTGCTTCGCGGGGTTGGGCACCCAGCCGTACAGGAACCAGCGGACGAGGCCGATCTCGAGCAGCAGGATGATCGGCACGACCGCCGCCAGCTCCTGGTCGGTGAGCTCGGCGGTCGCGTGATAGCCGGCCACGTAGTCGCTCAGCACGGCGAGGATCGGCGCGGTTCCCGGCGCGTCCAGCTGGTCGCGCAGCCGGCTGGCCAGGTAGTCGCTGAGGTCGCGCACTCTCGGGCCGAGCGACAGGTGATCGATGTCGATGAAGCCGCTCACGTTCCCCCGGTGGACGAGCACGTTGCCGGTGTTGCAGTCGCCGTGGATGCGCTGCATGGGCAGGCCGGTCACCGTCTCGCGCAGCCGGTCGGTCAGCGGGGCAACCATCTCGGCGACCTCCGGCAGCTTGGGCAGGGCCCCGTCGAGGATGTCCGGGGCCGGGTCGTCGACGAACGAGCTCACCGGCCACGGGCAGTCGGCGAGCGCGCTGTCGAACTCGGCGATGGCCTTGCCGATCGCGTACGAGGTCTGCTTGGCGTGTGGGCCGGTCTCGTGGTTGCCCGGATCGCTGGGCACGAACGGGACCAGGGAGTAGCGCCGCTCCGCCACGACGGTGTGGATGGCGGCGCCATCGGTGACGATCGGTGCCGCGACCGGAATGCCCTTGGCCCGCAGGTGGGTGATGACGCGGTAGGCGTCGACCGGGCCGGCCCCGGGCGGGAACTCCGGCAGCTTCTTGAGCGCGTACGCCCGGCCGTCCTCGGCGACGACCCGCCACAACGGAAGCTCGGTCAGCCGGATCGGCTCGATCCGGGCCTCTCCGAGGATGGACTGCCAGGCCTCGAGGGCTGCGATGCAATCGGGGTCCGGGGTCGTCCCCGGGGAAAGTTCAGCCATGCCGGTGAGGCTAGGCAGGCAAGTCCGTTTCGCGCCCGACGGTTTTCGTGGCCGGATCCGGCCAACACTTCAGGCGAGGGCTACCTGCGAGGAGCGGGAAGGCACAGCGTCGAGCGTGGCGAGGGTCGCCTCGTCGAACGTGATGGCGCCGGCGGCCAGATTCGCTTCCAGGTGGTCGATGGTCGCGGTGCCGGGGATGAGCAGGACGTTCGGCGCGTGGTGCAGCAGCCAGGCGAGGCCGACCTGCTCCGCCGTCACGCCCAGCTTGCCGGCGGCGTCGCGTACGGCCGGCTCGTCGGTCACCTTGGGCATGGCCGGGAAGGCGCCGCCGAGCGGGAAGAACGGCACCCACGCGATGCCCTCGGCGACACAGAGCTCGAGCAGGTCCTCGTCGTCGCGGGTGACGAGGCTGTAGGCGTTCTGGACACAGGCGATACCCGCGGGCAGGGCGCGGCGCAGCACGTCGAGAGTGACGGCGCTCAGGCCGATCGCCCCGATCTTGCCCTCGTCGCGCAGTGCGGTCAGCACGGCCAGCTGGTCGTCGAGGTCGACCTGCTGGCCGCGGTGGGCACGTACGCCCGGGCCACCGTCGGTACGACGGAGGTTGACGACCGGGATCCGATCGACGCCGAGGCTGCGCAGGTTGTCCTCGACGCTCGCACGCAGCTGTTCCGGTCGCTGCGCGAGTCGCAGCGGAGGTTGGTTGCCCGGGTCGGACTCCGCGCCGACCTTGCTGACGACCACCACGCCGTCGTCCGGGCGCAGCACCTCACGGATCAGGTCGTTGACGTACCCATCACCGTAGAACTCGGCGGTGTCGAGGTGATCGACGCCGAGCTCGATCGCGCGGCGCAGCACCGCGATCGCCTGGGCGCGGTCGGCGTGCAGCCGGGCCAGCTGCATGGCGCCGTAGCCGACCCTGGCAACGGTGTGGGATGCGAGTGAGCCCGTGCCACCGGGTCGCGGGGTGTGGGTGTCGGTCATGTTCCTGTCTCCTCGTCGTCTTGAAGTGCGGCGCTCAGCTGCTCGGCCTGATACTGCGCAATCACCCGGCCGGCCATCGGCCCCGCGAGCTCACGGGCTTCGGTGGGGTCGCGGCCTTCGGTCCTCACCAGCCAGGACGTCAGGTAGTCGTGCAGCAGCTCGCGCATCCCCGCCGACATCGCGAGGACGAGGTCGCGCAACGCCGGGTCGGTCGTCGCCTCGCCCCAGGTCTGCACGGCCACGCGGGCCATCTCCGGTGTGATGGCGGCACTCAGGCGCGCCAGTAGATCGTCCGGGCCGGGCGGGTGGTCCTGCGCGGCGTACGCCTCGAGGAGCGCGGCCTTGCGGTCAAGCACCTCGCGGGTCACCGCCGCCACCAGGTCGGCCTTGTTGCGGAAGTGCGAGTAGATGGAGCCCGCCGACAGCCCGGACTCCGTGGCGATGTCGATGATCGACGTGCGTTCCAGGCCGTTACGTGCGAAGCACCGCAGCGCGGCCACCGCGATCTGGCCACGCCGCATCGCGCGGCGGGCCTCGGTGAGCTTCGGCACGAGCCTCCAAACGTAACGGCTGTTCTCGTTGTACTCTACAACAAGAACAGCCGTTACGTTTGGATGGGTGTCGCTCGTGGTCCTGATCCAGAGGGGCGGCGAACCCGGACGCTAGAGCAGCTCCTCGCGTTCCACGTCGAGGTTGACGAACGTGGGGCCGGCGGTGCAGAGCTTGCTCATGCGTTCGGCGAACCTGGAGGTCTCCGGCAGATCGCTGTTGCGCATGGCGTCGTCGTACGACGGGAACTCCACGATCTCGACGTAGCGGTTGGTGTTGTCGCGGTCGTGGCCGAGCGTCGCGCTGGTCGGGATCCGCTTGCCTTCGGTCGCCGCCAGCCACTCGTCCATGAGAGCGTTCATCTCTGCGGCCTTGGTGGTTTCGAAGTCGATGATCTGAACGAACTTCATGTGTTTCTCCGGGTGACATGGTCATGCAGAGGCAACGCGTCCAGTGCCTGTTTCGCGCCTACGCAGGCACCGGACGCGCGCCGCCCAAATGGCGGGCCTCAGCCCGACATGGGTTCCTGTACCCGCGCCTCATTGGAGTACGCGGACGCGGGCTCGAGGAACTGCCGGAGCTGATCACGTAGCTCCGGGGTGTCCTCGTGGCCGTGAACGGAGGCCGCGTGCTCAGCAGAGGCACGCACGACCTCATCTTCCTCACCGATGATCGTCAGCGAACAGTTGCTGTCGCTCGGCCATCTCCGGCAGTCAGCCATCATCCTTGCCACGCTGACCACCTCCTTACTGTAGGGCCCAATCCTTCGCAGCCGGGCGCACCAACGTCAAGGGACCATTGGCACCCATCTCGCGGGACTCTCAGCCGGTCGGGGGGTTGGCGCAGCTCGGCTTCAGCACTGCCTTGACCTCCGGACTGTCGATGTTCTCCTTCGTCACGAATGTCACGCCCGTGTCGGTGTTCTTGGGAGACTTGCCGTCCCGCAGCGCCGACACCGCGGCGTTCACGCCGTCGTAGCCCATGCGGAACGGGTTCTGGACCACCAGTGCGTCGATCGTGCCGTCGCGGACGGCTTTGAGTTCGTCCGGGGCCGCGTCCCAGCCGATGATCTTCACTTTGCCGGCCTTGCCTGCCTGCCGGACGGCTTCGGCCGCGCCCAGGACGCCGGGTTCGTTGGCGGCGAAGATGCCGTCGAGGTCGGGGTGGGCGGTGAGGATGTCCTCGGTCACCCGCAGGCCCTCGTTGTAGTCCGACTCCGACGACTGTTCGGCCACCTTCTTGAGGTTCGGGTGCTTCGCCAGCCCGGCGGTGAAGCCCTCCACCCGCTGGTCGTTGGTCGCGGTTCCCGGCTGGAACGGGATCAGCGCGATGTCGTGATTCCCCTTCCCCAGCGCGGATGCGAGCAGGTCGGCGGCCTTGGTGGCAGACGCCTCGTTGTCCGTCGCGAACAGGGCGACGTCCGCCGGCTGCGGGTCGGTTCCGGAGTCGATGTTGACCACGACCAGGCCCGCCCGCTTGGCCTCCGCCGTCACGTCGGCCAGCACCTTGGCGTCGGTCGCGGCGTAGACGAGGCCGTCGACGCCCTGGGTGATGAAGTTCGACAGGAGGTCGACCTGGCCGCTCACGTTTGTCTCGGCCTGCACGCCGTCCCACTGCACCGTGACGTCCTTGTGCTTGCTGGCCGCGCACTCGGCCCCGACCTTCACCTGCTCCCAGAAGTCGAAGCCCACGGCCTTCGGTACGACCGCCAGCTTGATCGGCCCGGTCTTACGTTCCGGCGCCGCACTCGCGCCCTTCGTCGAGTCGCCGTCATCACCTTCACCACGTACGTTGGCCCCGCCGCAGCCGCCCAGTCCCACCACCAGCGCCAGCAGGAGAGCGGCCGCCAGCTCGACAGGTGTCTTCCGCATCGCTCCAACTCCCTTGTCTCGAAGGCTTTCACGTTCCCGTACGCGCCGCGATCCGCCTGCGGCGCACGATGTCCCACCAGACCGCTATCCAGATGATGAGCCCGATGATGACGTTCTGATAGAAGAGGTTGATGTCGAGCAGGACCGAGCCGTTCCGGATCAGTGCGAGGATGAACGCGCCGATCAGCGTGCCGGCCACCGAGCCCTGCCCGCCGGCCAGCGACGCCCCGCCGATCACCGCGGCCGCGATCACGTCGAGCTCCAGGCCGATCCCGAAGTTCGGCTGGCCGGAGTTGACCCGGGACGCGGCTATCATCCCGCCGAAGCCGGCCATCGCACCCGCGATCACGTAGACCGCCGTCAGGTAACGCCGTACCGGAATGCCCGACAGGCGCGCCGCGTCCGGGTTGGACCCGATCGCGTACGAATACCGACCGAGCTTCGTCCGGGTCAGCACCAGATGCCCGAGCACGGCCGTGATCACCAGCAAGATCAGGGGAATCGGGATCGGTCCGTACTCCCCCTGCCCCAGCAGCCGGAAGTCACCCGGCAGCCCGTACACCGCCTTCGGCGTCAGGATGAACACCAGCCCCTTGCACACGCTCATCATTCCGAGCGTTGCCAGGAACGGCGCCATCCCGGCCACCGACACCAGCAGGCCGTTGATCACGCCTGCCAAGGCGCCGATCAGCACCCCGGCCACGGTCGCGAGCTGCCACGCCACGCCGAGATCGAACATCAGCAACGCGGCGCCCACGCCGGCCACCGCCGCGACCGCACCGACCGACAGGTCGATCCCGGCCGTGATGATGACCAGCGTCATGCCGATCGCGATGATCGCCGTCACCGCCGTCTGCTGCCCGATCTTGAACAGGTTGTCGGCCGTCAGGAACTTGTCCGACGCCACCGACAGCGCGACGGCCAGCACCACCAACGCGGCGCCGGCCGTCAGCTGCGACAACGTCTGCGTCGTCCGGTGCCGCAACGGTCGCAGCCACACCGCGAGGTTCATGCCGCGCCCCCAGAAGCCGCAGCGGCCGAGGCCCCAGTCGCAAGCGCCATCACGCCCTCCTCCGACCATCGTGGATCCGTACGGACCAGCTCGCCCGCGATCCTGCCTTCGTGCATGACCAGCAGCCGGTGGCACATCGCCAGCAACTCGGGCAGGTACGACGAGACCATCGCGATCGCCTTGCTCTGCTTGCCTTCCAGTCGCGAAAGCTCCGCTATGAGCCGGAACATCTCGGCCTTCGCCCCGACGTCGATGCCGCGCGCCGGCTCGTCGAGCAACAGCACGCGCGCGTTCGTCTCCAGCAGCTTCGCCACCGCGACCTTCTGCTGGTTGCCACCGGACAACGTACGCACGGCCCGGTCCACCGACGGTGTACGAATGCCGAGCCCGTCCCGCCGACGCTCGGCGCGTCGCCGCTCCTCCGAGAGGCGCAGCACGCCGTAGAACGACGGCAGGCTCGCCATCGTGATGTTGTGCGCGATCGGCAGGTCGACCGCGAGCCCGTCACCCTTGCGGTCCTCCGACAGGTAACAGATCCCGGCCGTGAGGCCGTCTGACGGCCGCCGGATCCGCCGTACGACACCATCGACCTCGACCTGTCCGGTGTCGATCGGGTACGCGCCGAACACCGCGCGCACCAGCTCGGTCCGCCCTGACCCGACCAGGCCCGCGATGCCCAGCACCTCGCCCGCGCGTACGGAGAAGTCGCACGGTCCCAGCCGGCCGGAACGGCCGAGGCCCGACACCCGCAGCACGACCTCGCCCGGCGTGGTGTCCGGCGTGGGATACAGCTGCGCGATGTCGCGCCCGACCATCAGCCGTACGAGCGTCCGCTCATCGAGTTCGCCCACCGCCCGGGTCTCGACGACCCGCCCGTCGCGCATGACCGTCACCCGGTCGGCGATCCGGAAGATCTCCTCCAGCCGGTGGCAGATGTACAGCACGGCGATGCCGGTCGAGCGCAGGTTTCCGATCACGTCGAGCAACTCGTCGACTTCGGTGTCGTTCAGCGTCGCCGTCGGCTCGTCCATGATGACGACCCGGGCGTCGACACCCAGCGCCTTGGCGATCTCCATCAGTTGCTGCTGCGCCACCGACAGCCCGCGGACGACCCGGCCCGGGTCGACGTTCAGCCCGACGCGTTGCAGCAGGACCGACGCCCGCCGGGTCTGCTCGGACCGCCCGATCACGCCGAGCCGCGACGGCTCACGGCCGAGGAAGAGGTTCTCCGCGACGGTGAGGTCCGGCGCCAGCGCGAGCTCCTGGTGCACCATCGAGATGCCGAGGCGCTGCGCCGAACGCGGCCCATGGAACGACATCTCGGCGCCGTCGACCAGGATCGACCCGGAGTCGGCCGGCTCGATCTGGGCGAGCAACCGCATCAGAGTCGACTTGCCCGCACCGTTCTCACCTGCGACGACGTGCACCTCGCCGGGGAACAGGTCGAGGTCGACCTCGCTCACCGCGACGATCGGGCCATAGCGCTTGCTGACCGTTCGCAAGCGTACGACCGGTTCCGGCATGGCTACCTCCCGCAACAGGGGGTGTCGGTCCTGGTTATCGCCGTTGGGTACGGCGCGTCAACAGCCGGTTCCAAAGTTGGACGCACGCGCCAACCGTTAAGGTCGGAGCCATGGCGTACACCGGAGAGGTCAAGGTCGGCGGGCCGCCCCAGGTCCGGGAGCTGGCAGGGCTCGTGCTCACGAAAGTGTCCGTGGGGCCGATGGACAACAACGCATACCTCCTGCGCTGCCGCGAGACCGGCGAGCAGGTGCTGATCGACGCGGCCAACGACGCCCAGACGCTGCTCGCGCTCGTCGAGTCCGGCGGCGGGCAGCTGACCAGGGTCATCACGACCCACCAGCACGGCGACCACTGGCAGGCGCTGCAGGAGGTCGTCGATCAGACGGGTGCCGTCACGGCCGCCCACGCCGACGACGCTTCCGGGATCCCGGTGCCCACCGACGAGGAGCTGCACGACGGCGACCAGGTGGCGGTCGGCGTCCACGAGCTGTCGGTGATCCACCTGGTCGGGCACACGCCCGGCTCGATCACGCTGCTCTACGACGAGTCAGGCGGCAGGCCGCACATCTTCACCGGCGACAGCCTGTTCCCCGGCGGCGTCGGCAACACCCACGGCAGCAAGGAAAACTTCGAGACGCTGATCAACGACGTCGAGGAGAAGTTGTTCGGCCGGCTGCCCGACGAGACCTGGGTCTATCCGGGACACGGCAAGGACACCACGCTCGGTGCCGAACGCCCCAACCTCGGCGAGTGGCGGAAGCGCGGCTGGTGACCACCGACTCTCTGGCAGGACGCAGGGTCCTCATCCTCGGGCTCGGGGTGATCGGCGGTGGCGTCGCGGTCGCGCGCTACTTCGCCGCGCAGGGCGCGACGCTACGCATCACCGACCTGCGTTCGGAGGCGCTGCTGGCGCCCGCGCTGTCGGCGCTGCGCGAACGAGGCGTGGACGCGGAGTTCGTCCTCGGCGAGCACCGCGAGGAGGACATCGAGTGGGCCGACGTGGTGCTGCGCAACCCTGGCGTGCCGCCCACGTCACCGTACCTCTCGCTGGCGCGTCAACTCGGCAAGCCGATCTGGATGGAGCTCGGCTACTTCGCCAAGCACTGCCCGGCCCCGATCAGCGCGGTCACCGGCACCAAGGGCAAGACGACCACGACCAGCCTGCTGCACCAGCTGCTCGAGGCCGACGGCAGCCACGTACACCTCGCGGGCAACATGGGTGTGCCGGCGATCGCGTTGCTGGACGAGCTCACGGCCTCCGACCGCGTGTTGCTGGAGGTCTCGGCGCAGCAACTGGAGGCACTGCCCGGCTGGCCCGTCCAGGTCGCCGTCATCACCAACATCGACGACGACCACCTCGACCGGTACGGCTCGCTGCCCGCGTACCGCTCGGTGAAGGCCTCGCTCGCGCTCGGCCAGGGCGCTGACGACTGGACCGTCCTGCCGGCGTGGGATCCGGAGCTCGCCGAGCTGTGCGCCAAGGCACCGTCGCGGAAGGTCTTCGTCCAGGACCCGGACCGCCCGGTCGCGGTCGCCGACCTGGAGCACGCCGCCGTCGTGTCGCTCTCGTCCGACGGCGTCGTCTGGACCGGCGCCGACGGCGTGGCGGTGACGTTGTGTGGCTTCGACGGGTTTTCCCTGTTGGGCAAGCACAATCGGGTCAACCTCGCGTTCGCCGCTGCCGCCGCCTACATCAACGGACGGCCGCCGGAGCTGATCAGCCGGACGGTGCCCGAGCTGCGCGGTGTCCAGCACCGGCTCGAGCCGATCGGCACGGTCGACGGCGTGACGTACGTCAACGACACCGCGGCCACCGCGCCGATCGCAGTGGCGTCCGCGCTGGAAGCACTGTCGTCGCAGGGACCGCTGGTGCTGATCTGCGGCGGCGTCGCGAAGGGCTCCGACTTCACGCCGATGCTCGACGCGATCGAGAAGGCTCAAGCGGCGTTGGTGTTCCTGCCGGGTACGGGCACCGACCAGCTGCTGGAAGCACTGCGCTCCCGCGGCTACGCGAGGCCGGTGCGGGAGGCGTCGAGCATGGTCGAGGCGGTCTCGTTCGCGCGCGAGCTGGCCGTACCGGAGGGAGCGAGGCACGTGCTGCTGTCCCCCGGCTGCGCGAGCTTCGGCCTGTTCATCAACGAGTTCGACCGCGGCAACCAGTTCGCCGCGGCCGTCGCCACCCTCGGCGGCGACAAGCTGCCAGGACGCTGACGCTGCGAAAGGTGTGCCAGCTCCCTCCGTCCGGATCGTCCGCAACCGTGCCGGCTGCGCACGATCCTGTTCGACATCGGATTCTCCGAGCGCGACTTCACCACTCACCTCTCATCTGCTCGTCGACCGGTTGATCTACAGCCGCCTCCAGGCCGGCGGCGGCTGGTGGAGCGGCGAGGAGTAGCCGCGAGGCCGCACGGCAGCAAGGTGCCCACGCCCTCGAATTCGCGTGGTTCCTTCAGCACGATGGTTCTGGCCACCGCTTGTTCTTTTCGAGGGGAAACCATCATGTCTGAGGCATCACGACCATCCCGGCGCGGCTTGCTCCGCGCCGGGGCCATTGGCGCGATCGGCGCCGGAGTCGCCGGCTCCGGGCTGCTCGCCACCGCCGCACACGCCGACACTGGCGAGGACATGCTCTACGTACCGCCGTCGCTTCCGTACGGGCCGCTTGCGGCCAACGAGAAGGCCTTCAACAACATCGACGGCACGCCGACGATGTACATCCGTGACGGGACGGGTGTGCGCAAGCCGGCGACGTTCTACTGCACGTTCGGTTTCTTCGACACACTCGTGCCGTGGGTGCGGCGGCTGCGCAGCATCAGCGCGAGCCAGGGCTATCCGGGGCTGGAGTTCATCACGTCCGCGGGCGCGTACGTCAACAAGACCGGACAGCACGGCGCCGGCACGGCGATCGACATCGACGAGATCGCCTGGACCGACGGGCGGATCTCCCGGATGATCGGCCTGGACTGGCAGACCTCCAAGCCGGCAGACCTGCGCAAGCGTTACTACGCGGTGGATGCCACGCTGCGCGCGCACTTCCGCTGGTCGCTGGACCGCACGTACAACTCCGACCACTACGACCACATCCACTCCGACTTCGGTGGGCTCCCGGTCATCCTCGGCAAGAGCACCTCCTCCGACGTCGGTTTCGTGCAGGCGGTCTGCAACGAGTTCATGGACTCCGGCCTGTCCGTCGACAAGATCTGGGGTCCGCTCACCCAGGCCGCGTTCGACCAGTCGCGAAGCCGGCTCGGTGTGACGAGCGGCAACCCGCACACGACGACCTCGGTCTATCGCACCTGGCTGGATGCCGTTGCCCGTAAGGGATTCGCCAACCAGGCGTTCTAGCCTCGATCTTTCATGTGGCTGGCGATCGGTGGCGTTGATCTCGTGCTGGTCGTTGCTGGTGTGGGTGGCTGGGTGTGGGCAGGGGTGGTTCCCGGCGCTCGGTTCGCCGGTTGTCTGGGTCCTTGGTGGTAGGGGCGGTGGGGCTTGGTCAGGCGGTTTGCAGCGCTGCGAGGCCGGTGTGGATGAGGTGGTTGTAGGGCCAGCCTTGTGGCAGGCGGAGTCGTCGCCGGCGCCCGGATTTGAT
>NZ_BAAGYY010000036.1:509736-510326 GCF_054779015.1 Flindersiella endophytica
TCGGCGGGCTGGCTCGTGCTGATCCCAGGCCAGGGTCTGCATCCAGGCCAGGAGATCGGTGGCGAGGGCGACGATTTCGAGCCAGAGTTGGTTGTGGGCGTAGCCGTGGAAGGGCAGGTTACGCATGCCGGTGTCTTTGGCTGTGCGGATGCGGTCTTCGCAGCGGGCGCGTTGCCGGTGCCGCACCTCCAGCGCGGCCGCGGTCCAGCCGGGACCTTGGGTGTTGGTGGCAAAGCAGGTGATCCGCCAGCCGTCGTGGTCGGTCAACCGCAGTTGGGCGCCCGGATGCGGTCGTTCGCGGCGGGCGATCACCCGCATGCCCTTCGGCCAGTCCTGCGGCCCGGGCCGGGTCGCAGGTGTGGGGTCGGGCATCCAGGCGGTCAGGTCGGCCACCTGCGCCCCTTCACGAACCTCGCCGTCGCTGTCGAGGGCGGCGCGCCAGGCCTGGGCTGGCATCGTCTCGATCGCCGTCTTGACCGTTTCGTGGGCGGGGAACCCGATCGAGTACTCCAACCCTTGGTCGGTGATGTGGTGCAGGAACAGTTTCGAGCAGCCACCCGAATCCGTCCTGACCAGCACCTGGCCACGCT
>NZ_BAAGYY010000037.1:0-1602 GCF_054779015.1 Flindersiella endophytica
GCAGCAGCCGATCATCCGCAGCACGCACGAACACGTCATACCGGCCACCCCGCGACACCGCGGACACCACCGAACCCACCCGACCCACACCCCCACCAGCCAGGTTCTCGACGGCGGCGGCTGCTTCGTCGAGCCAGTTCCGGTACGAGCCGCTGTTGAAGGTGGACCACGGGGACCAGTTCGTCCCCTGGCTCGAGATCCGGTATGCCGCATTGGCGTTGCACTGCGGATCGAACGCACACGACTCGGAAACCTCTGCGTGGTAGCAGTCGTTGATCTGCCACAGGCCGCGGTCACGTGACCCGGACGGGCAGCCGGCCGTAGGTCCGTTCTGGCCTACGGCGAGCGGGTTGCAGCGGGACTCTGCGAGCGAGACGGCCACTGCCGTCAGCAGCCTCTCGCCCTGGAAGCCAGCGACTTGGGCAACCTGTGCTCAGAGATCGGGTCCGCTCTGCGGTGCCGCCGTGGCTGGCTGACTGGCTGGCAGGGAGACAATGGACAAAACGACGGCGATTAATAGTGGCACGTATATCCAGCGGTGCCTTCTATAGCGTTTTTCGGTTAATTCCATCAAGCAGCCTTCCGTGATGGTCTTGACATTGAATACACATGCCGGCGAAGAGATTGGATGCGGCACTGCGCGAGCCGACATTGATAAGACGCTAATCGACGACTATCGGCCCGCCAGGAAAGGTTGCCCGCAATCTCCTGACACTACTGTTTCCGGTGCTTCTTCCTGGTGCACCCGCGCGCGCTCAGCTTCCATTGGTCTGTGAATTTCAGCCAACAAGGACCAGGAAGGTGTAACAGAGAATGACGAGAGGTACATCTCCCGGCGCCCCGACGCGGCGAAGCCTGCTCGGCTTGATTCCGCTGGCTGTGGCAGCCCTGACGCTGGTTCCACTCAGAGCTCATGCGGACGTCCCTGCCATCGAATGCCTAGCGGATCTGGGGGTTCGGTAGTGTCTACGATCCCTTGGCTCGCCGGAGTGCTGCGATCGGCCGGTGTGCGAGTCGTCGAGGAAGGTAACTGGACCGCCCGCGCGGTGAGCGGATCGTTCTCGCCGATTGGCGTTCTGTGGCATCACACCGCAGCTACGTCGAGCGCCTCCAACCCGGCGCCTTCCCTGAACGTCGTCATCAACGGTAGGCCGGACCTGCAAGGGCCGCTCTGCCACGCGTTGGTGGACTACAACGGCGTGTTCCACATCATCTCCGGTGGCCGGGCCAACCATGCCGGAGCCAGTGGTGGAAGCGGGCCGATCCCGGTCGGCGACGGCAACACCATGCTGATCGGCTGGGAAATCGACTACAACGGGGTCAACCAGTCCATGACCAGCGCCCAGTATTCAGCGTCGGTGACGGCGACCGCCGCAGTGCTGGACCAGTTGGGCAGAGATGCGAGCTATGCCCGCGGCCACAGGGAGACCAGCACCACGGGCAAGATCGATCCGTCATTCATCGATCTCGACAAGATGCGTTCCGACGTCGCCCGCACCCTGGCTGGTGGGGGTGTGGGTCGGGTGGGTTCGGTGGTGTCCGCGGTGTCGCGGGGTGGCCGGTATGACGTGTTCGTGCGTGCTGCGGATGATCGGCTGCTGC
>NZ_BAAGYY010000038.1:0-841 GCF_054779015.1 Flindersiella endophytica
TTGTTAGGTGGCGAGTTGGGTGGTGTTGAGGATGTTCCAGGGGTTCCAGGAGCCGCCGGTGAAGATCTTTTGGGCTAGGCGGTGGCTGGTGTCGGCGGCGAACACGTCATAGCGTCCAGCCGCCGGGTTGACCGCGGCCGGACCGGTGGTCAACCCGCCGGCCAGGTCCTCGTAACCGCCCCAGGCAGTGCCGTCGTAGACCCGATGCACCAGATGACGATCGGTGTCGATGGCGAACACGTCATACCGGCCACCCCGCCGCGTCACCGACGGCGCCGAGGTCAACACCCCACCCAGGTCGTTGAACCCGCTCCACTGCCCGCCGGAGTACACCTTCTGCACCAGATGATGCTCGGTATCGGTGGCGAACACGTCATAACGCCCGTCAACGGTCACCGCCGAGGGCGCCGAGGTCAACACCCCACCCAGGTCGTTGAACCCGCTCCACTGCCCGCCGGAGTACACCTTCTGCACCAGATGGTAATCGGTATCGACCCCGAAGACATCGAACCGGCCCGGGCCCGCGTTGACCGCCGACACCCCAAAGTGCAACACGCCACCCAGGTGCTCCCAGCCATGCCAGGTCCCGTCGAAGATCCGATGCAGCAGGCCGTGATCCGAACCGATCGCGAACACGTCATACCGGCCATCGGCATCCACCGTCACCGACGGACCAGAAATGATCGGCCCACCCAGATCCGTCCAGCCATGCCACGCCCCGTCCAGATACGTCAACTGCAGCAGCCGATCATCCGCAGCACGCACGAACACGTCATACCGGCCACCCCGCGACACCGCGGACACCACCGAACCCACCCGACCCACACCCCCACCAGCCAGG
>NZ_BAAGYY010000039.1:0-536 GCF_054779015.1 Flindersiella endophytica
TGGTTACCGCCCACACCGTTCCACGGCGCGGCGTACGCCACTCCGCTCAGCACCGCGACCGTCGCGCCGGCCGCCACCACCTGGACGATCCGGCGTCGCCGCACCATGCGCTTGCCACGTGCCATCCCCCCAGACACCAACCGGGACACGTCCGGCTGCAGCCCGTCGACGCCGCCGCGCAAGCGGTCAGGCAGCTCGTCATCGAATCCCATGAGTATTCGTGCCTCCTACTGTTCGGCGAACTCTTGAATGTCGTTGCCGAGAAGGGCACGCAACCGTTGCAGCGCACGGGAGCTCCGGGTCCGCACGACCCCGTTTCGGACGCCGAGTACGGCCGCGGTTTCCTCGATGCTGCGGTCTTCCCAGTACCGCAGCACGACGATCGCGCGGTCGCGCGGCGAGAGCTTGCCCAGCGCCTCGAACAGTGCCAACCGCAGTGCCGGGTCGCCGACCGGCGCCGCACCTTCTGGAAGCTGTTCGGATGGCAACTCGCTGTTGCTGCGCAGCCGCCGGTGTGACACGAAGGTACGGAACAG
>NZ_BAAGYY010000040.1:0-697 GCF_054779015.1 Flindersiella endophytica
CCGGTCTGCGGGAGCTGCCATATTCGTCGAACTGGACCAGGACCACGAGAATCCGCCTGTGAGAACGTTATGGCTGACATCCGGCGACACCGTGCGGTGTATCGACTGCTGCCGAGCATGGGCCTCGACCGTGGCGACTACCGGGTGCTGACCATCGGGGGCGAGCTGACCAAGGTGATTCGCTGGCAGCTGTCCGGGTCACCCGATGACTATCCGAGTGTGATCAACGCCGAATGGGCCGGTGGCCCGGATCAGCGTCTGGTGGATGTGGGCGTCGGAGCAGATGAGGCGCCGATCTTCAGCCGTCGTATCGTCGACCTGTTCCGAGGCGACTTCGAGGCCGCCGGATCGTTGCTGCCGCTTCACGTCGACGGCATTGAGAGCGAAGACTGGTTCCTCTTTCTCGTCGAGCAGGTCGTCGACTGCCTGGACGTGGAACGCTCCTCAGAGCCGGAATGGGACGGCGTAATCAGAAAGACCGTGTTCCGCGCCGATGCGGTGCCGAACAACCTGCCAGCGTTCCGGATGCCGCAGTCCACCAAAATTCACTGGAACGGCTGGGCGGCCCACCGAATGACGAAGCTGGGCAGCCGCGACGTCGAGGCGCGCCTGATCTGGACCGACGACCCGACGCGCACACCCCACCCTGACCCGTGGAGTTTCTGACACCGAATCTCTCCCGAAGTCGGCGGCAACC
>NZ_BAAGYY010000041.1:0-425 GCF_054779015.1 Flindersiella endophytica
CCGGGGAAGACGGTGATGCGGGCGATTCCGGTGGGGGTGGCGTCGAGGACGGCGACCCCGAGGGCTTGATGGGTTTGGTCGGCGGTGCGGTGGTAGGTGGCTGCTGCCGGTTGGCTGTTGGCGTGGGTCGGGGTCATCAGCCAGTGGCCAGGAGCTCCGATCACGTGTGCCAGGTAGCGCAGGCAGGTCACCTTGCCGGAGAACCAGGTCGGCGTGCCCACCAGTTCGATGGCGGCGTCGGTGCGCAGCGCCTTCTCCAGGGCTGTCAGGTCGGCGTTCTCGAATCCGGCGATGTAGTGGCGTAGCAGTTCCCGGGCGTGTGGTTGGGTCGGTTCGGTGAGGTTGTCGGGGGAGGGTGCGACCTCATCGAGGCGGGCGCGGGCTCGTTGCAGCGCGCTCTTGACCGCGGGGGTCGAGACACCGAG